>CAKSCV010000021.1 GCA_934444645.1 uncultured Eubacteriales bacterium | reverse complement strand
TTGGTACAAAGGAGTTATTATAAATAAATAATACGAAGCATTTGCCGTCGTGTCCACAGGGATAGCAAGCATCGGATCATGACACCACGATCCGCGAAAAAAGCTAAATACAAATCATTGGAGTCCCTTCCTTACGGAGGGTGCCCCAATGTTCTGCGGCTTTTGTTTGGCAAAAAAGCAAAAATCGCGTCTTTTCGGACGCGATTTTTGTATGCGATTTTTTATAAAACCTTTGACAAGAAGTCCTTGAGACGCGGACTCTTGGGAGAGGTGAAAATTTCCGTCGGCGAGCCTTGCTCCAAGATGATTCCCTCATCCATAAACAGCACCCGGTTGGCAACCTCTTTGGCAAAGCCCATTTCATGCGTGACGACGACCATGGTCATGCCGTCCTCCGCAAGCTCTTTCATGAGGTCGAGTACTTCGCCGACCATTTCCGGGTCGAGCGCCGAGGTTGGCTCATCAAACAGCATCACGTCCGGGTTCATCGCAAGACTGCGTGCTATGGCAATTCTCTGCTTCTGTCCGCCCGAAAGCTGTCCCGGAAAGGCGTCTGCCTTATCGGGAAGTCCGACGCGCGCCAATAACTTCATGGCGTTTTCGTGCGCCTCCTCCTTGTTCTTCTTCAAAAGCTTGATAGGCGCAAGCGTGATGTTATCCATAATGGACAAATGCGGAAACAGGTTGAAATGCTGGAACACCATGCCCATTTTCATACGCAGCTTATCGATGTTGCATTTGGGAGAGGTGATGAGCTGGTCCTCAAAATAAATTTCACCCGACGTCGGCTCCTCCAAGCGGTTAAGACACCGAAGGAACGTGGATTTCCCGCTGCCCGACGGCCCGATGATAACCACTTTTTCGCCCTTTTCGATGTGTTCGTTTACACCCTTTAACACCTTGATCTCGCTGTTTTCACCGAAATCCTTGTATAGATCTTTAACGGTTATCACCTTTTCTTAACCTCCTTTCGAGAATCGATACCAATTTGGACAAAATGAGTACCACGACTAAGTAGATAATGGCCGCCGCCACAAGAGGCATAAAGTTGCTGTACGTGATCGAACGGATCTTGAGACCGCCGAGCGTTAAGTCAGCCACGCCGATATAGAACGCAATTGACGTTTCTTTTAACAGTGCGATGAATTCGTTGGCAAGTGCTGGAAGAACTGCCTTGAACGCCTGCGGCACAACGATGTAATACATGGTTTTTAAGTAGTTGAAGCCAAGGCTTCGACCGGCTTCGGTCTGACCGTTGTCGATCGACATGATGCCGCCGCGCACGATTTCCGAAACATACGCGCCCGAGTTGATGCCGAAGCACAATACTGCCGCCGGGAATTTGCCGACGCCAAGCGGCAACAGCACAACAAAATACATAATCAAAAGTTGTACCATGAGCGGAACACCGCGAACCACCGTGACATAGACCTGACAAATGGCCGACAGCACGCCGATTTTTCCGGTCTTTTCATGGGTCACGCGGATAATGGCCACTACAAAACCGATAAAAATACCGATGAGTAAAGAGAACAGCGTAAGACCGAGCGTCGTTAAAAGACCGTCCGTAAGGTATTTCCATTGGTTATTGACGATAAAGTTGCGGTTGAAGTCATACTTGAAGGTGTTCCACGCCTTGATAACGCCGATGGCGGTATCCGGCTTTTTGCTGTCATAGTTGTTTAACGCGATACAATCCTTGATACCGGTGCGAAGCGTGTTTTTGTTGGCAATCGAAATCTCTTCGCCGTTGAAGGTGACTGTGTCGGTGCTGTCGATGATTTTCTTTGCATCGAGCAGACCGCCGAACAGCGTGTTGACCGTTTCATCCGAAAGGTACAGCGAAAAATCGCCGGTTTTCACTTCATAAATGCGTAACTCGATTTGCCCGGAAAGCGTTTCGGACGCGTTCAAATCCTGTTCAAAGGCCTTTGCCACCAAAAGCTTGACCTTGGTGGCGTTGGTTTTGGTGCCGGTGCCTTCATTTTTCACATACAGCCCATACGCGTCGGCAATGTAGGAGGATATCCCGTTCTGCACGGTGGAAAGCACATCCTTGGTTTGGTAGGTGCAGTCCAAAATTACGTCCTTTTCCGAGCCGTAGGACACGCTGTCAACCGTCACTTTGGTGTTTTCGGCTACGTACACAGCACCCGTTGACACCGATTTCGGCAGCGACGCAAGTGTGGTATCCACGATCTGCTGTGCTTCCTCTGCCGAAAGCTCGCGCGAAACACTTCCGGCGATCTTCTGCGCGATGAGCGTGCCGCCGATAAAGGCCGCGATCAGCACAACCACGATAAGAACGCCGATGAGTGTGCGTTTTTTCTTGTTTTTGACCATGTTTTTCTCCATATATCATAAATGGGAATGTCGCCATTCCCATTTACGCGTTATTCCGATGTTTGAAAAATCCGAATTACTTGATGTACTTGGCAACGATGGCATCGATGGTGCCGTCAGCGGTCAGTTCATCGATTGCTTTGTTGAGTTCGTCAAGAAGTTTGGTGTTTTCCTTGGCAACGCAGATTGCGTAATCTTCGTCCGCATAGGAGGTGTCGAGAATCTTCAAGCCTTCGTTGGCAGCAACAAGTGCCTTTGCCGGTTCGTTGTCGATAACGACGCAGTCAACCGAGCCGCCGATAAGGGCAAGAACGGCTTCGTTTGCGTTGGAGAACTGATTAACGCGGTCTTTGCCGAGGTCGCCGGTGCAGTAGCTGTCGCCGGTCGTGCCGAGCTGAACGCCTGCCTTGTAGGTTGCACCGTCTGCGAAGAGGTCGTCAACCGAGGTGATGGGAGAATCTTCTTTAACGATAACCGACTGAATACCGGTTGCATAGCTGGAGGTGAAGTTAACGCTTTCGAGTCTTTCTTCGGTAACCGTCATGCCGGCCATACCGAAATCGACAGAGCCTTCTTGAACAGCGGTCAGAATGGAATCGAACTGCATATCTTCGATCTTCAAGGTCTTGCCGAGCTTTTCAGCGATTGCTTCGGCGATTTCAGCATCGATGCCGACGATCTTGTCGCCTTCGTAATATTCATACGGCTTGAAGTAAGCGTTGGTAGCCATCACGAGCGTGTCGTTGTCGGTCGTTTTGTCTGCCGGAGTCTGCTCGTCATCGGTGTTTTCGCCGCCGGTTTCGCCGACCGGAGTCTGAACGTCATTTTCCGGTGTTTTGTCATCCGTTACGGTGTCCTTCTTTGTGCAGGCTGCAATAGCAAATACCATCATAACAGCCAAAAGAACTGCAAGTACTTTTTTCATTGTTTTCTACCTCTTTTTTTATCATTTTGAATTGCACGTACTATTATATACGCTTTTTGGGATTTGTCAAGGCTTTTTTGCAATTTTTAGCAAAATATACAGAGTATTTTTGCATTTATGCAGTGATTTTGCAAAAATGACGGATTCGTCAGAGAATTTATGCAACTATGCACAAATTTTATGCATTTCAGCTTGGCCTTTTCCGGCTGCCGCCGGAACGTCGGAAACCGTCCGGAATCCGCAGATTTCGAAAAACAGCAAAATAAGACAAATAACAGCAAAAATAATACAAAGAAAACCTGTCATATTGCTGAAAAGTCCCTTGACGAACGGCCGATTTTTGTGTATAATGATATTATCAAAAACCCACTCAGAAAAAGGAGGATAAACGTATGTTTCTATCCAAAAGAGCCATTATCGGTGCGATCCTCGCCGGTGCTCTTGCCGTATCGGCGTCGGCCGCGTTTGCTAAAACCGGCACCTACACCGAAGGGCAGTTTACCGACGTGCCGGCAACCGAATGGTACGCGACCGAAGTTGCAAGTGCCTTTGAGCTCGGTCTCATGAACGGCACGGGCGGCGGTCTTTTTGCACCCGACGGCGACGTCACCGTAGCCGAAGCCATCACTATGGCGAGCCGCGCGGCAGCGATCAATGCCGGCGAGACCATCGACACGTCCACCGGCGGCGAATGGTACACGCCGTATGTCAACTACGCCGTGTCCAAGGGCTTTGTGGCCGACGGTCAGTTCGACAATTTCGACCGCCCGGCAAAACGCTATGAAGTGGCTGTCATTTTCGAAAAGGCCATGCCGGCAGGGTACTTCACCGCACAAAACAGTGTAGACGCCATTCCGGACGTTTCCGCCAAGCAGACCTACGAAAAAGAGCTTCTGACGCTGTACAAGGCCGGTGTTGTCATGGGAAGCGATTCCTACGGCAACTTCCGTCCGGAGGACAATATCACACGCGCGGAATCGGCTGCCATCATCAACCGTGTAGCGTTGCCGGAAAACAGATTAAAAAAGACGCTCGACAAGATTTCCGACGACGATGCGTATCTGCTCGTGACCACCGCTACCTTCAACGGCAGCAAAGAGGGTATCAACTCCGGCTGGGTGCTTGACAACCGCGGCGGCTCGCCGAGAAGCTTGCTGACTTCCACCTACGGCTCGCTTGTGGATATCTCCACCGAAGCCGGCACAGCCATGATCCGTGAGATCAACAAAACGACCACCGGTGTGCTTCGTCTTTCCACGATGCTTTCGGCTACCGGCGGCGACGGCGTTTACCTTGAATACCGCAACGATGCCGATGAATCGGTTTACCGCATTGAAATCGTTGACGGTGTTTGGAAAATTCTGAACGCTGACGGCACGTATACCGCAATTTACGAGATCTCCGAAACCGACCGCAATTTCAGATTCCTTATTTATGTCGATCTCGACAACAACCGTTCGACCACTTACATTAACGAAACGCTCTGCGGCACGCATCCGCTTTTGACAAGCGGTGACAAGACCAACATCTTAAACTTCCGCTTTGCCACCACCGAAAAGAGCACCGCAACGGTTGCCTTAAGCCCGACTTACATTGATGTCAACTATGCTGTAAGAGAGAATTTAGATACGAAAAAGGGTTGGGTCAAATCCGACGGTTCGGTCACTGACAAGTTAGAAAAGGATGTTTCGGCTGTCCGTTCGTTTAACCCGATCAGCGGCAAAGTTATTGCCGAAATGTATTTCTTGCTGCCGAAAGCCGAAAGCATCACCTATTCGCTTCGCAGCGGCGCAAAGAATCTTGTGACCTTCACCACCGACGACAAGAACTTCTATGCAAACGGCGAAAAGGTCTATGAAAACTATTACGCAAACCTGTACTATCGCCTTCGTGTAGAAGCCGATACCGATTCGCAGAAAGCAGTCATTAAAATCAACGGAAGAAACGTCGGCGAAGTTCCGTTTGCCGAAGCAGCCACCTCGGCAGACAACCTTTTCATTTCCAACGCTTCCGAAACCGTTCCGACTTTAAACAACTTCTGCGTATTCCGCAAATGGGAACGCGAAGACTATGTTCCAAAGCCCACCGTTCCGAAGGGTGAGGAAAAATACACGGTCGGTATGAACGTCTGCTCGCTGTGGACCAACGGCGGTCACTTCGGCTGGAGCTGCATTTCGCCGTTTGACGATCCGCATCCGGTTCTCGGTTATTACGACGAGCAGAATCCCGAAACGGCTGACTGGGAAATCAAATACCTTGTGGAACACGGTATCGATTTCGGTGCTTACTGCGTCTACTTTAACTCCACAAGCGGTCCGCAGAACCTCGGCCGCAACCACCTCTACGACGGCTTTATGAATGCAGAATATTCCGATATGTCCAAGTTCTGCGTCATTTGGGAAACGGCAAACGCTTCTTCGCCGGGCAGCTTTGAAGCCTGGAAGAACGACTATGTTCCCTACTTCATCGAAAACTTCTTCAAAGATCCGCGCCACATCGTCATCGACAACAAGCCGGTGCTCTGTGTGTTCGGTGCCGGCAAGATCGCCGAACGCTTGGGCGGCGGCAACGCTAAAGTGAAAGAATGCTTCGATTACCTCGAAGAAGAAGTCAAGAAGATCGGCTTTGACGGCATGATCTATCTTGTCTGCGGTACTTCCTCTCAAGCGGCAGCCGATATGGGCTTTGACGGCTGCTATGCCTACAACTGGGGCAACAACGGCTATCAGCTGAATGTCAATACAAACTCGATCCTCGGCAGTGCCAAGCAGGGTTCGGTTTACACCGTTCCGACCATTTCGGTCGGCTTCAACAGTGTTCCGTGGCACGGCGAACGCTACCCGATGATGAGCAAGGAAGACTTTGCCGCCGCTCAAAAGTGGGTCAAGGACGAATACTTCCCGAACTATCCGAAGGAAAAGTGGCAGGAAAACTTCATGATGCTCTCGACCTGGAACGAATACGGTGAAGGCACCTACATCATGCCGACCACCGACGAAAAGGGCTTCCAGTATCTTGATGTGCTTCGCGAAGCCTATACCGACGAAAAGGCGGACGCCTCCGTCAATACCGTTCCGACCGAAGCGCAGCTTACACGCATCAACCGCCTGTATCCGCAATACCGCCGACTGCTCCGTAAGGAAGGCTACTACACCGAAAAGGTAGACGAAAGCGCCTTGGAGGTCGTTTCCTCCATCGAATACGGCAAGGTTGCCGACAAAGAGCTCAACGTTTGGTCGTTCAAGGAAGGCTACACCAAGGATGAAAACGGCGTTACCGGTACGTCATCCGGTACTGACCCGATTCTTCAGATTAACGACATCGGCTTTAAGGTCGATCTTAGCAAGGTTTCGGCTGTCCGTGTGACTGCCAAGATTCCGAAGGGCCACAATATGCAGCTCTTCTTTACCACCGAAGCCGGTTCGAAGTGGACGGAGGCACAAGCCCGTACCCTTACGACCGACAGCGACGATATGAAGCAATATCTGTTTGTCATGAGCGACTGCCCCAACTGGACAGGCGATCTCATCGGCTTGCGTTTCGACCCGTGCTCGGTTGCCGACGTTGAAATGACCATCAAATCGGTCGAATTTATGGCTGCTCCCGAAAAAGCCTCCAAGGATATGACCATCAACGGTCTTACCTTTGAAATGAAGCTTCCGTATCAGACGGCTGAAAACGGCGATGTTCTCGTTCCGTTTGACCCGTCGGTCGGCATGGACTTCCGCCTCAACACCTACTATGTTTGGGATAAGGCGACCGGTGTTTTGACTCTCAACTTCACCAAGCACACCGTTGTTTACACGGTCGGCAGCGATTCCTACACGCTGGACGGCGAAAAGAAGTCGCTCGGCTACAAGCTCGAAAAATTCGACGGACTGCCGCTTCTTCCGATTAAGAAGCTGTGCGAAGATATCGGCTTCACCTATTCGATTGTGGATGGTGTTGTTTCGGTTGACACAGACCAAAAGGAATACTACAAGGAAGTTGCGAACCGCAAGGTCGGCGACTACGAATTCAACATGGCAGGCGACGCGGAAGGCTGGTCGTCCAGCTCGATGACCATGCTTGTTTCGGAAGGCTATCTGTCGCTTGCGACCGTGTCGCAGGAAAAGCACGCAGACCCGATGATGCACTCCGCCAAGGTCTCCATGCCTGCCGCCAAGTATAAAACACTCGAATACCGCGTTCGCTACGAACACTATTCGGACAATAAGCAGCAGCTCACTCTCTACTTCATTACGGATAAAGACTCCACCTGGAGCGAATCCAAAACCTTGAAGATCGACCTCCCGTCGGCTTCCTCAAACGGTGAATGGATGGAATTCTCCTATAACACTGCAATGCAGCCGCTGTGGAAGGACACCATCACCCAGCTCCGCTTTGACCCGTTCAACGCCGGCGGCACCATGGATGTGGACTACCTGCGCTTTGTGGAAGATCCGGATTATGTTTACGTTGACCCGGATAAAGCACCCTTCACGCTTCAGAACGGCGATGCGGAAAACACCTCCAACGTAGCCTTTAAGGCTTGGGGCGAAAGCGGTATCATAGAAGATCCGCTTAATAAGGACAATCACTGCTACTATTTCTTGCCGAAAGATCCGGCTAACAAGGAATGGGTTTACGGCACGCAAAGCGTTCGCTTCAAATCCGGCGCAACGTATCACGTGGAATGCGATGTACGCGCGTATACGCTCGGTGCAGACAAGAATCTTGCCGATGATTTCAAGGTAACGGTTCTCTGCAACGCGCAGTACACCGATCCGGCCGGCTCGAAAGACCACGTCGTTTCGCGTATTGTCACCACCTATGGCGACGGTTGGACGCACTTTGCATTTGACTTCACCGTCAGCGACAAGAGCCGCAGCAGAGGCGAGGACGTCTTGTCGTTCTATACCGACCCGGTGAATAACCTCGGCGTCGGGTTCCTTCTCGACAATGTTGTCGTGACTGAAACGCCCAAAGAATAAGCACTTCAAGCCATAAAAAAGCGCCGCCGGAATTCGGGTTTTCCCGAGTTCCGGCGGCTTTTATATGACACTTCAAAGAGTATTGTTCAGAAAATCCAAAACATCGGCATACACGCTCTCTTTTTCGGTCTCGTTTAAGATCTCGTGCCGCATACCATCAAACAGCCGCGAGGAAACGTTTGGATAACCGACCCTTCGCATATGGTCAACTGCTCTGCCGAACGACGCGCGATTGACCATGCAGGGGTCGTTCACACCCGAAAGAAACCGAATCGGCAGCTGCGGATTTTCCAACTTCCAGCCGCTGTCGCTGTAAGCATCCGTTAACAGATCGAGCAGTGCCTTGTAGCCGTTTAACGTGAAGGTGAAGTGGCATAGCGGATCGGCGTTGTAGGCCTCGACATTGGCACGGTTGGCGGAAAGCCAGGCGTTTTCGATGCCCTCGGAGCGAAAGCGTGCCTGGAAAGCACCCGAAAACACGGCGTCGATGACCGGACTGCGGGCACGCTCTCCTTTGGCTTGAATGAGTAAATCATCCACTTTCTTCATCACGCCGACAAAGGCATTGGCGCTGGGAGAACCGCATACAAGCAAAGCGCGGATATCCTTGTCATAGCGTTTGGTGTAGCAGCGCACGGCTAGAGAGCCCATGCTGTGACCGAAAAGAGCGATCGGCAGCGACGGATAGCTGCTTTTGATGTGCGCGGTCACAAGGTGCATATCGTCGATGAGCGCACGCGCACCGCCATCGTAAAAATAGCCGAGGTCGGCTTTGTCGAGTACGCTTTCGCCGTGGCCGCGGTGGTCGTTTAAGAAGGCGGCATAGCCGTGCTCGGCTAAAAAGCGCATAAACGGCAGATAGCGCTCTTTGTGTTCACACATCCCGTGTGCAAGCTGTACGACGGCTTTTGGCTTTTCGGGAACGACGGACAGCACCGAAAGATTTAGGCTGTCATGATGTGAAGCAAGCGAAAAAACGTTGTGATACAGTTCCATAAAGGCAAGACCTCCGTACGTGTTCCTCTTTTTTCTTAGTATACCATACTTTTCCGGCAAAAATCCCGTTTTTTACAAAAACAAGCAATTAAGATTCCATTAAGATAAAACAGCAGGAGTAAAAAACGCCTGCTGTCTTATTTTTCACGATCTTATTTTTCACGATCTTATTTTTTGCGTGCCCACAGCCTTACGATGGCAAAGCCTGCCGATGCGCCGAGTACGTTCAAAATCAAATCATCGATATCCGCACTGCCCAAGAGCGTGAGCCATTGCAAAAGCTCGACCGCCGCGATGATGGCCGCCGTCGTGCCGACAAATCGGCCAAAGCGGCGCAGCTTCGGAAAGAAATACGGCAAAAAAAGCCCGAGCGGCACAAAAAGCACGATGTTTCCGGCTAAATTGACAAATGCGTGCCGCACAAGATACGCCGAACGGCTGTCTGTTAAGAGCCGCGCAAAAGAAACCACCGTCTTAAACGGCATAAGATTGCAGGTCTGCCGCAAACGCAGAAAATATTCCCCGTAATACACCCCGGCCGACGGGAAAACGATGCAGGCGCGCTGTCCGAATAACAGCCACAGCATGACGAGCACATACGCGGCAAAAAGAAATGCCCAAAGCCGCTTTTTCTCCGATTTCATTGATTTTCCTCTTTTCGCCCGGCAGCAAGCAGTGCAAACGTACACAGAAGAATGCATAACGGGAACACAATGGCAAGCATCAGACCGGCTTTCACGCTCGGTTCGTTTGTTCCGGCAAGTGCCGTGGAAAACCGCGCCACCGCCTCCGGTCCGACAAAGCAGCCGACATCGCCGAACAAGGCGAGAATCGCGAACATGGCTGTTCCGCCGGCTTTATAGGTCTTTGCCGAAAGGCTGAGCACGCCCGGCCACAGAATGCCGACCGAAAAACCGCATAACGTGCATCCGGCAAGCGCGAGAAACGAGGGTGCAAAGGCAGCGACCAGATAGCTGATGATGCAAAGCACCGAGCTTATCAAAAGCCCCGCGCGGATATCGAGCTTTTTAAGTGCCGCAAACAGCACTCGTGCCGTTCCCATGGCTGCGGCGAACATACACGGCCCGAGAAGGTCTGCCGCCTGTTTGCTCACACCAAGCTCTGTTTCGGCAAAGAAGCTTGCCCATTGGCTCATAGACTGCTCCGCCGCACCCGCACAGAGCATGAGAAGCATGAAGACCCATAAAATTCTGACGGTGAACAGCTTGCCGAGCGGCAGCGGCTCGTCTTGATCGTTGTCGTTTAGCTGGGCGATCGGCACAAAAATGCAGAATACAAAATTGACAAGCGGCAGAATTGCCCACAGGCAGCAGATGACACTCCAATTGCCGACACCGAATATTTTGAAGAACAGTGTGGTCGCTACCACCATCAGCACGTGTCCCCAGCAATAGAACGAGTGAAGAAAGCTCATAGCGGAGGCTTTTACACTGCCGTCGTTGGGAATGGCTTCCACGATCGGGCTGATAACGACCTCGGTAAGACCGCTGCCGATGGCATAAAAGACCGCAGCGAGAATGATCCCGGCATACGGGTTCGGCAAAAGCTTCGGCAGAATGCCGAGGGCGGCAAGACCGACCGCGTCAAACAGCTGTGCCGTCATGACAAGCTTTTTGTAGCCGATGCGGTCGGCAAATTTTGCGCCGGCAAGATCTACAAAAATCTGGATGCCGAAATTCATGGTGATAATAAAGGCAAGCTTGTCGAGCGTCAGCCCGAACTGCTTGTTGAAGGTGACAAAAAGAAGCGGCACAAGATTGTTGGAAACGGCACTGGTGATATAGGTGAGATAGCAGGCAATTACGGTGTGCTTATAGGTTAATTTACGCATAGAGAAGCTTCAGACAAGTTGTCTGTCCTTTCGGGAAAGTAAAGAGTCTTTGTCTTTATCTTATGCACTGCAAAAAAAAGCGGTGCAGGAGATTATCCGACAAAGCGCAGGAGCGATGCGCCCATGCAGGTGAAATTCGTGTCGTCGAGTTCAAACACCGCACCGCAAAACAGCGTTTCTCCGGCCGCTTCGTCAAACCGCACCGGCATCTGCGTTAAGAATTTTTCGAGAATGCATTCGTTTTTCACGCCCAAAATCGAATCGTTCGCGCCCACCATGCCGACATCCGTCACAAAGCCGGTTCCGGCTTGCAGCACGCAGGCATCGTTGGTTTGCACGTGCGTGTGCGTGCCGAATACCACACTTGCGCGGCCGTCCAAATATTTGGCAAGCGCGGCTTTTTCGGAGGTCGCTTCGGCATGAATATCGAAAACGGCGGCATCGTAGGAGCCTTCGTTTTGCGCCAAAATGCGGTCAGCCGTCAAAAACGGGCTTTCAAACGTGTCCGGCATATAGACGTTGCCTAAGAGGTTTGCCACAAGTATCCGAACGCCGTTTACTTCGTAGATCACATGTCCCGCACCCGGACACACGCGCGGATAATTGGCAGGGCGCAGCACATACGGCAGATCGTCGATGATGTGCTTCATGGCATGCTTTTTCCAAATGTGGTTGCCGGAGGTGATGACGTCGGCACCCGACGCTAACAACACTTCGGCGGTATCTATGTCAAGACCGTTGCCCTTGGCGGCGTTTTCGCCGTTGAGCACGGTGAAATCAATGCGGTTTTCTTTGCGGATCGACCATAAACGGCGGCGAATGTATTCTGTTCCGTTTTCGCCGACCACGTCGCCGACAGCGAGTATTCTCACGGAGTCACGTCCTTTGCATGAACTGAATTTTGTGCTGCGTCTGCCGAAGCCGTCGGCGGAGCGGTTTGCTCCGTTATGTCGGAAAGCAGCGAGGCAAGCGAATTCCGTTTCGCTTTTTTTGCGCCGATAAGAACATACCGTCCATAAGCATCGGCACGCACGGCACGGTATTGCATATCGAGCGGCACCGAAACAAGCGGCGTCAGAATCGGCTCCTCCGTTCCGTAGTCGTATACCGAAAGCCGGTCGCGTTCGAGAAGATACAGCGTGCGGTCACAGTAGCAGGCGTCAAGGACAGTCTCCTCGCGGCTGCATTCGAATAACGGCGACGCGTCGTAGCCATAGGCACGCACCGTCATGGAGCTGCCGGAAAGGTTGTTGCTTTCGGCAATCAAAAACAACTCGTCAAACGTGCGGAAAAAGCGGGCGTTTTCGGGATTGTACGATGCGCGGCCGATGTCGTTCAATTCGCGGTCGAAGCTCAAAAACGCGTTATCGGAAAGCACGTATACATAGGCGTCGTTCGCGGCATAGCCGATTGAAAGCGCAAGCGTATCCTCAAGTGTCCGCGAGGCGATCTTTTCACCGGTAGCGGTGCGATAGGAGACAAGCTCCGTGCAGAACGCACCGTCCTTGTTGGTGAGCGCCGTGCAGGTGACCACAGTGGCGTTTGCGTTGAGCGCAACACCCGTGAGATACTTGTCCGGACTCATCCAACGGAATAATTCCTTTCCGTCGCTGCCGAATACCACCACGCCCGACCGATAAGTCTTTTCGGCGGTAATGACGGCAAAACAGCCGAGATTGTTGAGACACGCCGCCTTGACATCGTATTCAAAGCTTTTTTCAAGCACCTTGGAAACTGCGTCAAACATGGCAAGTGTTTTGCCGTCGGTGTCATAAACGAGCAGATTGCGTCCGCCGGCAACCATGGCGGGACTTGCAAGCGGCATATCGTAGCGATAGAGCTTGTTGCCGGCAAAATCGTATAAGCTGATGCCGTTTTTATCAAGAACGGCAAGGTCGTTTCCGACAAGCGCAAATGCCGTGCCGCCGCTGTTGTCGAGCGTGATCTCCGCATCGGACGGCGTGTTGTCGGCAGCCGAAAGATCCAAATATTTGAGTAAATAGCGCAGGTTGTCCACCGTGATATTGTCCTTAAAGAAGCCGATGCAGAACACGGCAAACACCACAAAGCCGAGAAGAACGGCAAAGCGGATCAGTTTTAAGACCGACGCAGCGCGGCGGTAATACGCGCCCATTTTGGAATCGACTTGTATCACGTTTTTTCCAACCTTTCGAAAAAAATCTGATTGCCCAGCAAATCTGTTATTTGCCGAGCCTTGCAAAGCGCACGTTCATGCCCTCGGCTGCCTCTTTTTTCGCTTTGCACACCACAAGATCCATCGCATCCGACTGCTGCCGCAGTGCAAAAAAACGCATATCCTTGATTTCGAACCGGTTTTTCCTTGCCGCATCCATGAGCGAGGAAAGCCGGTCGGTGCGGTAGACAAAGTAGGCAAGTCCGCCGGTGCGGAGCAAATAAAACGCCGCCGCAAACGCGTCATACACCGAGCAGGCAATCTCATGCCGGGCAAGATTGATCATCGGATGGTCGCAGTGCTTGCCGCTGTCGGCACGCATATACGGCGGATTGCAGATCACAAAATCGAAGGCTTCGCTTGTAAAAAGCGTGCGGATTTGCTTGATATCGGCGGTGTGTGCCGTGAAACGAGCGGCAAGGCCGCTTTCCGCCGCACTTTTTTTTGAAAGCAGAGCCGCGTCCGGATTTATTTCCACCGCGTCGGCTGCAAGATTCGGAAAGCGGTCGCACAGCACCAGCGACAGAATGCCCGTGCCGGAACAAAGATCGCACAGCTTTTTGGCGTTTGCCGTGGAGGGTTGTCCGCTGACATAGTCGGCAAGCAGCATTGCGTCCGTGCCGAATGAAAAAACGCCTTTCTGCTGATAAACAGTCAGCGTCTCGGTCACGCGTTCCGCCTTGATTTCCGGAGTATTTTCAGGCATAAGCGGCTCCTTTTGAGTGAAAACATAAAATTACATATTATTTTACCACAAAAGAGCGCAATATGCAAGGCTTCGCGCAAAAAAATACCCGAATGTTTTTGAAACATCCGGGTAAAATCGTATTGATTCGAGCGGTTAGAGAGCAGCCTTAGCCTGAGCCACGAGGGAAGCGAAAGCGGCCTTATCGGCAACAGCGATTTCGGAGAGCATCTTGCGGTTTAAGGTCACGCCGGCCTTCTTCAAGCCGTTCATGAACTGCGAATAGTTGATGCCGTTGACCTTAGCCTCAGCCGAGATACGGGTGATCCAAAGTCTTCTGAAATCTCTCTTCTTGAGCTTTCTGCCGGTGAATGCGTAGTTGCCGCTCTTCATAACGGCCTGCTTGGCCATCTTGAAGTGCTTGCTCTTAGAGCCCCAATAGCCCTTTGCTGCTTTTAATACCTTATTGCGTCTCTTTCTTGTCATGAGAGCGCCTTTTACTCTTGCCATTTATGTCACAATCCTTTCGGTTATTCTTTTTAACGTTTGCCTTATGCGTAAGGGATGAGCTTCTTGATGGTGGGTGCGAAGGATTCGCTCAAAATTGCACCGCCGCGAAGCTGTCTCTTTCTCTTCGGCGTCTTAAGACCGAGCTTGTGACGTCTGTTGGACTGATTGTACTTTACTTTACCGCCCTTTGTAATGCTGAAACGCTTTGCGGTAGCCTTGTGTGACTTTTGCTTTGCCAATGTAAACATTCCTTTCGATTCGAACTTTTGCGGAAACACGCAAAGAGTCTCCGTATGCGCTTTTATGCGCGGCTTTTACTTGGCTTCCGTATCGGTTGCCGGTTTCTTTTCAGCCGCGTTTTCGGGATTTTGCGCTTTTTCTTTTTTCTTGGAAGTGGCGTTCTGAGGCGTATTCTTTTTGGAATTGACGAACATGATCATCTGTCTGCCGTCGAGAACCGGCATTTTTTCGATGACGCCGATGTCCGACAAAGCCTCGCCGAACTTAACGATAATATCATGACCGATACTGGTATGACTCATTTCGCGACCCTTGAACTTCACGCAGACCTTGACTTTGTTTCCGTCGTCAAGAAAACGGCGTGCGTGCTTGAGCTTGGTTTCGAAATCATGCGTATCGATGCGACAGGAAAGCTGAATTTCCTTGATATCGATCGTCTGCTGTTTCTTTTTCGCTTCCTTTTCCTTCTTGTCACGTTCGAAGCGGAATTTTCCGTAGTCCATTACGCGGCAAACGGGCGGAGCGGAATTGGGCGAAATTTCCACAAGATCCAAATCCTTGCCATAGGCAAGCTTTAAGGCCTCGGCGAGCGGAAGAATGCCGAGCTGCGAACCGTCGCTGTCGATCACTCTTACTTCTTTTGCACGGATCTGATCGTTGATCATAACCTCTTTCGCGCTTATAGATAACACCTCCAAAAAAATATGCACCTGCAAACAAAAAGCGAAGGAAAAATCCTTCGCAAAGCAACCCAAACGACCGTAAAATCGCAAAAAATGACCGGACGAATCCGTCCTGTCTTTCTATTGACCTTCCGTCGGAAACGGTGGGTGAGAATTGCTCTGCTTCTTTGTCTTTGCTATTCTACCACACTTTTTCCGGTTTGTCAAGGCTTTTTTTCGATTTTTTCCGATTCTTTTTCAAAAGTCTGCTTTGAACGAATTGTTTGCATTCAGATAAAGAAATCTTCATAGTTTACGTTTAGAATACTGCACAGAAGAACAATTTCGTCGGCATAGATGTGACGCTGGCCGACCTCGATTTTGGCGATCGTGCTGCGCGTGATATCGCAGCCGGCCACCTGAAACCGAGCCGCGAGCAGTTCTTGTGTCAGTTTTTTCTTTTTCCGCAAAAAACGAATATGCTTTCCTAAGCGTTTCTCATACTCCGTATCCATAATAAAGTCCTTCCCATCTTCTTTTATTCGGTGTATGGTCTTGACATTATTATAGATTTACGGCATATCATTTATGCACTTATACAGGTGCAAATATGAAGCAGAAGGATGGAAACTATGAAATATTGCTATCAATGCGGCTGTACCCTGCCGGAAAAAGCCGACCGCTGTCCGGTGTGCGGTGAGCCGATCGCCGGCAGCGTGTCCGAAACGTACAGCATTTCGGTGGATGAATTGTCCTTTGGTTTTCGGCTGTTGTGCTTTTTTGTGCCGATCTTCGGGTTTATCTGGGCACTTTCCCGCTTGAGCAGCAATTCGTTCCAGGCAAAACGTGCCGCTTCGGCCGCTTATGGCGGTGCACTTTTGCAGATCGCAGCTGTCTTTTTTGTTTTGGCTGTGCTGTGGTTAATGCAGTGACAGTAAGATACCTAAAATAAAAAACGAACCGTTATGAACACGGTTCGTCAGACCACTGACGGGTTTGTCAGCGGTCTGAGGGCAGAGATTTTTTTCTGCCCTCTTTCTTTGTTCTCATGCAGAATTTTTGAAAAGAATCAGGTACGAAGTTAAGGTCGGCATGAGTAAGCCTGCATTCAGAAATATTTACATTATTTGCAACTGATTTCAGTTGCTTTTCTTTTGCGTTTCGGATATACTAAACGCACACAAAACGGTAAAAAGATTTTCAATTGATAAAGGACCCGACTATGTTAAACCAATTTTCCAGAACCCGGCTTTTACTCGGCGAAGATGCCATGGAAAAGCTGGCGCATTCCCGTGTGGCCGTCTTCGGCATCGGCGGTGTGGGCGGCTATACCGTCGAGGCGCTTGTGCGCAGCGGCATCGGTGAAATCGATCTTATCGACGACGACAAGGTGTGCTTAACCAACATCAACCGCCAGATCTATGCCACGCGCAAAACCATCGGCCGGTATAAGGTCGATGTTGCCGCCGAACGCATTGCCGAAATCAATCCGGAGGTCATCGTACACACCTACAAGACCTTTTTCACGCCCGAAACCGCCGGTGAATTCGATTTTACAAAGTACGATTACGTGGTAGACGCCATCGACACGGTCACCGGAAAGATCGAGCTTGTCATGCAGGCCGAGAAAGCCGGCGTGCCGATCATCTGCTCGATGGGAGCCGGAAACAAATTAGATCCGGCGGCCTTTGAAGTGGCGGACATCTACAAAACCTCGGTCTGCCCTCTCGCCAAGGTCATGCGGCATGAGATGAAAAAGCGCGGCATAAAGCATTTGAAGGTGGTTTACTCCAAGGAAAAGCCGATAAAACCGGAGGATGATCTGTCCGTCAGCTGCAAAACGGGCTGTGTCTGTCCGCCCGGAACGGTGCGCAAATGCACGGCGCGGCGGCAGATTCCCGGCAGTACGGCATTTGTGCCGTCGGTGGTGGGATTAATCATTGCCGGTGAAATCGTCACCGATTTGGTCGGCATCAAAGCGACCAGGGCATAAAACACAAAACTCGACAGCTGTCCGTTAAAAGGCAGCTGTCGTTTTTTAGTGCGGTTTTCCCATAAAACACGCGCGGTAAGGCCATGGACAAACGCCGGTTTTCATGGTATAAATGTATGAAAACGATTTTGGGGAGGTATTTGTTTTTGACAGAAATTGCAATCCGGCTTTTGCCCGATGAATTGGAAAATCCCGCGGTTTTACAGATAGGCCGTCTGCCGGCACGCTCGAACATTATTCCGGCACAAAAGAAAGCGGTTTTTTACCGCAACAAAGAGGACTCTGTCTTTTTGCGGTCGCTAAACGGCCCGTATCGCTTTTATTACAGTCCCGCCGGCGACACGCTGCCGACGTTTTACAAGCCCGATTTTGACCGCTCGGCCTTTACCGACACCATCGATGTGCCCTCCATGTGGCAATACCGTTCCTACGGCACGTGCAGCTATCCCAACATCGAATACCCCATCCCGTTCGATCCGCCGTATGTGGACACCGCTTGCAATCCGGTCGGCTACTATATACGCGACTTTTCGGCGGAAACGCCTGCCGCACGGACAATTCTGCATTTTGCCGGTGTGGACGGTGCGTTTTATGCCTATCTCAACGGCAGCTTTGTCGGTATGTCCAAGGGCAGCCGCAATTTTGCCGAATTTGATGTTTCTTCGCTCATAAAAACCGGCAAAAACACGCTTTGCGTCAAGGTATTCACCTATTCCGACGCCACTTATCTCGAAAATCAGGATATGCTTTTGGCAAGCGGCATTTTCCGGGACGTTTATCTGCTCGAAGCCGGCAAATTTTCACTGTGGGATTTTCGGGTGGATTCCGACTTGCACGCGTTTACCGTGAAAATCACGCTGTTTGACGGATTTCCGGCAGACGGTACGGTTCGTGTGACCATTGACGGAAACAGCGCGGTCTATCCTGCCGCAAAAGAAATTTATCACATCTTCGCACCGCAAAAAGCGCATCTTTGGAACGCCGAAGACCCGTATCTGTACGATTTATCGATTGAGCTGCTTGAGGGTGACACGATCGTTGAAACGCATTCCAAGCGCATCGGCATGATGAACACGACCGTCGAAAACGACCGGTTTCTTGTCAACGGTACGCCGATTTATATCAAGGGCATCAACCGCCACGAATACGACCCGAAAAACGGCAGAGCCATCACCGTCGAACGCATTGAAAAGGAGCTGCGGCTCATCAAGCAAAGCGGCCTCAACGCCATTCGCTGTGCGCATTACACCAACCATCCGGCCTTTTACGAAATCGCGTCGGAGCTTGGGCTTTACGTCATGGATGAAGCCGATCTCGAAACGCACGGCTGCGGCGTGACGGGCGATCAAGGCTATTTATCCAAAGATCCGCGGTGGCTTGACGCCTATCTCGACCGCGTCAAGCGTATGCTCGAAGCAAACAAAAACGAACCGTGCATTTTTATGTGGTCCATCGGCAACGAATGCGGCTCGGGCGAAAATTTGGTGAAGTGTGCGGACTACATCCGCGCGTTCGACCCGACCACCGAGGTGCATCAGGTGCAGGATGATGCGGTGCATCCGACCTTTACGCGTATGCGCAAGGCCGGCTATTGCAGCTATGCCGCCATGAGCGCGCAAAAGCCGGAGGGCTATCCGGTGCTCATCGTGGAATTTGCACACGCCATGGGCAACAGTCCCGGCTTTCTCGAACAGTATTTTGACTACATCTACACGCACGACGAATATCTTGGCGGTTTTGTCTGGGAATTCAAAAATCACGGCTTTTACGCCGTGGACGATCACGGCCGGGAATACTACAAATATGGCGGCGATTTCGGCGATTACAACAGCTGGCGCAACTTTACGCTTGACGGCTTCCTCACCTCGGACGGCACGCCGAAGCCGACCTGGCACGAGCTGTCGTGCGCCGTCGCGCCTTGCTATATGCGCTTCGAAAACGGCGCGCTAACCGTGAAGAACACGTATGATTTCATCACGCTCCGCCATGCGGTGTTACACTATGACATTTTGGAGGACTATCGGGTAGTGCGTTCGGAAAGCGTCGCGCTTGATGGGCTTATGCCGCATGAAACGGCAGTCATTCCGCTTGACACAGCCGTGCGTGAGCCGCTTGCCGGTGCAAGCTATTTTGTCAATGTCACGGTTTCGCTTGCCGGAAAGAAACTCGGGCAAAAGCAGTTTGCGCTCGGAAAACCGCTTGCCGCTCGTCCGTTTGAAGCACCGAACGAGAAGCCGCTTGTCACGCTGTCGAACGGCAGACTAACAGTTGCCGGCAAGACCTTTGCCGTGCGGTTCGAAAACGGCGTTATCACGCACTATGAAAGCGGCGGAGAAACGCTTATCGATGCACCGATGCGATTCAACTTTTGGCGTGCGCCGACCGACAACGACGGCATTTTCGGCTTAGCCGGGCGGCACATTGACGAATGGAACGGCCGCTATTTGAGCCATTTTGAATGCTTTGCACGCAAGACCGAAGTCACCGAGACCGAAAACGCCGTCTGTGTCACGGTACACGGCAAATGCCAGCCGTTCTCACACTATGTCGGCTTTGACACCGAAATCCGCTACACCGTTTATGCCGACGGAACGATAAAAACGGACACGCATATGACACCTTTCGGAAATTTCTGTGCGACCCTGCCGCGCATCGGCGTGATGTTCACGCTTGACAAACCGTTCCGCAAAGCCGCTTGGTACGGCCGCGGCCCGGAGCAATCGTATCCGGACAGTGTGCTTGGCCGGAGCATCGGATTTTATGCGGCGGACATTGCCGACATGAATTTTCTGTTCGACGTTCCGCAGGAGACCGGAAACCATGAAAACACGCGGTTTGTCACCATAAAAGAGGAGACCGGCTGCGGCTTTTCGGTGATCGGAAGCGACGAATTTGCCTTTTCGTTCCATCCGTTTTCGCTCGAAAATCTGACGGCGGCACGCCACAAAAACGAGCTTGCCGAAAGCGACCGGAACTATTTGTACATCGACTACAAAATGCGCGGACTCGGCAGTTTTTCCTGCGGTCCGGAGCCGGAGGAAGCCTTTGAACTCCGGCCGCACGAGTTCCGGTTTGTCTTCACGCTCTCGCCGCAGACCGATGCAGCTTCCGTTTTATCGCTGGCCCGTCGGGATTTCGGGTCGAAAACCGCAAAGCTGACGGATTCCTACACCTACGTTCCGCTGGCTGAAAAAACAAAGCGGGAAGTTGCAGACTGCTCGTTTGAAGAATAGGTGTGACACATAAATATGTACAAAAGCCCTGCCGCACAAAATGCAGCAGGGCTTTGATGGATTAAAAGGAGCTTTGTTGATAACCGACAACCCTTCCGGCACGCTTCGCGTGCCACCTTCCCTTACACAGGGACGGCAAACTGCTGCCGCGGCCACTATCAGCGTACAAAGCTTCGGCCGGAAACCGGCTCCTTTGTGTAAAGGGAGCTGTCAGCTCTGCTGACTGAGGGATTGTCGAAATCTGCACCAACAACCCTTCCGGCGCGCTTCGCGTGCCACCTTCCCTTACACAGGGAAGGCAACTGTCGCCGCAGTCATCGTGGTCAATGCCGGTTATCGCGCACGTTTGCGCAACATTCCGCAAAGGCTGTTCTGCCCTCTCCGGAAATTCCGTCTCCCCTAATTTTCAATTTTCAATTGTCAATTTTCAATTCTTAACAGGGTTTATTTTCCGAGAAGAACATCTAACAGCTCTTTGCTCAACACCTCGCGCCGGTCGTCGTCCATCAGGCTGAACCGATTTCCGTCATTGGGCGTGCTGAGGTAGTTCCACACGCTGTACGGCATATCGTATTGCTTGCAGATGGAGATGACGTCACGCATCCAATTGATACGGGACGCAAGGTCGGTATGACGGATGGTGCCGAATTCGCCGCACCACAAAATCTTGTCGGGATGCGCCTCAACAAAATCGACCGCTCCCTGTAACACCTTGCGCAAATAGTTCTTATCCATGCGCTTCATATCGGCCGGATACGGGTCAGTGCGGCCGTCGATCCGGTAATAATCGCGGTAACGGTCCATATCGTCGCACGGATAGGACAAAGCGCGGTTATAGAACAGCTGCTGTGCGTTCAAAACGCAGCGCTGATGGGTAAATTCAAACGGATCGTAAATGTGGAAGGTATAGTGGACGTGTTCGTCATCCTCAAGAACCACAAGATGCTTTAAGGCGGACGCACTGTTCCAACAGATGGTGCCGACAATGATGTCGCGCGTCGGACTAACGGCACGCAGCTCCTTGATGGTTTTCCGATACAAGCTGTTCCACAGCTCCGGCTTAACGTCGCGCACCTCGTTGAGAAGCTCGAACATAATGTCCGGGCGGCCGGAAAAGCGGCGTTCAAATTCAACCCAAAGTGCCGTAAAACGTTTTTGAAGCTCTTCCGAATCGAACAGTGAATAGCTTTCGGCAACGTCGCAATAGCTGCCGAGTGCTTTATGCATATTCAAGATAAGGCGCACGTCGTAGGTTTCGCACCAAGCGGCAAAGCGTTCGATAAGCTCAAAAATATGGTCGCGGTAGACATACGGTTCGCTTTCGAGCACGATTTGGTCAAAGCCTAAACGGATATGGTCAAAGCCCATGGAAGCGATGTTCTTGACATCGTTTTCGGTGATGTAGGTATCAAAGTGTTCAAGATCGCCGTCGGTAATAACAAAACGTTTGTTTTCGGGAAGCATGGCTAACCGCTTGTAGTTGGTGAGCCATCCGCCGATTCCCATGCCCTTGGAAAAATGAGAGAGTTTTTTCATGGGAGGTCTTCCTTTCGTTCGTTGAATTTTAGGGCTTGTGCGGTTACGGTTTGCAAGGGCATTATACAGTATGCACAAGCAAAAGTCAACACCTTTGCGGCGTTTTGCGGACGGTAAAAGATAAAAAAAGCCGTGAAAGCCTTTCAGCTTCCACAGCTTTTCGATTTGCATTTTTATGCCTTGAATTTATCGTAAAGACCTTTGTTACACAGAGCGGCAATCGCGTCAACCACCGACTGCTTATCCTCCTTGTAGGTCACGCCGTACCACTTATCATCGGTATACAGAACCTTGACCTTTTCTCCGTCGACCTTGATCATTTTATCGACAATGCGCGGCAGCAGGTATTCGCTCTTTAATTCCGTTCCCTGCTCGGCAAGGAATTTCACAAAGCCGCTTTCGAGTTCGTCGAACAGCTTCGGCATAAAACCAAACATATTCATGGACGCGATGGTGTCTGCCGGGAAATCGTTATCCTTCGGGATGGAGAGGTGTTCGGTCACGCCGGTGAGGTAGTTGTTGGCATCGATCTCGCAAATGCCGCGTGCCACCGTGCCGTTTTCGCTGACCGTGTTCTGGAGCTTATAGCCGACCATGCAGGTTTCGGTGCTGGTCTCAAAATGCTGCTTCAACACCTTGTAGCCGCCCTTGCCGTAGAAATCGTCGGCGTTGATGACGGCAAACGGGCCGTTGATTAAATTTTTGGCGCACAGCACTGCCTGACCGGTACCCCACGGCTTTACGCGGTTTTCCGGAACGGTGTAGGGCGCGGGAATGTCGTCAAGCTCTTGGAAAGCATATTCGACATCGATCATCTTTTCGATCCGCTTGCCGATGATCTCGCGGAAATCGTGCTCGATGGCCTTTTTGATAACAAAAACGGCCTTGTCAAAACCGGCTTCAAGCGCGTCATAAACCGAAAATTCGAGGATGACCTCGCCGTGCGGTCCGACCGGTTCGATCTGCTTCAAGCCGCCGAAGCGGCTGCCCATACCGGCTGCCATTACAAGAAGTGTCATGTTGTTGTCCATTTTTATTACTCCTTTTATATTTTTTTGTTGACCTGATTTATTTTGTGACAATGACCCGAATCTCACCGTCGTCGGCATAAACCGAGATGCCGGTGATTTTGGAGTCATAGCCTGCGATAATGAGTTCCGCCGCGCGGTCCTCGATTTCGGTCTGAATCAAGCGGCGCAGGTTCCGTGCGCCGTATTTGACCGAATATGCCTTTTCGGCAAGCAGCGTATACACCTCGTCGGTGCAGGTGAGCGTGATTTTTTTTGCTTTCAACGTTTCGGCAAGCTCACGCACCATGATTTGGGCGATTGTGACAAAGTTTTCTTTTGTCAAGCCGTTGAACGTGATGATCTCATCCACGCGGTTGATGAATTCCGGACGAAGGAATGCGGCAAGCGCCTTATGCGTTTTGTCCTCGTTGACCTCTTCCTGCGACCGGGAAAATCCGGCGGCAGCACTTGTGCCGACCGAACCGGCGTTGGTGGTCATAACAATGATGGTGTTCTTGAAATTGACCTCTTTGCCGTGCGCGTCGGTGATACGGCCGTCGTCGAGGATCTGTAACAGCACGTTTAAGACATCGGGATGCGCCTTTTCAATCTCGTCGAACAGAACGACGCTGTACGGACGGCGGCGAATCTTTTCGGTGAGCTGTCCGGCCTCATCATAGCCGACATAGCCGGGCGGCGAGCCGATGATACGGCTGACGGAATGCTTTTCCATGAATTCGGACATATCGAGTCGGATGAGTGCTTCGGGCGAATCAAACAAGTCGGAGGCAAGCGTTTTGACAAGCTCGGTTTTTCCGACGCCGGTAGGACCGGCAAAAATGAAGGACACCGGCTTTTCCTTTGCGTAGATTCCGGCGCGCTGGCGTTTGATGGCCTTAGCGACGGCTTCTACGGCCTTATCCTGCCCGATTATACGGTGCTTTAACCGTTCGGAAAGCTTGTCGATACGGTGAAATTCGTTTTCGTTGATGGTGCTTGCCGGAACGCCCGTCCAAATCTCAATGACCTTGGCAAGCTCCTCGGTCGTGAGCTTGACGGTTTTGCGCTTTTCCTCAAGCTCGTTGTACAAGGCAAGCTGTTTGGCTTCCTTGGTTTTGGCATCGGCAAGATTTTTATAGTAGGCTTCGGTTTCTTCGGGTTTATCCTCGTTCGGGGGAGCTGCCTCCAAGCGGGCAATTTCCGCTTTGGCCGCGTCAAGCTCAGCCTTGGCGTTTTCGGTGTCGGTTACGGTTTTATCGTGAAGCGCGAGATGCGACGCAGCTTCGTCCATAAGGTCAATGGCCTTATCCGGCAGAAAACGGTCGGTGATATAGCGTTCGGAAAGCGTCACAGCGGCCTTGACGGTTTCATCCGGGATGACCACGCCGTGGAAGCTTTCGTAATACGGCTTGATGCCCTCCAAGATCTTGACGGTATCCGCCACAGACGGTTCGGCAATGACGATCGGCTGGAAGCGGCGTTCAAGTGCGGAATCCTTTTCGATATATTTGCGGTATTCGGCAAGCGTGGTCGCGCCGATGACGTGGATCTCGCCGCGCGAAAGAGCCGGTTTCAGAATGTTGGCAGCGTTCATACCGCCCTCGGAATCGCCGGCAGCGACGATGTTATGCACCTCATCGATGACAAGAAGGATGTTGCCGAGCTTTTTGACCTCTTCGATAAGGCCCTTCATGCGGTTTTCAAACTGGCCGCGGAACTGGGTGCCTGCCACCATGGCGGTCATGTCGAGAAGGCACACCTCAAAGCCCTTTAGCTTTAACGGCACATCGCCTGTCGCGATCTTTTGCGCAAGTGCTTCGGCAATGGCGGTTTTGCCGACACCGGGTTCACCGATGAGGCAGGGGTTGTTTTTCTGCCGGCGGCAGAGAATCTGAATGGTGCGTTCAAGCTCTCGGTCACGGCCGATGACGCGGTCAAGCTCGCCGCGCTTTGCCTTTTCGGTGAGATTGAGCGAGAACATATCAAGATTTTTGCGGCCTTTGGCGGTTTTCTTTTTGGTATCGGTCCCGTTTTTCTGGCGGTTTGCGCCGAAATTGCCGAGATTGCCGAAAATCGAGCCGAGATTCACGGACGGTGTGCGCGTTTCGCTTTCATCGGGGTCGTCGGATTCGTTTTCGTCGCCGTCGGGAGCGTCCGGATCGTCTGGATTTCCGCCTTGCGGCATTCCCGGAAAGAACTCGCCGCTTTCCATGAGACCGGTCAGCTCATCGCTCATGTTTTCGAGCTGTTCGTCGTCGATTCCCATTTTTTCAAGCATATCGTTGACCGGCCCGATTCCGAGCTTTTTGGCACAGACCAAGCAATAGCCTTCGGTCTCGGCGGCATTTTTTCCGGTCGGATCAAATTTTTGTACAAAGACCACAGCCGGTCTTTTTTTGCATTTACAACAAAGTGCTGACATCTTTTTCCTCGTTTATTTTCTTGTGCATTTTTGCACCGAACAAAGTCTTTTTTCGTTTGGTAACTACGATTTTTTCGCGCCCGACATCGAGCGGATCATTTTGATAAGGTCTTCTCCGCAATACACGCCGCAGGAAAAGACAAAATACAGTGCAACCAGAATACAAATAAGATTCACGCCGAACGGGCCGATCTTATCGGAAAACAGGGTGATCACAAACACGGTGCCGAACACCAGCACGGTGGCAAGCTTGCCGAAAAAGTTGGATTTGACCACGAATTTGGTTTTGCGGAAGATAAACAGTGCGCCGAGGGCGGTTGCAAGCTCCTTGGCGAAATAGATGAGCGGCATCCAGAACGGCACATAATCACGGTACCATAAGCAGACAAAGGCTGAGAGCTGCAACAGCTTATCGGCAAGCGGATCAAGCACCTTTCCGAGCGTGGAGGTGCAGTTGAAGTGACGGGCAATATAGCCGTCTAACACATCCGTTGCCCCTGCAAGGATAAACACGATGACCGCCGGAATGAGGTTGCCCGTTAAGAATAACACGACAAAAACCGGCACCATGCATAATCGTAAGGACGACAGTATGTTGGGAAGATATTTGACAGACATAAAAACCTCCGAGCCGTATCTTTCCTTGTCAAAAGACACGGGAATGGATAAAAACGGCCATTTTGCCGCGGATGGTTAGTGGTACAAAAATGCCAGCGGATTGATGTCGGACAAGGCCTTGAACAGGATCGCCTGCGAGGCGTTTTCTTTGGTAATGGCAATACCCGCACCCGGCAGATACGGAAGCGCAATATTCACCGCCGTGCAAAAGAGAAACGCCACGAGAAAACCGGCTGCAAGCCCGAAAAGGAAGCCGCCGAGCTTGTTGGCAAAATGCAACACCGGCAATTTGAAAATGAGATCCAGCAAAAGCACCGCTAAATTTAGTAACACCAAGACCGCCAAAAAGACGACAAGCACGGCAAGCGCATCCGAAAGCGTCTTTGCCGCCGGCTCCACGATGTAATCGGAAAGCTTGGAAGCGATCTGTGTTTCGCCGTTCTGCACAAGCTCCGCATATTTTGCCTTGACCTCCTCGGTTCCCGTGCCGAAACCGGCAAGAAGCGCAGTAATGCCGCTCGGCGCATCGTCAAGCAGCGTGCCCAGCTTTTCCGTATCCATGGAATCAGCCACATAGGCCTCCACCTTTTCGTTTAAGTTGTCGGTCAGCTGCCGATAGATCACGGTGCTGCGGAAATATTCCGCCACCGGCGCATGAAAATTGAGCGCCACCCAGACCGCAACCAGCGTCACCGCCATGCCGCAGATCGATTTAATAAGGCCGCGTTTGGCACCGCCCACGGCAAACGCCACAAAAATGGCAGCAAGAATGGCATCCAGAATCAACCACATTGTTCAAAATCCGTCCTCTCGCGGGAAACAGCGTTCGGCTGTTTCCGATTCCGGCTTTCTTTCACCCGGAATATATGAAAAAATATACGTTCAGTATTATAACATTATAGCATTCTTTTTGGGTGAAATCAATAGGAAAAATTGTCGTTTTGTGATTTTTCGGTAAAAATTAAAAAATTCACAAAAAAGACCTGTGAAAAACGGGCTTCACAGGTCTTTTCGGAAGGTTTATTGTTCGATAGCGGCAAGCAGATCGGCAAGTGCCTTGTGCGCAAACGCAAATTTGCGCGGTGCGCCGTCGTCAAAGCTCATGACAAGCGTGCCGCAAGCCGCTTCGTCCGGCAGCGTAAAGCCGCCGAGGTGCGGTTCAAGGCTTAGGAAGCCGTGGTAGCCGTTCTTGTAAAGGTCGCTCAAAATTTCCTTTAAGTGACCGTCGCCGTAGCCGGCCGGAACAACGCCGCCGTTTTTGCAATCCTTGATGTGGACATAGGCGATGTGGCTTTTCAGCATATCATACGCTTCGAGCGTATCCTGGGCGCATTCCACAAAGTTGGAAAAGTCGAACACGGCCTTGAAATTCGGCGAAACGATGCGGTCGAAAAGCGTTTTGCAGCGTCTTGCGATGTTGCCGTAAATGCCCTTTTCGTTCTCATGCAGCAGAACAATATCGTGCTTTTCGGCGTAGGACACCATTTTAGAAAGCTTTTCCACCACTTCGTCGGTTTTTGCGTCGGCTTCGGCTTCGTCCACAAAGAAACTGAACATACGGATATACTTGGTATCCAACATTTTCGCGATCTCGACCGTGCGCTTGAACTCTTCAAAATGCGCGTCAAAATCGTCGGTGATCTTGATTTTTCCGATCGGCGAACCGATGGAGGACACCGAAATGCCGTACTTTTCCAACTTTGCCTTAAAGGCGGCGACTTCTTCGTCGGTCAGCTTAATAATGTTCTTGCCGTCGATGTTGCGCGGCTCGATATGCGTGACGCCGAGCTTTTGAAGACCCTCCAACTGTGCCGTGGTATCGGCAGATATCTCATCCGCGAAGCCGGTCAAAACAAACTGCTTTTCCATGATAACTCTCTCCTTTTTATATAAACGGGCGGCGGTCAAGCACCAGCCGCAAAGGTTTTTTTGACTGTATTTCTCCGGGCAAGGCGGTTTGCAGCTCCGCCAGGGCACACGTTGTGCCGAACAGCAGGTGCAGGTCATTGAAGCCCTCATGGCTTTGATAGTCGAGTGAATCGAGCCAGTCAATATAATCCTTGGCAAATCGGCGCAGCGCCCGTTTGCAGTCATCGTAACGATAGCCTGCCGTTTGACGGAGTGCGCGATTCACGCTGTACACCCAATCGACCTCCAAAAAGCCGATGTACTGTCCGAACTTGTCGTTGTCATACCAATCGGTTTTCATGCCGATTTGCCTGTTTTCATACATTTCAATCAGCGAATCGATCATTCTTTCGGGATATCGGGCAGGCATTTTGGCATATTCGTGGTTGAAGAAGTAGTGGAAGCTGCCTGCCATATGCTGATACAGCGGCGTGGTGTCGCCGGTGCCGTTTTTCATCCAAAAGCCAGAGTCGGGATCGGTGTTGTTCCACAGCCAATCGAAATACGCTTTTTCCCAAGCACTGTCGCCGGCATCGGTCAATTTTCCGCAGACATAGATACCTGCGCCTTGATGGGATGCCTGCCACGGACCGTTTTCCCAGTTTAAGCCATCCAAAAACAGACGGATACCGGCAGCGGTGAAATGCTCTTTCAGAGCATACACCGGATATAAAGGCCGTGCATCCAACAGCTCGAGAGCTGCGATACAGTGCGCCGTGGTGTGAATGACGTGATGCGTATGCTCTTCAAAAAAGCCGGTGTCCTTGTGTTGAAGGTTTTGCAGGGCACGAATGTGGTCGGTGCGGGAGTCCGGGTCAGAAATGAAATCATTTAGCGTATACAGAATGTTAACAGCGTCCGCACAGCCATATTCGTTCACACCGAGCTCGCGGGTGTTCCATTCGTTCTGCCATAAAAAACGCGCATATTGGCCGCGTTCTTCAAGCGCATGTGTGCGGACGCAGTTCTTGACAGCTCCGACAATACCATCGATGTTCACTGCAAGCACTCCCTTTCCCAATCAGCGATAATAATCGAATTCAACGTCGTACAGGTTGACGGTATCGCCGTCCTTGATTCCCTTGGCTTCGAGTGCGGCAATCACGCCGGAATTGCGCAGCACCTTTTGGAAATACGCCATGGATTCATGGTCGCCGAAATTGATGGAATTGATGACATTGATAAGGCGTTCCGCCTTGACATGGTACACGCCGTTGACGTTGGTGACCTTGATTTCATCGTCTTCCGCCATCTCCGGCTCATCCTCCGCCGACATTTCCGATTCATATACGGTTAACGGCGGCAGATGCACTAATTCGCGCGCGATGATTTCTTTTAACTCATCGGTGCCTTCGCCGATGGCGGCGCACAGAAACACGACCGGAATGCCTTTTTCGTCGGCATAGGCCTGCAAACGCGCCTTGGTTTCGTCATCCGCCATATCCATTTTATTGGCGGCAAGAATACGCGGACGGGAGGCGAGCGCGGGACTGTATTTTTCCAGTTCCTCGTTGATGACGCGCAGGTCGTCGAGCGGATCACGCCCTTCGATGCCGGACGCATCCACCACATTGACGATCAGTCTGCACCGTTCGATGTGCCGTAAGAACTGATGCCCGAGTCCTTCGCCGTTCGACGCGCCCTCGATAAGACCCGGGATATCGGCAAGCACATAGCCGCCTGCCTTGGCGTCCACCACGCCCAAAATCGGCGCAAGGGTGGTGAAATGGTAATCGGCGATCTTCGGCTTTGCCGCGCTGACCATGGAAATGATGGTGGATTTGCCGGCACTCGGCATACCGACAAGACCTGCATCGGCAAGCATTTTCAGCTCCAACTCGATTTCAAGCTCTTTACCCTTAATGCCGCTTTTGGCAAAATTCGGCGTCTGACGGGTAGGGGTTGCGAAATGGCTGTTTCCGAAGCCGCCGTTGCCGCCTTTTAACAGCACGAAACGGCCGGTTTCGCGCACATCGATATCGCTCATATCCTTGATGATTTTGCCGGAGGCACCGTCTTTGATAACCGTTCCGGGCGGTACGGGAATTTCGAGGTTTTCGGCGTTTTTGCCGTGGCACTTGGAGGCCATGCCGGCTTGTCCGTTTTGTGCGACGAATTTACGGCGGTATTTGAAGTTCAAAAGCGTGTTCTGACCCTCGTCAATGACAAAAACGATATCGCCGCCTTTTCCGCCGTCGCCGCCGTCCGGGCCGCCGTGCGAAATATACTTTTCCCGGTGGAACGACACGCTGCCGTTTCCGCCGTCGCCGGCCTTTACATAGATTTTTACTTTATCAAAAAACATTTTCTCACTCCTTTGCGGAATGCGATGCTTTTGTTTTTTGCACAAAAGCTTAAAAAAGGCTGTTAGGACAAACGTCTAACAGCCGTGCGTATGGATTTGCGTAAGTTACGCCTCGTAAACGCTGACGCGCTTTCTGCCGCCGGCGATCGGTTCGAACTTAACCTTGCCTGCCGTGAGGGCAAACAGCGTATCGTCCTTGCCTCTGCCTACGTTTACGCCGGGATGAATGTGGGTTCCGCGCTGGCGAAGAATGATGTTGCCTGCGATAACCGGCTGACCGTCTGCCTTCTTCACGCCGAGGCGCTTGGATTCGGAATCACGGCCGTTCTTGGTGGAACCTACACCTTTTTTATGAGCAAAAAACTGTAAACCTAATCTCAACATTGTCGTTTTCTCCTTTCATCAGAGTAAAATCGTTTCACTACTCTGAAATCATTCTGCATTTCAGATGGTGCGGATAGTCTTCCGAAACCTGTGCAAGATAGGAAGCGTATCCGTCAAGCACGCGCTTTGCGCTTTCGGCTTTTTCGCCGTGTAAATCGGCAAGCTCACAGCGAACACGTGCGCTTTCTTCGCGGATATCCAAATGAAAATCCACTCCGAACTGTTCAAGGATCGTAATTACAAGCTCGGTGGACGCCGATACGGCGGCACACACGATATCGTTTCCGGCAGTTCCATGCCCTGCATGACCTTCGGTCTCAAAAGCACGGTAAAAGCCGTCACGCGTCACGGTAAAACGAACGCTTGTCATAACAAAGCCTGTCCTAAAGCCTTACCGGACTCAGCCGATCGAATCGATCTGAACCTTGGAGTACGGCTGTCTGTGACCCTGCTTCTTCTTTTCGTTCTTCTTGGACTTGTACTTGAACACAACGACCTTCTTTGCCTTTGCGTTGCGAAGAACGGTACCGCTTACCTTGCAGCCGTCCACATACGGCTTGCCGGTCTTGATGCCGTTTTCGTCAGCAAGAGCAACAACGTTGAAATCAACCTTTGCGTTTTCTTCGACTCCGAGCTTTTCAACGAAAATCACGTCGCCGACACTTACCTTGTACTGCTTTCCGCCGGTTTCGATTACTGCGTACACGAAAAGCACCTCTCTTTCATTTTAAGACTCGCTGAACGTAGGTTTTCATGCAAAAGGGCATAAAATTACACACCCACATCATGCGGTAACGACAGTATACCACGTAAAAATGCGTTTGTCAAGAGGTTTTCGGCATTTTCTTCGTTTTTCCTGTCACTTTCCGGGTTTCAAGCGATTTAACGTCGGCAAAACCGCTTCCATATGTGCACACCGCGTCGGCTGCCGTTTTTCGGATGTCCTGTGCGTCACGCAGAAGCCGACCGGTTGCGGCTTGCGGCACACCCCACGCTACCGGTACAGGACGCCGCAAGCCGCGACACAGTCTTTGCCGCCGTCTTTGCAGACATATAGCTGTCTGTCTGCCTCGCTAATCAAGGAAAGATCGCGTAATGCCTCATTTGTCCCGGAGGCTACGCCGAAGGAGGCGGTCACAATGCTTTTGCCCGGCAGATCCTCGCGTGCAATGGCTGTCCCGCGCACCGCGTCAAGAAGCTCGCTTGCCAGAAAACGGGCTTCTCTCTCTGCCATGTTCGGCAGAATAACCGTAAATTCCTCGCCGCCGAAACGAAAGAGATAGCTGTCGTGCCTTTCAAGAACCTTCACAACGCTTTCGGCGACCCGTTTTAACACCGCATCGCCTTTTATGTGGGAATAATGGTCGTTGTAGGATTTGAAATTATCGATATCGTAGATAATAACGCTGACCTCTGCCGGCCTCATTCTTTCCGTGATAAAGGTACAATAGGCTTCCATGGCCTTTTTGTTTAACGTACCGGTCATAATATCGTTATAAGCAAGCTTAATGAAGGAATTGCTCATTTCTTTTACATATCTCTCATTGGCAGACTGCCGCAAGAAAACAGAGCGAATTGCGATAAAGCCGGCAACAATCGAGGCGCGCAGCAGAAAATGCTTGAACAGATCATAGTTATCCGCATAGGGAAGCTTTGAGGGAAGCCACCAGCTTAATAATATCAAAAGGCATACAATCACCGTATCGGCAAGCTTATAGGTTGGTGCAATCATAATGACAAACAAATAGCACATAGAAATCGAAAGCCCGATTTTATGATAGTTGCAGGAAACCATGAAAATCGTCACGCTGGCAATGATGATGATATAGTACGCAAGCAAAGCGAACCTGGACAGCTCCGAGCCGTAATCCTTGTAAAACGTCAGGAAAAAGAACATGGCAACACAGGAGCCGACCATCATATAAAGCGGTATCATATCAATCGTTATCATGGTGTTAAAAAGAATGTTTTTGACAAGATAAAACCCGTTGGTCAGCGTAAAAATGATCGTGGCGAAAAAAACAATGGAAAAGCTTTGGCGCGTAAAAATGCTCTGTTCGGACGGAACTTCATCCACCTTTTCGCCGAGAACATTCGCGCAAAAGCTTTTGAAACGCGCGGATGCCGTGTCTGAACTCTGACAGAACACCTCCTGCACTATGCCGAATCGGTCTTCACGTTTTCTCATATAATCCCCTCCGTAAGCCATGTCATTCGCAAAGCAGCTTTTCAAGCGTAATGGAAATGCCGAATTCCTCGCGCACCGCTGCAATCTCTTTTTCGATATGCACCGTGCGGAAGCGGTCGGCCGACGGTTTCCGGCGCACCGCGCGGATGAGCATGTTCTTGGGCGAGTTTTCAAAATCCACAAACTCTGCCACGTCCACGGCATAGCCGTTCTTCTCCAAAAGCTTGGCGCGGAGCGCATCTGTCGCAAGCGCCGAAAAGCGCTCCTTGATCAGACCGTAATCGGTAAAGATCGGGAAGTTTTCCGTGTGAATCCTGCCGTTTGCTTCCTTTTGGCAGCACGGCACGGAAAAAATGTATTTTGCGCCGCTTTTTACGGCAAACGCCAGCGCATAGTCGGTCGCCGTATCGCAGGCGTGCAGCGTGATGACCATATCCACCGGTTTTTCCGGCTTGTAATCCTTGACATCCATGCACAAAAATTCCAAATCGGTATAGCCGTACTTTTCCGCAAGGGCTGTGCAGCGTTCCATAACCTCGCGCTTGAGGTCGAGTCCCGTGATATGCGCCTTTTTATGCAGGATTTCCGTGATATAATAATACACCACAAACGTCAGATACGATTTTCCGCAGCCGAAATCCACCAGATGAAGCTCGTCTTTTTTCTCATTCTTCAGGACATCGTTCAGCAGCTCGGTAAACCGGCAGATCTGCCGGAATTTATCAAATTTCGCACGCAAAATTTTTCCGTCCGCACCGGCAACGCCGAGCTCATAAAACATCGGCGGCAGATTTTCCGCGTTAATGATATACTGTTTCTTGCGGTCGTGGGCAGTCGATGCTTCGGAGGCGGCGGTGTTTTTGGTGCGGTTGGTGAGAAGTTTTCCTTTTTTGGAAAGCTTTGCGTCGTAAAAATACGTTTCGGTCACGAAATGCGCCTGTTTATACAGCGTCGGAAACAGGGCGTTCAGCTTCTCCTCCAGCAAATCTGCCGGAAAATTCTCGTGAAACGCCTGTTTTTCGGTGAAATGCTCGGCCTGAAAGCCATCCTTTAAGCGTCGGATGGCCGTTTTTTTATAGTTGTTTTCGCCGCACGGAGAGGAAAAAACGATTTTTTCCACGTCCAATGCCGCCATATCGCGCAAATAGCTTTCGGTTTCGGTCATGTTTCTCGTCTTCCTTTCTCCGCAAAACGGGTTAATCCGCCAACAGATCGAGTACCGCCTTGAAGGCATGGTTGGCTGTCAGTGTGCGGATAAAGTCACGGTCGCTTGAAGCATGGCCGCCAAGCATCAGTTTGTGCGTTTCCACGCCGCTGTCGGACGCCACGCCCATATACACGAGCCCCACCGGTTTTTCGGGCGTGCCGCCGGTCGGTCCTGCAATGCCGGTGACCGAAACAGCGATATCCGCGCCGGAAACGCGTTTTGCGCCAAGCGCCATTTCACGCGCCGTTTCAGGACTGACCGCGCCGTGCGCTTCAAGCGTTTCGGTCGACACGCCGAGAAGCTTCCTTTTAGCTTCGTTTGCATACGTCACAAAGCCGAAGCCGAACACCTCGCTTGCGCCGGGCACATCGGTCATGCGTTTGGCAAGCAAGCCGCCGGTACACGATTCGGCAAAGGTGACGGTTTTATGCGCCGCTTTGAGTTTTTCGACAAGCACGCTTTCGAGCGACGGCACGTCAACGCCATACACAGCACTGCCAAGCGCCGTACGGATCTTTTCGACTGTCGGCGCGATAAGATCTCTTGCCTTTTGGGTATTTTCAGCGCGTGCCGAAACGCGTAACCGCACCTCGCCTTCGCCGATATAGGGCGCAACGGTCGGATTTTCCGAGGTTTTCATCAGGTCGGCAAGCGCGCACTCCACCGCCGATTCGCCCATGCCGAAAATGTTGACGTTGGAGGAAACAAGCACGTGGTCGTTTTTGGCGGCAAGATACGGCAAGACCTCGTTTTCGAGCATCGGCCGCATTTCACGCGGCGGTCCTGGCATGAGAACAAGCGTCTTTTTGCCGTCGGTCACGGCAAGCCCGTCGGCTGTTCCGAAGCGGTTTTCGAAAAGATGCGCTCCAAGCGGAATAAGCGCCTGTTTGCGGTTATTATCGGTCATCACGCGTCCGCGCGATGCAAAATAGGCTTGCAGGCGTTCGAGAATTTCGGTGTGTTCGACAAGCGGCAGACCGAAAAGCTTGGCGGCCACCTCTTTGGTGATATCGTCATACGTCGGCCCGAGCCCGCCGGTGATGAACACAAAATCGCTCCGGGAGAGTGCCAGACGCATACATTCGGTCATGCGTGCAGGATTATCGCCGCAGACCATATGGTAATAGACGTTAAAACCGGCTTCCGAAAGGCGTTTGCCGAGATACGCGGCATTGGTGTTGACAATGTCGCCGATAAGCACCTCTGTGCCGATACACAAAACTTCTGCGTTCATGCTCTGTCAAGCACCACGCTTTCCATGTTGGCAAAGGCATGGTCGCAAAGGCCGTCCACATCGAGCTTTGCTTCTTCTTTCAACACTTTTTCCAAAATCGGATTGGTCACGGGATGGCGCGGCGTGAACACCGTGCAGCAATCCTCAAACGGCTCGATGGAAATATCGAACGTGCCGATTTTGCGTGCAATCCGGATGATTTCCTCTTTATCGAGGGCAATAAGCGGACGGAAAACCGGCAGGTGCTGCACGGCGTTTCCGGTCACGGTAAGAGCCGGCATGGTTTGGCTTGCCACCTGACCGAGGCTTTCGCCGGTGATGAGGGCTCCCGCCTCAAAACTGACGGCAGCGCGTTCGGCAAGCCGCATCATAAAGCGGCGCAGCAGCAAGGTAAAATAATCCTCGCGGCAATCGCGCTTGATGGTTTCTTGGATCTCGGTTAAGGAAATGACATGCATCCGGATTTCGCCGCAGTAATCCTCCATGGCTGAAGCAAGATCGACCACCTTCTGCCGCGCGCGTTCGCTGGTATACGGGAAGCTGTCGAAATGGAGTGCTTCGAGCTTTACGCCGCGCTTGGCGCATAAGAAGCCTGCCACCGGGCTGTCGATGCCGCCCGACAGGAGAAGCACAGCCTTTCCGGCGCTTCCGGCCGGCATACCGCCCGCGCCCGGCAGAAAGCCGGCATGAACATAGGCGGCAAAATCACGAATCTCGACGCGCACGTCAAGCTCCGGCTTATTAACATCGACGGTCAAATCGGGATTGGCTTCCAAAATCTTTGCGCCGCACAGTGCCGCAAGCTCGGGCGAGGTCAGCGGAAAACGCTTATCCGAACGCTTGCCGGTCACCTTAAAGGTTTTGGCTGCGCCTTTGACGCGTTTCACATAATCGCCGACAAACGCGAGGATGGTATCGGTATCCTTAGGCAGCTCCTCGGCGATACAGACCGAAACAACGCCGAAAATTCTGGAGCAGGCTTCGGCTGTCGCTTGGATATTCAGCCGAGCCGCATCGTCGAGCGGCGAAATATACATGGTGGATTGAGCTGCCGTCAGGCTGTAATTACCGCATTTTTGCAGGCGTTTTGCCGCGTCGCGCTCTAATATTTTTTCGAAATAGCGGCGGTTGAGGCCCTTTAAGACCACTTCGCCGTATTTGAGAAGGATGACCTGTTTGTTTTCCATGGTGCGATACTCCGTTTCGTTGGTTTAGTCGTTTTCGTCCGAAGAAGGTTCTTTTGCGGACTGTTCCGGTTCGCCGAAGGCGGCATAGGCTGCGGCGCGTTTTTTGGCGGCGGCGATGCCTTTGTTGACGCTTTCGGCAAAGGCTGCGTCCGGCTCGAATTTTAATTTTGCCACCCGGCCGTTAAAGTTGAAGTAGTATACGGCAAAATCCTCGCAAAATAGGTTTTGGCAGAAATTGAGGGAAATGGTGTTTTTCGGCAGCTTTGCGGCGTTTTTGGCGGCATAGGCGGCACTTAACACGCCGGTGAGCGATTCTTCAAGGCTCATGGAGCAAACAGTCGTGCTCTTTTTACCGGTAATTTTATGAATGCGCAGATCGTTGTCCGTCACCTCATACACATAGCCGCTTTGAACGAATTTCATATAAACCTGCAAAGCGACAACGGCAAGCACAAGACCGGTCAGCTGGTACACCACAGGTGCATTCATAAATGAGGAAAAGGCAAAGCAAAGCACGGAAAAAATTGCCGCAAGCAGAGCCGTGAGCGATGCTTTTTTATCTTTCTTGGGAACGCGGTAGGTCATGGGGATCCTCCTCTATGCTTTTGGGTCGTAATACAGGTGTTCGAAGGTGCATTTTTCGGGTGAAAGCGTGATAAGGCCGTAGGAGCCTTTTTTGCCGTCGCGCGGCTCGGAAAGGCTTCCGGGATTGAAAAAGGTTAATCCGTTTTTCTCATAACACGCACCGACGTGGGTATGACCGTATAACACGATGTCCGCGCCGGCTTTTTTGGCTTCGAAGCCGAGAACCGTATCCGCCACGCGGATATCGTATTTATGTCCGTGCGTGAAAAAGAGCTTATGCCCTTCGAGCGACACGGTATCGGAAACAGGATAGCGGCTGCTGACAAACAGATCACAGTTGCCGCAAACGCCAAGGAAAGCGACCTGCGGAAAATCGTCGCGGATCTCGGCAAGATCGGTATAGTTATCACCCAAATGGATGACCAGATCGACCTTGCCGATATTCGCGCGGATGATCTGCGCCATCGGTTCGGTTTTGCGGTGTGTATCGGAAAAAACAAGAATTTTCATGGCATTCGGCTCTTTCTTTTTTGTATTTGAAAAACGCGCAAGAGGTCATTTTCCGAAAAAACGGCATATACTGTAGCAAACGGACCTAACCGCTCGATTTTTCATAAAGGAGTCAATTCTATGCTTGATAACGAAAAGCTTCAAAAGCTGTTAGCCCTCTCGGACGAGGAGCTTCGCCGCAAGGTTTCGGCCGCCGCCGCGGCTGCCGGAGCGGACGCGCGTAGCACCTCCGCCGCGCTTTCCGATGTGGCACGGCTGCGCGGAATGCTAAAGGCGTTAAGCGCCGAGCAGATAAACGGGATGTTAAACAAAATCAGTCCGCAGGCGGCCTCCGAAATCGCCCGGCGCATCGAAAACGACGAGGTCTGAAGGAGGAGCGCCATGAACGATATTTCAAGCGAACAAATCAAAGCCCTGTTAAGCAAGCCGGAAACTTTAGAGCGTATCGCAAGCATGGTTGAAAGCTTTGGCGGAGGCGGCCTTTCGCAGGTATTGGCAGGCAATGCGCCGGAAAACGATGTGCAGCCGCAAAACGAGGCAAAAAACACCGTCCTTTCCGCGTCCGCCGGGACGCAAAGCGAGAAAACAGCCTTGCTTGAAGAGCCCGCCGGGACGCCAGCCGCAAGCGGCATTTTGCCCTCTGCACCGCTTGGGACATTGGGCGCGTTTCCCGAAAAGGGCACGCCCGACAGGCGCATCACGCTTCTAAAAGCCATCCGCCCGTATGTCAACGATGCAAAAAAAGAGCGCGTGGACGGATTGGTACGCGCGTTGAGTGTGGCGGGATTGTTGAACAACTATAAAAATACGCTGTTAGGATAGCGGAAAGGAACCAAACCATGTACGCACGTGAATTTCCACAAAACAAGAGCGGTACGGTCCGCGCTTTTGAAGACGCGTATGCCAAAGAAGAATTTTTAAGACGAAGTGCCGGTCAGGCAGAAAGCCGCACCTGCACCGGGAAGCCGGTTATCGAAAAGCCTGCCGAAGGCACGTGCGTTCCGGGCGGTTCGGTCGCGGTCTGTGCGGCGAAGCCGGAAGATTGCCGTGCGCCCGAAGACATGCCGCGCGGCGAAGAAAGGCCTTATGCAAAGCCGGCAGCCAAAGAATGCCCTTTACAGAAGCTGTTCGGTTTTTCCGACGGCGGCGATATGCTGCTCTTGCTTCTCATTGTATTCTTTTTGACCGACGGCGACAGCGAAAACGACAAGCTGATTCCGCTCCTGCTTGCGGTTTTGCTGCTTCTGTAACGCGATATTACGCTTCCGGGACTTCGGTCGGATCGGGATAGGTTTCCGGAACCTCCGTTTCGGAGACAAGGATAGCTTTTAACTCATCGGGCAGCAAATCGGAAAACTCCTGCGGGACGGCAAAATCCGGTTCAATGCGTTCGGCAAGGCGACCGGTGGATAAGGCATAGATAAGCTTATCGTTTTCATAGCACCAGGCTTCGGTGACAATGCCGTAATCGAGGTTCAGCTTATACGTCTGCGTTTGCGTGTACGCGCCGCTTTGGGAGGTGAATGTGATGAGCATCAACGTGCCGTCATCGCTCGAAACCAATGAATAGGTATAACCGTCGTCACCGGCGGTTTTCAGAAAATCCTCATGGGTGAGAATCACGCCGATCTCACCGGCAAAATCGATGTCGCCGGTCGGATAAGCGGCGGTATGCGTTTCGTTTCCGCGAAGCACGCTGACAGAGGTGGTGCCGTCTTTTTCGAACACCTGCTTATAGGCACCGGCTCCCGGAGATACATAATATGCCAAATACGCGTCCTTCAGCCGGTACAGCACCACGTGCCGTGAAGAGCCGACATTGCCGGAATACACGGTGTATTCCAAGTCGTGCGCATAGGTCTTTTTCGGCGTAAGTGCACGCAGCATGGTGCGGACGCTTTCCGGCGTCATTTCAGCCTTGATAACCGTAAAGCCGTCGGTTGCCGTGCCGGGCTTCAAAATGGCGGAAAGGCCGTTATCCGCCGGTTCGGACGAAGCATTCGGGTCTTTCCCGAAAAAAGGCGAAAAAAACGACGGAAGGTCGATAAGGCCGATTTTGGCAATGCCGATCAAAATAAAAAGCAAAACGGCTGCCACAAGAAGCACGTTTAACAGCGAAAACAGCGTATTTTTGACTTTTTCCTTCACGCATTTTTCCTCCTTTCGGGTTTTGTCGGACAGGATGTCGTTTTCGGCTTAGGGCTTTTCCGGAGTGTCGGGCGTATCGTGTTCGATCTGCGCCGCCTGCTTTTCGGAAATATCCTTTCGTTCGAATGAGAAGTTTAAGTTTCCGTACAGAATGGCAATGGCAGCTGCCGCAACGATCAGTGCCTTGACCGTCCAGCCGAAGGAGAACAGAATGGCCGAAATGCCGAGCATTCCGCTGACGGCGTAAAGGATCATGACCGCATGCTTTTGGTCAAAGCCCTTGTCGATGAGCTTGTGATGCAGATGGCCTCTGTCCGCATGGAACGGGCTTTTGCCGGTCAGGATACGGCGTAAGAACGCAAAGGTCGTATCGGCAAGCGGCAGGGCGAAAATGAGGATCGGCACCCAGAACGACACCATGCCGTTGAGCTTGAAGCAGCCTTGAATCGACAGCACGCCGAGCGTGTAGCCGAGGAACAATGCGCCGGTATCGCCCATGAAAATGCGTGCCGGATTGAAGTTGAACGGCAAAAAGCCCATGCACGCGCCGACCAAAATCGCGATCATGCAGATGACGTTGATGTCGGTATCGGTGCGCAGCAGGGTGAATAACAGCGTGGTGGCCGAAATGGTGGAAACGCCGCAGGACAAGCCGTCAAGGCCGTCGATGAGATTGACGGCGTTGGTGATGGCAGTGATCCAAAGCACGGTCACAACCGGTGCAAGCGAGCCGAAGGCGATATCGTGTCCGAACAGGTTGATCTGCTCGAACACAATGCCGCCGCCGACCGCAACGACAGAAGCCGCGATCTGCAAAAACAGCTTGACAAACGCGTTCATATCGTACTTGTCGTCGATGATGCCGGTAATGACGATGATGAGATTGCCGATAAGCATGGCTATCGTCTGCACGGTCGGTTTGCAGAAAATGAGCACTGTGACCGTAAAAGCAAGGAAAATGGCAGCGCCGCCCATGAGCGGCATTTCTTTTTTGTGCATCCGGCGGTTATCCTTCGGGATATCCGTCACACCGAATTTGAAGGCAAGCGTGCGTACCACGGGCGTGGATGTGACCGAGATGAAGAAGGCGCAGATAAACGCCAAAACAATGCCGTAGACCGTGTTGAACACGGAGCCGTACATTTCAAACATAAACAGAAGTTCCTCTCAAAGTTGTTTGTTTTGTTCGCACCGCAAAACGCGCGGTCTTATTTCGTCTGATAGAAGCCAACCTTTTTATATACCTTACGCAAGGTTTTGGCGGCAAAATACGCAGCTTTCTCCGCGCCCTCCTTCATAAGGCTTTCCAAATACGCCTTATCACCGACAAGGCGTGCATATTCGTTTCTCACGCTTTCCAAGCCGTCTGCGCAGGTCTCGCCGACCGCCGCCTTGAAATCGCCGTAGCCCTTGCCGTCGAATTCGCGCTCGATCTCGTCGAAGCTCTTGCCGGTAAAGACCGAATAGATGCTCATCAGATTGTTGATACCGTCCTTGCCGGGCGCGTATTTGACCACGCTGTCGGAATCGGTCACGGCGCGCTTGATCTTGCGGATGGTATCATCGCGGCTTTCAATGATGGCCACATACGATGCCGGATTCGGATCGGATTTGCTCATCTTTTTGGTCGGGTCGGTTAAGGAATTGACCTTCATGCCGGTTTTGGGAATGTACGCTTCGGGAATCGTGAACACATCGCCGTAGATGCTGTTGAAGCGGCCGGCAATGTCGCGCGTGATCTCCACGTGCTGCTTTTGGTCGGCACCGACCGGAACGAGATCGGTCTGATAGAGTAAAATATCCGCCGCCATAAGAACCGGATAGGTGAAAAGGCCGGCATTGATATTATCGGCATGCTTTTGGGATTTATCCTTGAACTGCGTCATGCGCGACAATTCGCCAAAGCCGGTATAGCAGCCTAAAATCCACGCAAGCTCGGCGTGTGCCGGAACGTGGCTCTGCACGAACAAAATGCTCTTGTTCGGGTCGATGCCGCAGGCGATATACAGGGCAAGTCCCTCCATGGTGCGGCGTCTTAAATCCGCCGGAACCTGGCGCACCGTGATGGCATGCAAATCCATCATACAGTACATACAATCATAATTTTCCTGCAAGCCCACCCAATTGCGGATGGCGCCGATATAGTTGCCGAGCGTGAGAATGCCGCTGGGCTGAACACCCGAAAAGATGCGTTTTTTTGTCTCTTTTTCGACCGGCGTTTCCGGTGCAAGTTTCTTTTCTTCTGCCATTGTTGTTTCCTCTCTGTATAAACGTTTTTATAAGCCCATGTCCTTCATCACGCCGGCAAGCGTATGGACGCCGGTGCGAATCTGTTCGACCGTCGGCATGGAATAATTCATGCGGAACGAATAGCAGGCTTTATCCGGTTCGGGTAAGAAGGTGGAGCCCGGCACGACAGCGACCTTGGCGGCAATGGTGCGTGCAAGAAAATCCTTCATGTCCGTGCCCTCCGGCAGCGTCACCCATAAGAACAGACCGCCTTCGGGACGCGTATAGGTCACGGATTTCGGGAAGGTCTTGTCCATGGCGTCAAGCATGACGGCACAGTTTTCACCGTACAGCTTGTTGATCGAGCGAATGTGGTCGTCAAGCCCATACGTTTCGATGAATTTTGAGCAAAGCATTTGGAAAAACAGGTTGGTATGAACGTCGTTGGTCTGCTTGACGACGACGATCTTGCCGACAAGCTCCTCATGTCCGCAAAGGAAGCCGACGCGCATACCGGCGGACAGAATTTTCGAGAACGAACCGCAATACAGCACCACGCCCTCGTCGTCCATGCTCTTGATGGTGGGAATATCCGTTCCGGCAAAGCGCAGCTCACCATACGGGTTGTCCTCCAAAATCACAACGCCGTACTTTTTGGCAAGTGCCAGCACAGCCTTTCTCTTTTCAAGCGACATGGTGATGCCGGCCGGGTTTTGGAAGGTCGGGATGAGGTAAATGAGCTTGACCTTTTTGTCGGTCTTTAAGATGTTTTCAAGCTCGTTCGGGTCAATACCGTCCTTGCCGACATCGAGGCCTTTTAAGTTAACGCCATAGGAGCGGAACGCATTGAGCGCGCCGATAAAGCTGGGATTTTCACAGATAACCGTATCGCCCTCGTTGCATAACACCTTGCAGGCAAGATCAATGCCCTGTTGCCCGCCGGAGGTGATGACCGTCATATCGTAATCGCGCCCGATGCCGAATTTGGAGGCAAGGCGTTCGGCAACCTGCTTTCTTAGCGGCGCGTAGCCCTCGGTGATGCCGTATTGGAGGGATTTGGCGGATTCGGTCTCGAAAATTTCGTTGGCAAGCTTTTGCAGCTTTTCCACCGGGAACGAGAGCGGCGACGGGTTGCCGGCGGCAAAGGAGATCACGCTCGGATCGGTGAGCGATTTGAAAATCTCGCGGATAGCAGAGGGTTTTAGATCCTTAACTTTATTGGAAAATTCGAATGTCATGAAAAATACAGTCCTTTCTGACCGGCTGCGTAAGCGAAAAAATGCATACGTAGGCATTTTGATGGTGCTTTATTGGATTATAGCACACTTTACCGGCGGAATCAAGAGCATTTTATAAAAAAATCCCGGAATTTGCCGCAAACGCAAAACGGGCAGCCGCCGAAGCGACTGCCCGTTTTCATACATTTCTGTAAGCGTTAGGCAAGGATCGAATCGATATAGTCCTTGTTGTCCTCATAAGCTGCGCCGCCGGCATCCTTGATGCTCTGGGCAACTTCTTTGATGGACTTGACGACGCTGTCACCGTAGACGGTGAAGGCGTTGCCGTTCACGGCATACTTCGCATAGGTGCGTGCCACAAGCTTGGTCGCATAATGCTCTGCCGGGATATTGGTGCAGACAGCCGTGAAGATGATATTCGAGCCGCTGACATCGTATTGGAGGTCAAGACCGGCCTTCTTATCGTAAGCTGCACCGTAAACATACAGCGGTTTATTTGCATCTTTCTTCTTGAACATGAAGGTCAGTTCGTTCGAACCGAGAACATCTTCGCGGGCGATGATGAAGCCGTATTCCTCGAGCATTGCCTTGTTTTTGGTGGTAACAGACGAGGAGAAGCGGATGCCGTTGACGTTATCTGCGCCGCTGCGGATGTTGATGTTGCTCTTGTCAACCTTCGGGGATGCCGGTATGTCAGACCAAACGGCATAAACGGTGGTGTCACCGGTAAGATCGATGGAATCAACAACATTTTCAACGGTTGCATCCGGTGTGGTTGCCCAGCCGCGGAAGGCAAAGCCGGTGATTTCGGGATGTTCGCCCTTGAGCATATAGCCGGTACCGCCGCCGCGTCCGGTATCCGGATCCACTTCGGTCTGAATCATATCTTCAAAGCCGGCCGGTGCATTGGTATCATAGGTTACGGTGAAGATACCGTCACGGTATACACGGAAGTAATCGAGATAGGTATCGCCCGAGTAATAGGCACGGTTCATATCGACAGCAAAGCCGTACAGCTTGCCGTTCTTGCCGCCCGTCCATTGAATATTGTCAGACTGGTGCGTGGGAGTGCTCATATCGAGTTCAACAACGTGATATTGCTTATCGTTGATTAGTTTGCAGGCATCCTCGTTTCCGATCGCCATGGTTCCGGCGCCGCCATAGTAGGTGTTTACATCGTACAGACAGTAAATAGTGATACCGGGATTTTGAATCTCGCCGGTAAGCTGTTCGGGAGTGGGCTGCTCCGGAACAGAAACATTCGTTACGTTAATGCTGGAAGTGATTTTGTAGTTGTACTGAACGATATTGTATTCGGTCGCATCAAAGCCGTTCGCATAGCTTAAGTGGAAACGAGCGTCGTTCAGCCATTTGGTTCCGTCGTAGGTGCCGCCGAACAAACGCAAGTGGTTAACGGTTCTGCCTTCGTCTTCAATAACCTCTTGGTATTTATACTTACCTATGCCGAGTTCCGTGTTGCCTTCGTAAGCATAACCCATAGCCGGCTTGGTGAGATCCTGGCAGAATGCCGTAAGGGTAAGACCCTTGATGCTGTCAGTATCCGCCGCTTTTACAACTGTGTTCGGATAGAAAGCTCTTCCGTCTTTCGATATCCATGCGACAAAGTGTTCGAGCGTAAAGCCGAGGCTCTCCGGCGAAGGAACAGTGTAATCCACGGTATAATCCGGTTTGTCCTGCTTGGAGCTTGTGCCGTCGGTGTAGGTGATCGGACCGCTTAAGGTCTTCATCGGATAGAGAGTGATGTCCTTGTTTTTAAGCTCAACGGTTTCAACAGAATCGCCGTTCTTTTCAAGCGAGTAGGCGAGCGCACCGGCAACAACTGAAGTATCCGGCGTATAAGTGGTCATGAAGTTGCCGCTATCATCGAGAAGAACGTATTCTGTCTTTGCAACGGAATCGTCAAAGTTCTTGTAGGTGATCTGATAGTACGGAACATAACGGATATTATCAATGCAAATATAGATATCCGTTCCGTCGCCGATCTCAATGGCAAGTTTTTTTATTTCATGATATTTGTTATACGATTCGCTCTTTTGGTTCTCAAGGCGGACATGCTTCCAGGTTTCCGTTGCCGGATAAACGTTGCCGCTTCTTACGTCCTTAAAGATGTCATGTGCACCAGAGCCATTGATCATCATCCAATGGTTGCCGAACTTTCCGCGATAATCGTATTCAATGAGGAGCGGACGGTCGGTGGAGATCGTCGGAGTGAGGTCTTTCGTCCAAATAGCCGGATAACCGTCATGTGCGCCTTGCGTCATTGCTTTATCCGAATAGTTAACGCCGTTCTTCGTTGTTGCGTTTTCATAAATTTTGAGATTGCCTTCTTGGCGGAAAATAGCGTAAAGTGCTTCCTCCGAAAGGGTTTCAAAGTCAAGGACGCTTTCCGTACCGGTGAAGAGATTCAAACCCGGACGCCAGTTGCTCGAACCAACAACAAGGATTTCTATTTCCGCAGTCACGGTCGGGTCGGAAACAAGGGTAGCGGAAAGCTTGACCGAACCGTTTTCCTTACCGGCTACAACAGTTGCTATATCCGGCGCTGTGGTGACAAGCGTACCGTCAGCTCCGACGATGGTATAGCTCCAGTTTACCTCTTGGTTTGCGGTGATGGTGGCAACGTCGCTTTCGCTGTTTACAATGACAGCATACTTATCGGCTGTAAGAATCTGGGTTTCCTGCAAAACCGGATAAAGCGTGACATCGGCATTTTCAAGACCAACCGAAACAAGCGGAATATCAGAATTCATTTCCGTTGACCAGCCGATACAATTGTATATCTTGCCGTTCTTTGTGAAAGGAGCCGGAAGATTGTCCGTTTTTACGAAATATTCGGTGGCAATATTTTCGGCTTTCCATTCGACACCGTCGGCAAAGAGGAAATCTTCGGTTACAGCCGTGCCGTCGGGCATCACGTAGTTGATTTTGTAGAGCGGGAACACGCCGAAGTTATCAATATAGAAATTGAGCGGATTTGCGCAAGCACCGTCTTCCGCCGCAACAGTACCCATACGGAACTGCCAGTCAAACGATCTTCCGTTTAACGGTGTGCCGGTTTTAGAGGTATGCGTCCACTTGTTCGGCGTGGTGTCAAAGGACATATGGTTGCCTTCCGATGCCGGAACGAACCAAATGGCTGCGCCCCAATGTGTCTTGACATCCGCCATGTCAAAGTAATGATCCCACGTAAACCAGAATTTTCTGGTGCCGTCGAAGGCATGATTGAATTTGAGATCCGACCAATGCCTGCCGACCGGTTCACGGTGGAACTGCAGGATCTTGCCGTAGGTTCCGTCCGCATCAAGCGCGGATTCGTCCACCAAGCTTATCGGATTTTCGACGATGGTTTTGGAGGCAAAATTGTCTACACCGATCAGTAAATCGGCTTCGGTTGCGTCGTCAAAGGTCATGACGCCTTCTTTTCCGGTAAGTAAGTTTTTACCGGGAATGACCTCTGCGGCAAGAGCCGCGGCTTCGGGTTCGCTTTGTACGTCTGCCGGAAGCTCTTCGGTAACGGTTTCGACGGTTTCAAAGCCGAAAGCCCCAACCGGGAGCACCATGGAAAAGACCATGGTAAGCGTCAGTAAAAGCGCAAGTGTTTTTTTCATGTGTATTTCTCCTTTTTCTATATTTTGGACAGACTGTCCTTATAACTATGATAAGCCTTGAATATTTCCAAATTATTAACATATGCGATTTTCATCAATTTGACGGACAGATTTGTGCAGTATGCACAAAAAACAGACGATTTCTCACCCGATGCCGAATGAGAAACCGTCTGTTTTGGAATTTATGCGTGTGTAAGTGTTACGGATATGCGTTTTATTGGTTATGCAAGGATGGAATCGATATAGTCCTTGTTGTCCTCATAAGCTGTGCCGCCGGCATCCTTGATGCTTTGGGCAACCTCTTTGATGGACTTGACGACGCTGTCACCGTAGACGGTGAAGGCGTTGCCGTTCACGGCATACTTCGCATAGGTGCGTGCCACAAGCTTGGTCGCATAATGCTCTGCCGGGATATTGGTGCAGACAGCCGTGAAGATGATATTCGAGCCGCTGACATCGTATTGGATATCAAGACCGTTCTTCTTATCGTAAGCTGCACCGTAAACATACAGCGGCGTGTTGGAATCGTCCTTCTTGAACATGAAGGTCAATTCGTTCGAGCCGAGAACATCTTCGCGGGCGATGATAAAGCCGTATTCCTCGAGCATTGCCTTGTTTCTGGTGGTAACAGACGAGGAGAAGCGGATGCCGTTGACGTTATCCGCGCCGCTGCGGATGTTGATATTGCTCTTGTCGACCTTCGGGGTTGCCGGTGTGCTCGACCAAACCGCGTAAACGGTGGTGGAACGATTGAAGTTTTCGATCACATCGATGGTTTCCTCCGGCGTTGCATCGGGTTTCAAAGCCCAACCGCGGAAGGTAAGCGTGGAAATTTCGGGACGGTCGCCCTTGAGCGGATAGTTGGTACCGCCGCCGCGGCCGGTATCCGGATCGACTTCGGTCTGAACCATGTCTTCGTAGCCGGCCGGTGCGTTGGTATCATAGGTGACGGTGAAGACGCCTTTACGGTAAACGCGGACAGAGTCTACATAAACGTCGCTGGAGTAGTTGCAGAGAACCAAATCCAAGGCAAAGCCGTAGATCTTGCCGCCCTCGCCGCTGGTCCAAGGCGTTGACGGTTTATTGTTTTCCGGCAGGCTCTGGTCGATTTCGAAGGTGTGGTATTCGTTATCGTAGATAAGCGGAATTCCGCCGTTGTTGCCGATGTACATAAGGCCGTTCTTGCCGCCGTAGAAGGTGTTCGGGCCATAGTAGATGAAGCCGCAGAAGGCCGGTTTGGTATGCTCGTAGAGCGCATCTTCGGTTACGTTTTCGGGCGTAGTGCCGGTCGGAACGTTCTTAGCGGAAGCGATCTTATAGGAAAGCTGGAAGATGCCGTATTCGCTTGCGTCAAAGCCTTCTTGTACGCGGTAATGCGAACGGGTATCGGTCATCCAGGTGCCGTTGCCGTTATAAGAGGTTTGGAACTGACGCAGGTGCAGAGCGGTTCTGCCTTCGTCCTCGACGAGTTCGCTGTACTTATACTTACCGGTGCCGTCGCAGTTTTTATCGCCTTCGTAAGAGAGAGCGGCTGCCGGAAGCGTGAGGTCTTGGCAATACGCGGTGATGGTCTTGCCCTTGATGGAATCGATATTCTTTACGGCAATCACATCGCCCGGATAGAGATCGATGCCGTCGTCGGTGAGCCAGCAAGCGAAGTTTTCAATGGTCATGCCGAGGCTTTCCGGCGAAGGAATGGTGTAATCCTTCGTGTAATCGGTCTTTTCGTTTACAACGGTATCACCGTCTACGAAGGAAATCGGAGCTTCCTTCATCGGGTAAAGGGTGATATCTTCATGGTTAAACTTAATCTTGACGACCTTTGTGCCGTCCGGTTCGGTGGAATAGCCCTTTGCACCGGCGACCGCCGAGCTGTCCGGAATGTATTCGGTGATAAAGTTTCCGCTTTCGTCGCAGAGAACATATTCGGTCTTAGCGACATTTCCCTCAAAGTCAAGATAGGTTACTTTGTAGGCCGGGATGAACTTGATGTTATCCGCGTAGAGGAAAGGATTGTCGGACGTGCCGACTTCGAGGCCGAAGCGTGTAAAGCCGGTGTTCTTGCAGATAGTCTTGCAGGCATCATCTGCCGTACGGTAAGCGAAAACATGCTTCCAGGTATCGGTGGAATCACAGCCGGAATCCTTCACATTCCAGAAGACATACGCACCGCTGGAGGAGCTGTTTGCCATGAACCAATGCGCGCCGAATTTGCCGATATAATCATAGGAAATATAGAGCGGTCGTTCGACCTCCATCGGATTGATGTACATACCGAATGCCACGCCAAAGGAATTGTCGGTGACATACAGTGCTTTATCCGTGGTGTTGATGCCGGCCTTGGTCGGATTTTGACGGATTTCGCCGCCGTCGTCAAAGACATATTTGTAAACGGAAGCGGAGGCATTTTCGAAATCGAGTGCCTTTTCGGAACCGGTGAGAATGTTCAAACCAGGCTTCCATTCCTTAGAACCGATAATGTCAACTTCCACTTCATAGGTGACCGACGAATCGGAAGCAAGCGTCGCGGTCAGCTTTACCGTGCCGGCTTTGCCGTTTGCGGTGATCACGGCGGTCGTTTCGGTGGTTTCGACAGCCGCCTCGGTCATGCCGAGGTCGTATGCCCAGGAAACGGCTTCCTTCGCGGTAATGGTGGTGGAGGTCGGAGCCGGTTTCTCTGCGTTTTCAACAGCCACGATCACGAAATTATCGGAATCGAGGAACGCGGTCTTTTCGTAAACCGGATACAGCGTGAGGTCTTCGCCGTTCAAAGGAATCGTTTCCATCACGGTATCAGAATTGATCTCCGTCGACCAGCCGATGGCCTTATAGATAACGCCGGCCGTGCTGAATTCGGCAGGACGGTTATCCGTTTTGGGTGCATATTCGGTGGCAATATTTTCGGCTTTCCATTCAACACCGTCAGCAAAGAGGAAATCTTCGGTCTGTACCGTGCCGTCGGGCATTACGTAGCTGATTTTGTAGTACGGGAACACACCGAAGTTATCGATATAGAAATTGAGCGGATTTGCGCAAGCACCGTTTTCCTCCGCAACAGTACCCATACGGAACTGCCAGTCAAACGATTTTCCGTTTAACGGTGTGCCGGTTTTAGAGGTATGCGTCCACTTGTTCGGCGTGGTGTCAAAGGACATATGGTTGCCTTCCGATGCCGGAACGAACCAAATGGCTGCGCCCCAATGTGTCTTGACATCCGCCATGTCAAAGTAATGATCCCACGTAAACCAGAATTTTCTGGTGCCGTCGAAGGCATGATTGAATTTGAGATCCGACCAATGCCTGCCGACCGGTTCACGGTGGAACTGCAGGATCTTGCCGTAGGTTCCGTCCGCATCAAGCGCGGATTCGTCCACCAAGCTTATCGGATTTTCGACGATGGTTTTGGAGGCAAAATTGTCTACACCGATAAGCAAATCGGCTTCGGTTGCGTCGTCAAAGGTCATGACGCCGCTTTTTCCGGTAAGTAAGTTTTTACCGGGAATGACCTCTGCGGCAAGAGCCGCGGCTTCGGGCTCGCTTTGTACGGCTGCCGGAAGCTCTTCGGTAACGGTTTCAACCGTTTCAAAGCCGAAAGCACCGACAGGGAGCACCATGGAAAAGACCATGGCAAGCGTCAGTAAAAGCGCAAGTGTTTTTTTCATAAAAACTCTCCTTTACATGTGTTTTTTGGTAAAATTACCGTTGCTATTATCTTAGCGTTAATTTGTTACGCAAGTATGAATATAGCAAAAAATCGTCATTTTGCCATATATTTTTGTTGAATATATACAAACAAATTCTTAAGTCAAATCGATTTCGTCGCAGATTTATCGGCATATTCACAAAAACACGAATTTCTCGAAAACAATCGACATTAGCAGAAATACGCATATAAATTTGTATAAAACTGTCTAAAATTGTCACTCATTTTTTCGATATTATAAGAAATTTTATCAATTCGACAGATACAAAAGAATGCTCGCCGATTCGCCTTGTTTTTTCTGTCGCATTTCGTTCGGAAACGGACTTTTTCGCACACAGCACGTGCAAAGGGCTTTCGAATGATCTCCGAAGGGCTTTCGGGTGCATTTCTGAAAAATCTCCCGGAGTCCGAACATATGTTTACATTCTTCGGTTGAAAAAATAGAACAAATGTGCTATAATGTATCAGATGCTGAAAAGCGTCCGATTCGGTACCGTGTTTTTAACGCACGGCAAGCGAACCGATTCTGATATGAAAGGAAAATTTACACATGATACGGATAAAAAAAGACCGCTCGGCTGTCATTCCCGACACCGAGCGGCATATCGGCTTTGAAAACGACCATTTGATCGAGACGCGATTATTTTGCATTGAAGATACGGCTTTGGCGGATTTCACCTTCAAGTTAGACATCGAAAACACGGACGTTGTTTCCCTGACGCCGGTCGCGGCAAGTGAAGCCACTGTGAGCGGAATGCTGTTGGAGTGGCCCGTCACACGGGACGCTTTGGGAAGCGGCGGTTTGATTTGTGCGCAGCTTCGGGCGTTTGATGCGGACGGCAATCGCGTTTGGCACAGTGAAAAAATGGAATTTACGGCGGGCGAATCGGTGCATACTGCCACGAACGCTTCCGATCCGGCAACCATCACGGAATTTGAGCAGATTGAAAAAAAGGTGACGCAGGCATTGGCTTCGATGGATGCCGTTTACGACGATGTGACGGGCAAATACAGTGAAATCGTGCAAATGGGCGAGGATTATACGGCGGCTATGAAGGCAGTTGACACGCTTTCCGAACAAGCCGGTGCGCATTATGCCGACAAAGCAAATCCGCACGGAGTAACAGCCGAGCAGGTCGGCGCATACACCAAGGCAGAGACGGATGGCAAAATTACCGCTTTAACAAACCCGTATGAGCTTATCGAGACTATCACTTTGACCGAAGCGACGAATTCGATTGAGCGAAACAGTGAGCCGGATGGGACGGCGTACAATTTCAAGAAGCTGCTCATTTACATGAACGCAGCCTTGACAGATCAAGCCGGTGAGTGCGGTGTACATTTATGGGACGGCACGACGTTGGCAGCAAAAAATTTAGCATTTGGTTCAAAAGTTACGACAACGAGCAGCAACTACATGATGGAGCTATCGGTGGAGGACGGTATCTTACGTCAGACCACGCCGGAAACAACCAAAACGGGGTATCTG
>CAKSCV010000020.1 GCA_934444645.1 uncultured Eubacteriales bacterium | reverse complement strand
AATCGTCCCCGGAGTCCAGAGGTTCGCAAACCTCTGGTGTACTTTTGGTTCTTTTCGTACACGCGAAAAGAATAAACTCGTTCCCTTTTCGGGAAGCTCCGAGGCTTCGCAAACCTCGAAGCAGCACACCGCAATGGCAGCTTCGCACCGCAACAATTAAAACCATTCCCAAAGGAAGCTTCGAGGTTTCGCAAACCTCGAAGCAGCACACAAAGATAACACATTCATACAAACCAAATTAAATCCTTTTGAAAAGTTCCGAGGTTTTCCAAACCTCGAATCAGCCCACCGCAGCCGGATATCCCATATTCTATAAATAATCAAAATATACTTTTTCTTCGAGGTGATACCATGAAATTCTCCCTTTGCATGATCGTCAAAAACGAGGAAAAATCTCTGCCCGAATGCCTTCAAAGCGTCAAAAACGTCTTTGATGAAATCGTCATTGTCGATACCGGCTCCTCCGACCGTACCAAAATCGTCGCGCATGCCTTTACCGATAAAATCTACGATTTCCCATGGTGCGACGATTTTTCAGCCGCCCGGAATTTCTCCTTTTCCAAAGCAACCGGCGACTATATCGCTTGGCTCGATGCCGATGACCGCCTTGATGAGGCAAACCGCGCAGCCTTTGCAGCCTTAAAGCAAACACTTTCCTTCGAAACCGATGTCGTTATGATGAAATATGCCGCCGCTTTCCATGCCGACGGCTCTCCGGCTTTCTATTATTATCGCGAACGCCTTGTCAAACGCATGGCGCATTTCACCTGGCAGGGCTTTGTGCATGAGGTCATCGTCCCGAAAGGCAGTATCCTCTATTCCGATATCTGTGTGTTCCATAAACCGCATCCAAACGGGAAGCCGCATTCCGACCGCAATCTTAAATTGTACGAAAGCAAGCTCGCCGCCGGGTATTTACTAGGCACACGGGATATCTATTATTACGCCCGTGAGCTTTTCGACCATGCAAACTATGACCTCGCTGCCCGGCATTTGCTCGAGTTTTTGGATCGTTCCGACGCATGGTACGCCGACAAGATCGGTGCTTGTATCCTGTTATACCGCATTCATGCCGCAAAAGACCCGATTTCTGCCAAGCCGTTTCTCTGCAAGGCTCTCGGCTATGAGCGCATCACGCCGCAGATCCTTTGCCTTCTCGGCGATGATTGCCGGAAAAACGGACGTACCGAACAGGCGGTTTTTTGGTATAAAGCCGCACTTGTATGTCCGAAGGAGTATCGAAAGGACGGCTTCGTCAATCCCGATTTCGAGGTCTATTATCCGGCACTTTCGCTTTGCGTGTGCTATGATATCCTCGGGGAACGCCAAACCGCCGCCGGGTACAATTCCTTGGCAGAAACGGTGCATCCGTCAAGTCCTGAGGTCGCCTATAATAAATCTTATTTTGCTTCCTTTATTCAACCGGCCGACACGGCAGTCGCGGCAGATGCTGTGAACAATGAGAAAGCGAATGAAGAATCCGAAGAAAACTCCGAAGAAAACTCCGAGGAAAACGAGCTGTCTTTGACGGAAACTGACAAAAATACGGTAGAATTTTCCAAAAACACTTGCAAAACCGAATCGGATACGCTATAATGAAAGCACCAAAATAACGGAAATACGAAAGGAGCTTTTCCTATGTTTACAAAACTCGGTTTACAGCTTTATACCTTGCGTGATTTCTTCAAGGACGAGGAATTCACCGATTTAACCTTTAAGAAAATGGCCGACGCCGGTTATACCGAAGCACACACCGCCGGAAGCTATGTCGAACCGGCAAAATTCATTGAGCTTGCCCATAAGCACGGCATCAATTTCATCGGTACGCATTATGATTACGGCAAGATCCTAAACGCTCCCGAAGAGACCATGGAGCTGCATAAGCTCTGGGGCACCACCAACATCGGTATCGGCGGAATGCCCGGCGAAGCAAGAAATTCGCTTGACAGCTTAAAGAAATTCATTTCGGATTTCAACCATGCAGCCGAAGGGTATGCAAAGCATGGCTTCAAACTCACATATCACAATCACAATTTTGAATTTTTGCGCATTGAAGGCACCAAGACGTTGATGGATTACTTATACGAAGGCTTTGACAAGGATACGGTCAGCTTTGTATTGGATACGTGTTGGGTACATGCCGGCTGCGCAAGCCTTGACGAGTGGATGGATAAGCTTGCAGGCCGCATCGATATCCTTCATCTGAAAGACGTTATGCTGCGGTATGATGCCGGTCACCTCTTCGGCACGATGACGGAGGTCGGAAACGGCTTTGTCGATTGGAAGAAGGTCATCGAAAAGGCCGAAAAGATCGGTGTGAAGCACTATATTGTCGAGCAGGACGGAAACTTTGCCGACGGCAATGCATTCCACAGCATCAAGACCAGTGCCGACTATTTGAAGCCGTTTATGCGCTAAGCTATAAAGAGCCTGTGTTTTGCCGCCGGTCACCTGTAAAGGTGACCGGCGTTTTTCGGCGTTTTGCAAAATGCCGACACGGCAGCTTGCCGCCGAAGTGGCCGCTTGCGCCGAAAAAATGTTGCGGCAGCAACATGACACCGCCGCAAGGCGGAAAAACAGCCGCCGAGAAAAGCCGCGAAGCGGCAGAATTGTTGCGCAGCAACAAGAAAAGTGCCGCCAAGGGCGGCGAAAGGATTTAATTGGATTGTGCGAGGTTGTTGTTTGTGTGTGCTGCATCGAGGTTTGCAAAACCTTGATGCTCTCGTTAAAAAGGTTTTAATTGTTGCGGTGGGAAGCTGCGGCTGCAGTGTGTTGATTCGAGGTTTGCAGAACCTCGGAACTCCCTTAAAAAGGTTTTAATTGTTGCAGTGCGAAGCCGCCACTGCGGTGGGCTGAATCGAGGTTTGCAAAACCTTGGAAGTTCCCGAAAGGGAGACGGGTTTATTCTTTTTGCGTTGTGCAAAAAGAACCAAAAAGCACACCAGAGGTTTGCGAACCTCTGGACTCCGGGGACGATTCAAAGCTCTGTCGGAAGTGATTTTGCAGAAACTTCCGGCGGCTCGTGCCGAAACCGGTTTTACCTGCAAAACGGCGGCGTAAAGGCTTTGAATCGGTGCGAAAGGGTAGCTGTACTGCAAACGCAAGACTGATATTTTTCGAAAATGGATTGTTATACTGCAAGCTCACAGTAGCAAGCGATATTCGAAAAGGGCAGCTTCTCGTTAGCTTTGGTGCGGTGGGAAGTTGTTGCCGCGGTGCGCTGAGAAAAGGTTTTCTTTAGCAATTGGCTTTGCATGAGCCAAAAAAACGCCTTTATCGCGAACCCAAAAGTTTTTCGTTAGCAGGAAGCTTTACGAATTTCACTCAAAGCCATTTTTTACGCACAAAAACTTCTTTTGCACGTGCCTTTCTTCGCTGTCCGCAAAAAATTCCCATTTTCACAAGCCAAAAGCCTTTCTTTTGCAGAAAACTTTACGAACTGTCCTCAAAAACCGCCTTTTTACGTGCAAAAAGCCTTTCTTTTGCACAAACCTTTTTTATTGCCACCCAAAGCAACTCTTTTTTGCCCTCCGCCTCCCATTCCAACCACCCTTAACCTACTGTCCGCAAAAACTTCCCATTTTTACAAACCAAAAGCCTTTCTTTCGCACAAACCTTTCCTTATTCCCACCCCAAACAACTCTTTTCCACCCTCCGCCTCCCATTCGCACCACCCTTAACCTACTGTTTGCAAAGAATACGGCTGTTCTTTTGCTGTTCGCTCTAATTTTGTGCTGTAAAGCCGGAACGTCGCACCGATTCAAATCATTGCCGGCGATACCCGGAAAAATGCAGTTTTCAGCATAGCCAGTTACCTGATGAACGCCGGTCATTTTAACTACAATCATGTATCGACCGGCGATTTGAATCGTGGGTCGCAGGGCTTCGCCCCGTGTGCTTTTTGCGTTACTTTTTGCACAACGCAAAAAGTGACAACCCGTACTCCCTTGCAGGGGGGCCTCGAGGTTCTGCAAACCTCGAATCAGCGCACCCAAGCAACACACTCGCACAATCCAATTAAATCCTTTTGAAAAGTTTCGAGGTTTCGCAAACCTCGAATCAGCACACACAGACAACAAATTCGCATAAACCAAATTAAATTCTTGCCGCAAAACGGCTTTCCCTGCTTTTGAAAAGCAGCCCAAAACAGATAAAAAACCAAATTTTTCATCTAAATGCTTGAATTCTGCCTGTGTTTGTGATAAAATACTATAAATTATCATCTGCCATCCGCCGACTTGTCGGCCTGCAGAAAGACGAAAGGACTTGGTAAAAGCTATGGCAAAAACCTTTAAGGGCGGTATCCATGTTCCGGATTCCAAACATACGCGTAACCATGCTATTACGGAATTCCCCGCTCCCGCGACCGTGTCGATCCCCATGCAGCAGCATATCGGCGCACCGGCATCGGCACTTGTCAAAAAAGGAGATCACGTGTGCCTCGGCGAAGTCATCGGCCGCTTCGACAGCGGTCTTTCCTGCCCGGTTCATGCAAGCGTTTCGGGCACCGTCAAGGATATCGAAATGCGTCCCTCTTATACCGGTTTCGGTAAAACCGCGCACATCATCATTGAAAACGATTTCCAAAACGAGCTTCATCCGGATATCAAGGCCTGTCCCACACCGCTTGAAAAAACTTCACCCGATACCATCATTGAGATCATCAAAAACGCCGGTATCGCCGGTATGGGAGGCGCGGCTTTCCCCACCTATGCCAAGGTTCAGTCGGCCATCGGCAAAGCAAAGGAAGTCATCATCAACTGCGCCGAGTGCGAACCGTATATCACCGCTAACCACCGCCTGATGCTTGAAGAACCCGAACGCATCATCGGCGGCGCGAAGATCCTTCTGCAGGCTCTGAATCTGGAGCACGCGGTTTTCGCCATTGAGGATAATAAAAAAGACGCTGCCGAAAGCCTGCAGAAAGCCATCGGCAGCGACAGCCGCTTCACGGTCGAGGTGCTAAAAACCAAATATCCGCAAGGCGACGAACGCCAGCTCATTTACGCCCTTACCGGCACAGAGCTTGCCGCCGGAAAGCTGCCGGCCGATGTCGGCTGCGTCATCTTCAACGCCGAAACCGCCGCTGCCGTGCATGACGCGTTTACCACCGGCATGCCGCTCATCAAGCGCGTGGTAACGGTGGACGGCGACGCGATTGGCGAACCCAAAAACATCCGCGTACCTCTCGGAACGTCGTATGAGGACGTGTTTGCCTTCTGCGGCGGCGTAAAGGACAACATCGCACGCGTTATCAGCGGCGGCCCGATGATGGGTACCGCCCAATGGGATTATAACGCCGTCATCATGAAAAACACCTCGGCGATTTTGGTGCTTTCGGAAGAGGACGCCAAAAAGCCCGAAAAAATGAGGGACGCGGCGTGTATCCATTGCGGCAAGTGTGTGGCTGTCTGTCCCATGCACCTGATGCCCAACTATCTTGCCGCCTTCTCCAAAGCGGATAACGATGAAATGTGCGAGAAATTCAATATTCTCTCCTGCGTGGAATGCGGCTGCTGCACCTATACGTGCCCTGCACGCGTGCCGATCGTGCAGCATATCCGCAACAAGAAAGCCCAGATTCAGGCACTTCGCAAAAAAATGGCGGCAGCTGCTGCCGAGAAGATGTAAGGGAGGCGAAATCGGTGACAAACGAACCGCAAAACAGAAAATTTTTGAAAATGAGCGCCTCTCCGCACGTACATAGTCCGGTGACCACGACGCTCCTCATGCTGGATGTCATTCTTGCGCTTGTTCCGGCACTTGCGTGGAGCGTGTATGCGTTCGGACTCCGGGCACTTGCCGTGACGCTTGTGAGCGTGTGCGCGTGCGTGGCGTTCGAATTCTTATACCGCAAACTCGTGCATAAGCCCGATACCATCGGCGATTTGTCCGCCGTTGTGACGGGAATCTTGCTTGCCTTTTGCCTGCCTGCATCAATCCCGTTCTGGATGGTGGCGGTCGGCGCGTTTTTCGCCATCGTCATTGTCAAGCAGCTGTACGGCGGCATCGGCAAAAACGTCGTGAACCCGGCACTTGCGGCACGCGTGTTCTTGTTCCTGTCGTTCTCCAACGAAATGTCTCACTTTGACGCACCGCACGCTTCGGTCGATGCGGTGGCTGGCGCAACGCCGCTGGCACTGCTGCAAAAAGGCGAAGTGCCGAACGAGAGCTTACTGGATATGTTCTTCGGCGAAATGCCGGGCTGTTTGGGCGAGGTTTCGGTGACCATGCTGTTGCTCGGCGGGCTGTATCTGCTTCTTCGCCGCGTGATTACCTGGCACATTCCGGCAGCCTTTATCGGTACGGTTGCGCTCCTTGCGTTTTTGTTCCCGCAAGGCGGCATGAGCGGCACGCAGTTTATGTTGTACGAATTGTGCTCGGGCGGTCTTATACTCGGCGCGTTCTTCATGGCGACCGACTATGTGACAAGCCCCGTCACGCCCAAAGGCCGGCTCATCTATGGCATTGGCTGCGGCCTTATCACGGTGTTTATCCGGTATTTCGGTTATCCCGAAGGCGTGTCGTTTGCCATTTTGGTCATGAACCTGTTTACCTTGGCACTCGATAAATTCACCATGCCGGTGCGTTTCGGAGGAGGGAAAGCAAATGCCGCAAAATAAAGAAACGGCGGAAAAAACCGCCAAAAAAACCGGAAATGCCGGTTATGTGGCGAATATTACGTTACGGCTGCTTGTCATCTGTGCGCTTGTGGCACTGCTTGTGGCTGGTGTGAATGCCATCACCAAAGATAAAATCGAGCTCAACGGCAGAGAAAATACCGCAAAGGCTCTGACAGCCATCTATGAAAGCGACGGCTTGCGGTTTGCCGTTGTACCGCTCGGCTATGATATTTTGGATGCGAACGGTGAACAGATCGGCGTGTGCGAGGATATCACACCTGCCGAAGCACTTGCCGATGTGACGGCGGTCTATGAGATACAGAAAGACGAAAGCGTCTTCGGCTATGCTGTGGCAGTCGCGCCCATGGGCTTTAAGGACAACGTGAAGATGCTTGTGGCGGTCAATGCCGACGGTTCGGCAAAGGCTGTGCAGATCCTTTCAATGTCCGAAACCAAGGGCATCGGCGATAAGGTCACAAAAAGCGATTTTCTCGACAAATTCAAAAACAAAACCGCCGGCTTTTCGGATGACGCGGCCGCACTTTCGGATATCGTCATTGCCGGTGCAACGCGTACCAGCGAGCCGGTGACCAAGGCGGTCGATACGGCGTTAAAACAGATTGCCGCGCTTGCCGGTGAACCTAAGCCGCAGGAAACGGCTTTGACAGAGGAGGAAAGCAAATGAAAAACGAAAAACCGACTCTCAAAGCGCGCTTCTTTGAAGGCTTATTCGACCAAAACCCGATTTTGGTGCAATTGCTCGGCACCTGCCCGACGCTTGCCACCACCACGTCCATGAAAAACGGCGTGGGCATGGGACTTTCGGCGGCGGCGGTGTTAGTGCTTTCAAATTTGCTGATTTCGCTGTTACGCAAATTCATTCCCAAGCAGGTGCGCATTGCGGCGTACATCGTCATCATTTCCGGCTTTGTAACGGCCATCGAATTGCTTATCAAGGCGTATGTTCCGGCACTTGACGCATCGCTCGGCCTATTCATTCCGCTCATCGTTGTGAACTGTATCATTTTGGCACGCGCCGAAGCGTATGCCTCCAAAAATCCGCCGGTCGATTCCATGCTTGACGGTCTGTTCATGGGCCTTGGCTTCACGTTCGCGCTCGGCCTTTTGGGCGGCATTCGCGAATTCATCGGCAACGGCACGCTGTGGGATGTAAAGATCACGCCGGAGGCCTATCCGGGCATCAGCTTCTTCACCCAGCCTGCCGGCGCGTTTATCACGCTCGGAACGCTCATCGCCGCCGTAACGGCTATCAAGACCTTCGCGGCAAAACGGAAAGGAGCGGATAAGTAATGTCGTTTACGGCAATTTTGGGACTTCTCATTTCGTCCATTCTCATCAACAACTACATATTCTCGCGCTTTTTGGGCATTTGCCCGTTTTTGGGACTGTCGAACAAGACCTCGACGGCAGTCGGCATGGGTCTTGCGGTCACGTTTGTCATGACGGTTTCCACGGCGGTGACGTGGTGTGTCTATCACTTCGTGCTTGTTCCGGCGGAGCTTGAATATCTGAAAACGATCGCTTTTATTCTGGTCATCGCGTCGCTTGTGCAGTTACTTGAAATGTTCTTGCGCAAGGCGGTTCCGGCGCTCTATGCCGCGCTTGGCATCTATTTGCCGCTCATCACGACCAACTGTGCGATTTTGGGTTCGGCACTTTTGTGCATTCAGAACGACTATTCGTTTGTTCCGGCGGTGGTGTTCAGCTTCGGCTCGGCGCTCGGCTTTACGATGGCGATCGTCATCTTCTCGTTTGTGCGCGAGAGGGTTGCGCTTGCCGAAACGCCGGTCTGCTTTAAGGGAACGCCGATTGCGCTTGTGACGGCGGGACTTATTGCCATGGCGTTCAGCGGCTTTACCAGCATCAAGCTTCCGTTTTGACCGGATAAGGAGGAGAAAAGCGATGAATAATATTCTTTTGGCACTCGTCTGTTTTGCGGTCATGAGCGGCATTTTGGGGTTAATCCTTGCCGTGGCAAGCAAGGTGTTCGCCGTACATACCGATGAACGCGTGGAAAAAATCACCGAGCTTTTGCCGGGTGCAAACTGCGGCGGCTGCGGTTATTCGGGCTGCGCGGCGCTTGCCGAAGCGATTGCAGCAGGCAAAGTGCCGGTCAACGCGTGCAATTCTGTTTCGGCGGAAAATCTCGAAGAGATCGGCAAGGTCATGGGTGTGAAAGCCGAGATGGGCGAACGGTACCGGGCGCAGGTGATGTGTTCGGGAACGCATGATCTGGCAAAGAAAAAATATGTGTATGAGGGCATTGCGGATTGCGCGGCAGCCAACAAGCTTGCCGGCGGCGACAAATTATGCCCGAACGGCTGCATCGGGCTTGGCACCTGTGCGGCGGCTTGCAAATTTGATGCGATTCGTATCATCAACGGCGTTGCGGCTGTGGATTATGACAAATGTAAGGCTTGCGGCGCGTGCGTGGCGGCTTGCCCGAAGCGCATTATCCGCTTGATTCCGTACAGTGCCAAATACTGGGTCGGCTGCTGCAGCACGGACAAAGGTCCGGTGACCAAATCGTATTGCGAAGCCGGGTGTATCGGATGTAAGCTGTGCGAAAAGAAATGTCCGGTCGGCGCGATTGCAGTGACGGATTTTGTGGCAAAGATCGATTACGAAAAATGCACCTCCTGCGGTGCGTGTGCCGAAGCCTGTCCGCGAAAGATCATTTGGAGCGCGGATGGCAAGGTCGGCATTACCGAATAAATGAGCCTATGGGGCAAAGCAAAAAAGGACGCGAAGGGCGTCCTTTTTTGACGCTTGCCGCGCGAAGCGCGGCGAAATGCACGCAGAGCGTGCTGCCCCGAAAGGGGCAAACTTTCCATGAATATGGAAAGTTCAAAAGGCGGCTTTGCCGCCGAGAAATGCCGCAAAGCGGCAGAATTGTTGCGCAGCAACAAGAAAAGTGACGCCAAGGGCGGCGAATGGATTTAATTGGATTGCACGAATTTGTTGTTTGTGTGTGCTGTATCAAGGTTTGCAAAACCTCGATGCTTTCGTTAAAAAGGTTTTAATTGTTGCGGTGCGAAGATGTCACTGTGGTGAGCTGATTCGAGGTTTGCAAAACCTCGGAGCTCCCTGCAAAAGGAACGTTTTTCGTGCTTTTCGCTTGTACGAAAAGAACCAAAAGTACACCAGAGGTTTGCGAACCTCTGGACTCCGGGGAGCGATTCAAAGATCTGCCGGAAGTGATTCTGCAAAGTTTTCCGGCGGCTCATGTCGAAACCGGTTTTGCCTGCAAAACGGCGGCGAAAAGGCTTTGAATCGGTGCGAAAGGGTTACCGTAGTGCAGACGCAAGACTGATGTTTTTTCGAAAAAGAGTTATTGTACTGCAAGCTTACAGTAGCAAGCGATATTTGAAAAGAATTGCTGCACGTTAGTTTGGGTGCGGTGGGAAGTTGGAGTTTTGCAGTGCTGAAATGAGTTTTTTTCGTTATCGGATTGCTTTGCATGAGCTAAAAAAGCTGTTCTTTTCCGCAAACCAAAAGGTTTTCTTTTGCACAAAACTTTCCTTATTGCTATCCAAAGCTACTCTTTTCCACCCTCCGTCGCCCATTCGCACCATCCTTAACCTACTGTCTGCAAAGAATACAGCTGTTCTTTTAATCTCTGCTCTAACTCCTTATGCTGTAAAGCCGGAGCGTCGCACCGATTCAAATCATTGCCGGCGATACCCGGAGACTTGTAGTTTTCAGCATAACCGGTTACCTGATGAATGCCGGTCATTTTGGATAAAACTTCATATCGACCGGCGATTTGAATCGTCCCCGGAGTCCAGAGGTTCGCAAACCTCTGGCGTGCTTTTTGATTCTTTTTGCACGACGCAAAAAGAATGTAAAAACGTCCCCTTTGCAGGGAGCATCGAGGTTCTGCAAACCTCGAATCAGCCCACCGCAGTGACATTTTCGCACCGCAATAATTAAAACCTTTTTAAGGAAGCTTCGAGGTTCTGCAAACCTTGAATCAACGCACCGCAATGGCAGCTTCGCACCGCAACAATTTAAACCTTTTCAAGGTAGCTCCGAGGTTCTGCAAACCTCGAATCAGTGCACCAAAACAACAAATTCGCACAAACAAAATTAAACCCTTCCGCCGCCCCAGCGGCTATTCTTTCTGCTTCGCAGAAAACCTTGCCCTGCTTTTTGAAGCAAAAAGCAGGGAAAAACCATGTCAATGGTCAAAATCGTACAACAACTGGAAAAAATGTAGGATTGACTTCTCTGTGGAAAAAATATATAATAATAAAGGAGATAATGCCGGATTTTTCGGCACTTTCACAAATTATATCTGCGTTCGCACCGATTCACCCATGGTTCAAAGGAGGAAATCCCATGAAAAAATTCCTATCTGTTCTGCTGTCGGCGTCGCTTATGCTTACGGCTGTGCCGTCCTTCGGGCTGCAAGCCTTTGCCGCCGATACAACACAAACCGGCTCGGTCAAAATCGTCGGGCTCCAGACCGACCATCTGACAAACCCCATCGGCATCGACAGCGAAACGCCGGTCTTCTCGTGGAAGCTTGAAGCTCCCGAAACGCGCGGCCAAAAGCAGACCGCTTACCGCGTAACGGTTGCCGCTTCCGCCGATAAGCTGCAAAGCGGCGAAACCGTTTGGGACAGCGCGTTTGTCGCATCCGACGAAACGCTCGACATTCCCTATGCCGGAGCCGCGCTTGAACCCTCGACGCGTTACTATTGGCAGGTTGAAATTAAAGACAAGGACGGCAAGTCTGTGCTCAGCGAACCGGCTTTCTTCGAAACCGGTCTTATGGCTTCCGGTTGGAGCGGCGCGAAATGGATAGCGCGCTCCGAACCGAAAAGCGACGGCTATTTTGCGCTTACCAGCTTTTCACTCGACTTTGATTATACCGTTGTGAACAGCGCCGCGTCGATTTTGTTCGGCGGTAAAAGCGACGGCGATTTCTACATGTGGCAGATCTCGGCGTTCTCGTGGCATAACGATTTCCGTCTGCGTCCGCATATCTGCCAAAGCGGAGGTTTTTCGGAAATTGCCGGTGTTACACTTGAAAGCGATAAGACCAATGCCTACAAAACGCATCATATGACGATCGAATGCAAAGAGGGCGTCGTTAAGACCTATCACGACGGCACGTTAAAAGATACGCGCACGCTTTCCGGCTTGGAGCTTGGCTACATCGGTTTCCGCTGTGCAAGTCCCGAGAGCTTTACTGCCGATAATATCGTGGTCAAGGACGGCGACGGCAACATTCTTTTGAACGCTGATTTTGACGATGATAATTTGAACGGCTTTACCGGTATTCCGATTGTGGACGGCGTATTGTCGCTTGATTCGTCGAAGCTTTCCTCTTCGATCATTTTGCGCAAATCCACCGGCGTTGTAAAAGCCGAAAGTGCGCCTATGTTCCGTAAAGACTTCACCGTGGACGCGAACAAGACTGTCAAGTCTGCACGCCTTTATGCCACGGCTGCCGGCACGTATGACGCTTACATCAACGGCAAACGTGTGACCGACAGTGTGCTTAATCCCGGTATGACGGCGTATGACGACCATATGCTCTATCAGACCTTCGACGTGACCGACCTTGTCAAGAGCGGCGATAACGCCATTGGCGTCTATCTCGGTCACGGTTGGTTCAACCGTGCGCTGCGCGGCTTCGGCTCGACGCTTGCGTTTTACGGAAAGCTTGCCGTGTTTTACACCGACGGCACAAGCGATGTGATCGTTTCGGACGATTCGTGGAGCTTCTACCGCTATGGACCGATTTTGGACGACGATGTTTTCAACGGCTTCAAATATGACGCGCTCATCGAAAAATCGCTTGACGGCTGGAATGAACCGGGCTTTGACGACTCCTCCTGGGACGCTCCGGCAATCCTTGCGGCAAACCGCATTGTTTCCAACGGTCAAACGCCGGAAATCATTGCACAAAATATTCCTCTCATCCGTCCGACCATCGAACTTCCGGCACTTTCGGTCACCGAGCCGGAGGAGGGCGTGTACGTCTACGATTTCGGGCAGAATATCGCGGGTGTTGTGCGTGTGACGGCTTCCGCACCGGCAGGCACGGTCTTGAAGCTGCGCCATGCAGAGATCCTAAACCGTGAAAAAATGACCGGCGCGACCGGCGAACCCGGCACCCTCTACACCGGCAACCTGCCGCGTGCCGAGGCCACCGACACCTATACCTTCCGCGGCGACAAGGGCGAAGAGACCTTTGAACCGTTCTTTACCTATCACGGCTTCCGCTATCTCGAAATTACCGGCCTTGATGAGCCGCTGCCGCTTGAGAAGGTCACGGCACTGTTACTCATGAGTGACCTCGAGCAGACAAGTGAATTCGATTCCTCCAATGCGCTTGTCAACCGCCTGTATCTCAACTCGCTCTGGAGCGCACGCGACAACTTTATCAGTGTGCCGACCGATTGCCCGCAGCGCGGCGAACGCTTCGGCTGGACAGGCGATGCGCAGATTTTTGCACGCACCGGTTCGTATCTCATGGATGTCAACGCATTCTATCAGAAATATTGCATGGATATGCGCGATACCTCTACCAATAACCGCATCATCGCCGACGTTTCTCCGGCTTCGGTCGGACCGGGCTGGTATGGCCAGGGCGACCGAAAGGGCGCGACCAACGGTTGGGGCGACGCAATCGTTATCATCCCGTATCAGATGTATATGCAGTACGGCAACAAAGCGGTACTGACCGAAAACTACGAAACCATGTGCAACTGGATGGATTATCTTGTTTCCACCAGTGAAAACTACATCCGCGACGAGAGCTGGACGGGCGACTGGCTGCCGGTTGGCGAGCCGAAATCGCCGATCGCCTTAACCGACACGGCGTTCTGCGCTTACAGTGCAAGCCTGCTTGCCGAAATATCCGCTGTTTTGGGCAAACCCGACAAGGCTGCCGAATACCGTGCACTGTACGAAAACTACCGCTCCGCTTGGCGTGCAAAGTTCTTGACCGGCGGCGAGGGCGGCGAAACCATCTGCGGCACGCAGACCTCGTATGTTCTCGGCATCAAGTTCGGACTTTTTGACGAGGATGAAATGGCTGAAGCCGCCGAAAACCTTGCCAAAAACATCAAATCGCGCGGCTGGCACTTGACCACCGGCTTCTTGGGCTTAAGCTACTTAAATCCCGTTTTGTCCGATGCCGGCTATTCCGACGTGGCCTATAAGCTGCTTGAACAAGAGGAATATCCGTCGTGGTTATACAGCGTGACCAACGGTTCGACCACCATTTGGGAAAGCTGGTATGCGTTCCGCACCTATGCGGACGGCTCGTGTGCCGCCAACGGCGAATCGTATAACCACTTCTCCTACGGCGCGGTCTCCGAATGGCTGTTCCGGTATGTACTCGGCATCGAACGTGACGAAAACGCCGTCGCCTACAAGCATATCATCCTGAAACCGGAATTCGGCGGCAGCTTTACGCACGCAAACGGTTCGTATAACTCCGTGCGCGGCAAAATCGAAAGCGGTTGGACGCTTGACAAAGAGTCCGGCGCGTTCACCTATCATGCCGTCGTTCCGGCAAACACCACCGCAACGCTGTATCTCCCGGCCGAAAACGCTGAAAGCGTTGTGACCGAGAGCGGCAAACCGGTAAGCGAATCAAAGGGCGTGACCTTTGTTTCCTATAAAGACGGCGCGATGGTTTATGAGCTGGAAAGCGGCACATACGACTTTGCCGTTACGGTTGACCCGAAGGCCAACGACATTACCTCGGTTAAGCTCACCAACGCACAAAAGATAAGTGCCTCTGTTACGGCGGCCGGCAAGACCTTTACCGCCTTCCCGGCCACCTTCATTTCGTCCCAAAAGGCAGTCACCTTAAACGTCACGACCGACGCGGAAAACTATACCTTCCTCCGCTTCACCGGCGAGGACGGCAAAACCTATGAAAACGGCGAAGCGGTCAGCGGCGACAACAACTTGAATCTGGTATTCGCCTACACCGGCAAGGACGACGGCGCAGACGGCAAAAAGACTGTGACCTTGACCGGCGTGAGCGGCGTGACGATCGCCGTGAACGGCGAAGAAAAAACACTGCCGTATACCGGCTCGTTCGAGAAAGGCGCAGAGGTCAAGATCGAAGTGCTTTCCGTTCCGGACGGCTTCGAATTCGATGCCATCGGCGACGCGCTCGGCATCGGAAGCACGGTTTACTTAAAGCCGCTTGCCGATTTCACCGCCGAAGTGACAATCAAAAATGAGCTTTACCGCAAAGGCTACGACCTCTTCTTCGGCTTTGACGACGAAGTCGGCTATTGGAAGGGCGGCAACGCATCGGTCACCTGGGAAGAGGGCGGCTATATGCGCTTTAAGGCGATCAAGAAGGATGACAACACCTTCGATCCGCGCGCCGGTTACAACTTTACCGAATCAAAGAGCACGATAACCGGCGGGGATTATGTCCCGGCTTCCAAATACGAAAGCTTAACGGTCGGCTACATTGCCGACAGCGTGGCAGGGGATTCCAGACCGGTTATGTACATTGCCACGGAGGATCAGCCGAGCTACATAAATCCGGTGCGTGAAAGAGGCGCCACTTCGAAGATTCTTGCTTCGTATGCCGACGGCAAGACCTTGCGCGAGGTGACCTATTCGTTAAGCGATTGGAGTGCCTGGACCGGCAACATCAAGGAAATCTATCTCGATATCATCGATAACGTAGACGGCGACCTGCGCGTGGATTATATCCTTCTTAAGCGCGGCCCCATCAAGCTCACCGTCAAGACCGAAGGTCTTTCCGACGCGGTCTACACCTATAAGGGCGGCGAAACGGTCGACCTTACCGCACTTGCCGAAGCGGCCAAAGAGGGCTTTTTGGGCTTCTCGCTCGAAAACGGCTCGACCGATTATGTGACAAGCGTCACCATGACCGACGATATCACGCTGTATGCCAACTACAAAGAAGTCGTTTTGCCGATGACGGTGTTCGACTTTGAGGATAATACCAAACAAGGCTGGAACGTCATGAACGGCGGCGCGTCTTCGGTGACCGACGGCGTATATAAGGTTGCGTTCGACACCCAAAAATCTGACGCATGGCTGTATAACGAAAAGCTGTCGCTCGACGCGAATACGCTGCGGTATGTGGTCGTCAAAATGCGGCACAACATTCCGCAGGGCGCGACCGGCTCTAAAAAGCTGGAGGTGTTCTTTGTCCGTACCGTCGATACGCCGTGGCAGGCACATTTGTGTGCTTCGACCACGCAACAGCCTGCCTCCGACGAATTTGTGACCTATGTTATCGATATGAAAAACTGCTCGTATTGGAACGGCACGGTCAACCGCTTAAGAATCGACCCGTTCGAGGTCACCTCTCCGACCGAAGGGGCCTATACGTTCGAGGTGGATGAAATCGCTGTTACCGCTCCGGCAACGCTTATTCTCGACGGCGGCTATGACGGTGCCGAAAAACAAACGCTTACGATTCCGGCGCATGTGCCGTATGATCTTACCGCTCTTGAAGCACCGAAACGCACCGGCTATACCTTCTTAGGCTACACCGACGGCAAGAGTGACGAGCTTCTGAAAACCGTCACACTCACCAAAAACACCACCCTGTATGCCGCCTGGGAGAAGCCGAACTCGATCGTTTGGGATTTTGCGAGCGGCGAAAAGCAGGGCTGGAACGTGGAAAATTCCACCGGCAGCATTTCGGACGGCGTATTAAAAGCGGCGTTCTCGACAAGCAATGCCGATCTGTGGTTCTATAATACCGGCGTGAACATTGACGCGGCGACCATGCGTTATGTGATTGTGGAGTTAAAACATAACATCCCGGCCGGCTCGACCGGCTCCAAGCCGTTTGAAGTGTTCTTCACCCGTACAATCGATACGCCGTGGCAGCAGCACCTTTCGGCCAATATCAAGCAAAAGGCCGCCGGCGGTTTTGATACCTATTTTGTCGATATGAAGACCTGTACCAACTGGAACGGTACGGTCAACCGCTTGAGAATCGACCCGTTTGAAGTGAAATCGCCGACCGAGGGCGCGTATGCGGTGGAAGTCAAGAGTATCCGTGTCAGCGGCGAAGCAAAGCTGACGCTTGTGGATGGCGAAAGCAAGCAGACAAAGACCATTCCGGCGGGTGTGAACATCGATTTGGCGGATTACGCGAAGCCTTCTGAGAGCGGCCGCACGTTCTTGGGCTATGCCGAAACGCCGGATGGCGAGATTCTCGAAAGCATTGCCGTTAACCGCGAAAAAACGCTGTATGCCGTGTGGCAAACCGACAAACCGACCGTATCGGCAAGCAAAACCGGCGTGAGCGCGGCAAGCACCGCCCAAGCGACGCTTGTTGTCGCTTCCTATAATGCGGACGGCCGGTTGCAGCAGACCGTGTTCTACGCATTCACCGGCTCTGTCGAAAAAACCTATGCGGAATTGGGACTTGACATAAGCGATGCCTGCACGGTGAAAGCCTATCTGTTGGATGAAACCGTAAGCAAGGTAAAACCGCTTTGTGAGGCGGCGTCGGTCGCTTTGAAGGCATAAAATTTTGTGATAAATGAATTGCAGGGCAGGGAAAACTCCTGTCCTGCAATTGTGTTACCTTGGGCATACTGTGCCCCATAAATATTTGCCCCGATGCTCGTACCGGAGCGCAAAAGCTGATTGGTTAATACCGATTCCTTCGTTTTTGTTTTAGTATCGCGGCAAAGAAATACAACTTGCTTTGCAAAGTCTTTTGATTTACACCGCAAAATGCTGTCCGGCATGATTACCACCCCAATGAATTATATCATAAATATTCTTACCTGTAAAGAGAGAGTGATATGCCGAGCTTTCCTCGGCGTGATATTTTTGCCTGCGGCAAAAGTGCTATTGTTCGCTTGCTCACAGTGATAGTATATTCGCCGCTTACACGCGCGAAGCGTATATCACCCGACGAAGTCGGATATAACTGAAAAACGCACTTGCTTTTGCAAGTGCGTTTTTCTGGCCCGTCTTGCGGGACTCGAACCCACGGCCCTCAGAATCGGAATCTGATACTCTATCCAACTGAGCTAAAGACGGAAATATACGAATTGAAAATGGAAAGTTGAAAATGGAAAATTGGGAAACGGAAAAGGAAAATGACGTGCGAAGAGAGTGGCTTTGCCTGCATTCGAACCTTGTGTTCATGGAAAACGGCTTTTTGGAGCGAGAGCACCATCGGGCGCACGGCGGAATCACATTCCGCGTCCGCACAAGGCTTCTTATACCGATAAGCTTTTCCGTGGTATTCGCACCGGCGCGTCGCCGGTCCTTCTCCTTGAAACAAGGTCGTCTCACTCACGTCCGTTCGTGATACTCCCTGTTTCGTCGGTCTCCAAAGAATTTATTGTTATTCTTTTTCTCTGAGCCGAAGCCCCATCGGGCGCACGGCGGAATCACATTTCGCGTCCGCAAAGCTTCTTGTACAGATAACCTTTTCCGTGGTATTCGCACCGGCGCGTCGCCGGAAAACTTGTCACTGACAAGTTTTTTGCCCTTGGAGCGGATAACGGGAATCGAACCCGCCTCTTCAGCTTGGGAAGCTGATGTTCTACCGATGAACTATATCCGCATAGACTTTTGCCGCAGCTTTTCATTTACAGGAAAAAATCGCGCTTCTGCTTGTATAGAAGCGCGATTCTTGTTGCAGCAGGTGCTGCTGGGGTGAGATATCGGGCTCGAACCGACGGCCTTCAGGGCCACAACCTGACGCTCTAACCAACTGAGCTAATCCCACCATATCGAACCGTTTGATAACGGCTTGCACGGTATAACGCGCATTATTTAACTTTGTGACCTGCTTTGTGTTTGTGCGTTTTGCTTCCTGCAAAACTTTGGATTTCTTCGCTTTGCTGAATACGCAAAATCCGGCGTGCCGCAAGCATCGGCTTTGCCAATTGTTTGCTTACACGTATTTGCTCCGGCGCTTCGCCTTCATGCCGCTTCTTACCCTTTTTCTCTGAGCCGAAGCCCCATTGGGCGCACGGCGGAATCACATTGCGCGTCCGCAAAACTTCTTACACAGATAAACCTATCCGTGGTATTTGCTCCGGCGCTTCGCCGGTGGCGTGCCTGGAGGGACTCGAACCCCCGACCTACTGCTTAGAAGGCAGTTGCTCTATCCAGCTGAGCTACAGGCACATGTGTGTTATGTGCGTGTTTTTGCCGCATTCGCCAAGCTTTTTGTGCGTATGAACTTTTCTGTGAATCGGTATTCGCTCCAGCGCTTCGCCCTAATGTGGTTTTCTCGCCTTTTTCTCTGAGCCGAAGCCCCATTGGGCGCACGGCGGAATCACATTGCGCGTCCGCAAAACTTCTTACACAGATAAACCTATCCGTGGTATTTGCTCCGGCGCTTCGCCGGTCTCCACAGGCTAAAAATTTGCCGCTGGCAAGTTTTTAGCCTGTGGAGCGGGTGAAGGGAATCGAACCCTCGTAACCAGCTTGGAAGGCTGGAATTCTACCATTGAACTACACCCGCGAAAAGTGCCTTTTCAATCAGAGCTTATATATCATACCACATTCACACTGTTTTGTCAAGGACTTTTTCAAATTTTTCCGCGATTTTCCCATATTCTTAGCGGCTTTCCGTATGCCGAAGCCTATTTTTCTTTCCCGGTGCGGAACGTCTTGCCGAAGCCGATGCGCGCACTCTTCATGAGCGTCGCCAATGCCTCATTCACCAAGGCCTTGGTCGGCTCATCCAGCGTGCCGAAGGTTTTGATCATGGATTTGGCAGCCGCATACCAGTTTTCACCAAGCTCCTTGACCGTGTGTACATGTGTTTCGGCAAAAATCGTGTAAATCGCATCCACCACACGCTCACGTGTCGCCGCATCGGTTTGCGTCAGCCAGTCTTTGAGCGTGAAGTTTACCATTTTGCTGCCTTCCGTTACCGTGTCCAAATACACAAATTTGTCGCGCTTGACTTCCCAGGAATATAAATCGTGCTGCAGAAGCCCCACCTGCGTGCTGTGAACGATCGTGTATGCTTCTTCATGCCCTAAAAGCATCCCAACCACCGACGATTGCGGCACAAAGGTCCGCGTGCGCGCACAGATCTCCCGATAGCCCTCCTGCTCTAAAACCGCTTTGTCAAACCCCGGCCCGTCGTAATTGTAGACCGCACAAATACGCTTTTTGACGGCTTCTTTGCAAAAAGCCGCCGCATAAACCGCTAAATTCCCGCCCTTGGAATGTCCGCCAACGCGGAACGTGCCGTTTGCCTGCCGTGCGGCGATCCGGTCCAGATACGACTTTGCCAATACCTGCGACGGAACCGGGCAGACAAAGCCCATATTGAAATCCTCTTTCCAGCCGACAAGCGTGTCATCGGTACCGCGAAAGGAAATATACCATTCGTTTTCGCCCATGCGGATGCAAATCGCCGAAAACTGCGTCTGCGTTTGCTCATCGATCTCGTTGACAAAATCCGAAATAACCATATCGCAAAACCGCGCACAGTCTTTCAGCGCATGAAGTAACGGCACATCGCCTTCAATGAGCGCAATGTCAGCGATATCCGGCCGTTCCAAAAGCTGCTTGGCCGCTTCGCCGACCGTAAGACCCGTTTGCGCCGCTTCGCCAAGATATTCAAACGGCAAATAGGAAAGCCGCGCCAAAATCACGCCGTCCACTTCGTTGAACGCGCTGTTTTGCAAGGAAAGATCGCCGCGCCACGAAAGATAGTCAAGCACGGTGTTTTCGGTGTTTGCTGCCATAGATATCCCTCCTTATGAAGGCTGCCGCCGTTTTGGCTGTCCTGTTAAGAACGCGTGCTGATGTCCGAAAAAATGCGTCCTTCGCCGGCTTTGATGCGCCGGATGTAATCGGCTTCGTCTTCGAGCGGCGTATCAAACGCCATGCCGGCAAGACGGATTTGCGCCGCTCCGTCGTGATTGTCGGAACCGGCGGTCTTTAATAAATGGTATTCGTCGGCGTAGATGAGTGCCATTTTGTTTTCCGTGTCGGTGCGGTTTGCGTTGATCACTTCAAAGCCGTCCACACGGTCGGGAAACAGACGTACATGGTCGATATAACCGGCTTGACGGAACGGATGCGCCTGAATGACGAGCGCACCGTTTTCGCGTAGCAGTGATAACAACGCGCTCCGTTTCAGTTCCATAATTTCCGGATGAGCCAAATACCATGCCTTATCCAAACCGTAAATCAGAAAATCCGTGCCTTTGTAGGAGCTTTCCACCCCCAAAAAGACTTTTAAGCCGATTTCCTTGCCGATTTTGACGCCTTTTTCGTAATCCGAAAAATAAAATTCAATGCGTTCCCTGTACGGGACTGTCGAACCGGCGCCGGCATCCCCGTCAAAATAGTGATTATCGATGCCGATATTGCCGTCCAAAAAGTGATTGGTGATGAAAACACCGTCATAGCCGAGCGACTTGTAAAAAACAAGACTGTCGCGCACGGAGGCAGAGGCACACTTGCTGACCGGCGAGGTGTGCATATGGGTTTCGTATTTATACATGAATTCACAACCTTTGCAAGAACTCTTTAGAGTATAGCACATTTTGGCGCAGTTGTAAAGGGAAATGCGAAAAAAGAGTAAAACGAGCGGTGTCAGCCGCATTGGAAAAACTGCGGAAAGAAAAACCTCCTGCATGAAAGAAATGCAGGAGGTTCAGATAACAAGGCACTAACCGTTGGGCATAGAATTGAGTTTTTTCTGCTTTCCGCCGGCTATAAATCCGATAACGGTAATCGGAAGTCCGAAGAAAATATAAATCGGAAAACATATCGTACCGATCAGATAAAGTACCGCGGCAAATTTTGCCACACCGCTTTTTTTGGTGATATAGCCGATCCAGCCGATAAGTGTTCCCAGCGTAAAGGCAGCAATATGTATCAAGAATAATATCACGACCACATATACAATATTTAAGGATAAGGAGTCGAATCCGATCATCTCATACGCCAAACTGAAGGTTTGCCTGCAATAGGCAAGATAATCCATTCCGCCTGCGGAAAATATTGCGCCGCCAAAAATATACCAGAGTATTGCCGTATAAACAGCAGAAAGTATGTTTGATACTAAAAGCGTTTTGCTTCTCATTGCAGCTCCCCCCTTATTGTAATCCTTCGAGTAATTTTTTGCTGACTCTTGCCTGAACCTCGGTATAATAGGCAAGCTCCGCGGCATTCATGTCTTCGGAGTTCCACTTGTCGAAATCCTCCGTGAGTTTGGTATACTTTTCCAAATAGGTCGCATACTTGCCGATCAAGGTCAAATCCGACGGGTTTTCGCTGTATGCCGCCATAAAATCGCAGTATTCGCCCATGAATGCTTCATAGCTGTCCATGGCGGCCTTGAAATCCGGACGAAGCCCGGTTTCGTTTGCGGAATCGGAGGTGTCGGTTTCCGGTGCCGTATCCGGCAAAACAGGCTCGTTTTCCGCCGTGTCTGCCGGTGCATCGGCTTGGCTGCCGTCGGCCGAGTTTTCCGCTTCGGTCGCTTCGGACAGCTCCGGCACTTCGGGTGCTTCTATGCGGATTTGCATGACCTGAAATCCGAGATAGCTGACCGTTACCCGATATCCGTCCGCGTTGTTTGCAGAAAATTCGGTGTCCGTTTTGCTGTGATCGGCGGTGAAGCCGGCTTCCTCACAGGCTTTTACATAGGTCTTATAGGCATCTTTGGTCGTTTCGCCGACCTTGATTTCAAACTCCGTGCTGTCATCCTGCACCGTGCGTCCGACAGCGGAAGCCGGCTGCGGAAGCAAAAGCGCAAGACCGTTTGAAGGCCATTCTAAAGACTCGAGCGTTTCCGGCGCGTCAAGATGAATATCCATTTCCGACAGCATCTGATCCAACTGCAAGCAATAGCCGTCCTCGTTGAACGCCTTATAAGAGGACGAGTCTTCCTCCGCTTCAACCGTGTAGCCGAACGCGATGCAAGCATCCCGATAGGCCTTGTAGTCCTTTTCCTCGTAACCGTCAATCGAAAGGGAAAGACGGTCATTGCTGTTGCTGTAAACGGTTCCTTTGCCTTTTTGGATGACCGGCAGCTTTTCGCCCAAATCGAGGGCATCCCATTCGATCGCCTGCGCTTTTTCCTTATAGGATGAGCCGCCGCCGACCGTGAAGAAGGGGATGATCAACACAAATGCCGCAATGGCAAGCACCGTGTGAAAGCCTTTTTTGGGAGCTTTGATCAGCTGCATTCCCATAAGCCATGCACCGATAAACAGTGCCGCCATCAACAGTGCGATAAAGCCTCGCGCGATCCTGCCGTGTGAGAACGATTGCCACACACCAAGAGCGGAAAACGCAAAAAAGACTAACAAAACCTTGCTGAAAGCCCCGTTTTTGAAGGTGTGAAGCTCCAGATTCTTCAGATCGGTTTCGTTTTTTTGCTTTGCAAGAGCTTCTTGCTCGCGGGCGTTTTCTCTTTTTCGCTGCTCGCGTTCACGCTCTGCCTGCAGTTTCAGTTTTTCCAGACGAACGGCGTCGCTTTCCCGCAAAATCTCGGCGGTTGCGTATTTTGTGCCGCAAAACGGGCAGACGGTGACTTCTTTATCAGCGTCGATCTCGATTTTTCCGTTGCAGTTTTTACAATTTGTGCTTGCAAAGGCTGTTTGTTGATTCTCTTCCATTCCGAATCCTCCCTAAAAATATAATCGTGTCTTTGCTGTAACACATTATACTCTATATATCGACAATTGTCAATAGTAAGAGTATATTTTATCATTATAAATGACAAAATATTTAAAGGGAGATATTTACATGATTGTTTATGAACCGCTTTACCGCACCATGAAAGAAAAGGGTGTCACCACCTATACGCTTATCAACAAATACGGCGTCAGCCGCAGCCTTATCGATCGCTTGAAGCACAATAAGCCCATCAGCACGCAAACCTTGGACGATTTGTGCGGCTTTTTGGATTGTCGGGTGGAGGATATTTTGGAATATAAAAAAACCGCCGCACTCGAATGAATGCGGCGGTCAGCCAACGTAACTTTTATGCTATGCTTTTTGTCCCTTAATGACGCGTTTTACGTATTCTTTGGTCTCTTGGGCGACTACGCCGTTGAGAGCGAACAATGCCACAATATTCGGGAACGCCATAAGGCCATTGACGATGTCGGCAAGCGTCCACACGAAATCGACCTGCAGGTACGGACCGGCGAAAACGGCCAAAATGTACAGCACACGGTACACCAAAACCGGCATTTTTTTATCGCCGACAAGATACTGCAAGCACTTTTCCGAATAATAGTCCCAGCCGAGAATGGTGGTAAAGGCAAAGAATACAAGGCTGATCATGAGAAGGAACGCGCTGACGTTCGGATCAAACGGAAGACCTTCTTGGAAAGCCTTTGTTGTCACGGCGACGCCCTTTAACGAACCTCTGACCGCGTCTTCCCATGAGCCGGTCAATACGATGGCAAGGCCGGTAATGGTGCAGATGATGATGGTGTCAAAGAACGTACCGGTCATGCAGACAAGACCCTGACGCACCGGTTCTTTGGTTTTAGCGGCGGCAGCGGCGATCGGAGCCGAGCCGATACCCGATTCGTTCGAGAAGATGCCTCTTGCGACACCGCTCTTCATGGCATTGCGGATCGTAAGACCCACACCAGCAAAGAGAACGGCTTTGGGGCAGAACGCGCTTTGCACGATCAAAACGATGGCAGCCGGAACTTTGGTGATATTGCAGATAATCAAGATAATGCCGCAGATAAAGTAGATAACGGCCATAAACGGAACGACGATTTCGGAAACCTTCGCAATTCTCTTGATGCCGCCGATGATGACCAGCGCGGCAAAGAGGGTCACAAGGACACCGGCGATAATGGTCGGCCAGGCATAGGTGTTTTCGCCGATACGGAAAGCAACCTGGGCTTTATCCGGGTCAAAGAAATTCTGTACGGCATTTGTGATACCGTTGATTTGGGTCATGGTACCGATACCGAGAATACCGACGAGCATTCCAAACACAGCAAACAGCTTTGCAAGCCATTTCCAGCTTTGTCCCATGCCTTTTTCGATGTAATAGAACGGACCGCCGAGGACGGTGCCGTCTTTGCGGATTTCGCGGTATTTGACGGCGAGCAGGCCTTCGGCATATTTGGTTGCCATGCCGAAGAACGCGGCGACCTCCATCCAAAAAAGAGCACCCGGGCCGCCGCCTGCGATAGCGGTTGCCACGCCGACGATGTTGCCGGTGCCGATGGTGGCCGAGAGGGCGGTGCAGAGGGCACCGAAGCTGGTGACATCGCCTTCGCCGTCTTCTTCGTTATGTAACATATAACGAAGGGCTTTGGGAAGGTGGATGATTTGGATAAGGCCGGTACGGACAGTCATAAGAATGCCGATGGCGATGATTAAGACGATGAGCGGAATACCCCACACCCAATCGTTTACCGTAGACAAAAAGCTGTTTAACGCTTCCATGTGTTTTTCCTCCGGGAAATAAAAATGTGTATAAAAAAGTCACCGGCCGGTGGGGCGGTGACTTCTAACAACAAATGAAAAGCGGCACGATAGAAATCGTGCTATCTTCGTCCTTTTGCCTGAGAGTTTCGGCTTGCGCCTTGCCCCTTCGGCACTCAATTGAATGAGGTTCTCCGAAGTTCCCTACGTTTTCAGTTTGGCTTAAAAGCGCCATTCTAAAAAAATCCACGGGTCATATGAAATTTTAGCGGAGACAGTATAGCACAAGATCGCGGCTTTGTCAAGGGGAAAAAGCCGCCAAGGGCGGCAAAAAAAGCATGCTCGGACGTGCAAAAAGTTGCCGGTGGCAAGTTTTTGTGCGTCCGAGACCGCCGAAACAGGGAGAATTGCGAACGGACGTGAGCAAGGCGACCATGTTTCAAGGAGAAAGGAAAGTTCCAAAAGGATTTAATTGGATTGTGCGAGGTTGTTGTTTGTGTGCGCTGATTCGAGGTTTGCGAAACCTCGGAGCTCCCTGAAAAAGGTTTTAATTGTTGCGGTTCGAAAATGTCACTGCGGTTGGCTGAATTGAGGTTTGCGGAACCTCGGAACTTCCTGCGAGGGAGTACGGGTTGTCACTTTTTGCATCGTGCAAAAAGTAACCAAAAAGCATGCTCGGACGTGCAAAAAGTTGCCGGTGGCAAGTTTTTGTGCGTCGGAGACCGCCGAAACAGGGAGAATTGCGAACGGACGTGAGCAAGGCGACCATGTTTCAAGGAGACGACTCCGTCCTGCGACCTCGATTCAAATCGCCGATCGATACAAGCTTTTTGCTGAAATGTCCGGCATTCATCAGGTAACCGGCAACGCACAAAACTGCATTTTTCCGGGTATCGCCGGCAATGATTTGAATCGGTGCGAGGTTCGGGCTTTACAGCACAAAATTAAAGCGAAGAGCAAAAGAACGGCTGTATTCTTTGCGGACAGTAGGTTAAGGGTGGTGCGAATGGGCGACGGAGGGTGGAAAAGAGCTGCTTTGGATAGCAATAAGGAAAGTTTTGTGCAAATGAAAGGCTTTTGTATGTAAAAAAGACGGCTTTTGAGGACAGTAAAAAGTTGTTCGAATGAGCGGTGTTTTGGTTGCGAAAACGAGAGGCTTTTGAGGGCAAAGCATAAAGCTTTCTGAAAAAGAAAAGCTTTTGGTTTGTGAAAATGGGAATTTTTTGCGGATAGCGAAGAAAGGCACGTACAAAAGAAGTTTTTGTGCGTAAAAAAAACGGCTTTGAGTGAAGTTCGTAAAGTTTTCTGCTAATGAAATTTTTTGATTCGCGATAAAGGCGTTTTTTCAGCTCCTGCAAAGTTATCCGATAAAGAAAAAACTTTTTTCAGCGCATAACGACACCGACTTCGCACTGCAACAAAGCTAACGAGCAGTCACACATTTCATCTGCGACAACCTACTGTGAGCTTGCAGTACACCTTCTCATTTTCGAAAAATCTCAGCCTTGCGTCAGCAGTACAGTCTCCCTTTCGCACCGATTCAAAGCCTTTTCGCCGGCGTTTTGTGGGCAAAACCGGTTTCGATATGAGCCGCCGGAAATTATTGCAAACTCACTTCCGGCAGAGCTTTGAATCGTGGGTCGCAGGGCTTCGCCCCGTGTGCTTTTTGGTTACTTTTTGCACAACGCAAAAAGTGACAACTCGTTCTCCTTTGCAGAGAGCATCGAGGTTTTGCAAACCTCGATTCAGCGCACCGCAGTGACTTTTTCGCACCGCAACAATTAAAACCTTTTTCAGGAAGATTCGAGGTTTTGCAAACCTCGAATCGGCACACACAGACAACAAACTCATGCATTCCAATTAAATCCTTCCGCCGCCACAGACGGCCTTTTTTCCTCCTTTTTGTAAAGTACAAAAAGGAGGGCAAAAAACTTTTCCGCCTTTCGGCGGTGTCATGTTGCTGCCGCAACATTTTTTGCCGCTTCGCGCAATTTTCGGCAGCATAGCCGAAAAAGAGCCAAGTGCCAAACGGCACTCGGCTCTTGCTCCCTCCGGACTATTCCAGATTGTCTGCCGAATTGCGGCGGATTTTCCGCGTGCTGGTCTTGTCAAATTCCCGATAGCGGAGCTTTATCTTGCGCACTGCCTTGTACGCCGGCAAATGCGCATTCACATCCTCCTTGATGAGGTTCTTGAAATATCCCTCAAGCACCTTTACTGTATCCGCATTTTCACTTTCCGACGCCTTTTCCGGGTCGAACGCGCCGATGATCCCTTGCTCTGCTAAATACGTAAAATTCGGGAATATTTTGACTGTCACGACCGTTTCATTTTCCTCCTTCTCGGAGGGCGACCCGTAGGCCATGCATTCCGAAACCGCCGGGCACTTTTCAAGAAGATATTCGATCTCCTCCGGGAAGATCTTCTTGCCGTTTCCGATGACAATCATGTTCTTGATACGTCCGGTTATCGTGTATTCGCCGGTAACCGAATCCCGTTTTGCAAGGTCGCCTGTGTGGAAATAGCCGTCCGCGTCGATGACCTCCGCCGTGGCTTCGGGATTGTTGTAATAGCCAAGCATCACGTTCGCACCTTTTACGGCAAGCTCGCCGATGCCTTCATCGTTCGGCTCGATAATCTTTGCACGCAAGCCGTTCACCGGTACGCCCACCGTGCCCGGTGTATGAATAAAATCGTTGTGCATAAGGCATACCGGCGAGGTCTCGGTAAGTCCATAGCCGCATAAAACGCGAAAACCAAGCCGTTCAAAATCGCGCTGAATGTCCGAATCAAGCGCCGCCGCGCCGCATAAGATCGCGCGCAGCCTGCCGCCGAACGCCGCATGAACGCTGTGAAATACCGTTCCCGCCACTTTTCCGGAAAGCGGACCGGAAACCGCCGCAAGCGCTTTACCCACCGCAAGATAGGCACTGCCACCGCGTACTGCCTTCATCTTTTTTATAAGGCTTGTGTGAATGGTCTTTAACAATAACGGCACAGCCACAAAAACCGTCGGCTTGTATTCGCGGAAATCCGATAACAGGTGTGCAAGCCCCGACATATAGGAAATGCTGCCGCCGGCATATAAAATCGATAAGAACCCGGCCATGCACTCATAGGTGTGGTGCAGCGGAAGCACCGAAAGCGTTCTGTCCTCCGGCGTAACAAGCACTTTCTTTGCCACGGCGACAATGTTGGAGCAGATGTTGAACTGGCTTAACATAACGCCCTTGGCCACACCGGTCGTACCGGAGGTATATAACAGAATTCCGAGTGCAAACGGGTCGATCTTATGCTTCTCATACGAACGGTTGCCGCTTTCGCGTTTTTCGCGTCCTTCGGCAAGAAGTGCCGGGAAATTACTCATGGCAATCTTTTCCAGCGGCAATTCGATTTCGGCTATCGTTTTTTCCAGCTCGTCGGAATAAATGACCGCACATGAACCCGAAAGCGAGAGAATGTTCTCGATTTCCGGCTTTTTCAGATCCTTATCCACCGGAACGATGACACCGACACCGCTTGTGACGGCAAGATACGTAAGCGCCCACTCATAGGAATTCTTTCCGATGACGGCAATCTTTTTTCCTTCAAAGCCTTTGGCGTTCAAAATCGTGCTGAGGGCTTTTATATCCGAAAGAAACGCTGCATAGGTCACTTCCGTAAGCTGTTTTTGTTTTTTGAGTACAAACGCCGTGCGTGAAGCATGGTCGAGAGCACTTGTTTCGATAAGCTCCCGCAGCGTCGAAATCGGACGCACATCGTAAACCATAGATCTTTTTTCCATTTTTTGTCCTTTCTTGCTCTAAAGCACTAAGAAAAAAAGTATCGGGCAAAACATTTACCCGATACTATTATACAATAAATTTTTATAGAGCGCATGCTGATATCCGGAATTGGCTGTAAATTAAAATCGGTGGATTTCGCACATTTTGGTGAAAATTCGGAACAATGCCGCAAAACCGTGAAAAAATTCCGGTGATTTCAAAGACGCTTTCAAAACCATTTTATTCATCTAACGAAAAATGCGCGGCAAATTTCGGAAAGAACGGTGTTACGTCAAGCACCTTGTCTAAAAGCTTGCCGAAAAAGCCGATGAGCGTGCCGTTGATGAGGGCCATAAATAATGTCCCGAAATTGATTCCCTCAAATTTTCCGAAAAACAACAGCGTCATTGCGCTTCCGACGGCAAAACACGACAGATCAAAACAGGTTTTGAAAAACGACCGCTTGATATGAAATCCGGCGCTGATGCCTTTGACAAAAAAGTCGTATACCTGCGGATACAGATAGGTTTTGTAAAAACACGCAATTGACAGCGACGTAAGCAAAATGCCAAGCACATACATTCCCACACGAACCGGCAAAGCCATGCTGCCCGGCGTCGTTGCCTGCGGATTGAAAACCGGCACAAGCCGCCATAAATCAAGCACCGCCCCGTAAAAAAGGCACGTGAGAAAAGACGAAAGATATACCGCTTTGCATTTTCGCATCACAAGACAGAAGACGATAAAAAGCCCGGCTTGGATGACATATTCCGCTTGCCCGAAGGTCAAAAAGCCGGTTTTCAGGCTTAAAAGATAGGCAGGCGCAACAATCATGGAAATGCCGAGATCGGCGGCGGTCAACATCGCAACCGCAAAGGCAAGCAAGACCGTTGCAAACAGATAGAGCGTTTCGCTGTGGAGCTTGATTTTGCGCATATACGTGTTCTTCCTTTCGCAAAAGCGATAAAGCAAAACCGAAAAAATCACACACCGAGGTTCTTCGGTGTGTGACGAAAAGGACGCGGCCGCATCTCAAAAATTCACACGGATTTTGCCGTAAGAAGTATAGCATAACCGGCAAAATTTGTCAAGACCGGTTCAGCAAAATATTTTAGGTATCCACACGGATGTAATACAGCTGATCCGTTTCGCTGTCGTATACGGCCAAATTGAAATTGTAGGACGCGCGGTCATAAAGGGACTCCGGGCTTGACGTTTGACCCAACCGATCGTAAAATAAATAGTAGCCGTCCGTGATGACGGGGAACTCCGAAAAATACCCGTCACAAAAAACGTCATATGCGTCGTCTAAAGGCTCCGGAAGCGGCAGCTTTTGCCAGTTTTGCACGATTTTCCGGATTTTTCCAGACTTTGCGGAACAGTCTGCCGCTAAAAAATAAGTGCCGTCGCCGAGAAAACCGCCATGCGTGTCCGTTTCGGCGAGAATGCGCACATCACGCTTGTCAATCCCGCAGTCGCGGTACAGATACGTCCTATGCGCACGGTCGTTGTCCATGGCCAAAAGAAAAAGGATTGCGGCCAAAAGCAGACAAATGAAGAGCAACAGATTCACTTTGTTTATTTTCAGGCTTTGCTTCATGGCGGATTCCTCCTTTTTGATTGATATCAGTATAATCGACTTTTTGGGTTCTGTCAATAGGCAAACCATATCTTAAAATATCTTTAAGAATTCCGCTTTCGAAGCGGTGTGCCGCGCATTTTTCTCTTGCACAAACAGCCTTTTTGTGGTATACTGAAACGGTAATTCCCGTGCTTCTCTTGGGAGGGATTTTATGAAAAAACTCGGAAGCCTTCCGATCGGTCTGTCGTTTGCCGGTTGTTTTTTGGGCGTGGGCTGTATGTCCGGCGCGGAGGTGTTTCAATTTTTCGGCACATTCGGCATTCCCGGTTTTGTCGGCGTGTTTTTTGCCGTCACCGGCTTAGCCTTGCTGAATCTGGCCATTGCCTATATCGTCGGGAAAACGGGTGATGCCGGTATTGACCGGGTGGTGGTCGGCGCACCGCGAAAAGTGCTTTTATCCTTAACCGGCGGCTTGGAAATCCTAATCTTTTTCGGCACCTATGTGGTGACGGCGGCCGGTGCCGGTGCGCTTTTAGAAATGCTGACCGGCCTTCCGGGCGCACATCTTTGGGGTTCGTTCCTCTTTTGCTTTTTGATTTCCCTCATCGCCATTCGCGGCATTACGGGTCTTGTCCGGCTGTTTTCGGCGGTCGTGCCGGTGCTTGTGCTTATGGCCTTTGCCGTGAGCATGGCGACGGTGTTCCGGCATCCGGTGTTCGATTTTACACCGTCCGAAACCGTGCATCCGTTCCTTCCGAATGCGTTTTGCGGCGCACTCACCTTTTCGTCGTATAACATTTTCTGTTCCATCGGCGTTTTGTGTCCCATCGGCTTGCAGACCAAAAGCCGCAAAGCGGTGGTTTGGGGCACGGTTCTCGGCGGAGCCGCGCTGGCCGTGCAGATGGTGTGCGTGCTGCTTGCGCTTGCCGTAACGCCGGAGGCGGCTGTCGAAAGCCTGCCGATGCTAGCGGTGGCGCGTGCGCTTTCGCCGGTGCTTGCGGTCGTGTATGCCGTTTTATTGTTCTTCTCCATGGCCGGTGCGAGCCTTGCGTGCTTAATCCCGACGGTCACCTATTTTGCCGACCGGAGCCGGTTTTTGTGCCGCCACAGTGCGCTTCTCACGTTTGCGCTCAGCTTTGCCGCCTTTCTGTTCAGCTGTTTCGGGTTTGCGGATTTGGTGGGAACGGTTTTTTCGTCGTTCGGGTATGTGGCACTTGCGGCGGTGTTCGGGATTGTGTTTCATGCAGGGCGGCTTTGGCGAAAAACAAAAAATCGCATTTGAACTATAAAAAAATAAGCTTATCAAAGGCGGCGCGGTAAATCCGTGTCGTCTTTTTTTGCGCAGCATCCGGAATAAATGCCGTTTCAAATGCCGATACTATTGCAAAGAAGCAAAAAAAGAGGGAAGTCTATGGCAAACGTATTTATCCGAACGGTGCTGTTATATGTGTTGATCGTTACGCTGATGCGGCTGACCGGCAAGAGGCAGATCGGGCAGCTGGAGTTGACCGAGCTTGTGACAGCCTTTATGATTTCGGAGCTTGCGTCCTATCCGATCTCCAACAATTCGATTCCGCTGTTTTACGGCGTGATCCCGGCGGTGACGCTTGTGTGTTTGGAGGTGTTTTTATCGTATATTTCGATCAAATCGCGGTCGTTTCGCAAGGCCGTTACGGGAAATGCCCTGGCACTCATCAAAAACGGCACGCTTGACCAAGCGCAGATGAAACGCGCACGCATTACGTTAGAGGAGCTGATCAGTGCCATGCGCATGGCAGGGATCTCGCATCTGTCCGATGTCGGCTATGCGTTTTTGGAGTCCAACGGCATGATTTCGGTGCTTCCAAAAGCGGCAAATGCGCCGCCGACGGCAAGCGATTTGAATCGGAACGTGCCGGAAAACGGCATGGAGCATCTTTTGATTGCGGATGGGAAAATCGATGAAAAGGAATTGCGGGCATTGGGCTTAGAGCAGCGGTTTTTGGAGCGGAAATTGCGGGAAAACGGATATGCTTCGCCCGAAGAAGTGTTTTTTATGGGACTTGACGACACCAAAAATCTGTATTTGATACGCAAGGAGAAGCCGAAGCCTGAGCGGCAGTCCCGACCGAAAGAAACGGCAGGCGGAAAGACATGAAAACGACGGTAATTGCCGGGATCTTATTCCTTTTGGTGCTTGTGTTTTTAGGCGTGAATTTTTATGTGTTGAATTCGATTTTTGACGAGACGCTTGCCTTGTTTTCCACGTTGCCTGTATCAAAGGAAGCGTTGGAGCAGGCAAGTGAAGAAGAGCTTGCCGCTATAAGCTTGCATTTGAACGAGATTTACGGTCTTTGGCAAAAGCATGAGACCTATTTATGCTTTGGTCTTGAGCACGCGGCAAGCCGGTCGTTTTTGGAGACGTATCTTCCTGCGATGGCGTATTTTGAAGCGAAGGAATATCCGGCGTTTTTAGCGCAGACACGGGCGGCGCGCGACATTGTCAAGCATCTGGTCTTTGATGAGAGCATTCGCTTAGGGAACATCTTATAGCGTGCGCTATAAGATGTTCTTCGGCGGCGAAAGGATTTAAGTTTGTTAGTGGGAAATTGTTGTTTTGTGCGCTGCTTCGAGGTTTGCAGAACCTCGGAGCTTCCTTAAAAGGTTTTAATTGTTGCGGTGCGAAGCTGCGGCTGTGGTGTGCTGATTCGAGGTTTGCAGAACCTTGAAGCTTCCCGGAAAGGGAACGGGTTTATTCTTTTTGCGTTGTGCAAAAAGAACCAAAAAGCACACCAGAGGTTTGCGAACCTCTGGACTCCGGGGACGATTCAAAGCTCTGCCGGAAAAGATTTTGTAAAGCTTTCCGGCGGCTTTTGCCGAAACCGGTTTTGCCCACAAAACGCCGGCGAAAAGGCTTTGAATCGGTGCGAAAGGGTTACCGTAGTGCAGACGCAAGACTGATGTTTTTCGAAAATGGATTGTTGTACTGCAAGCTTACAGTAGCAAGCGATATTCGAAAAGGGTTGCTGCTCGTTAGCTTTGGTACAGTGCGAAGTGGTTGCTGCGGTGCGCTGAGAAAAAGTTATTCTTTATCGGGTTGCTTTGCATGAGCTGAAAAAACAGCCCTTTTCCGCAAACCAAAAAGTTTTCCATTACAGAAAGCTTTACGCTTTACCCTCAAAAGCCTCTCGTTTTCGTAACCAAAACACCGCTTGTTTGAACCACTTTTTATTGTTCTCAAAAACCGCCTTTTTACGTACAAAAAAACTTTCTTTTGCACAAGCCGTTCCTTGCTGGTTTCAAAAACCGCCCATTTTCACAAACCAAAAGCCTTGCTTTTGCCCAAACCTTTCCTTATTGCTATCCAAAGTTACTCTTTTCCACCCTCTGCAGCCTATTCCAACCGCCCTTAACCTACGGTCCGCAAAAAATTCCCATTTTCACAAACCAAAAGCCATTCTTTTGCACAAATCCTTCCTTAATTGCTATCCAAAGCAACTCTTTTCCACCCTCCGCAGCCCATTCCAACGTCCCTTAACCTACTGTCCGCCAAAGAATACAGCTGTTCTTTTAATCTCTGCTCTAAATCCTTACGCTGTAAAGCCGGAACCTCGCACCGATTCAAATCATTGCCGGCGATACCCGGCAAAGTTGCAGCTTTTCGCAAAACCGGTTACTTGATGAACGCCGGTCACTTTCGCAAAAACACCGTATCGACCGGCGATTTGAATCGTCCCCGGAGTCCAGAGGTTCGCAAACCTCTGGTGTACTTTTGGTACTTTTCGTACACGCGAAAAGTACGAAAAACGTTCCTTTCGCAGGGAGTTTCGAGGTTCTGCAAACCTCGAAGCAGCTCGCCGTAATAGCAGCTTCGCACCACAACAATTAAAACCTTTCAAGGAAGCTCCGAGGTTTTGCAAACCTTGATTCAGCGCACCGCAACGGCAGCTTCCCACCGCAACAATTAAAACCTTTCAAGGAAGTTCCGAGGTTTTGCAAACCTCGAATCAGCGCACCAAGCAACAACCTCGCACAAACCAAATTAAATCCTTTTTCCGCCTTACGGCGGCATTCTCCGGCGGCAAGCCGCCTTTATAAGCTTTCCTTTCGGAAAGTTTGCCCTATCGGGCAGCACGCCTTGCGTGCTTTTTCGCCGCCTGCGGCGGCTTTCTATACAGCCTGTCAGCTGTATAGAAAAAATCCGTTATTTACATTCGTAAATAACGGATTTAAAGAATTGCAATCGTAAACTCACCAAAAAATTACTTCATGGCGTTGAGCTTTACGGTAAACTGGCTCTTCTTTCTTGCTCCTGCATTGACGTGCAGAGCACCCTTTGCAACAGCCTTGTCGATCTTGCTGACCGCGTCTTTGTAACAAGTTTCAGCAACAGCTTTATCGCCTGCTTCGACTGCCTTTTCAAACTTCTTTAACGTCGTCTTGAAGCCGGTCTTAAACATCTGGTTCTGCAGAGTCTTGGACTCGGTTACCTTGACGCGTTTCTTAGCGGACTTGATGTTCGGCAAAACATTCACCTCCCCGATTGTCGTGCAGATGCTACACCACATTATTATTCTCTTGTATTCTACCACGACTTTCAAAAAAAAACAAGACCTAATTATAAATTTTAACAACTTTTTTTGCATTTTTTGTTCAGGAGGAGCTCCTATGCGTGATTTTGATGTCTCCAAATCCCTGCGAACCGACCTTGCCCAAGAAACACTCGAACAATTGCATGAACAAAACGGTCGGAAGATTTCCGGCTTGCTCTCACAAAACAGCCGCAAAAACGGTTTCGATATCCATACGCTCCGCGTGTCCGATCAAACCGGCGAAGCCGCTTCCGGCAAAAAGATCGGCATCTATCTGACGCTCGATGTCGGCAAAATCTGGCTTTCGGAAAAAGAACGCTTCCGCGCCGCTGCCGAAACGCTTGCCGCCTGCCTTCGTTCCCTGTTCCCGAAAAATCTGTCCGCTGATGCGCCGTGTATGCTTGCCGCACTCGGCAACCGCGCCATTATCGCCGATGCCGTCGGCCCCATGACAGCCGACCATTTTATTGTGACGCGCCATATCAAAGCCGCCGATAAAGCGATGTTCGATTCGTTAGGCCTTCGCGAAACGCTGTGCGTGGTTCCGGGCGTGTCGGGAAATACGGGCATGGAGGCCGCCGAAATTGCCGCCGGCGTTTCTTCGCTTGCAAAGCCAGGCTTTATCGTGGCGGTGGATGCGTTAGCCTCCCGGCGGCTTTCCCGATTGGCGACCACCGTGCAGATCTGCGATACCGGCATTTCGCCCGGCTCGGGAATTTACAATACGCGCAAAGCCTTTGACAAAGAAACCTTCGGCGTGCCGGTCATTGCCATCGGCGTGCCAACCGTCGTAGAGGTGACAACGCTTGCTATCGATGTGATCCAAACGGCCTTTCAAAGCATGGATCCTGCCAAAAAGCCGGATGAACAAATCGTCGGCGGCATCCTTGATAAAATTGCCGCTCACCATGGCGACAGCTTTTTCGTCACGCCCAAGGAAACCGATCATATCTTAAAGGATACGGCAAAGCTCATCGGCTATGGCTTGAATTTGGCTTTGCACGACACGCTGTCGTTTGACGATATCGACGAGTTTTTGTCCTGAATCAAAACCTGTGAATAAATTGTAACTTTCGAGAAAGTCCTTGACATTTCCGCTCTAATGTGTTAGAGTAAAGTATACTCTAATGCGTTAGAGCGATTTTGCGAAAGGACGATATGTATGCCGAAAGTGTTCGAAAGCGAATATCGCTTCTGTCTTGTCTTGTGGGAGCATGAACCCATCAAAAGCCGCGAGCTTGTTTTGCTCTGCAAGGAACAGCTCGGATGGAAGCCAACGACCACCTATACCGTTATCAAACGCCTTGCCGAACGCGGCGTGCTCAAAAACGAAAACACCGTTGTGACCTCTCTTGTCTCAAAAGAGGAAATCTGTGCCGAAGAAGTTGATGAATTTGTCGGCAAAAAATTCGGCGGTTCACTTCCGGCGTTTGTGGCGGCCTTTACCAAGCACCGACCTCTGTCCGAAAAGGACATTGACGAAATGCAGAACATGATCGATGCGTACCGTGCGGCAAACACGCCGGAAAAGGAGGAAACGTTATGACGAACCTGTTTTTGACGCTGTTCAATCGGAGCATTCCTGCCTGCTTTTTGATTCTCGCCGTTATGCTTGTCCGGCTTTCTTTCAAAAAAGCACCCAAAGCACTGTTTCCTATTCTGTGGGCGTTTGTCGGTCTGCGCCTTGTTTTGCCGTTTCTGCCGGAAAGCCGGCTCAGCGTGATTCCGTCGCCCGAAACGCTTTCGTATGAGACCGTGCGCTACGCCGCTCATCCGACAGTACAGACCGGCATTTATGCCGTCAATTCCGCCGTCAACCCGACGCTCGGCAAGGTTTTTGAAACGCCGGCCGGCGGCAGTGTCTCGCCGCTCTATGTCCTTGCTTCGATTTTGGGTGCGATTTGGGTCATCGGCGTTATCGTTATGCTCTTTTACGCGTTTTTCTGCTATTTTCACTTAAAAAACCGGCTGAAAACGGCGGTTCTCTTTCGGGATAACCTCTACCGGAGCGAAAGTGTGACGTCTCCCTTTGTTCTCGGCTTTATAAAACCGCGCATTTATCTGCCGTTCACGCTTGCCGAAAAGGATCTCGACGCTGTCGTCGCCCACGAAAAAGCGCATATCGCGCGCGGCGATGTCCTTTGGAAGCTGCTTGGCTACCTGTTTTTGTGCGTTTATTGGTTTAATCCGCTTGTATGGCTTGCCTATATTCTTTTTTGCCGTGATATCGAATTTGCCTGCGATGAGCGCGTTATCGGGCAGTTAGCGGCAGAAGAGCGCGCCGCCTATTCCGAAGCGCTGTTAGCGGCAAGTATGCCAAAAGCGAGAATTGCCGCATGTCCGCTTGCCTTTGGCGAGGAAAATGTCAAAGAGCGAATCAAGCGTGTTTTAAGCTACAAAAAACCGGCGTTTTGGGTGGTTCTTGTCGCGGTTCTTGCCTGTGCGGTGCTTGCCGTGTGCTTTTTGACCGACCCGGTCGGCTTTACGGTAAAAAATCCGGCTGTCGGCGAGTATGTTCCGGGAGGCGAGGGTATGCAGGGCAATGTGGATACCGATTATTTCACGTCGGTAAGCCCGGATTTTGCAATCGGAGCAGGTGCAGACGGAAAAGCGGTCTTTAAGAACCCTAAAGCGGCGTTTGAGACGTTTCGTTCGTTGTATGAAAACGAGCTTTCGGCGTTGCGGAAAGAGTTCGGCTTGCCGGCGTTTTCGCAGAAAACCTATGCTTCCTACAAAATATACGGCTGGCAGTATACCGGAAGCGACGGCAAGCGTTTTCGGTTCATATCAAGCTTTTTGGACATTTACGAAAACAGCTTCATAAGACCGAGCCGGGACGGTTCGCTCTCTTCGCCAACGGTGGCCGATTCGGCACTGATTGACGGAATTTCCGTGGGCGACGTTTTCGTAACCGATAAATGCCTGTATATGTCGCCGCTGTCCTCCACGTGGGCGGGAAAAAACGACGGTTTCCGCTATCTTGTGGGTGCAGATACGTTTACGTTAGAACGGCAGGATAGCTCTTTGGGCGTCGAACCGGTAGAATTATCCGTCAGCTGGAAATGGGAAAACCTCCCGTGGACACGGGAGGAATTGGCATCACAGAAGACTGTCTGGGATATCGGCGCGACAGGCTTATTAGACTATACCGACCTGCGCTATCAGAGGTTAGACGATGATCTGTGCCTGCTGTATGCCGACGGAGATGTGCTTCTCATGCGTTACAGCACAGAAAAGGTCTTTCTCGTGTGGAGCATTTACCGCCTGGAAAAGCAGTGACAGTAATATAATAAAGCCGAAAAGCCCTCCGTTTTTGCGGAGGGCTTTTCGATTGCACGTATGCGGCGGCACGTCCTTTCGAACCTTTTTGAAGAAGCTGCATACCATGATAATAAAACACCGTGAAAGGACTGCATTTTATGAAAGATACCGCGTATTATGAGCAAATCAACCGTCTGTCATGCACCGAACAGCATTATTTTGCCGCTGCCAATACAAGCGCCGGATTTGTCAGCTTTTTCGATTCCGTCTTTGACCCGAAGCTCTTGAAAAAAATGTATATTCTCAAAGGCGGTCCGGGCGTCGGGAAAAGCACACTCATGAAAAACGCCGCGCTTGCCGCCCGGAAAAACGGTTTTCATCCGATTTTTTACCATTGCTCGAGTGATCCGAAATCGCTTGACGGGCTTTTAATTCCCGAAACCGGCAAAGCCGTCCTCGACGGCACCGCACCGCATACGGTCGATCCGCGCTATGCCGGTGCCAAAGAAGAGATCGTGCCGCTCGGCGAGGCATGGAACATTCCGCTTTTGGAAAAAGAAGCGGCACATATCTGTGAGATAAGCGACGCTAAAAGTGCGCATTACCGCGCGGCTTACCGCCTGCTTGCCGCCGCAAAGAACGCCGAAGAGGAAATGCGCGCTATCGGCGTGCGCTGCTTGGACAGAGCCAAAATGCGTGCCGCTGCCGCCCGTCTGTGCGCTAAGCATCTCAAAAAGGGCGGTACGGGTCGGTTGACGCCGGCTATTGCCGACGCGGTCAGCTGTGACGGCAGCATCCGCTTCTTCACACCCGAAAAAATGGCCAAACAGCTGTATTTTGTCAAGGACAGTCACACACTTGCCGGTACGTTCTTCTCGGTGTTATGCGACCTTGCGCTGCGCTCCGGCGCGAAGGTCACGGCCGGTGTGTGCGTGCCGAATGCGTCGGAATATGCGTTTCTTTTCTTGGAAGAGCCGTCGGTGTGCATCAGCCTGTACGACGATGCGTACTGCGCCGCCTTGGATCGGGCGGAGATGCCGTATAAGATCATCAACCTCGGCCGCTTTTTTGACGCCAAACGCTTTGCACCAAGCCGCGCCAAATACCGTTTTGCCGAAAAATGCCGTGATGCGCTCATGAACGCGGCAGCCGAAGAGCTTGCCGAAGCCGGTGCGCTGCATGCGTCCTTGGAAAAAATCTACGGCAAGGCCACCGATTACCGCGTGGTTTCGGAAATGTCCGACAAGGTCATCCGCGCACTTCTTGCCAAATAAAAACGCAAGGTCCTCCACGGGAAAAATCCTGCGGAGGACCTTGCAAAAAGGAGAGATGTGCACAGCGTTTTTGCTGTGTGGATCCGGAAAAGGAGAAATCCGGATATTTATGGACTCGGGAACCGACGGGAGGCCCGCTTATTTGCAGACTTCCACAATGTGTTCCACGTAGTCGGTGGTTTCATAGCCTTCGGCGTTTTTGACAGCCAAAGCCGCTTCGTATAGCGACAGAGCCTTGACGTTGCCGTACAGCATGAGGTCGCCGAACTTGATATACGAACGGATGTAGATTTTCTCGGTGAAGTTTGCCTTGGATTCCGGAATGCCGATAAGAACGGCGCTGTATGCGGAGATCGAAGCGTCGTCGGCATTTTGCATGAGCTTGTTGAGCGTAACGGTGCCGTCGGTCTTCTTGAAGGCAATGCCGGAAGCGTGGTTTTTGTTGCTGTTGCCGATGATCTCAAAGGTAAAGAGGTCTTCGTCGCTGCCGAGCTGGATCTCGTAGAAAGAAGCGCGTGTGACGAGGAAGCCGATTTCAACGTTGTCGGAAAGCGTTGCCGCGGTGCTTGCGTTTGCCGTAAAGCGCATACCCTGAACACCTTGGGTGCGGATGGAGACCTTGTCGGTAACCGTCGGAGCATCGAGTTCCTCCCATACGGCATATAACGTTTCGTTCCTTAAGAAACGATATGTGTTGTATTTGGTGGCGATCACCTTTCCGCCGTCGGCGAGCGACCAGCCCACGAAGCGATAACCGCCGGGAATGCTTGTCGGAACGATTTCGGCGAGGTTGACGGTGTTGTTGACGGTATCCTTGTCTTCCCAAAGCTGCTTGGTAATGGCTTCGGGCATGACGGCACCTTCCGGCTTTATGCCGACGGTTGTGTCGGCAAACGAGACGGTCACGGCCTTGTCTTCATCGGCAACCCCTTTGGGGATGCACCAATAATAGACATTGTCGAGATAAATGACATAGTTGCCGCTGTCACGGTCAAAGAAGAAGCCGAAAACGTTGTTGGCCGGGTCAGAACCGAAAATATAGCTTGTCCAAACCGTTGTGCGGCCAACCGTGCCGCGATGATTTCCGCCCGTGTGGTCGGTTCCGGCATAAAGGGTCAAGCGCGAGCCTTCGGCGGAATCGAAGCGGTAATCAAACATGACGTATTCTTTTTCGGCGGCGCGGCCTCTGTTCTTGAGAGCGAAGCCGGCGTAGATGTTCGAGCCGGCTATTTTCAGCACCTTGCTGCCGGTGGTTTCATCGAGAACGACGGTTGCGGTAAAATCGGCAGAGCCGAACTGATTGAGCTGCAGGAACGCGAGGTCGTCGCTCGTCAGCACCGTGCCGGCTTCATAGCTTTCAAAATTCTCGAACATCACGGTCGGCGCGGCTTTTTTCCACAGGGCATAGAACGTGAAGTTGCCCGGCACCTTGAAATCGGCGTAGTGGCAGTCCTTGACGCGCGTGCCGCCGTCGGAGGTCGACCAGCCTGCAAATTCATAGCCGTTCGGCGCGGAGGACGGAATGATGTTGTTCAAGTCCACCGTAACCGGTACATACCATTGACCGTTATAAAAGTTGTACCACACGCAGCGCTCGATGTCGGACGGCATACTGACGTCATAGCCGGAGAAATCGGAGCTGTTTTGGAAAGAAATCGTCTTTTTGACGGCACTCTTGTGTGCCGGCTCTGCCGGGTCGTCGATCTTGGTCGAGAACGACCAAACGGCGAGGTCGTCGAGATAAATAACGCTTTCGCCGTTCGTTTGGTTGAAGCCGAAGCCGAGACACGGGCTTTGTATATAGGTGTGCGCACGGGCTTGTGTCCAGTCGGTTTTGGAGGCGTCCGTGATAGCGCCGCTTGCCGCCCAGTTGCCGGTGTTGCCGTTGCTGTTTCCGCCTACAAAAGCCGTACCTTTTGCGGAATAGGCGGCGGTGTTGACGGATTTGCAGGTGCCTGCCGACGGATATTTGTAGTTGTAGGACATAACGGCGTAGTTCATGGAATCGTTTTCAAACCAAACGCCGAAAGCGCGGTAGGTCGCACCGGTGATCTTTAAGTAGCGGTTGCCGTTTTCTTCTTCGCAGATCTCGAAGGTGCAGCCGCTGCCGAGAACGCCCCAGCCCTGTTTGCCGAAATCGACGAGCTTGTTTCCGGCACTTTCGGAGAGCATGCTGGCAATTTCGCCGCTCTGATAGGAGCCTGTCGGCAGATTGTCAAAATCCTGGTAGAACAAAAGATTGGAGGTGACCTCGTTCAAGGCCGCTTCCCTGTTTTCGATGACCGGTTCGGCACTGGCTTCCACGGTTTCCGGCGTAAACGCGAGCGCACTCATACACAAAAGAGCCGCCGAAAGAAACGCCGCGAGAAGAACGCGTGTGTGTTTCATGAAATGTTCACTCCTTTTAATTGATGTTATGAGACTGAAAGGAAAACCTTCCTTACCGGAATTATAGCAGAACGTCGAAAACAAAAGCAAGACAAAAACCGACAAAATGCAGACATTTTCTTCACTTTCGACGGTTTTCTTGTACAAGTATCACAAAAGCAGCGGCTGCGGCGAATCTATTCGAGGTTTGCAGAACCTCGGAGCGTTTCAAAAGGATTTAATTGGATTGTGCGAAGTCGTTATCTATGTGCGCTGTTCCGAGGTTTGCGAAACCTCGGAACTCCCCGGAAGGGGAACGAGTTGTCACTTTTTGCGTCGTGCAAAAAGTAACCAAAAAGCACGCTCGGACGTGCAAAAAGTTGCCGGTGGCAAGTTTTTGTGCGTCGGAGACCGCCGAAACAGGGAGAATTGCGAACGGACGTGAGCAAGGCGACCATGTTTCAAGGAGACGACTCCGTCCTGCGACCTCGATTCAAATCGCCGGTCGATACGAGATTTTTGCTGAAATGTCCGGCATTCATCAGGTAACCGGCTATGCTGAAAACTGCAGTTTTCCGGGTATCGCCGGCAATGATTTGAATCGGTGCGACGCTCCGGCTTTACAGCACAAAATTAGAGCGAAGAGCAAAAGAACAGCCGCATTCTTTGCAAACAGTAGGTTAAGGGTGGTTGGAAAGGGCGGCGGAGGGCAAAAAAGAGTTATTTTGGGTGGGAATAAGGAAAGTTTGTGCAAAAGAAAAACTTTTGGTTTGCGGAAAAGGGCTGTTTTTTCAGCACATGCAAAGCCAACCAAAAAAGAAAAGCTTTTTATAAACACAGCAAAATCTCAATTTTCCACCGCACCCAAACTAACGTGCAGCTGCAAATTTCATCTGCGAAAACGTCCTGTGAGCTTGCAGTATAACAATCCTTTTTCGTAAAAACATCAGTCTTGCGTCTGCACTACGATAACCCTTTCGCACCGATTCAAATCATTGCCGGCGATACCCGGCGAAGTTGCAGCTTTTCGCAAAACCGGTTACCTGATGATGGCTGCTTATTTCAGCGAAAATTATGTATCGACCGGCGATTTGAATCGTCCCCGGAGTCCAGAGGTTCGCAAACCTCTGGTGTACTTTTGGTTCTTTTCGTACACGCGAAAAGAATAAACCCGTTCCCTTTCCGGGAAGCTCCGAGGTTTTGCAAACCTCGATTCAGCTCACCACAGCCGCAGCTTCGCACCGCAATAATTAAAACCTTTTTAAGAAGAGATTCGAGGTTCTGCAAACCTCGAACCAGCGCACACAAACAACAATCTCGCACAATCCAATTAAATCCTTTTTTCGCCTTACGGCGGTGTCCCTGCCGGGGCAGCACACCCTGTGTGCTTTTTCGCCGCCCTCGGCGGCTGTTTTTTCCGCCTTGCGGCGGTCCCATGTTGCTGCCGCAACATTCTGCGCCGCCCTGCGGCGGCTCTTTTTTGGCGAAAAAGCAGCGGAACGACCGCAGGACCGTTCCGCTTTTGCTTTTCTATTCGCCTTTGCGCAGATACGCTTGAATCTGCGCAAGATCGACCTTGTCATACGGCACACTGTGCTTGACGGCATACGCCGCCACGGCACCCATGCCTTCGCCCATTCCGACGCAGATCGGCATCACGCGGAAGTTCGAATGTGCCTTGTGCGTGCCGGAAATGTTCCGTCCGCAAAGGAGCAATCCCTCGACTTTCTTTGGCAAAAAACAGCCGAGAGGAATGGTGTAGCCGCGTGTTTGCGTGAATTTTGCCTGTGCGCCGTTGGCATCGAGTCCTGCGCCGTCTACGTTGTGAATATCGAAATTGAAATGTGCGTCCCATACGACCCAATCGTCAAAAACGCGTGCTGTCAGAATATCCTCCTCGGTCAAGGCGTACCGCCCCTCAAAATGCCGCGTTTCGCGGATTCCCATGAGAGACGCCGTCGCGATGAGATAGCAGCTTTCAAAGCCCGGCACGTATTCGCGCAAGAAATTCACGATCGTGTCAATCTGTCCGCGGCAGACAAGCTCGGCCTTGACCAGATCCGCGTTTTTCGTGCCGTCGATGCCGGTGACGTTGGTCATATTGCAGGTGACAATGCCCGGCAGCGTCGAACGGTACAAAAGCACGTGCCCGGCCGGTGCCGGCAGATGCGCGCGCGCCAGTGCCTGAAGCTCCCCTTTTTCGGTCATGTACGTGCTTTCAAAAGACGGCAGCAGCACCGCACGTTCCATATCCACCCCGCCGACCTTGAACATCAGCGTTGCCGGCTGCATTTTTCCGTCGCCCTCGCGTCCCATAAAGTACGGCACACCGGCCTTGGCGGCAATGTCGCCGTCGCCGCTGCAATCGATGACCGTGTGCGCCAAAACAGCCGTGCGTCCCTCTTTGTTTTCGATAATGACGCCCTTGACGCGGTTGCCTTCCATAATGACCTCGCTTGCAAGCGTGTACAGATAAATTTTCACACCCTCGTCCGAAAGCATTTTCAAAAACTGGTATTTCAATCGCTCCGGATCGATTTCGCTCATGATCTTCCCGTGCAGCTCGCCGTCTCTTAACGACGCACTGTCGGCGAGAATCTTGTGATACAGCCGACTGCCGCACGAGCCTGTCCAATGGCTCATCATGCCGCTTGTGGCAATACCGCCGAGAGCGCCGAGGGCTTCGACAATCACCGTTTTCGCACCGAGATGCGCCGCCGTGTAGGCTGCTGCCACACCGGCCGGTCCCGCGCCGATGACCAAAACCTCCGTTTCGACAACCGGAATCTTATGCGCGTTTTCCGTATACGTCATGAAATTCTCCTCCCGTTTTTTGCAATTTTTGCTTGACTGTACGTTCATTATAGGCTATACTGTTCCGGGAAGCCTTAAATTTCGGGCAAAAAATCTTTGCTTTCGGGCAAAAAGGAGCTTGTTCGCCGTGAAATCGACCATGGAAGCCATCGAAGACTATATCGTGTACTTAAAAAACGAACAAAAGCTGTTTGTAACCATTCACTCATGCGGCGATGCCTTAACGCACGTGACCGGCCGATTGGCACCGTACAATATCCATGCAAACCCGTATTGTGTTTTCATCAAATCCGTTTCCGACCTGTGGAACGAATGCATCTGCCGTCAATCCGGGATTTACGAACACATCCGCACGCACGGCGAGGAGATCTTCTTCGGCTCTTGCTATGCCGGTGTCGGCGAATATGTCGTTCCCGTTTGCGACGGCCATACCATCTGCGGCTTTATCAGTGTCGGCGGCTATACAGGCAGTCTGTCCAAAGCGCTCCACGCCGCCGAAAAGCATCAATTGCCGAAAGAGACGGCCGTCAAACAGTATCAAACCTATCTTTCGGCAGAAATTCCGCCGCCTTCACTGATTTCGACGCTGCTTTTGCCGCTTCGGTATATGCTGCTAGCTGCCTATCGCGAAAAAACACCGGCGGATACGGCCGGTCACGCAGCGCTTGTCGCGGCGGCTCTCACCTTTTTACACCGCAATTTTGCATCGGACGTGACACTTGACGATACGGCGGCTGTCTGCGGCGTTTCCCGGCGGACGCTCAGCACGGTGTTCCGGCAGACCACCGGGTATACCGTGCGGCATTACATCGAAAAGCTGCGCATGGAAAAAGCGTGTTCCTTACTTGGCGAGAACACGCTTTCCGTCACCGAAATCGCCTTTTTGTGCGGCTATTCCGATGCAAATTATTTTTCGGCACGCTTTGCACACCGCGTCGGTGTGCCGCCGACGCAGTATATGCGGCAAAAGAGAGCCGAAGCGGCAGCAAAGACTACCGGATGAAGTTGGTGCGAAGCGGCGTTTCACGCGCGGGAACCGAAATCCCGGCAGCACTCCCTGCCCGGATGCAGTTTAACAAATACGTCATGTTGTCGGCCAGCGTCCGCAGCGTTTGCAAACCTTCTTCGTCCTTTAACACATCTTCGGGCGATGAGCCGTGCACCTGGTTCCAGTATTGCGACGAAACCACCGGCATATTGGAAATCTGAAAATACTTGTTGATGCTCTCAAACGCCGCCGATGCACCACCGCGCCGACAGCTGACGACCGCCGCAGCCGGCTTGTTCTGCAAAAAGCGTCCGGCTGAGAAAAAGAGACGATCCATAAACGAAATCAGCTGTCCCGAGGGTCCGGCATAGTAGACCGGCGTTCCGAACACAAAGCCGTCGGCTGTTTCGCACTTTGCGGCGAATTCGTTGACAAGATCGTTTTTGAAGCATTTGCCGGTTTTGCGGCAGGCACCGCAGGCAATACAGCCCGCTACCGGCGTGCGGCCAAACTGGAAAAGCTCGGTTTCGACGCCAAGTGAATCGAAATGTGCCGCCATGTGGTCCAGAGCCGTGAAAACGCAGCCGTTTTCGTGCGGACTGCTGTTGACGAGAAGAACTTTCATACTTTTTCTACCTTTCTAATTATTATCAAATCAATCAAACGGTGCGGACCGATGCTTGGTCAAAAGCATTGTATGCGCTTTTTCGGTAAGCTATGCCGCCTTTTCAAGCCCTTCGGTCTTTTGGATAGTTTAGCTTTTTGGTTTGACTGCTTTGTGAGAAAAATGAAAATTTTTCTGCAAAAAATCAAAAACGAAAACACCGCCGCTTTTCGGATTTTTGGCATAGCCGGATTTTTTTGAAAAAAACTGCAAAAATAGTAAAAATGGGTTGACAATTTTTGTGAGATGTGCTATTATTGTTCTGTAACGAAATGTGTCTTAGGATACGTGTCTTTTTGGGGGTGTTATATGAAACAGACTGTGCGATTCGGACGGATGTGTTTTGCCGTAATGGCGGCTTGGCTTTTGGCTGTCGGACTTGCGTGTGGTGTGTGCGCCGACGGATCCGAACCGAAAGATCCATTGATTCTCGTTGAGGTGGCTTCACCGGACGAAAACGGGTATTTCGACGTGACGGTAAGTGCGGAAAATCTGGAATTTTTGGTTTCCGAAATTGCTCTTCGCTATGATACAAAGACGGTTTGTCCCGTCGATGCGGACGGCGAATCGGCAAAGGCTTTCTCCGATTTTGCCAAAGCGGCAAGCTTTGACGGCGTTTCCCGTATCGGTGAAAAAGCGGATACCGAACAAGGCTATTTTCTCTTTACCCTGTTTGCCAATCCCGGCGCAAAAAGCGATTATGTCTGGGATACCATGGTTCACTTCGGCGAAAAAACGGAGCTTTACCGCTTCCGTTTCAAGAAGATCGCCGACGGTGAGTGCGGCTTTGCCGTTGCAAGTGTCTATGACGGCGGTGTCTACGACCCGTTCTTCCCGGACGGTGCGGTCGTCACCTCCGCAAAGCAAAAACGTCCAGTCAGCGATCTTACGATCCGTATGCTTTCTGCGGACGGCAGCACGGCAAGCGAAAAAACGCAAAAGACCGTCTACTACTATTATTCGGAACTATACCCAAAGAATTTTACCAAAGAACAGCGTCTTGCCGGAACGGTTTACTTAGTCAAAAACGATTATGCTGCGGCAGTCGACGGCGCGCTTACAGCCGTTGATTCCGCAAACCGCGCGGTAAGACCGATTGAAAAAGACGGAAAAATGCTCTATCCGTTACGCTTTGTGTGTGAAAGCTTAAAGTGTACGGTGGCGTGGGATGAGAATGCCGCAACCGCTTCGGTCACACGAGCCGACGGCACGGTAACGACCGTCCGCGTTTCGGGCGAAACCGCTTTGAGCGATACCATGACGGCAGACGATGTGCTGTGCGTGGAAAACGACCGCATTCTGGCTTCGGAGGCGTTTCTTGCCGCAATCAGCGGTTCGCGCACGTATAATGCCGGAACCGGCACGGTGTTCTATACGGGCATTCCCGAATGGACGCCCGCCCGTGATGCCGAAAAAGGCGCGCTTGAAGCCATGCAGTATGTGCTCATGCCGTTTTTCCGAATGTTTCTTGATTAGGGAATCCAATATCAGCGCAAAAACAATTCACATAAAAAGAAAGGGTGCAAAACATGAAGAAACTCACATTTTTCCTGTCTGTTCTCCTTGCCATGGCGGTTTTCGCCTTTGCAGCGAGCGCAGCACCGGTGAATTACACGGCGAACGAAGACGGTTCGTTTGATGTAAGCTACACCGGAACGGCGGGCGAATATTACGCTCTCGTGATTGTGGAAGGCATTGCCGCCGAAGGCACGGCTCCCGTAATCACCTCCAGCTCCATTCAGTACATCGACCAGGTAACGGCTGCTGCAGACGGCACGGCTGCTTTTAACGGCATTCTGTTGAAGACAGACGGCGTAAAAGGCACGGTTTACCTCGGCGGAAGCGACCTTGACGCTGCAAAGCTTCTCGGTTATGTCAACAATTCCGGCACCGAAGCAACTTTCACCGTCAGCGGTACGGTTACCTCCGATTCCGCGAAGGAAGCAAAGGTAACGCTCACCAGCACAAGCGACGGAGCAAAGGTGTTCACGGTAGATACCGCTTCCGGTTCTTATACGATTTCCGTTCCGGCTGATACCTATAAGTTCGTTGTTACCAAGGCTGCTCACCTGTCCTACACCAAGAATGCTCTTGAAGTAATGGCGGATGTCGCTAAGAGCGTTGAACTTAAGGGCGGCGATACCAATGCGGATGGAACCATTAACTATGTTGACCTCGGTGACGTAATTGCAGCTTACAACTCTAATACTGAAAACTGTGATATCTCTGGCGACGGCACTGTAAACTATGTTGATTTGGGCATTGTGATTTCCAACTATAATGCAACAGCTGTTGCAGAATAATTGCGGAGGTTAAGAACATATGAAAAAAACATTAAAATTTGTCTTGATTGCTGCCTTAGTTGCAAGTGCATTGGCGATTGCAGCGTTTGCAGCAGTTGATGTAAACTATTATCTGGATGAAGTTGATGCCGCTAAGGGACAGTATGATTTGTATATCAATATCAATTCAGATCTTCCTATCGGAACATTTGCAACAAATTTCACTTTTAATAACGAGTTGTTAATGCCTGCGGATGACACTTATACGCCTATTGATATTTCAGCGGCAAGTACGAAAGATGACACTTCGATTTATCCGGCTGAAGTTAAGGTCGGCAAGAAAACCTATTCTTACGCATTGGCTGATAACACTTGGAAAACCACTGGCAACAAAACTCAGTTTTGGCTGGCTGCCTATTCCACGGATGCTGACAAGTTTACAAGCACTGACCTTAATGTTGTAAGCATTACATTCAAGCTTGCAGACGGAAAGACTGTTGCAGATATCACAGAATCCGATTTTGTTATTGATATGATCTATGCTGTAAACAGCGAAGGCACTCGTTATGGTTACAAAGAGCCCAATGCAACGGAAACAGCTGCTTTTAAGAACAACGTTGTTCCGAAATCCACCGAGCTCACCATCTCTGTCAAGAAAGACGACATCGTCTACTTCCAGGATGACAGCGTTGTCAAGATTGCGGAAGACAACGGCAAGTATCCGCTTCCGTCCAAAGCAGACGGTTACGTAGTTGTCAACTCCGGCTTCACCGCTCAGAAACTCTACAAAGTTACATCCGGCGCGATCGCCGAAGTAACTTCGAACGAAAACGGCGTTCTCGCTACCGATTCCGCTTCGCTCCGTAAGGATTCCGTTGCAACCGGTCTGCGCTTCAAGTCCTCCTTCGCTACCGCTCTGAAGAATACCGTGAAGGAATACGGCTACCTCGTTACCGTTGAATCCGCTTACAACGCTCTGCCGGCTGACTACGTCCTCAATATGGATCTTGTTACCGCAGGCAAGGCTAAGAAGGGTATTGCCTTCAATAAGGCTGACGGCACCGATATCTTCTTCGACGTTGACGGCGCAAGAACCGTTGTTACCGCTGTTGCTACCAACATCCCGCTCACCAAGGATGCTGTTACCACCAACATCGTCGCTCGTCCGTACTATGAACTCGAAGACGGCACCATCGTTTACGGCGAAACCGTAAAACGTCAGGCTGCTGAAGTCGCTCAGAAGATCAAGGCCGAAGACGCTGAAACCTATGCAAAGTATAAGGACTATATCGATGCGATCGTCGCGCTTGTTGCCGAAGATCCGACCTATGCCATCATCGACCTCGGTCCGCTCTTTTCCTAAGTCCTAAATCTTAAACCGATTTGCAACGGTGCGGTCGCCCTTTCCGGGCGCTCCGCACCGTTTGCGTGCGTTTAAAGGCGAAGTTGTGAGATTTTTGTCATATTTACAAGATAATCCAAAAACTTTCAAAAAATACCGTAAAAAATATCGAAAAACTTATTTACAACCGAATGAAAACGTGATAGAATATTAGTTGATACCGAATGCCTATGGGATTTTTCAGCCCATGGCGCATTTCGCGTGTTTATTCCTATGCTTTTCTCATAAAGATATAAAATTCAGGAGGAATCAAAATGTCGCAGAGAAAAAAACTATCGATGGATGGCAACACCGCCGCGGCGCACGTTGCCTATGCCTTCACGGAGGTTTCTGCCATTTATCCGATTACACCTTCCAGCCCGATGGCGGAAGTAACGGATACCTGGTCCGCAACAGATAAGAATGTCTTTGGCGAACCGGCAAGAAATATCTTCGGCGAACGTGTTAAGATCATGGAAATGGAATCTGAGGGCGGTGCTGCCGGTGCTGTTCACGGTTCTCTCGCTTCCGGTGCTCTTACCACGACCTACACCGCTTCCCAGGGCCTTCTTCTGATGATCCCGAATATGTACAAGATTGCCGGCGAACTTCTTCCGAATGTTATCCACGTTTCGGCTCGCTGCGTCGCGTCTCACGCCCTGAACATTTTCGGCGACCATTCCGACATCTATGCCTGCCGTCAGACCGGTTATGCAATGCTTGCTGAGTCCAACCCGCAGGAAATCATGGATCTTGCGGCTGTGGCTCACCTTTCCACCATTAAAGGCCGTGTTCCGTTTATCAACTTCTTCGACGGTTTCCGCACTTCCCACGAAATCCAGAAGATCGATGTCTGGGACTACGCAGACTTAAAGGAAATGGTCGATATGGACGCTGTCAAGGCGTTCAGAGAACGTTCCCTCAATCCGGAAACGCCGGTGCTGCGCGGCTCTGCCGAAAACGGCGATATCTTCTTCCAGCACAGAGAAGCCTGCAACAAGTACTATAATGCACTGCCGGCTATCGTGGAAGAATACATGAACAAGGTCAATGCCAAGCTCGGCACTGACTATAAGCTCTTCAACTACTACGGCGCACCCGATGCCGACAGAATCATCATCGCAATGGGCTCTGTCTGCGACGTAGCCGAAGAAGTCATCGATTATATGAACGCTCACGGCGAAAAGGTCGGTCTTGTCAAGGTTCGTCTTTACAGACCGTTTGTTCCCGAGAAGCTCATTGAAGCCGTTCCGAAGACCGTTAAAAAGATCGCTGTTCTCGACAGAACCAAGGAACCCGGCTCGCAGGGCGAACCGCTTTACCTCGACGTTGTTACCGCTCTCGCAACCCACGGCATCACCACTAAGGTTGTCGGCGGCCGCTACGGTCTCGGTTCCAAGGATACGCCTCCGGCAAGCATCTTTGCTACCTTTGAAAACCTCAAGGCCGATGAACCGAAGAACAGCTTCACCATCGGTATCGTCGATGACGTGACCCACCTCTCGCTCGACGAAAAGCACGCGCCGGATACCGCTCCCGAAGGCACCATCAGCTGCAAGTTCTGGGGCCTCGGCGGCGACGGTACGGTCGGTGCAAACAAGAACTCCATCAAGATCATCGGTGACCATACCGATAAGTACATCCAGGCATACTTCCAGTATGACTCCAAGAAGACCGGCGGCGTCACCATTTCGCACCTGCGTTTCGGCGATAAGCCCATCAAGTCTTCTTACTACATCACCAAGGCTGACTTCGTTGCCTGCCATAACCCGTCCTACATCCTCAAGGGCTATAAGATCGTCAACGACGTAAAGCCGGGCGGTAAGTTCTTACTCAACTGCCAGTGGACGCCGGAAGAAGTTGAAAAGCACCTTCCGAACGCCGTTAAGCATTACATTGCTAACAACAACATCGAGTTCTATACCGTTAACGCCATCGATAAGGCGGCTGAAATCGGTATGGGCAAGAGAACCAATACCATTCTTCAGTCGGCCTTCTTCGCACTTGCCAACATCATGCCCATCGACAAGGCTGTCGAATACATGAAGTACATGGCAAAGAAGAGCTACCTCAAGAAGGGCGAAGCCGTTGTTGAAATGAACTACAAGGCTATCGACGCCGGTGTCGATGCAATCGTGAAGATCGACGTTCCGGAAAGCTGGAAGTCGCTCGACCCGACAAGAGTTGAACCGGAAATCACCGGCAAGCGTCCGGAGCTCGTCAAGTTCGTTAAGAACGTTGTCGTTCCGGTGGACGATATGCTCGGCGATACGCTTCCTGTATCCGCTTTTGAAGATTATGTTGACGGTACCTATCCGCAGGGCGCAGCCGCTTATGAAAAGCGCGGTGTTGCCGTACTTGTTCCGGAATGGAATGCCGAAAACTGCATCCAGTGTAACCAGTGTGCTTATGTATGTCCGCACGCAACCATCCGTCCGTTCGCGCTCGATGAAAAGGAAGCCGCAGGTGCTCCTGCCGCTACCAAGTATACCGCGAAGATGACCGGTAAGGGCTGCGAAGCGTATAAGTTCACCATGGCTGTTTCTCCGCTTGACTGTATGGGATGCGGCGTCTGCGTAGGCGTCTGCCCGACCAAGCCGGAAAAGAAAGCTCTTACCATGGTTCCGCAGGAATCCCAGCTCGATCAGCAGCCGGTATTTGATTACATGGTTGCCAACGTTACCAAGAAGGAAACGCCGTTTGCGGAAACCTCCGTCAAGGGCAGCCAGTTCAACCAGCCGCTGCTTGAATTCTCCGGTTCTTGCGCAGGCTGTGCCGAAACCTCTTATGCAAGACTTATCACACAGCTCTTCGGCGAAAGAATGTACATTTCCAACGCTACCGGCTGTTCCTCCATTTGGGGCGGCTCCGCTCCGGCAACGCCGTATACCGTTAACCGCGATTCCGGCAGAGGTCCGGCTTGGGCAAACTCCTTGTTCGAGGATAACGCAGAACATGGTCTCGGTATCTACCTCGGTCAGAAGACCATCCGTGAGAGACTCATGGGCAAGGTAGAAGAAATGATGAACTCCGATAAGGCAAGCGACGCATTCAAGGCTGCCGCTAAGGCTTATCTCGACACCAAGGACGACGGCAAGGCCAACGCCGCCGCAACCGAAGCTCTTATCGCCGAGCTTGAAAAGGCAGCAGCAGAAGGCTGCCCGACCGCAAAAGAAGTCCTTGCCGAAAAGCACTACCTCTCCAAGAAGTCCGTATGGATTTTCGGCGGCGACGGTTGGGCATACGATATCGGCTTCGGCGGTCTCGACCACGTCATCGCCTCCGGCGAAGATGTCAACATCATGGTCTTCGATACCGAAGTTTACTCCAACACCGGCGGACAGGCTTCCAAGGCTTCCAATATGGGTCAGGTCGCTCAGTTCGCAGCAGCCGGTAAGGCAATCGGCAAGAAGAACCTTGCAGAAATCGCGATGAGCTACGGTTATGTTTACGTTGCTCAGATCGCTATGGGTGCAGATATGAACCAGACCATCAAGGCTATGGCAGAGGCTGAAGCTTACCACGGTCCGTCCATCATCATCGGCTATGCACCTTGCGAAATGCACGGTGTCAAGGGCGGTATGACCAACTGCCAGAAGGAAATGAAGCGTGCCGTTGAGGCAGGATACTGGCAGATGTTCCGCTACAATCCGGCTCTCAAGGCGGAAGGCAAGAATCCGCTTGTCATCGACAGCAAGGAACCGACCGCAGACTATATCGAGTTTATCGAAAGCGAAACCCGTTACAGCCGTCTGCTCCAGCAGTTCCCGGATAGAGCTAAGGTTCTCTTCGGCGAAGCAAGCGACCTTGCAAAGGCCAAGTACGACAGACTTGTCAAGCTCAGCCACTTGTACGACTGAGAAACGGTTTGACGCACACGCCTGCGTGAAAATCGCTTCAACAAAATAATTGCCGCCCGGCGTTTGGGATTTTCCAAATACCGGGCGGTTTTTTGCTGTTTTTATGTCGGCAAGCGGAGCGAAAAGAATTGAAAATTGAGAATTGAAAGTTGAAAATTAGGGAACGGTTTTTAGGCCGAAGCTTTGTACGCTGATAGTGGTTGCGGCGGCAATTGCCGTCCCTGTGTAAGGGAAGGTGGCACACGGAGTGTACGGAATGGTTGTTGGTATGGACTTATAACAATCCCTCAGTCAGCAGAGCTGACAGCTCCCTTTGCACAAGGGAGCCGGTTTTAGGCGAAGCTTTGTACGCTGATAGTGGTCGCGGTGGCAGTTTGCCGTCCCTGTGTAAGGGAAGGTGGCACACGGAGTGTACGGAAGGGTTGTCGGTATGGACTTATAACAATCCCTCAGTCAGCAGAGCTGACAGCTCCCTTTGCACAAGGGAGCCGGTTTTAGGCGAAG
>CAKSCV010000019.1 GCA_934444645.1 uncultured Eubacteriales bacterium | reverse complement strand
GGTCTCCGACGCACAAAAACTTGCCACCGGCAACTTTTTGTGCGTCCGAGCATGCTTTTTGGTTACTTTTTGCACGATGCAAAAAGTGACAATTCGTATCCCTTTGCAGGGAGCTTCGAGGTTCTGCAAACCTCGAATCAGCATACCGCAGCCGCAGTTTCGCACCGCAACAATTAAAACCTTTTTAAGAAAGCTTCGAGGTTCTGCAAACCTCGAATCAGCGCACAAAGATAACACATTCATACAAACCTAATTAAATCCTTTTTCCGCCTTCGACGGCTTTTCTTTTTTGCTGCCGCAACAATGAGATGCCGCTTCGCGGCAGAAAAACCGTCTTTTGCAGGTCTGCAAAAGACGGTTCATTTCCTATTCTACGATAATATAGGCAATGGCAAAATCCGTATTTGCCACATCAAACGGATCCAAGCGGAATGACTTGACTGCCGAAAACGGTTTGCTCTTCGGATCAAAATCGAACACAAACTCGCCGACACCGTCGGCATCCACTTCACCGTTCCATGACGGAATCACGCACTGACTGCCCGACCAGCCGCTCGACGGCGTGGTATAGAAAATCTGACAGCCGACCGGAATCGGGTTTTCCATACGCTCTCTGTCCCAACGCATTCCGATACGAATACGCGAATACAGTGTTTTATCCAAATCGTCAAGCAGATTCATGAAATAGACGATCGGATCGCCGCCGACAGACGAATTGCAGGCAAAGCCGTTTTTCACCTCAAGGCTTATTGTAGCGCAGGATTCGCACACACCCGCGCTTTTGATTTCCTCTGCCGAGAAGGTGCGTCTTAACAGATTGCGTTCTGTTTCGGTAACCACGCGCTTGCGGCTGTCCTCAAAGGCAATGCGGTTGATCATGGCCGCCATTTGCGCACGGTCAATCTCCGTATCCGGATAGAAACGGTATTTTGAATCAAATCCGGTAAGAATTCCGGCATTATACAGCCGAAGCACCGACGAATATACGTCGTCCTTGCTGTCCATGTCCGGGATCTCGGTGAAATAATTGATTTTCTTAAACCAAGAGCCGGACAATGCCTTTGACAGAAGCTTCGCCACGTCCCGGCGAACCGCATATGCTTCGTAATCCGCATATTCTCCGTCTTTGATGATATGCTTTTCAAGCGCTGTACGGATATACGGCATATACCATGCTTCGCCGTGAGCGGCTTTCAAGGTATCCGCTTCTCCGCCGGCACGCAGATTCAGACGCACAGCCAGCGTGATTGCCTGTGCAATCGTCACTTTTCCGTTCGGATCGAACGCAGTTTCCGATACGCCGTTCATCATGCCGATACGGTACGCTTTTGCAACATCGGTACAATACCAATCCGTTTCAGCCACATCCGCAAAGGCGGCAGGGCTTCGATGAACGGTTGCAAAGACCGTCTTTTCGCCCTCCACATCGTCGTAATGCTCCGGCAATTCGTCGGTAAACAAAATCCAGTCGATCCTGAAATCACCCTCTGCCGCACCGACAAAGGTGAATAACAGCCGGTCGATGGCACCGCGCCATTCACGCTTATCGCCCATGTCATACACAAGCATTTGATAATCTTCGGAAATGGTGCGGATCTCCGAGTTGCCGGTATAATACACGGCATTCGCTTTTTCCGGCAGGAAATACATACGCACAACACTTGCATCAAGCGTTGTTTTCTTGATTTTCAGGGCCACATACCGGTGACTTGCCGCGTCGAGCGACAGCTTTGCCGTTTCAAAATACGTGTTGGGAGAATCCTCGGCACGCAGCGACAGAACGCCGCCGGAAGCACCCATATTGCGGATGTTTCCGAAGGTTTCGATAAGGCGTAAATCGGTTTCTTCGTCAAAGTTGACCAAAATCGGCTCTTTGACGTCTTTATACCCTTCAAACGGTTTGATTTTCTCGGCTTCGCCACCGACGGCATATTCCGTTTTGTCGTTGGCAACGTCCTCCACCTCCGGGACGGACGAACCGCCGCCCGAGCCTTTGCCGGGTTTGTCCAAAACGGTAGTTGCCGTTCGGACAGCATAGGCAAGCGTAACAGCATGGGCACTGACCAACGATTTTTTCGCCGCACGAACGATGGCATCGGTCGCTTCCGTTTCATCGGAAAGATCAAAGTACGCATAGCCGAGCGCATTGGTTTTGGCGGTCAGGACCGTTTCGCCGTTTTTGCCGGTAAAGCTTAGTGTTAAAACGTTGTCCGCGCCGGTCGTTTTGACGAGGACGGCATCCGTCTCGGTGCAGTCGATATCACCGAGAAACGCCGAAAGCTTGTCCTCGGAAAGCGCGGTGTTTTTGACCCAAAGGGCGTACAGCGTCACGTCGTCAAGCACGCGGAATGAACTGACGCGCGCCGTCATATCGTTCGGTTCCTTCGACCAACCCATAAAGGTATACCCTTCGCGCTTCGGTGTGCCGGTCACGGTATACATCGTATCAAACACCGTTTTTTCGTTTACCGGCATACCGGTGACGGTGTCGGTCGTTCCGGAATCGTAAGAAACCGTGCGGGTCACATCGAGAATGCGCAGATAATCCAAATAAACCGTGGCGTCCGGCACATTGGTGATATCGATCCAAAGGCCGACCACCTTGTCCGCCGTTGCCATATACCAGTTGGGGTTGCCCGGCCGCCAGGTGTTGTACATATTGAACTGCACATTGAACCACTTGTCAAGCTCGGTGTATTTGTGCTCCCCGTAAACGCAATAGTCCTCGGCGTCGCGATAACCGTTTTCATCGTAGCCATAGCGTGTCGTAACACCGTTTTTGGTCTGTTCCACCTTGTAGAACATCTGCACAAAGCTCTTTTTATTGGTAGCCATGCGCATTTGCACCACGCGATAAGCTTCCGGATCGACCGAGAACGGATCGACGATCAAACGAATATCGCCATCTCTGCCGATCGTATCACACACCAAATAGCCATTCGGCGAAACCGAAACGTTGCCGTTGGAAACCGTTACGCCCTTGGCCTCGCCGTTAAACTCATACGAAATGCCTTTGCCCCACAGCGCATACACATCGGTATCTTTGGAGACGTTGACCGTGTAAATGACCTCCGAAGACTGCTCATCGGCTGTCCAACCGAGGAATATATACCCATCCCGTTTGGGAATCTGTCCGGATAATTCAAACGCTCCGCGCGCGGCTTCCGGTTCGGGAAGCCCGGTCACGGTCCCCCCGGTGCCGGCATGATACGTCACGGTAAACAGCCCGGTTTGACCGCTTAGCGTGATTTCTTTGGTATCGTAAACCGCTTTGTTATACGCTGAAACCGCTTTGAGCGTCACGATGCCGTTGTTTTTGGGAATCAAGCGTCCTTTTTCGTTAACGGCGGCAAGTGCGGTGTCGTCCACCGACCAATAATATACAGCGTTTTCCGGCACATCGCCCGTCGCTTGGACGGTATAGGAGGTTGCTCTGCCATCCTTGAGAATGCTGTCCGGACCGACGATCCGGATAGAAAAATCGGCATAGGCAGCCGTCACCGGATAGGAAACCGACACATTCGGATTATATGCAGAAGTTGCAATAACATGAAACGTTCCCGGTTTATGCACGGTCAATTCACCGCTCTGCGCATTGATGGAGGCAACTTTTTCGTTATCGGTCTTCCACAGAATACGGGTATCCGGAATGTTTCCGGTCACCGCCGCCGTATAGGTACGCGTTTTGCCGTCGATACGGATATTCTTTTCACCGGAAACGGCAAGCGTAAACGCGTGATACCGAATTTCCGCGTCGAAGGTGGCGCGGATAGCGGCATTATAGGCAGAAACCGCCGTAATGCGCACGGTTCCGTCCGCCTTTGGTGTCAACACGCCGTTTTGGTCAATGGATGCGATTTCCGGGCGGTTGACCGACCACGCAAGTGTCTCATCGGGAATTTCTTTCGAAAACTTCGCCGTATAGGTTTCCGCGCCATCGCCGACATACAGCGTTTTTTTGCCTTCAAGCGCAAGCTCAATGCCGGTCGTGTTTTCAAGCTTGCGGAAGCGCACTGCGTCCTTTTCGGGGAACAGATACGTAGCGCCGTCATACAACGGAACGCTTCTTGTGCCGATATACATGGTATCGGCATCGGTGACATCGGCAGATGCCATATCGAGCGTATAGGCTTTATAATTGCCTGAGGTATTTGTTTCAAACGCACCTTTGACAATCAAAATGCCTTGGGAAATATCCAAATTTCCGGCGAGGTGCAGGCCGTTCACGGCTGCCGTGCCGACAGGAGCTAACGTGCCGGAGGACTTTACGATATACGTCACGTCCTCCGAAGCGGTTTTTCGCGTTTCCCCGTCGCCCACCACCACGTTTGCCGCAGAACCGGCAAAGCGGATATAATCCACCTCGCACGAACCGGCCTTATTGAGGATGTTAAAGCGGATATTCAGAATTTTATCATCGGTCATATTGGGATTATCCGAGCCGTCAAGCTCGAATTCCACAAAGTCCTCCGGCGCTGCACCATACCCGGACAGGTCGGCTGTCAGCTTTAAGTGGTCGTAAAAGCCGGGGACGCGCGTCGTCCAGATATAGGCCACAGCTTGCAGCCCTTCCGCGTCTGCCACCTGCCATTTGGCACGCACTTTCAGCTTTTTGGACGTCGAATCGGTCGAATAGCCGAGTTTTTTCACGTTCTGCATTGCGCCGACGCCGCTTGAACGATAGGAGAAAATGCCGTTCGTATAAGCAAAGCTGTCCATTCCCTGCGGATCGATCTCATTCCACCAGGTATCGCATTCCCAATGATCCTCTTTATCCCAAACGGCATACAAAGCATCGTGCTTGGTGCAATCGATGAGCGAGCCGTCCGAGATGAGCAGCTTGCTGTCCGGCGCATAGCTCCAGCCAAGGAACAAATAGCCGTCGCGCTTGGGTTTTACAGAGGTAAGAGGAATCTGCGTGCTTTCGGAAAAATACTCATCCGACGGCATTTCTCTCACGGTGTCATCGGTATTTGCTTCGTAGCGAAGCAGGCTGTCCGAAGCGTTCAAAAACTGTATATCTTCGATGCAAACGGTCGTATCGATATCGGTCGGGATAAGCTCCAAGGCCGTGATCTGTCCCGGAAGCGAATCAAGCTCGAAAGAATAGGCGGCGAGTGCTGTGTCCGCAATCGTTCTTTCATACGAAACGCTGCCGTTTTCGGTCGTTACTGTCAGATAGAGCTTGGCAGACGAGCCGGTTGCGGCGTTCTGCAGCCGAACGACCAGCGTATCGTAGGCATCCGGGTCAATATCCAGATTCGGCACGCGGATTTTCAGCACATTTCCGCTTGCGACATCCGTTCCGACCGCCGTTACCGAAAAACGGCCGTCCTTAACCACCGGATAAAAGCCGTTGTCCGCCGTCACACCTTCAGCATATCCGTCGGCGTCGAAGGTGAACGCGTCTGCCTTTCGCCAAACGGCATACACCGTCTTGTCTTCTGTCACGGCAACACGGCCGACAATTTCGCCGTCCGGTGTTTCCGACCAGCCGGAAAAGAGATAGCCTTTGCGTTCCGGGAAAACATGCGGCAAAACGACCTCTCCCTTGACGCCGGTTTTATCGGCAGGCATACCTTTCACCGTGCCGCTCGCATTTTTGTCGAAATGAAGCGTGAACGCCGGAGACTGTCCGGAAACATTTACCGTACAAGTTGCTTTTACGTTCGGTGCAAACCGCGAAGTCACGGTTACGACGGTTTCACCGTTGCCGCGTGCGGTCAATACACCGTCTGCGGAAACGCTGACAACGCTTTCGTCCGCGCTTTCATAGATAAACGCCTCCGACGCGCCCTCCGGCAGAGCTGTCACCTGTAACAGCTGCGTGCCTTCGTTTTCGGTGATGGAAAGTGTATCCGTGACCGTGAGCGATTCCGGCAAAAGCACATAGGAATCCCGGTCTTTGGCTGTCAAACCGACATTCAGCGCGGTAAACACAGCTTTTGCAATGGCGGCCATGCCCGTATCGTTCGGGTGTTTGGCAACCCCGGTATGGGAAGCAGCGGCGGCAAGGCCGTCCTTCGCGGCAGCCGACAGATCGGCAAGCGGCAGACCGAGTGCTTCGGCGGCGCTCTGTGCGCCGGTATAAGCATCGCTTGTGCGCTTTGCCCCAAACGGTGTCGTCAATACGATCACTGCATCCGGTGCGCCCTTGCGGATTTCCTTCACCAAAGCGGTCAGTGCATTTTCGTAAGCAACGCTGTCGCACGCAAAAAGGTATTCGCCGTATTGAACCGTAACGATATCCGGCTTTTCTTCGGCAACATAGGCGGCAACCTTACGGAAGCTTGCGGAAAAATCGGTGCCTTTGTCAGCCGTGGCGACAATTGCTTCGAGATTTTCGGCATATTTTCCGTAAACCTGTGTGACATGGTTTTCGCCGTAGCGTTCGTTTAAGTAAGCACTTAAGACGTGTACATAGTCGTTTTCGATCGAGCTTGCCGCAAGCCCGTGCGCGTTTTTCCATCCGAGCGACGGTGACGCCTCGTGCAAAGCAAGCGCGTTGCCGTAGGTCATCAGTTTTACGGGAGATGCATACAGCTTTGGATTTTGTCCCGAAACAGCCACCGTCGTTGCGGCTTCATACGTTTTCCCTTCATACGCCACACGCGCACCGACGGTTACGTTTCCGTCGATTCTTCCGGCAAGCGTCAGAGTTCCGTCCGCTCCGGTCGCGGTATGCACGCACACAGAATCCGCCGACCATGAAATGTTTTTCAAATCGGTCACTTCCGTGCCGTCGGGCAGCGTGAGCGTCGGATACACAGACACTGTCTGCCCGTCGGCTGTAATGTCCGACGCGCGAAGAGACAAGACCGCCGGATCCGGTTCGGGTTCGTTTGTCAAGAAATCGAGCGAATCGGTGAGAAAAATATCCGTGATCTTCATGGCTCCGGCTTCGCGCATGATCATATGCCCATTTTGCAGAAAGCCCTTGTAGCGCACATTGTGGAACAGCGGCAGAATCTGATATTTGAACAAGCCCGTATTGCCGGTCGCAAGGTACGAATAGACCGTTTTGTTTTCGTCTCTTGCGGTGTCGCCGGTTGTGGTGAAATAATACACAACATTGCCGTTATAGCTGTCGCGTTCGTTTTTGTATTGAAGCACCATATACGGATACTTCTCACACGCGATTTCTTTGGTCGGCGAGGGAAATTCCACATAGCCGGTATTGGCGGCCGTTGTTTTCCACTCGCGGTATGAGCCGTACAAAATACTGGTATGCGGCGCTACGCCCACAAGCGGAAACGGCGTGGTATACGTTTCGGTATTCAACGGGAAATGATAGGTGATATCAGCACTTTCATCGTCTGAAAGAGCCGTGTCAGCCCATTCAAGCACGTATTCCGCTTCGGCAGAATGCTCCACCTCCTCCGGCACAAAGGCCGCGCCGGAGGAAAACGGCAATGCAAGGCTTAATGCCAATACAAATGCAATAATTTTTTTCATGGTTATATCTCCTTACAGGACGGTTTGCTAAGTTTCATCCGTTTCGCCGACAAAACGGATATAGTCGATATCCATATAACCGAGCGAGTTGAACGGGTCAAAGCGCAAATACGAAACGTTTCCGTCCCATGTGGCAATCTTGGTAAGATCTGCCTCATATTCCTCCCATTCTCCTTCGCTGTCATGGTTCTTTAGCGGAATAATCACCGAATTGGCTTCGGAAAGGCCGGGATTGACATCCGTCCTAAAGAACATCTGCATGGTCTGATTGCCGTCGGCCTTGTCATATGCATAGCGTACACGAATTTTCAATTTCGTATAATCGGAGGCTTTGAGCTCAGTTGCCGGAACACAGATAATGGTAGGATCTCGGATGATGGTGACCGTCGAGACACAGTGCATATAACCGTCGTCAGTGGTCATAGCCATAAAGGAAGAGGTCCAGCCTTCGTTGTCGTTCGGCATATCGAAATCGTATATACCGGGTATACGCGAAGCATACAAATCTTTATAATAATCCTTATCAGGCGTCACGATGACAAGCTCTTGCGCGTCGTTTACCGACACCGTACAGCCAACCTTTTCGAGAAGCGCACGAATCGGAATGACCGGAATACTGTCCTGCGTGCGAAGCGCCGAATCAAGCGCAACCTCGTTCCCGTCGAACAGATACGTATTCTTGCCGACCGTGAAAACAGCCTTGTGACCGACAAAATTGAGAGTAAGCTTTCCGGCATTCTTATCCCATTCATGGAACACGTTCAAAGCACGGTCCATGTTGGTTTCGGGATCAAACGGAAGAAGAATCTCCTCGCCTTCGGTTTCCGGCGGCAGCACAAGCAGAATATTGAAATCGTCGATTTTCATTTGATTGGAAAGAAGATTTTTCCGGGTATCGCACAAAAATTCTACCGAGCGCACCACAAAGTGCGCACCTTCGCGTCCGGCAGGGTCGATACGGAAGTTTTTCAAAAAGCCCGTCCAATCCTTAAAGCCGTCGGTACGGAAGGTATACGATTCGAAATCGTTTGAACGCGCCGAGAATGAACCGGATTTTCTCTGCTCCCAATCGGGACTTGCAGAGGTGGTATAGAAAAACTCGCAATACGAGCCGACCTCGGTTTTAAGCGTAATAACGATCTTGCTGATTTTTGAAAGGTCTACTTTGGTTTCAATGTTTGTGGTCAAAACCGCAGGGTCATTGTTGAAAGCGGTACCCGAAAGGCCGTTCGCGTCGCGTCCGTCCTCATACACGCCGGAAGTTCCGATATTGTTATCCGTGCCGAAGTTTATGGTATATGCCGTTTCGGTCGGGCTTTCCTCCGTCAGAGTGCGGCGCAATAGGTGAAAATACTGCGGATACAAATGATTGATGCGTTCTCTTTGCTTTGCTGTCGGAATGGTATTGACGGACGAATCGATTTTTTCGTCGGTATATTCTTCCCGCAAAACATCCAAATACTGAAAGCCCTTGCTGTCCGTGGTCGGCATGATATAAGTTCCTTCGCCGTATTCGTTCCAGGTGGAAATCCATACGGTGTTATCGCGCCAGTCCCCGGCTCCAATCGACGGAAGATAGGTGCTCTTGACCCAGTCATGAACCGTGCGGTAATCCTCTTTGGTGATAAGAGGATAGCGCCGGCGCGCCCACGGCACATGGTTAAAGCCGACCGAAACGGTAGGAATTGTGTGGACATAGCCGCGGTCATGACTGGAGATGATATTGCGGATATTGACCTCCGGATCGTAGCCGGACGTGCCCCAGCTGTATGCAAAGGACGCCTGATAACCGATATCGGCATACGACTTGCTTGCCGTCGCACTCACACAGTACAGCATACCGTCGAAGCCAAGCTCTTTGACCTTTTTGTCAAGATAATCAAAGGCTTGGCACAGCACCTCTTCACCGCCGATGCGTTCGGCAAACAGACCCGGCGCAAATACGCCCATCACAAGGCGGTTGTCAAGGGTCATATAGCGCGGATCCTTGAAAAAGTTCTCAATCATAAACGGAACATAGTTGTCCTTCCAGGTCTGTAAATCCTTAGCAACCTTTCCGCTTTCCGCCTCATACAGCAAGCAGTATTTCATCTTGTCGCTGTATTTGGCGTTTTTGTAGCCGTCCTCCAAATGGTGCAGCGCCGTTTTAAGCGGCTCGGACGAATCCGGCGGATACCAGCAGAACGCCTGAAAATCGACGCCATGCTCCGCAAGATATTTAATCTCCCAGTCAGCCGTTTCGGGAAGTCCCTCGTCATAATAGCCGAGAACCGGCTCGACGTCGTCAAACGGGCTGATGAGCGACCAGGCCGTATGGGAACCGGTCGTCCAGATGGAGCAGACGTTGAGTCCGACATTATACTTTTCTTCGCCGGCCGGTTTGACCGGTTCGGGAACATAGTCTTCGTGGTCAATGAGCTTGCAAACGCGGAACGTATCAGCCTTGAACGCCGCCGCACCGGTATTTTCGATTTTCAGATTGTCAATCGAATTCGCCGCTGTTTCAAGCGGAAGAACCGCATAATCGATGCCGTTTAACTTAAAGCGGATCTGACGGGCTTCGAAATCGATCTCAAAGCGCACCTTGTACCAAAGATTGGCATAATAGTCGTCATACACCTTGGTGCCGTTGACATAGAAATTGTTTTGGTCGCTTTCAAAGCGAAGCACGGTTATTTCGCCGCAGTTTAAGGTATACACGCTGTTTTGTGCGGTCGGAAGAAGCAGCTCGAAATCCGCCATGGCCTTGCCGCTTACCGGCAAAAAGCCCGTCGCGGCCGCTGTGCCGGCCGGAAGCTCGAGCGACGCTTTGTCCTCCGCGCCGACAACGCCGACACCGGCCGATGCCGACCAGTCATACGGAATTTTTCCGGCATCGCAGTTGAAGAATTCTTCATAAAGCGCGTAATTTGCCCGAATGACACAGTATTCCGGCTTGACGGTCGGTGTGCCTTTTTCGGTGGTGGCAAAGCGGAAGTTGTAAAGGTTGAGCGCGTCCTTCGAAACGGCAAACGGGTGTTTTCCGTAGCTTGTGCCGTTAATGACGGTTTCCGCATACCCGTTGTCCAAATCGAGAATCAAGCGCATATCGTAGGAGGTGCTGACCGCCGGTGCTTCGCACAAAGCGGTATACGCGCCGTTTTCGTCAAGTAAGCTCCATTTTCCGTCCACGATCTCCAAGCGGTACACCGACTTGTCGGCATCGTTACGGAATTCGAGATACGCACCGTCACCGCGTGCCGTCAAACCGATGTCAGCCGTCACCCGTCCGACCGCAAGGCGGTTAAAGCCGCGGATGAGAGCCGTTCCGGCGTTTTCTTTGATATCGAAAAGGCCGGTAAAAGGTGCGCCAAGCGTCTGCGCAGGTGCGGCGCCGCGTTCGTCACGCTGCCATTCATTTCTCAGAGAACGGAAATTATAGGTATAGCACAAATAATACGCGTCGTCTTCGGCAATAACGTCAAAGGTCTTTTTCACGCGTTTATCGGCAAACGCCGCACGGCTCATAATCGCCGCCGCTTCGGCACGCGTCAGGGTACTTGCCGGATAGAAATTCCCGTAGCTGTCGCTGCCGGTCAAAATCCCGGCTTCATACAAGGCCTTGACAGACGTATAATACGGTACGCTTTCCGGCACATCGGGAAGGCTTGCCGCAGGATTGATAACGGTGCTTTCGGAAAGCGTATCCGAAAGCGCCCGGAAAAACAGCTCTGCCGCTTCGCTTCTTGCCGCCGGACGGTCATACGAATCCGGTTCTTCTTTCAGAATGCCGTTTTCTTTGGCATACAGCGCATACGGCTCATACCACACTGCCTGCCCGGTGCTTGCTTCCTCAATGCTCTCACTGTGCAAAGCGCTGTGCAAACGTGCCGCAAGCGTCATTGCCTCGGCAACTGTCAGACGGCCATCCGGAAGAAAGGTGTCGTCTGTCTGCCCTTTCATAACGCCGTACTCATAGCACGTTTTTACGTCGTCCGCATACCAATCGGCACTTGAAACATCGGAAAACATACCGTCCCGGTAGTCCTCTCTTTTTTCCGGCTCTGCCGCAAAACAGCTTCCGGCTAAAAGTGCCGCGGCAAGTATGCCGATGATGCGTTTGTGTGGTCTTTTCATCTGTCTTTTCATCTGTCTGTTCCTCCGTTTGCCGCTCAAAAAGAAAAATGCGGCAGTGCAGTTTTTGCTTATATATAATAATGAAAGAAATCACAGCCTTACTCCGGATACCGAAACCACTGTGTACCCGATCCTGTGGTCGGTATCCGGAGAACCGTTCACCAAAATGTGAACCGAAAGGAGTGAGTCGTCTGTCGAGCGTGGTGCATCCAAGCGGCTTTAGCGGCCAAGCGTTTCCAAAATTGCCTTGACATAGGCATCGCCGGCGGCTTCCGGATTGTTCGCCAAAAGTGCGTCTACCGCATCCTCCACCGAAGCCTTCTGCACATTGCCGTAATAGTTCACGCCTGCCACCGTCACATACGGACGAACGACCATTTTTTCCGTATAATAGGGCTTGCTTTGCGGAATGCCGCGCAAAACCGCCGTATAGAGGAAGTGGACGCCGTCGCCGCTGTCATAGGAGAAATTGGACGCGCGATCCTTCTGATAGGCAACGCCCTTGACATACGGAACGGCAGAGCCGAGAACAAAAGCATCATCGCTCGTGCCCGTTTGGTCAAGAAGTGCCTGACGGGTCACGAGAAAACCGTATTCCGTGCTGTCGAGGTGCGTGGCGATGGCAATGTTCGCCTTAAAACGAATGCCCTGTGCGCCGGAGGTGCGCAGCGACAGCTCGCCGGTCATCGCCGGTGCGGCCGGAGCTTTGTAAACCGGATACAGCACAATATCCTCTCCGGCAAGCGGAATTTCGCTCATGACCGTGCCGTTCTTCTCGGTCGACCAACCGAGAAAGTCCGTGCTTTCCAAGGTTTGGTCGGGTGCAAAGCTTTCGGCTGTCGTAATGGTGCCGTCATCCGCCACGGCAAAGAGCGAAGTGTCGCCGAGCGTGTAGGCAACGATATCATCGCCGAGCGAAGAACCGTCCGGTGCAAGGTTTTTATAGGTCACCTTATAGTACGGAACAATGGCGAAATTGTCGAGGTATTTTTGCGTGTTATAGCTGTAAATGTTCCAAATATCCAAATTCAGAACATCGGTGTTCCACGGCTTTCCGGCATTGTTCGCATACACGGTTTTGGTCGCCCATTCGCCGGTGGTATCCGAGAAAAAGATGCCGTCTTCGCCAAACTGATAGAACACATAGAGCGCATAGGACTTCGCCGCAAGGAATGCCGGACGGTCAAGCGTCGTGCCGAGCGGCGCGGAAAGAGTCGCAACAAAATGGCCGCTGGCGTCGGTCTTAGCCGGGAAATCGATACGCATACGCTCATAATCGGCATCGTATTTTAAGTTCATTTCCACACTGCTGTCCCATTTGGCTGCAATGTCAAAGAACGCAAGCTCATCGGCGGAAGCAAAGGTCAATGCCGTTTTGGTGCCGGTAAAGAGGTTTGCACCGGGAACGATCTGCATCTCACCCCAAACCGGATACAGCACAATATCACTCTCGCCAAGCGGAATTTCCGTCATGGGTTCCCGGGCACCCTGTTCGGTTGACCAGCCAAGCAAGCTTGCGCCTTTTGCTATGAGCTTTTCGGTCGGGACAAAGGTTTCGGGAAGAGAGATCGAGCCGTCTGCTGCCACGGTGATTCTGCTCGTATCGCCGAGCGTATAGCCGATCTTGTCGTCGCCGAGAACATTTCCGTCACGGTCAAGATTTTTATAGGTCACGCGGAAATACGGGATCACCGCAACATCATCCACATATTTGTCGCACGCATAGCCATACAGATTCCATATGTTCAAGGAAAGCGTATCGGTGTTCCAAACCTTACCGCCGTTGGTGCCGCAAACAACTTTATCGATGGCAGAATCGGAAAGATTTTCGCCGATCTGTCCGTCGTCCATGAAATATACTAAGGAAAAGAACGAATTGACGCGTGTCGTAAAATACGCCGGACGGTCGAGATTGGTGCCAAGCTTTGCCGACAACGCTGCCACAAAATGTGAGCTTGCGTCGGTTCCTGCCGGAAAATGCATTTTCAGACGCTTATTTTCACCGTCCCACGACAGCGAAACAGTCTTGGTGGCATCGTACACAGGCTTTGCTGTGAAGAGCGAAGCATCGGATTCCTTGTCGAAGGTCAACGCTTTTTGGGTGCCGGTCAACACGTTGGTGCCCGGCAGGAAGGTCATCTCGCTCCAAACCGGATACAGCACAAGATCCTCTCCGGCAAACGGAATTTCGCTCATAACCGCACCGCCTACTTCGGTCGACCAGCCAAGGAACTGCGAACCCGGCTCGGAAAGACTGTGCGTCGGCGCAAAGCCGTTTGCCGTCACGATCGAACCGTCGTCAGCGATGCTCGGAGCAGTCGCACCGAGCGTATAGGTCACAACATCTTCGCCGAGCACTTGTCCGTCGCGGCCGACATTTTTATAGGTCACTTGATAATACGGAATCACGGCGATGTTGTCGATGTATTTTTTCTGATTATAGTTCTCCACGTTCCAAATTTTGAAGGTCAGCGTATCGGTATCCCAAGGCGCGCCTTTGAAATTGTCCGCGACTGCTTCTTTTTTGTAGGTCTCGCTGATATTCTGATAGATCCAAGCGCCGCCAAACTCACAGATCGCATACAATCCTTCGGTCGATACCGTAAAATACGCCGGACGGTCGAGCGTCACGCCAAGTTGGGCGGTCAAAACCGCCTGATGATGTCCCGAGCTTATAACGTCACGTGCTTCCGGAAAGCCGAGACGCAAGCTGCGGTTGCTCTCCTGCCAACCGGTTTCGATGATTTTTTCAGGGAAGTTGGAGGTGACCGTAAACAAATCCAAGTCGGCAGAGGTGTCAAACGTCACAGCCTTGTCGGTGCCGGTAAGCAAATTCCTGCCGGGCAGGATTTCGGCGTGCAGACGCGTATCGCTTTCATAAGAAAACGACTTCTCCGAAACGGTTTCCACAGATTCCGGCACAAAGGCGTGCGCCGGGACGGCACTGCACAAAAGCGCCGCGGCAAGAAGGGAAAATACTGCTTTTTTCATACAAACAACTCCTTTTATTATATATGTTTCAGCTTTTACGGCTTTCTTTCTCCGCACGAAGTCCGATTCGCACGCTCGGACTTCGGCAAAAAGGAGAGAGTGTCCACCAAAGCGTGAACGCATAGCTGACAAGCGCCGACGACGGATCTTGGCAAAAATGCCGCATTTTTCCGCACAGGCGCTATCTTCATCATCATTATATCATACCAAATTTAGGGGGACAACTCAAAAAAGGCTTATTTTTATATAAAATCGGATACTTTGTCAGAAAATTATAACCAAATGAATGAAATGTCACACGCCGCATTTTTGATAAAATCAGACAATCCGCAAAAATGCAAAAAGAACCGTAAAGCCATCGTTTACGGTTCTTTTGCGCATTATCAAAAACGGATTTTGTTATCGTTTGATTCTCACATTCATATGCATGACATTGACGCGTGCTTTCTCCTGCTCATCATACGAATCGGAATACTGCACAAGCAAGAAATTGCCCTTTTCGTCGCGCAGATTCAAATTATTGGAATAATAGGCCGGCGCACGAAGGTTTTCAACCACCATCAAGCCTTCATCCCATGCGTCCAAGCTTTCGCCGCTGTACAGCACAAAGCCTTTTTCGCCGCCCGAACGACCGTGAAGCAGATACACGCCGTCCAGCTTTGCGATCTGCGGATTCCGGATGCCCTTTGCCAAATGGCAGGGCTTTAACACCGTCCAGGTCTCTCCGAAATCACGGCTGACGGCATGATCCATCTCGCATTCATTCGCTTCGTTGTAGGCAAAGGCGTGGAAAGAGCCGTCGTCATCCGCCAAAAGTGCGCCATAGCCGCGTCTTTCCGTATCAAACGGAATGACGCTGAACTCCGAGAACGTCTTTCCGCAGTCGTCGCTTTTATAAACGCGGTACATATGCTCCGGCTTCTTGCCTAAAAAGTCCGGATTGCAAAAGTGAAGCGTATAGATCGTGCCGTTATAGACAAACGCGTCATAGGTTCTCCCCTCATACGGAGCATATTCGAACGGTTCCGACCAGGTTTTGCCCTGATCTTCACTGCGTACCGCCGTTGGCGTGCTCCACGGCTCAGCCAAGCCGCCCATCATTGCCCCTATATTCCGAACACCAAAAGCAACAATGGAGCCATCGGCACACACCACCGCTTTTTCCACGGAAACCGAAAAAAGACCATCTAAAAACGCTTTTTTGGAATACGGCAGGTCAATCGCCGGCCAAAACGTCTTGCCTGCATCGGTTGAAATACGGTATTCCATCCAACCGTACGGTGAATGTCCGGTCCAATGTTCAGCCGAGCAATTCGAGTTGAAATCGATGATACAGCCGGGTGCAAATTCCGCTAAAGCGTGTCCCATATGGCCGCTGCGATGTCTTGCTTTGTTATCGACATATAGGGTCGGTTCTTCCAGTTCCACGGTATAAGAATCGTGTTTGATTTCTTTCCAAGCCATGCTTATATCCCCTTTCGGATTCGTTTTTGGTTGTTTAACGCTTCGTTTTATGGATTTTTTCCAACAAGGCACGGTTTTTAATTGCCATCTCGCGCAGAAAATCAAAATCTGCGCCGCCCGTTAGCAGATCCACGCCAAAACTGCTCCAATGTGCAAGCACATCCTCCGTACAGCCGCCGGCGGCAATACCGACATATTTGCCGTTTTGATGGAGATAATCCACCACGCCGCGTATGATGCCGGTCATGGTGTCCGAAAACACCTCGCCGAGCATTCCGTAAGAACCGGACAGATCATTCGGACCGATAATATACCCGTCAATATAGGGATTTCGGATAATCTCCGCCAAGTGTTCCACCGCGTCCTTGTGTTCGATTTGGATAAAGCGGCACAAATCCCGGTTGCTCTTTTCGGCATACGCCGCTGCGGACTCGTAACCGTAGTCGTTGGCGTTCATCGGGCCGAAGCCGCGCGTGCCGAGCGGCGGATAGAGGGTGGCGGCAATCATCTCGTCGGCCTCTATGGCACTTCTTACCATCGGAAGGATGATTCCGTCCACGCCCATTTCCAAAACGTGCTTCAAATGCGTTAAGTCGTTCTGCGGCACACGCACCACGATTTCCGCACCGACAGACCGCAGTGCCATAATATGGTTAAGCAGCGTTTCACTCGACATATAGCTGTGCTCGTTGTCCACCCAGATAAAATCATATCCGGCAAGACCGACAATTTTCGAAATGCTGCTGTCCGCAAGCTGCACATACATGCCGACGGTTTTTTCACCGTTTTCGATTTTTCTTTTTAACATAGCTTCTCCTCGTTTTTTCAAACAGCTTCTTCGGTTAGCAGTGCCGCGCCGACCGCTCCCGCCTCTCCGGCAAAAGCAGCCGTAAGCAGCCGCACATTTGAAAAACAATTGTTGAAATACGGGAACTCCCGTAGCTTTGTGTGCAGTCCCGACAGCAGAAACTCGCCCGACAGGCTCATGCCGCCGCCGATACAAACAGCCGACGGTGCGTACAGAATCAAGCAGTTCATAACACCGGCCGCAAGCTCACCCAAATAGGCCTCCCAAAGCTTTAGCATTTCCGCATCGCCCTCTTGCGCCCTCCGGACGATTTCGGCGGCAGAATACCGGCTGCCGCTCATGCGCGAAAGTGCGCCGGCAGAAGCGTATTCTTCAAAGCAGCCCTTATTGCCGCAGCTGCAGCGGCGGCCGTCCGCGTGAATGCTCATATGCCCCAGTTCGCAGGAGTTTTTCGAAAGTCTCCGCAGTGACCGACCGTCCATAAAGACATTGCCGCCGATGCCCGTGCCGATACAGAGATACACCGCATTCGGCGTATTTTGCAATGCTCCGGCGCGATATTCGGCCTCGGAGGCTGCATAGGCGTCCTGATACAGGGCGAAATCCGAAAGGCCGGCTTTTCGTAGTCCGGACGCGAAATCCACCTTTTCCCAGCCGAGATTGTCCGCGGTGATCACGCCGTTTTCGTCAATTTCTCCGGCGCAGGCAATGCCGATGGGCAAATTCGGCTTTTGCTTTTCCGAAAGACGCTCCACCAGCTCACAGACCGCTTTCACCGTCATACCGGGTATGTGCGACGGTGTCGAGCATCTCACTCTTTTAAGTATTTTTCTGCCTTCTAACAAAACACCCTTGATATTGGTGCCGCCGATATCGATGCCGATGCGCTTATCCGCGCCGGCCGTTCGCTCCCTTATTTCCACTTATAAAAGCACCTCATGGCCGGTTTCCGCCGAGCGGTAAACAGCGGTTAAAATTCGCAAAATATCCAATCCGTCCTCGGCAGGCGAGATACACGGCGTGCCGTTTTGGATGCAATCGACGAAATGTGCGATTTCGCGGACAAACAGTCCCGATTCATCGATGCGGATGCCGGCCGGTGTCATGTTCACCATGTAGCCGTTATCGTCGGTATACATTTCAAAATCCGGGCAGGCACGAACGCCACCTTTGCTTCCGAAAAGCTGGATGGAATAGAAATCTTCCTTCATGTTGAGCGCATAGGAGGTGTCTAACACCAAAACCGCGCCGTTTTCATAGCGTACCATTGCTGTTGCCAAATCCTCTACATCGCAGATTTCGTCCGTATCGGAGCAGATATACGCGTCCTCGGATTTGCGCACGCCTTTGCGGTTGCCGATTTTGTTAAAGGTCGCGCCGAAAACCGAGACCGGTTTGGGATTGCCCATCAAAAAGCGCGTGATATCGAGAATATGGACGCCGAGGTCGATGAGCGGGCCGCCGCCGGACATGGACTTATTGCAGAACCAGCCGCCCGGATTGCCGTTGCGGCGCAACTGCGAGGCTTTTGCATAATAAATATCGCCGAAAAAGTCCTTTTCTTGGTAGTTGCGGATGATTTCCGCGTCCTTGCCGAAGCGGCAGCAAAAGCCGACCATGAGAAGGCGGTTGTTGCGTTTGGCGGCGGCAAGCATCTGCTCGGCCTCCTCCACCGTTTTTGCGATCGGCTTTTCGCAGAGCACGTGTTTTCCGGCGTCAAGCGCCTTAATAGCACATTTGGCATGATTGCAGTTCCACACGCAAACGCTCACGGCGTCGATTTCCGGCAATGCGGCAAGCATTTCGTCTTCATCGGTGTACAGACGGGTAATGCCGTACATTGCGCCCTTTTGTTCGAGGCGTTCCTTGTTGATATCGCAAAAGGCATACAGCTCCGCATGGGGATTGCGCTGATACGCGTCAATGTGTGCGCCGGATATGCCGCCGACGCCGATAATGGCAATTTTCAGTTTTTCCATGGTTCTTTTCCTCACTAATAGAATTTATTTCATTTTAACCGGCAGACAGGAGATGCCTTTCATACCCCTGCGCGGTTCGGTGTGTATTCTCGCCGAAATCAGATCAACTGCTCAAGCGTGCGCATTTCGACGGCAAAATCCTCCTCTTGCGTCGCGCTGCCTTCGCGCTCGATAGTCAGATAACCGTTATAGCCCATAGCCTCCAACGTGTCCAAATACGCTTTCCAATGCACATCGCCCTCGCCGATGAGAACCTCTTTGCAATAATCGGATTCACGGAAAGAAGGATCGTGGCAAACGCCGTACATGACCTCGAGGTTCGCTTTCTTTAACAGAATGCCGTCTTTAGCGTGCGTATGTACGATATAGCTGCCTAAAATTTTGGCCGCTTCCTCGGCTTTTTCGCCGGTGGACATCACGATATTGGCCGGGTCAAAGTTTACCGCCGCTGCCGGAGAAGCCACATCATCCAAAAACGCTTTGAGTACCGGTGCTTCCTCCGGGCCGGTCTCGTTTGCCAAATAGGCGCCCATCGGTGCGGCAATTTCTGCGATCGTACCGAACGTTTCGAGCATAACTCCATAGCGCGGATGCGTGCGCTCTGCCGGAACAACGCCGATGTGTGTCGTCACGATCCTCGTTCCGAGTGAAAGCGCAATGTCATACATCTGCTTCATGGTCTCGTACAGCCCTTCGCGGCGTTCGGTGTCGTGAAATTTCACGCCGATATCGCCGCAGACGGCGCAGATTTCAAGTCCCATCGAATCAGCCGCCGTGCGGATCCTGTTTCGGAAACCGGCATAGGCTTTATCCAAATCCGTCATGCCGGAAAGCTGAACACCGTCCGCGCCGAGTGCCTTCACCCGTTTCATAGCAGCAATCAGTGTCTCCGGCGATTCATAGGCATTCGGACAATTGATAAAAATTCCCTTCTTAAAACGCATACTCGCACTCCTTTGTCTGTTTATTGATAAATCCGCTGCGGCACATTTTGTGAAAAAGTTTGGTTTTCTTACGCACCGCGTTTCGGAATTACCGTTTTCTTTCTGCATACAGAATACCATAAAAACTCTTTTCTGTGTTATAACAGGATTGCTTTTTTCCCGAGCCTTTTGTGACAACGGTGCAGAGTCGGCAAAGATGCATAAACGCGCAAAAGAAGCTGCCTGTGACTAACAGACAGCTTCTTTGACGTATATTCGATTTATTATATTGTAAGGCGGTTTCTTAGGCTTTTACCGTGAAAATCCGTGCGTCATACGGCGGAATGTCTTCATCCAAGCAAAGCGTGTCTTCCCTTAACACACCGCTTTTTTCGTAAACATCGACCGTGCGGTAGGTCTTGTTCAAGCGGATTTTCGGCGTGAGTATACTGTCCTCGGACATATTGACAAGCAGCACATCCATCTCGTTTCCGTCATCGCTCTTTTTTGCCAAAAGATACACGCCCGGATTTTTGTAACACATGGCAGGCAGCGGCTCGCCTTGCATTTTTTCATAAAAATGCGCTAACTGCTCCTGCCGCAGATAGCTTTTGAACACGCCGTTGCCCCAGCCGGTCGTGACATACACGCTGTTCGGCACAAACGAATAGACAAGGAATTTTTGCCCGTCGGCGTTTTCGTAGTAATAACACGCAACAAGCTTCTTGGTCTTTTCCAGAAAATCGGGTGCGGAAAGATCAAAGCCGGCCGGCGGATCGACAAACCAAGAGTCGATCTGCGCACCGCGTTTCAGCTTCATGTCGTAAAAGACGCCCTCATGCTCCAAGGTTGCCGAAACGAACGTCCCGGTACGCACGCTGTATTCATAGCTGTCCTGCATAACAGTCGGCCGGCGAAGCATTTTTTCCATATGTTCGATGCCGACATCAACACCTTTTTCCATGAGCAGCCTTGCGCCGACCGCATCGGTAATCACACCGTTTTTCATCTGCCCGCCGCTCAAGCGCGTCACGTTTTCGCCGAAAGCAAGGCTTACCGTGTCGTTTCGCCCATAGCAGGTCGGCACAAAGTTATCGGATAAGAACCACTCGCTCATGGTCGGCAGACAGCCGCGTTCACCGCGGTGATAAAAATCGCCGAGGTCGTCGATTTCTGCGTCACGAAACAGATTTACTGTCTCAAACACGTTGATGCCGCACGCCTTTTTGCTCTTATCCGAAAAGCGGCGTTCGATTTCGGCATACAGTGCCTTGTTGCGGACATGGCGGTCGATATAGCCGGTCTCATAATCGGCATCCGACGTGTAATCGATCATATATTTCAAGATCGAATCGGTCTCGCCGGAGGCACGCAAAGCCATGTCATAGGCCTCCAATTTTGAAGCCGAAACAAACACGCGCGGCCGCGGATAGGTGTCGCCTTCGGTCATGCAGTCGATCGCATCGCCGCAGAATTCATTTTGCAGCCGAATAGCCTCCACGTTAGCGTTTAGGCTCATGGCATTCTGCCAATACGGCGCGCCGGTAAGCCGCATAAACGGACGATTCTTTCCGGCAATCGTTTTGGCAAGATCGGCAGCGGAAATCCCCTCGCAGAAAAACGAGGAGCTGTTGGCAGAAAGCCCTAAGCGAACTTCCGGGTAGTCGGCGTGTACCGCCCGTTCGATTTCGGCGCAAAAGCCGTTTAAGGTGGCTCCCATCACGTCGAGCCAAACGTTGCGCAAACGGTTCGGTTTACCCGTCACGACGTGTTCCGCAATCATGGCATCGGTGAATTCCTCGCCCAAGCGCTCATTTAGCAACCGCCGGTGATTTTTGCAGCAGCAGCCCAAAGCGCCGACGCGTTTGCCGCCCGAAAGCGTGAAATCGTCCTCAAACAGGATCTGCTTGACGCCGGTCGAACAAAGTGCCTTTAAGGTACGGATAAAATCCGCGCGGAAATTTTCATCGGTCGGGCAGTAGGCGAATACCTCGCCGCCGTCGGTAAAGCGAATGCGCGTGTAAACCTCGGGCGCGTCGTTGTCGGTGACATACGGCGCACTCGTTCCGCCATAGCCGATGCTCGGCGCAAGCCATGCATAAACCGTTATGCCGTTTTCTTCTAAATACGCTTTGTTTTCGCAGAAGATGGCAAGTTCCGTTTGCAGCACCTCTTCGCTGCGCAAAACGCGCGAAAACGTCAAAAACACCGCTGTCGCTTCGGAACGCTTGATTTCCGACACCAACGCTTTCTTGCTTTTTTCCGACAGCTTATGATTCATCACGGGAATATAGACCTTATACATGGCGATTTCCTCGTTTCCGTTTTTATAGAGTATTCTTATCATATACGATTTTCGGATAAAATAAAAGGCTCTATCTTCTTGAATTTGTGAAATATCTTCCGAAAAAACAGTGTTTGAATATAAAACCGCCCTCTCGCGCGGCAATCGACGAGAGGGCGGTCGGTTCATTTATGTGTTTTAACTGTTTTCCGCCGTTTCGGGCGGCGTGTTATCGTAATAGCGGTCGAACGTAACGATCGCCTTGAACAAATCGCCGTCCACCACAAGCTCAAATTTGCCTTTCTGCAAATCGACAAGGCTTCTGGCAATCGAAAGCCCCAGCCCGCTGCCTTCGGTGTTGCGCGATGCATCACCGCGCACAAAACGTTCCATAAGCTCTTCGCCGGAAACATTTAACGGATACCGCGAAATGTTTTTGAAGACAATCATCACTTTTCCGTTCTGCACCGAGGCCGAAATATACACACGCGTGTTTTCTTGGGCATACTTGCAGATGTTGTTCATTAAGTTATCGAACACGCGCCACAACAAACGTCCGTCGGCATAAATATACAGGTTTTCTTCCGGAGAAGTCACGACCAGCTGCAAGCCCTTGGCTGCCAGCTTTTCCTCATATTCGCCCGAAAGCTGGGACAAAAAGACGGAAATATCGGTTTTTTCGGCATTGACCGCTATGTTTCCGGTCGAAGCCTTGGAGGCCTCCACCAAATCGATGGTCAGCTTTTGCAGCCGCTTGGATTGGCGGTCGAGCACGGCTAAATATTCTTTCGCTTTCTCCGGCTGAATATCCTCTTTTTTCATCAGATCCACATAATTGACGATCGAGGTGAGCGGCGTTTTCAGATCGTGCGACACGTTGGTGATAAGCTCGGTTTTCAGCCGCTCGCTCTTCATGCGGTCATTGACGGCTTTCTGCACACCGTCGTTGATATTGTTTAGGCAGGACGCGTGCGTTTTGAAATCGCCGTACATATTCCGTGTATCGATGCGATAGCCGGTGTTGCCGTCCGCAATTTCCTTTGCGCCCCGCACAAGCTTTTTCCAGTCACTTAAAACAAAGAAGCCGACCAACGCCACAACGATTTTTTCGGCAAACCACCATAACAGCACCGTGCCGCGCTCGGTGAACAAAAGCACGGCTGACTCGACAAGCGAAACGGCGGCAAACAGCACCGCATACCGCCACAGAGCCGGGATTTCGAGCAGCATCAAACGCAGTTTGCGGAAAAACCAGCGGAAAATGCGGAAAATCAACGCAAAAATCTTATAAATAAGTGTCGTGCGCCACCATTTGCCGCATTTGACGCGCGTCGCAAAGGTCAAAATGAGCGACAGCACCAACAGCTCCACGCAAATCACACACACAAGCGCCGTCGAAAGGCGCAATAACAAGCTGAACAGATTGATGAGCAGCGCTTCCACCGCCACATACGCGAACGCAAGGCTTACCCAGAACACAAACACGGCATACAGGTCAAGCGGTATGGTATCCAAGATTTCCGGCGCGATCTCATCCTTTCCGTCAGCGTCCCGATGATGTCCGGCACTGCAAAGCAGATATATGAACAAGATGATTGCCAGAATCAAGCCAATGACGCACGTGACGGCAATTCCCACCCGATTCACAACGATAAAATCGGCAAGACCAAGCATATAATAGATCGGATCTTTTGCCGTTAACGTCGTGCGAACCGCAGCCGTAAAGGTCAGCGTTACCTCACGCCCGGGCGGTGCTTCGACAATGCTTTCCGTATCCGTATTTTCGGTCACAAAATCGGTTGGCACTTCCTCGGCAGGAACGACGGAAAGAGCAATGCCGTTTTCGAAGCGGTCGTCTGTCGGCAAAGCAGCTCTGTTCGCCGTCTCCTCCAACAGTGTGCTGTCCATGGCGTTTGTGTTGTCGTTCCAATAGCTGCCGCCGTTATAGACGCTTTCCGACACAAATACGATCCGCTTGCCGATGACCTCTTTATAGCGGTAATCCGATTCGCTGTAATTCCGGTACAAAAGGTTTCCGCCGTCATCGGTGATCTCGAAAAAAAGATTGCTGTTTTCCGGCGAATACCGCTCGGCAATATAGTCGAAGGACTCGTTGTAGCCTTCCAGCCGCGGCGAAATGTAGCGATCCATAACGTCATCGAAGGCTTCTTGTGCGGCACTTTCATAGGCAATGCGGCGCAGACTGACACCGTTATCAAAAAACGCGTTGTTTTCGGACAAAACGACAAGCGCCACGATTTCCAAAAGCACAAATACCGTAATTAAGACAAGCAAAAACATGGCCGTAACCTTAATCGGCGTTGTGTAAATCTTCTTTTTCATATGCATCACTCCTTTCGCGGCAAACAGACGTTTTTTACCGCACGTTTTCAGGACCGCCGGTCATTTTGTAGCCTTTGCCCCAAACGACCTTGATATAGCGCGGCTCAGCCGGCGTAATTTCGATTTTTTCGCGCAGGTGACGGATATGTACGGCCACCGTTCCCTCCGCGCCGACCGGTGAATCATTCCATACGCGGCGGTAGATATCCTTGGGTGAAAAAACAGTGTCGGTGTTTTCCATAAACAGCTTTAATATGTCATATTCGGTCGGTGTCAGACCAACCGGGTCGCCGTCCACCGTCACGATTTTGGCATTGTCATCCAATTCGATGCCGCCGACCGCAAGCACCGACGGCTTGACCGCGCCGCCGCCGAGACTCATATAGCGCCGTAACTGCGATTTGACGCGCGCCATGACTTCGATCGGGTTGAACGGCTTTGTGATATAGTCGTCCGCACCGATGTTTAAGCCTAAAATTTTATCGTTGTCCTCGCTTTTGGCGGTTAACAGAATCACGGGAATGTTGGTAAGCTTTCGGATCTCCACCATCGCGGTGATACCGTCCATCTCGGGCATCATCACGTCAAGAAGCACCAGATGAATGTCCTCTTTCCGAATGACGCTTAACGCTTCTTTGCCGTTGAGGGCCGTCAAAACACGGTATCCCTCGGAGTTTAAATAAATTTCGAGTGCCGAAACAATGTCTTTCTCGTCGTCACATACCAAAATATTGTACATTTGCGTATCCTTTCCGGCACCCTGCCGTTTTCTGTTTTCATTATAGCCGCTTTTCCCTTAAGATACAAGCAAGCAAACCCTTAAGAATCGTTTAAGACGTGTCATCTAAGCCCGTATTTTGTTTTCACCCGTTCCAATTTTTCCATGAGCGGCTCTCCGAAGAAGAATAAGAACAGCACGGTGGAAAACGCATGGATCAAATTAAGCGGAAATCCGGCAGCAAACGCGGCAAGAAACGCCGCAAGCGTCGGATACGGCTCCGCCATGAGAACGGTCGCCATGTCGAGCAGTCCCCCATACAGCACCAAAACCGTCAAAAAGCCGAAAACACACAGCCGAAGCCGATAAAGCGACCCGCGCACTTTCTTTGGCGGATAAAAGAACACGCCGGCCAAAAGTCCGATAAGTCCGAAGGCAAACATCTGCCACGGCGTCCACGGTCCCTGCCCGAAGAAAAAGTTGGACAAAAACGCCACAAGCGAACCGACCAAAAAGCCATATTCGCCGCCAAAGCATACGCCGCTCACAATGACAAGCGCCGCCACCGGCTTAAACTGCGGCACATGAACCAAGGCCACGCGTCCGCCGACACCGACGGCACACAGCGCGGCAAGCACTACAAGCTCGGTCACCTTCGGCTTTCGCTTTTCAAACAGAGCAAAAAACGGAAGCGCGGTCTCCGCCATGATCAAAAGACTGATAAACAGATATTTGCGGTCGTCAAACAGATAGATGCCGCATAAAACCGTGAGCGGCACGGCGAGCACCAGCCACAAAAACGCAGCCGTCAGCGAATGGGCGGCAGACTTTTCTTGTGATACTGGCAATGCCGCTTTGGGTTGCGGCTCGTCCGCCGTTTCGTTCGTTTTCGGAGGCGGTTCCGGTGTTTGCTCGGAAGCAGAGCCGCCGTCCGGGTTCTGCCGCAAGCTCGTTTTTCCAAGCGCACACAAAAGATCCTCCTCGGTGACAGCGTTTTCCACAAGCGTTTCGCTCATCCGGTGCACAGCGGTGGTATACGTGCGGTTGTCCGCAAAAAAGCGGTGTGCCGTGTTCTCGCTGACAATGCCGCCGTCGAAAAACAGGCCGCAGCGGTCGGCAGCCACGGCGCAGAATTCGAGATCGTGCGACACCACGAGGAGACTGACCCCGCGCTGCTTTAAGGCTTCAAACAACGCCGCAAGCGTTTTTTTGAACGGCGCATCAAGCCCTTTGGTCGGCTCGTCCAACAGAAGCACCTCCGCTCCCGACAAAAGCAGCTTGGCAAGCGCCGCCTTTTGCCGTTCGCCGCCCGACAGGTCATACGGATGACGCTCAAGAAGCGTTTCTAAGCCGAAAAAGCGTACAAGCTCGTCATAGCGTTTGCCGCTTTCCGCGTCTTTGGCATCACACACGGCAAGCAGATCCTCGCGGACGCATTTGCCGAAAAACAGATCGGTCGGCTCTTGCGGCAGAATGGCCGCTTTTTTGCCGTCGGAAAGCCGAAGCGTCCCGTGGAAGGGCTTGTTTTTGCCGCAAAGCACGGAAAGTGCCGTGGATTTGCCGACACCGTTTGCACCCAAAAGCGCATACAGCTCGCCTTCGTGCAGAGAAATCGAAAAATCGTGCAATACGTCCGAAGCGTCTTTCTGATAACGAAAATACAGGTTTTTCGCCTGCAAGACTGTTTTGGGGGCTTCCGGGAGCAGCTGCTCCGGCACAGCTTTGCGGTCAAGCGGCTGTTTTTCCAGCCAAAGCCGCCCTTCGCGCACGGTGAGCGGAGGATCGTGCACGGCATCTTCGGCAAGCATGGCAACACGTGTCGGCGCAGGCAAGGCGGCAAACAGTTCGTTTTTTTGTCGATGCAGCGCTTTGGCAACAGTTCGCGGCGAGCTGTCAGCCAAAATACGGCCGTTCTCCATAACAAGCATACGGTCGGACAGCGGAAGAGCCTCGTCCAATCGGTGTTCACTTAAAAGCACCGTTGTGCCAAGCTCGCGGCACACGCGCGAAAGGCTCTGCAAAAAGCGGTGCGCGGCAATCGGGTCGAGCTTGGCGGTCGGTTCGTCAAGCAGCAGCAGCGTCGGCTGCTTGACCATGACCGACGCAAGGCACAGCAGCTGTTCCTCACCGCCCGAAAGCGTATTCGTCGGTTTATGAAACCAATCGGCAATGCCGAAATACGACGCGATTTCCGCCACCCGTGCACGGATCTTTTCGGTTGGCTCTCCGAGACTTTCAAGTCCAAAGGCAAGCTCATGCCAAACAGTATCGGTCACCACACAATCGGACGGATTCTGCCCGATAAAGCCGATTTTCTGCGCTTCGGTACGGGCGTCGGCGGCATCAAGCGGCCTTCCTTCAAATAAACGCACGCCGGAAATGCGGCCGACCGGCGAAACCGACGGCTTTAAGAGCCGTAACAGGGTGGATTTGCCGCTGCCGCTTTTGCCGCAGAGCGTGACAAATTCGCCGGGGACAAGAGAAAGGTTGACGGCGGTCAACGCGGCGCTTGTTGCTTCCGGATAGGTAAACGTCAGATTTTCGACACGTACAATTTCCACCGAAGCACCTCCTTTCCCTCATACAACAGCGGCAGCAGACAGAAAAATCCGTATGCCGCAAAGGCGGATGCCGTGTACAGCGTCAAGGGCACGCCTTTCAGGCTCGGATAAAAGCGAAACGAAAGCTCCGGCAGCCCGACAAGCACGACGGCAGCAAGCACACAAGCAGAAAGCAACACCGCCACATCCCGTTTGCCGAAGCGGTGTACCGAAAAAGAGCTGCGCGTACCCGTCCCATAGCCGCGCGCTTTCATGCTGACAGCGGTATCTGCAGCGTTTTCAAAGGTTTTGGTCACTAAGATTCCCATCACACGGCAGGCTAAGCGAAGCTTTGGAAAAGGAGCTTTTTTGTCACAATTTTCAAGCAGGCTCTGCGTAAAATACAGGTCTTTTGCCTGCTTTGTCAGGCGCGGCACCAGGCGAAAGGCCATGGCAAGCACCAAGGCGAGCGACGGGAAGGCATGTCCGAGAACGCAGATCCATTTTTCCTCGGTCATGATCTTTCCGATACAGGCACAAAGGCACAGCATAGCCGCTAAAATTCCGGCGGCATCAAGCCCATACAGGATGGATTCAAGCGTTAACGGATTTCCGCTCGGAAAATAGGCAAGCACGGTCACGCCGGCATGGCTGAATAACGGATTGACGGCTGCGGCAAGCACATACAGCGGCAAAACGGCACGAAGCAAAAAGCGCGCGCCGTTTTTCTTTTCCACAAGCACCAAATAACCGGCTGCCCCAGCAAACGACAGCACCACACAGACCGGGTGCGTCAGCGTGACGGCAAATATGCTTGCCGCAAGCAGATATAAAAAGCAGACGAGCGGATGAAGCCTTGCAAATTCAGTCATCGTTTTTCTGCGCCTCCGCCGCGGTTTGCTCTGCTCCCACATCCTTGCCGAGATCACAGGTATAGACCCATTCCACCGTATCACCGTCCAAAAGCAGATACGACGAACAACCTTTATTCGGGAAAGAACCGTTGACGCGGTACATCCAACCGGACAATTCTCCGGCATCGAATTCATACAGATTGCCGATTCCCTCGACATATGCGGTGCGGTAGGCAGCCGACGATTTGAATTCCATATGAATGCCGTTTTTGCGCATTTCGCGTGACAAAAGATTGAATACGCTTTCACCGGGATAGAATTCGACCGATGCAGCCGGGAAAATCACGCCGTCATCCGGAACAAGCGCGGCTTTTTCGGGATCCAAGGCGGTATTTCCGACCAAAACGGTGCACGTAACGCTGAGAGTTGCGTGTAATACTTCCTCCGGCACACCCGGCACTACGCCTGCGCCGGAAGACAGCTCTTCGGACACCTTCGACGGCTCGTCCGGCGCAGATTCCGCGCCGGGTACGCCGGAGGTGCTTTCGGACACAGGCAGCTTCTCCGGAACATGTGCTTCCGTCTTGTCCGCTTCGTCCGGCTTGTCCGCTTCTTCGCTGGGAATGCGTGATTCGTCCGACACTTCGGGAAGCGGATCGATTTCCGGCAAATCCGATGAACGGTCGTCTGCTTCGGCGTTGTTTTCCGCTTCCGCTCCGCTTTCTTGCGCGGTGTTTTCTTCCGGACGCACGGTCTCGGTTTTCGGTTCATCCATAGGCTGTACCGCCGAATTTTCGAAACGTTCCAAACGTTCCGATTGCTCCGAACGGTCGATCAAAAACGCCGCCGCAACGATGAAAACCAGAACAACCGCCGCCGTCAAATACAGATAAAAACTCTTTTTGTTTTTCATGTAAGCTCTCCGTTGTGTATAAGCCGTCAAAACTATAAAAGATCGGCAAAATTTAATAAAGAAAACAGCGCAGCCGCCATTTCGGCACGTGAGAACGCACGCGTCGGCTCAAACAGAACCGTTTGCGGCGAAAAAATGCCGTTTGCCGCGCAAAAAGCCGCCTCCTCTTTGGCCCAAGCTCCGATCGTGCGGTAATCGGTGTACACGGCAAGCGCATCCCGCATCGCCGCGGTTGTCAGTGCCGTGTCCGCGCCGCATAAACGCGCAGCACGCGTAAGCATCACACATACCTGTTCGCGCGTAACGGAATCGTTCGGCGCAAAAGCCGTTTCGGAAACACCGTTGATAATGCCATAGGCATACGCCGTCTGCACCGCAGAGCAAAACCAGTCATCTTTCGCAACATCGGCAAACGAGGTGTCGACGGAAACCGGCTCTAACCCCAAAGCACGCACCACCATGGCACAAAACTCGGCACGCGTCACAAGGCCTTCCGGGTCAAATATGTCCGCTTGCCTGCCGTTTAAGACGCCGCGTGCGGCTAAGGCTTCTATCGAAGACCGCGCCGGACTGCCGGCAATGTCCGAAAAGGTCTTCCCCGGATACAGTACCCGGCAAAGCTTCACACTGTCACTCTTTCCCGGAAGGCCGACAGCCGTCCTCCCGGCACCGGCAACCGCCGTCGGGTATTCAAAAGCATCGCGCTCATCCCATAACGTACATTTTCCGCTGCGATTGCGGCGCACAGCGGCAAGCGCATAAAAGGCCTGCTCGGTCGCCATGGCATTGGCCGATGCGTCGCCCGGCTCGTGCCGAAAGCCGCCATCCGGATGCCGAAAGGAAAGCAACGCCTCCAAAACCGTCATGCCGTTTTTCACAAACCGGCTGTCCGTTTCGGAAATGCCTAAGGTGCAAAGCGCCACCAATACCTGCGCCGTGCTTTCGGAGGTGGTGTGACCGCTTGTCGAAAAGCTGCCGTCCGCATTTTGAGCAGCGGAAAGAAACGCAAGACCGCCGTCGATCCGCTTTTTTACCTCGCCGTCCGCCGCATACGGCGCTAACGCCGTCAAAGCCATGGCCGTCAAATCCGCATCCGACGCACTGCCCGGCACAAGCGCCCAACCGCCGTCAGAGCCGATACCGTCAGCAATGGCATTCAAATAGTCTTTTCTTGCGGCATCGGCTGCATAGGCTTTGCTGTCTAATGCCAAAAGCGCCCAAATCGCGCCGCTTGTTCCTTGATACAACACTTTTTTTGTGTCACGTAAAGGCGAAAGCACATCAAAGCCGGCAAAATCCGCCGGATCCTCGCCAAGCGCCGTTAACGCAAGCACCATCCGCGCATATTCCGTGTATTTGACACGGTGCAGCACACCGCTTGTTTCCCGTACCGTCCGCCGCGCCGCCGAACGGTAGGCATCAAAATAGCGCTCTGTGCCGCATCCGGCGCGTGCCAAACCTAACACACACCATTCACCGCCGACAGAACCGACCTCCGGCTGCGGTACGGTTTGCAGAAGATAGGCGGAAACCGTGCCGATCTCCTTTTCAAGCACCGCATCGCTCACTGCCGCGTGTGCGGAAAATCCGGTCATCCATCCGAAAAGCAGAGCGAAAAAGACGCCGCAAAGGTGTCTCGCTGTTTGTTTCATTTTTTCCTCACTGTCTGTACGGCGCACAAGAACCGCGCACAACAAACTCCGACGGAACAAAAATTTCTTTCCGGGAGCTGTAATATTGGTTTTGTGCTTTTTTCAACAAAATCTCCACTGCCATGCGGCAGGCTTCTTCGGTATGCGTATGAATGCTGCTTAACGGCACATCCAAATACGGCACCACGGAAATATCATCCATACCGATGACCGAGCAGTCGTCCGGCACGCGTTTTCCGGCACGCTGTAAGCTTTTGATAAGCCCGATGGCAATATAATCGTAAGCCGCAAGCACGGCATGCGGTACGTTTCCGGCGGCAAGCCAAGCATCCATGATATCCGTTCCGGCTTCTTCAAAGCGTTTTTCACTGATGCCGACAAACCGTTCTTCCACCGAGAGGCCGCTCTTGCGAAGTGCTTTCTTGAAGCTGTCTAATTTTTCCATGGTCAAATGCTCGCCGACAAAGCCGATTTTCGTGTGTCCGAGACTTTTGAGATAGGCAATTGCCTGTTCAATGGCAACAGGCTTGTCAGATACAATGCAATCGATATTCTTGCTTTTAACAGCATTTCCCGTCGGTAAAATCGCCACCGCCGGCACATGAAACGTATTGTCAATCGCAGCGCTTTGATTGATGGTAATGATGCCGTCCGCCTTGCAATACGAGGCATAATACGAAAAAAGCATCATTTCCCGTTCTTCCGAAAACTCGGTCATCGAGAGCAGCATAATTCCGCCGTGCAGCGTTATCTGCCGTTCCAAAAGCGTTGCGATCGTCGTATAGTATTCGCTTTTGATTTCGGGACAAAGCACGGCAACCACCTTTTTCTCAAAGCGGTTCTTGTTGTATTTGTCAAAACAGCCGTGTTCCTTGGCAAGCGCAAAAATACGCTCTTTGGTATCTTCACTGATTTCCTTGCTGCCGGAAAAAGCCTTGGATACCGTGCCGACCGATACTTCGGCAAGCCTTGCAAGCGTTTCGAGATTCATCCGAACACCTCTCATCACAGCATAAACGCTGAAATACGCCTATATACTACCATATTTTTCGGTCAAATACAAGAGGTGCGGCAAAATTCACGAAAAATTTTCGTCAAAAAATGCCGCTTACGAAAAAATTTCGTTCATCCGGCGATTGACGAAATAAACAGCATGGCGTATAATAGAGCAGTAAAAAATGAAACGGAGTCTTATTTTATGGTAGAGGAAACAGTAGAGAAAGAAACAGCTGTCTATGACAGCACCGCCGGCAAGCGTTCGCGGTTTGCCTACTTATGCGAATGCGGCTTTGAATATTTTGTAACGCTCCTTGTGACAGATTCGTTTCTTGCGTACTTATTGGAAAAGCTCGGCATGAGCGAATCGCTGATCGGCATCGTTTCGTCGCTCATATCGCTGGCCTTTCTGTTTGAGCTGTTTACGGTGTTTGTTGTCGGCAAAATCAAAAATACCAAACGGTTTGCCATTATTTTTCACACAGCAAGCAACCTTTTATTTTTATCGCTTTTCTTCATCCCGTTTTTACCCATATCCGCAAGCCTTCGTGTGCCGGTTTCCATCGTCTGCATTCTTGCCGCGTATTTCGGGAACTATTTTGTCACCTCCATGATCTACAACTGGGGCAATTCCTTTGTCAATCCCGGTAAACGTGCCGAGTTTTCCTCCGTCAAGGAAATGGTTTCCCTTCTCGGCGGACTTGTTTTAAGCATCGCTTTCGGCTTTATTTCCGGCTGCTATCAGAAAGCGGATAATCCCGGCGGATGGTTTCTTTTCTCGGCCGGGGCGGTTTTGATTTTTGCCGTTTGCGATTTTATCTGCTTAATGTTAATACAGCCGCAAACGAGCGCCGCCGAGCAAGCAAAAGCACCGCAGACCGACCTGAAAAGTGCCATGCATCACACACTCGGAAACAAGAGCTTTGTTTATGTTGTACTGTTATGCTGTCTGTGGAAATTTGCCATGTATTTTTCGATCGGCTTCATGGGAACCTACAAAAAAATGCTGTTCGGCCTTGCGTTGACGCAGATCATCAACAATGTAGGCACGCTCGCGCGTTTTGCCTTTTCCAAGCCGATCGGGCGTTTTTCGGACAAATATTCTTATGCCAAAGGCATTTCGCTCGGTCTCATCTTTGCTGCCATTGCTTTCGGAATCAATATTTTCTCCGCTCCGGGTGCAATCACGAAATGGTTTGTCGTGATTCATGTCGCTTTTTACAGTCTCTGTCAGGCTGCAACCAATCAGAATCTTTTGAACATTTCCTACAATTATGTACCGAAAGAATACTTTGTACAGGCAAGTGCCGTCAAAAACAGCCTTTCGGGGCTTGTCGGGTTTGGCGCATCCTTGCTTGCCGGGCGGCTCATGACGGCGATACAGGATAGCGGAAACACGTTTTTCGGGCTTCCGGTATACGGTCAGCAGGTATTGTCAGCGTGTTCCTTTATACTTGTGTTGATCTGTCTTATCTTCAACAAATTGGTCATTCAAAAGCAAAAGACCATCGGACGGTAAAAAATGAGCTGCACCAAATTATGCTATACGCACAATTTGGTGCAGCTCATCGCGTAATTCGCCAAAACCGATCTGCGTTTGTTTTTGTGTTTGAAAGGACAGCTTTGTTGCCGTCCGTCAATTGCCCTGTATCGCCGTGTGAGGGCAGGGTTCATCTGTTTGTGGAACAGATGAACCCCGGTTTTGGATTAAAAAGTGTTTCTTGCTCTTTTAACTTGCTTCTGAGGTCGAAACGAATTTGGAATAACGGTTAAGCAGCGTGTCGAAATCTTCTCTGGCAAGATCAGCGTCCGGCTTTTGATAAAACGAATCCGTTTTCATAATTAATCCGATTTGTTCCGCATATTTCCACGTAAGCGACAAGTCGATGAATGTTTCGTCCTCTTTTATGCCGCGTACCATAAAGGCTACACATTCGGAAACGGTAGCCGTCTCGCGTCCTCTGAAATATAACCTATCATCATACTGCCAAATGAGGTCTTCCGGTATTTCATTTCCTTGCGAATCAATAAAAATACATGCTTTCGGCATATATTTAAATAGTGTTTCTCTTGTGTATCCTCGTTCTTTGCGTAACTGTTTCCATATCTTTTCATTCTTATTATTTAGTTTTTTCGCCTCTATTTTTGTGTAATATCTTCCGTAAGCAATGCCATTGAAGCTTGCTACTTCAACATATCCATCTTCAAGGCGGGTCATATATCCATGACGAATATCCTTCATCGGAAAAAAGTCGAAACTATAGTAAAATGTTGTCACTTGTTTTTGTGCCGCTTCCTCATAACCAAGTAACTGCATAACGTCCATTAAGCAGGATATTCTGGACACAGGAGCATTTTCAGTACCTAATGTATCGGAATAGACGGTTGAAGACAGCAACAGCATTGCCAATAACACCGGTGTCCATTTGACTTTACGAAATAACTCTTTCATTTTACTTTTTCTCCTATTGTTTAGTAACGAAATCTTAAGGGTAACAGCTGTGCCGTCCAATGTGAAGTATTCGCTGTTACATTGTTGTGATTTGGTTGTTAAATTCCGGTAGTGATTTCAATTTGAGACACATTATCGTTCTTATCAGATTTAAACCATACCCAGGTATCTCCCTCAATAATTCCAAATTCATCCTTAGGTAAATCTTTAATTTTACGTATATGCCTATAAACACTTTCTATCTTTTTTCGTGATGTACCTACACCAATGTTCCAAATTCCGAATTTATATTGCTTACCCGTAATTGAAACACATTCAAGCGCACCGGTTTCAAGTTGTGAGCCAAATCTTATTGTCAACCCATCATAACACAGAATCCACTTTTGGGCATCGTTTTGTTCAATGCTCAAAGGCTCGCCTTTATTTTGAACAATACTATCATAAAGATGACTTTGTCCTATCCCCAGTTTTGAAAAATAATTGGTTTGGTAAACCAACGGGTGAAAGCAAAAATACATCAATAATACAATCAATACAATAATTGCTATAATAAAATAGTATTTTTTCATATATACCGCCTTTCAAGAATAAATGCTTCATGGCTTAATAAACGCCTTTGAAATGTGCGCTGAGTGAAGCATTTATCCCATGATTTCAGCCAAAATGCTCTGAAACTCAAACACCCAAGGCATAACCGGTTCTATCGGTTTCTTATGCTCATTCCACGTAAGAAGTTTTAATTCATAGTAACCAGCTTCATTTTCGGAAAGCGAAGGCGAGAACACCTGACACCCCACACATTTCAAAATCAAATTCTTGTCTAACGGTTCACGGTTTCGGAATTTCAGCCGACATTTTTTCTTGCCGCCGTGCGCGGATAAAACAAAAGAAACATCGTTTTTGGGACTTTCGGCAAAATAAGTAATTTCGGCTCCGACAAACCAGCTTTGCGCACATTCCGCGAGTTTCCGTATGTTGTCATTGGAGCTTTGGTCATATTTATCCCATGGATCAACCGGTTTATACGGCAAAATCTCCACGTGAATCTCTTTGAATTCAAATCTGACCGTCATGAAATTTTCTTTTGGACTGTTAACCAAGTCAAGCTCCAGTGTATAAGAACCGTCATCGGTTTTCCGAAACTCAATTTCCGTTACGACACAGCCGGCACATTGTTTGATTTTTTCTTTGTTTAAGGGGACAATGTTCCGGAACTGCATGACGCATTGTTTTGTGCCGCAATCGCTTGGAATAGCAAGATCAACCACGTTTTCCGAATCCACCGTACAGTGCGTTATCTCCATATCATAAAACCAGTCTTCGGCACATTCGGCAAGCAGCCTTATGTCGGCATTGGGACTGTGTTTTAGGTCTTCGATTTTGTCATATTCTTCTTTCACAGGCAATTCCTCTCATTAAAATGATTATGACGTGCACTTGTTTCCGAACAATTAAGATTGGTCTTTACTATTTGTTTGTGTTGTTCTTGGGACGAACGAAATAAATATTATCTTTTATTGGATAATCCTCATATCCCAAATGATATAACAAATATTCACCACTTTTCTGATGAAGATAGATTGTTCCATCAATCACTGTGTACAAACCACAATACTTTTCTGAATTGCTGAGCCGCAGCTCACGTTCCAAATCCAGATCCGTGAGCGCAATCCACTGATAGTTCTCGTTGTCAGCTTCCGGAAACGTAATGCGAAAATGTTTATTCTCATGTACCAGATCAATGCTCCCATCGGCCTCATTTTGCGAATATGCTGCGTCAAGTGCATCCAAGAGAGAGAACAACGGAAGTAACAACGATCCTTCGGATGACAGAATCGGCGGATTCAAGTCGATTAGGTCATCTTCCATTTGAAGCGACCATCTTTGCAAATCGTTTGAATTATACCACGGCTCATCCAAAGAAAAGAAGCAGATTCCCTCTCCGGAAGTGTACGAAAAGGAAATGTAAGTCTTTTGTTCCGGTGTGTATACAAAAATCCTCTTTATCCCTTCGTTTTCCGGATGTTCTGTGTCTTCTATACACATATTCAGGTTCAAATAATATTCTGTTTCGGATGTTGTAACCGTCACTAAAGTAGTTTCGTAGGATTGTTTTTCACCGGAATGATAGTCGCTGCCACCGGATAACGCCCGTGTTTGGATTTCCAAACTGTCTTTTCCGTATATCTCAAGCAATTTGTCCGTTTTTTCTTTCAAATCAGGCACATTCATTTTAACCTCTTCGGAAAAGAGTTGGTAAAGCTTTTGCGAGTCACGGTTAGCAATTGCATCACATACATTTTTTGCGATTATTTCTTGTGGAGAAGTGCGTTGAATCAGACGTTGGAAAGGGTTATCACCACAAGAAGTCAAGGTTAAAAGCAGAATACTCATAACAATGACGATACAAACGATAGAAAACGTTTTTTTCATAAAAGACCTCCTAGTCAAATGCGATATCCTGCGGTGTCAAAGCGTCAAAAGAAGTCAACAGCCGTCCTCAGCAAAACTTCAATCTGCATTAGGCGTCCATTCTGCCCGTTCCGGGAAAGGGTCATTGAACACCCAGCTTTTTTCCCGGTTTACCAACCGAATCCCATTTTCCGGATTGCGATAATACCGGCAATCGATATGAATGCAGAACATCAATAAAAGTGCCGTATCCGGTTCTGCGTTTTCCTCATAAAGAATCCGGTACTTGTTATGCTCGGCATAACTGTAATGTTCTTTTTGAAACACGGCGATTTGCTCGTTGTTTTTCAATAAAGAAAAAATGTCGTTCGTATGCCCTCTTAGCTCATAGCAATCCTCATCCAGATAGAAATACGTGGCTCTGTCCCCAAAACGATACTCGCTGTATCCACAGATTTTCTCATTTTTCAAGATCTCATACGAACGCAGACTGGATGGATAAATCACTGGAAACAAGCCAAAAATCACGTGCAGCAAAACGCTCTTCTGCCGGAACACATATCCGACATCGTCGGTTTTTACAGAAAGCTTTTGCGGCAATAATCCAAAGGTATTATTTGCAATACCTTCGACAAATGCTTTTTCCTGCACGGTATAGTGCTTCTTCCCGGAAGATAGACTGCGAATGATATGTAATGTCATTTTTTGCGCACTCCTGGTTGTTCAACACGCCACGGCTCTTTCTATAATCAAGAAAACCAATCGGACAAGTCAATGGTCTGATCGTTGACCTTTACCCAATAGTCTTTGGGCGGGTTTGGAATATAAGCAAAACACTCGACAGATTTTTGGTCAGTCGATGGAATCGTCTTTTCGGAAAATACAAATTCAGATGCCATCGAATCCGAAACCTGAATGGACTCCGTGCTCCAAATGACAATGTCAAGATAATACTCAGGAGTCCCTTTGTAATGGTGAAGGAATACTGAAATATGATGCTCAACATATTTGAATTGAAGGCTTGTTGCGTTTGGCGCAGGCAGTTTCCACCGTACAACATTGTCCTTGGTCTCATACACTTTTGGAATAATTCGGCCATTCTGCGCAGCAACAAAAGTGGTGTCCTTGCCATCAACAACCCGAATAATGGGATCATCTGTCAGATATCGATAGGCAGCTTCCGGTGAATCAAAACTCACAAATAAGTTTTCAAACGGCCAGCTAATGGCTATTGAAAAACCAAAAAACACTATGATAATAACGGCAATATTAAACAGTTTATACCACTTGCTTAGCTTGTTTTTTCTCGCAAGCTTAAGTGTAATGCTTCTTAAAATCCACACGGTAAGTGCCAGCACTAAAATCGTCATAAGAAAGCGCACGGCCTCATACATGATTATCTCCTCCTACTTATTCATCAAGCAAATGCCGTCCGGCAGATAGGAATATGTCGCGGCAAGGCCGTCCTTTTGGACGCCCACAAGCTGGTTGACCGAAGAGAAATTCTGTCAAGTTTTATATTTGCTATAGCAGACAGGTATTTTGCGTGTATCCATTCTTATATGTGTGAACCGAAAACAAGTTGCTTTGCAGGAATCAAACTGCTTTGTAGAAACAGTTTGACTCCTGCAGCTTATTTTAACAAGGACTTTTAACCGACTCGGATGAATAGATTTGAATCGTTTTGGTATCCCAATAATTTTGAACACCAAAATTATAACGATTTAAAATATATCTTATCAGCCATTCATCGACCATCGTCCTGTCATTTTGCATTACATATCTTCCAATTCTGTCACCAACATATCCCGTATCTGAATCTGAAAGATATGCTTTTCCTTGTTCTTTAAGCATAAGTTTGTAATTGTCAAATACAACACTTGACTCTGTCTGTTGCCAAATCACTTCCTCACCAATTGCTTCCAAGATTGCTCTTAGTGGATACATGACAGTTCCGGCATACATAACAGGTTTAACGTCACACTCAATGTTTTTTCCCAACATCTCCAAGTTGCACTCGTGTGGAGCACAAAATGTCAAAAACTCTTCGATCGAATAAACCTGTTTATCTTTGAATTCTGCGTAACTGCTTCCATACCATAATAAGGGAATGAAATTCAAAGAAGAATTCGTTTGAACCAATAACAAATATCCATCCAAAACATTCGGAAGAACAAGCAAGTAATAGCATTGAATGTTTTCAATACCACGCTTGGCCAAGAAAACGCGAATGTTTTGTTCATCGGATAAGATTTCAAAATTTCCTATATTATACTCCACATCCTCCAAATTTAGTTTAAAGTATTTGTTCTGTGTAACATCCCGAAAATATTCACCGGTTTGAAAATTGATTGCCAATTGAGAACGTCCCTCTGGAATTCGCTTAATATAGTCGATATCATCGGTGTTTTCGAGAAAATGCCGAATTTGATATGACTGTAAGCATTTTGCCTCAATGTCTATAATCTGATATGACATTTCTTTGTTCTCCTGTGCAGTCGTATAACACATACAATTAACAGCTATTAAAAAAGCTCCGATCCAGGAAAAAATATGCTTATATAACAATTGATATTACCTCCTATTTGAATAATATGTTGTCGTTGTATCTGTCCAAGTAAAGATTGAATTATTGCAAAAGTATTCATATGGTAAATAAGCTATTGTGCCGCCCCAAGGATCATTATACAGAATTCCTTGCTCTTGGTTTACTGTAAATGCGCCTGTAAATAAAATGAAATGTCCATTTTTGTCATTCCATTCAATTCGTGCAATGCATGGGCGGTTTTGCTTTAAGTATTCTGATACTTCACCAAAGCTTCTCTGCTCAACAAATACACTAAAATCAAAATCAACGTGTCCTTGTAATTCGCCTAAACATCTTCGCTGATTATAGTTGTTTTTATCCAAACTGACAGCAATTTCTTTTGTTCTATCAATACGATCTCCTTTATAATAAGAAGTAATCATTGCAGCTACTGTTGCCCAACAAACCAAATCGCCAGTATTTAACTGATCATATGCAGGCACGTCCAAAAACACTCCAGGAACAGTATTATTGGAAACACACTCTTTGATTGCCTGCATTTTTAAATAAGCATTTTTGGTTTGTTCTGCATTGTTGTTTAGCACTGCGTTCTCATAGTCATTTCTATAATACGAAATAATGGCTTGTGCCCATTCAGGATCGCTATTTTCATAGCTTATAAATGGATCTGGTCCAGTCCAATTCGTTTCCCAGTCCCAATTCAAGTCATCAACCTGCTTACACCAATTATCATCATTATAATAATCGCCGGTAAGATTATAACCTGCGTTCATATCCCAAGCTAACATTCCACTCGGATCAAACAACATAACCGGATTTCCCGCAGCATACACATACCAATTCGTGCCATCACACACCGGATCTTCACTGATAAACCGTCCGTTTTGCGGATCCATATACCTTGCGCGCAGATAGATAAAGCCGGTTTCGGCGTCGAAGTATTCGCCGGTGTAGCGGAACGGGTTGTACGGTTCTGTACCGGAATTGACGGTTTCTTTCTGGTTTCCGAACGCATCATAGGCATAGTTCCAGACAATGTTTCCGTTGCCGTCCGTCAGCTGCACGGTATCGCCGTGCGCGTCCTTGACATACCACGTTTTTTCGTCCGTCGCGTTTTCTGTGTACAACAAACCTGCGCCGCGGACGTACTTGTAAACCACCGCGTCATCGCTTGTTTCAGCGACCATATTCGTGCCGTCCCACAAGTGGCCGGTTGTCACGCCGTTGACTGTCTTTTCGCTTCTCATACCGTCCGGCAGATAGGAATATGTCGCGGCAAGGCCGTCCTTTTGGACGCCCACAAGCTGGTTGACCGTGTTAAAGGTATACTGCGTGATGCCCATGGAATCCGACACCACGGAAGCAAGCAGGCTGTTTTTGTGGTAGGGCTTCATGGTGTACGAGCGGCCGAAGGTTGTATACAGATTGCCGTTGGCATCATAGGTATAGATGGTATCTGCACTGGTATTATACTCCCCAACAGAGCGCTTTGTCAAGCGATTATTGGCGTCGTAGGTATAGCCGGTAACAATTCTGCTTTCGCCGGCAGGTGTCATAGGCATACAAAACGGCTCTTGTTATAATCAAGAAAACCAATCGGACAAGTCAATGGTCTGATCGTTGACCTTTACCCAATAGTCTTTAGGCGGATTGGAAATATAGGCAAAACACTCGACAGATTTTTGGTCAGTCGATGGAAACGTCTTTTCGGAAAATACAAATTCAGATGCCAGTGAATCTGAAACCTGAATAGGTTCTGTGGTCATAGTCTGGACTCTAAGAGAGTATTCGAAAGTCCCTTTGTAGTGGTAAAGGGCTACTAAAATATCATGCTCAACAAATTTGAACTGAAAATCCGTGGTATTTGGCGCAGGCAACTTCCACCGTACAACATTGTCCTTGGTCTTGCACGCTTTGCGGATAATTTTGCCATCCTGCGCAGCAATCAAAGTGGTGTCCTTGCCATCAACAACCTGCATAATGGAATCGTCTCTCCGATATAGATAGGCAGCTTCCGGCGGATCAGAACGCTCAAACAAGTTTGCAAACGGCCAGTTAATGGGTATGGCGAAACCCAAAATTACAATGATAAATACGGCAATACAAAACAGCTTATGCCATTTTCTTAGCTTGTATTTTTTCGCGAATTTACGGATAATGCTTCTTAAAACCATCATGGCAAGTGCCATGAGCAAAAGCGTCATAAGAAGGCGCACGTCGTTATACATGATTTCCCTTCCAATGCCGAATCGATCGGTAAATGCGGTTAAATTCATACTTGTAACGTCCAAGGGAATGTGCCTATAAGCCAACATAGCCATGCTTTGGGGAGAAATTGATGATATCCGAAAGAATCAAGTTCAAGCCATATGCATATATCCTTTTTATCATATTCAATGCATTGTTTCTCTATCAAACAATACATCAGCAATCCTACGATTTTTCCACCATGTCGCTGGCATCCCTCTATATTATACACCAAAAAAAGCTCAATAGAGCATGATGGCACAATTCGCACAGTTTACGGCACAACTTACACAAAAAAGAATAACCACCGACTAAAGTAATATGTACCCCCAATACCGGACACCCGGTATTGGGGGTACATAGCACAATTCGCCAGCCCCATGCTTCCGAATACTCAAAAGTATAATCTTCTCTCTCCCTTAAAGAATACTCGTATCCATAGTCGTATGGATGTACAGAACCGGCTACCGTCTTTGTCGCACTCATAACCCTGACGGTCAACCTCTTTGCCGCCGCGAATAATGATGATATTCCCTACAGTGCCCGACAGATAGTACAAATACACGGATTTCCTCGTTCAACATCGACGTGACGCGGTTTGCCTTGTCATAGGTGTAACGTTAAGTCTTAATAAATGTGATGATACCTACTTTCACGCTTTGCGATGCCATATCATATTCCGTCACCAAAGCAATCTGTCCCGCCACGGGAGAGGCGTAGGCAAACCGAAACGGAAGAACCTCGGCGCCATGAATATCCACATAGCCGTACTTTTTGCCGGGCGTTCCGTCTGCTTCTGCCGGAATATATGCGGGAATCACGCCGAAGCGGGTATCGTATTCACTGAAAGTCGTCAAAAAGGCGGAATCCTCGCCCAAAACCGTCTTGCCTTCGCAGTCAATCAAACAATATAATGGCGATGAGATCAAAGCATAACCGTTCTTAAACTCACCGACCATCTCCGTGCGCCCGTCGGATGCATCGACATACGGAACTGTAAATTGAACCGCTCCGTCCGTTGAAAGGTACTGCCAAATGTCGCCCTCATCGCTGCTTGTGCACACCGCCGCCAATCCCTCTCTGAAAATGTGCGCAGCATCAAATTTGCATTCGATAACGATTTCACCGCTTGTGTTGACGTAGCCCCATTTCCCGTTCTCTTTCACGGCCGCCAAGCCCTCTGAAAACATCGACGCCGCTTCAAACTTGCAAGCAAAAGCAGTTGTTCCGTCTTTGCGAATGTACATCCATTCGCCGTCTTGTTTTACCGCCGCCAAGCCACCGCTGAATCCGTCCGCAACGCCGTCGTATGCCATCGGCAGGACTTCGTGACCGTTGCGGTCGATAAATCCCCATTTTCCGTTTGCACATACCGCCGCATATCCCTCCTGAAACGGAAACGCGTCCTGATACGCGGCATCACTCAACAACGTGCCGTCCGTGGCATAAAATACATAGGTATTATCCCTTGTCACTGCAAGAATGCACTGCTCCCGTTCCGACAAACAACACGCATCCAGCGGCTTTGATAAAATTTTGCCGGTGCTGTCGGCGATGAGATATACCCCGGCTTGCTCATCTTTGCAAAGCGCAAGATAGTTTTCGGAAAGTATACGAATATCCTCATACCTGCCGGGTTCAATTAACCAAGATACACTGAAAGCATCGGATTGGTACAAAGTGCGTCCATGTCTCGAACACGCTGATAGGAAAACACTTGTAAGAATTGCGGCAAAACCGATAAGCCCACACAATAACCGTTTAAATACACACATTATATGTTTCTCCCGTCATTTATATGTACGATTACATAATTAATATGCTCTATACATGTCCCTATCTATCGGATTGAGATAATAGGATACCGCATCATTTGTTCCAGAAAAATAAATTCGAATTGTTGGAGTTATATTATTTTCATTAACGTAAGCTCCAAAAGAGAAATAATCCCACTCAAATCCACAATCATTAAATTCTATGATATCATCCAAATCCACATTCCATTCATTTAAATTAATTTCCAATGAACCTTTTTTCAAATCACTACCTTTCCTGATTTGCATAACATAATTTTCCGAGTTCATTGACACAGTGCATGTGTGTCTGACTTTTGAGATGTCATCATTATATGAGATGTCATCATTATAATAGAAATAAGCTCGCATTTTCCCAACATGATCGTCTATTTTGTTATATCCAACAGTTATCGAAACCAATTTCCATTTGCCATCATAGTATTTTTCTACATTCTTTTTTGCGCATTTTTCAAGGCTTATAATGGATTCGAATGATACTTCTTTCGGAATTTTCACCATATGCCCGTTTATTCTGATTACAGTAGAATACACATCAAGTACTGTTGAAATCACAAAATAGATCCCAAACATTAGAATGATGTGCTTGTGATATTTTTGTGGAATTCTCACATCCAATAAACCTCCAAATATTATAGTGGTAGTGGGAGATCAAGAATCTTATATCCCTGTGTTTTTAATGTGCCGTCTGCCCTATAAATACTAAAATACATTGTATTTGTTGAGCGCATTGTTCCATCCCAATCATAAGTGGTTTCAACTACATACTGTAGTCTGAGAAATTATTCTTTCTTTTTGTTTCTTAATTTCTTTGCCTTTTTCCTCTCCCGCCTTATTTTCCGAATTTTCAGAATTATAGCAAACAAAAACGATATAGGTATTAGTATCGGAAGCAATATCTGATTGTGTTTCCAGCGAAATTTAGATAGATTTTCGTTAATCGTTGATTCTCCAACATATATAAAAACTATTATTGTTACTATAATGATGATAATTATATATGAAATCAGAAGGAATTTATCTATTCGATCTAAATTCTTCCATTCACTCTTATTTATTTTGTTGAACCAAATCCACATTATTCTCTCCGATCGATGAACGTGAGCCGAAAATTCACTAAGCTCACATTGAAATATACTTAAGAAACACTTCATCTACATATTCAATTCTAGTCGAATGCTGGAGCATAATAATCATTTTGATACTTTAACACGATTTTACGCTTGCCGTTTTGAATCAGAATATCATGAAAACCGTTAGTTATATCGTTTAGTATGAACATATTTGCAGATGCTTTTTCTTTACCATACATCTGAACCGTCAAATTTGATATACGGCGATAACTACCATTATCGGTTGCAATTAGAAAATCTAATGCATCTCCATGCGAGCCGCTGTGTATTGGCGATTGGATTGTCACAATTTTATCAACATTTCCGTCCTCATTCAAATCGTAATCATAATACTTTATCTGTATTACTTTTGAAAAAGTAGTGCTTTCAACATCCAAAATATCCTCAGCATAAATTTCGCAAATAAGCGAATCTGTCAAACCATTACTCATATTCGCTAAAAGATCTTCCTTCGAGTGCGTTTGCGATATTTTGCTTACAAACAGAATTGCAAGAACAGCCATCATACTCACCGAGGCAATAATTCTATTTAATTTTATCAATATTATAACCTCCGAACTGCGTCATACGGACAACGTGCGGGTAACGGTAATGTTATTAAATTCGTCGTACCAATAGTCGGTAATATAATTTAGGTCGGTAATGCAGCGTTTCAGGCGGTTCTGTTCATCGTAGGTATACTGCTTGACGCTTCCGATTGTCAATATATAATACGAACATCTACATAATCACGCAGTGCTCCAAAACCACACGAATATCTAACAATTCCCTTATCACTTATAAATGTTAGTCGTTCAAAATAACCCGTTTCGGTTGCAGAATTACTGTACGAATATGTATACTCAATGCTATCTTCGTAATGCTGAACATACGAGCCTGCCGGAATCTTGAAAAGATCATCTGTAAAAACTAATACACCGTTACCTTCAACATCAAACATGGGCACCGTTTCATATGAAATATTCTGAAACAACTTCCAAATTTCGTGCTGATTAACGAAAAAATAAATTTCACGATTTTCAATATCAGATTGCGTGTCAAATTCCAACTTCATTACTTTACCATTTGAATACTCTTTTAATACAGAAACATAGACTTTACCTTCCTTTGAGTATTCCTCATCGAAAAGGAAATTTCCTTTGTATTCTAAAACTTGCCCATCAGAATACGGAAAAAAGGGATTAACCATATCCACACCACGATTACATCCACAAAGCACCACTGCGAATAATGAACTCCATAACAATACAAGATATTTTCTCATAAAACATCTCTCTCCCAATTATATAATGGCTGAAATGAGTATATAAACGCCCGGTTGTTTATCAACAACATTTGCATCATAAACGCCATCTCTAACATATTTACCGCCCGTATAGATACTTGTTCCGCTATAAACATACGGACTTATTTTGTCTTTATTATAGTATCCCAGCCCATTATAACGTTCAGCAAAAGCCGCCATTGCAGCCATATCGGTCGATGAAGCGCTTAAATTAAATGCATCGCGTAATTGCGATTTACCCGACAATGCATCTATTGCAGCTTCTTCAAAATTATCAAAATAAATACCTTGCGGATAATTTGTCGTCGGTTTACCAAGTGGATCACCATTATGTAAATATGTATTGAAATTGCAGCCTGACTCACGATAGTGAATCGCCGCAATTAATTGAGGTGGGATGCCGGTCGCTTCTGCAATTCTTGCATATAAATCTTTATTTTCATTGTATATTGTCTTGAAACGGTCAAGATCATATGCAAAAGCCGATTCATTTATAGATAAGTTTTCTATATTAGCAGCCTCATATGTATACAAAGAGTTACTCATCACACGAGTTGCTATATCATGGGCTTTCACAACAGAATATTGTGAAAATTCCTGCCATTCATTCACATCTATGTTTATAGCTTGTTGATAATCTTCATATTGTGCGTTTCCCGAAATGATACGATTCACCCAATCTGGGATATTTTTTTTAGGTTGAACTTGTCTATCACGAAAAGAACAAAATCGTAAATCAAAACGTTCAGGTTTTGCCCCAGTTTTATCAACATAAATAATTGGCATATTACCACAGTACGCATACCAGTTTTCGGCAAATCTAATCGGATCTTCCGAAATAAATCTCTGCAAATCCGGCGAATAGTATCTTGCTCTCAAATAGATAAACTCGGTTTCAGTATCATAATATTCAGCACAGTACCGGAACGGGTTGTTATCCTCAACATAAATACCAAATAAGATTTTTAACCATTCATTTTCATCATCTTCAAGTTTTCCGAACGGGTCGTAAGAGTACTCGGTAATTATCTCGCCAGCGGTATCGACTACCGCAACCAGTATGGCACATCGTCGGCTCTAAACCCCAATAAGCTCACCCTTTTTTCACCATTATAATACTCAACCTCAATATAATCATGATTGCCTTCATATTGTATGGAGTAACTAATAGCCGTGATCGTAAAGCTTGACCATTCCATGTTCGAAACTTTGATCATATTCTCTAACTGTAAATTCCAAGTTGACATATTCAGCTTATTTTTGAAAACTTTTTGATTGCTCCATGTTCCGACCATTTCCCCGGTCACAGGGTTGAAAGATATCCGACATGAATATTTCAGAAAAGCGTGAGAATATTCGAAATCCACCGCTACGCATTTATGTAACGCTTTATCATATTCAAGACTTAAATAGCTAAGTTTATATATACCGATTGTATGCTTATCAACATATTCATCCGCCAAATCTGTCAATGCAGAAAAGGAATTTATCTCTATTTCTTCGGATAATTTTACGGATGGCAACTGCCTTTTTATATGTGGATGAATAAAGCTGATAAAAATAAAAACAAATAGATAGATAATTCTTCCTATCCATCTCAGGACTTTGCCTGTTCTATTTCTGCTTTCAGACATATTTTCTCCTCTATGGATAAATATTTTATCAAAATAGCGGCATGTTGACTATCTTTTGTCCAAATTTTTTAGTGTTCCCTTCTATATCTACAATATTATAGTACATAATTCTAGTGACACTGTAACTTGATGTAGAATAGTCATACGTACTTGTCTGTTGATAAGATATTTGCAATGTGCTCCCTTCAGTACAAAAAAATTCACCATTTCCTGTAAATAATGAAGATACACTACACTCATTAAAGAATAGTCCGATCAGCGCAGAAGCTGTCGTCTCTTTTAAACCGGTGAGTCCCAAAGCAAAAAGGAAAAGATTGATAAGAATCGAAATTTCTTGATCAGCAGCAGTTCTTTTTTCATTCAAAGACTTATAATACTGTACAGCTTCTTCGTCAATTCTGTCAAAATATACTTCAGTAGACCATGTTTCATATCGACTTAATCCAAGCTTATCTTGTTCTTGAATCGAATAATCACTTGATATTACTTCAAACGAAGGTTCATTATATTTGTTGCCATACGTATAATCAAACGTATCCTCATACCATTCATCATATTTTTGTCTCCAAGCAACAGCGCGACGATGAGCACGGCTCTTCTTAGCATATTCATACGCACCTGCATTTGCTTCTTTTGCTTCTTCGCTCAACCAACGAATCTTCTTAATATACATTTTCTGTCATTTCATACCTCTCTTGAAGCATTATTTTTCTGCAATGATCTGTTTCATGTACTCGGCATAGGCTTCGCCAATCTTTTTTCGACAAATTTCTCGCCAAAGATGGATTCTTGCTTCATTTATCGCATCATCATCTGTTTCCATCACTCCACCAAAACCAATTAAATCATCAAAATTTTCAATTATCCCCTTTTCATTGGATATCGCAATCTCATTCGGACAGTAGGTATAGCTACATTTTGGGCACTCAAAACAATGCACTCCTATATGAAACGTATCCTCACATGGGTACTTTTGTGCATCCTTCGGTTCCCCGCAATAGCATTCAACAATTAAATGCTTATATTTCATTATCATACCACCTCAATAATTATGACCGGTTATAATCTCAACAATTTCTATTGCGCCATTAGGTTGTTTTTCATAAATAATTCTTCCACCTCCACGACTTCGCAGTAGCAATACATATTTTGTGCGCCGGTATACTCTGCAACACCATGCATTCCGCATTGATTATCTCCGTTGTCACATACTATTTACTGTCTCTGCAATTCTTAATTCGGCAATCTTAGTATCCTTCAGAAGCGTTCCAAATAACAGTACCGTCAAACAATTGCACTTGTTCAATCGGACATTTGCAATTTATTTCCGTTAGTTGTCCCGGTTGATACACCGTATTCGATACGCGACTGACCTCGGTAACTTCAATTACACAAGAATAAAACTCTTCGTATCCTTCACTGCCAAAATCCAAATCGTTGTCATCTTCGTACAGTGTATCTATAATACCCGTAATGGTTTCTCCGTTTTTCATTGTTACAATTAAGCCTGTTTTCATGGGAAGATGCATAATAGCTTTCAACATTTTATCTAAAAACATAGTTTTGTTTCTCCTTATATAAATTTTAGTTTGTGAATTATGGATGTGCAGGCACAATGTGCGCAGTTCCGTTTGCCTTATAATGTATGATGCCATTTGTGGTATTAACATATTTACCAGTATCTGCATCATAGTATTGTCCAATAACTTTTCCGAAATTTACGCGTTCCTTTGTATCAGATATCTTATTTCCTTTTCCAGCATAATTATCAAGTAACTCTTGAGGTTCAGCCGTCAATATACTTCTATGTTCACCTTTACTCATTGAAGTCTTAAAGTTGTTTGTCCCCACAATGTGTTTATCTTGGCTACCTTGGTCAACCAAGATTCGCTGTTTACCTTGAGTTTGAAATTCATTATTAGCTTTTGCATACTGCCAATTTTGGAAATCATCTGCAAAATTCTCGGTAGTCCGACAGGATGCAACAACCGCACCACTTAGCTCAATAGCCCCCTCTGTTACTCCTGCAATCGCAATTTCAATACCTCCAGCAGCCAAAGATCCATCCGATAATACTGTTATTGCGCCACCTGTGATGATTGCTGTTATAATATCGAAAATTCCTTTTGCTGCCATTCCGGCGTCAATGAACATACAAATTACATCGCCGACTAATCTTCCCAAATAGTAATCTTCTTGATCATTTGGAGAATAACCTTGCAAGTCTTTTCCAAACTTATCTAATACCCATGATACTATATCAAACAGTGCGCCATTATCGATTGCGGACGTAATTCCTAAAACCGTATCCTCCCAACTTTTTCCATTAGGATCAACACGATTAAGTGGATTATTCCCACAATAAGCATACCAGTTATTTCCATCCCTAATAGGATCTTCGGAAATAAACCGTTGCAAATCGGGAGAATAATATCTCGCTCTCAGATAGATAAACTCGGTTTCGCTATCATAATATTCCGCACAATACCGGAACGGATTCGAATCCTCAACATAAATGCCAACGATTGTTCGCGTCATACTCATAGTACACCATCTGCGCCGCACCGCCGGATAGCGTGCAGGTAACCATGATATGTAATCTATTTATGCTTTTCAAACTTGTTATACACACTTTTTGTCATCTTCAAATTATTGGGCAGAATAATTGTTAGCCACAAATATTTATCTCTTTTTTGCAGCTCAAATTCTCATCAAGAACGTAGTTATTATTGTCATATCGATAAACTCTTTTTTCATAAAAAGTCTTACCGATAAAATCCTCCCCCTCATCATTTGTTATAATTAATTGCTGTAACCCACTCGCAACAATTTCTGTTAGTCCATCAGCATCAATGTCTACATATTCAACATTCAAACTCCCCTGCGGATAAATCAAAGAGCCACGAGCACTATTGTCATATTCGTGCGAAAAACCATATTCTATTGCCAATGCTTGACTTTCCTCTCGATATGTATCAATAATAGATGGCAAAGTGAAGCTTTTTACAGAATTTTCACCCAACTCTGACAGTAAATAAAAATCCAAATCACCATTTCCATTATGAGTTGCAGAGAAAACGGCAAGATATGGAATATGATTTATTATGACAAAATCATACTTCAATAAACATTTATTTCCACCAAAAGGCAGCGTCTCTATCCCAACAATTTGATTTTCCTCTGTCCGAATCAAAACCACGCCCGATTCCCACAAGTTCTCTGTAGTAATAGTAGCCAGATAAATTTTGTCCGAAACTGTTTCGTTACAAGAATAGCTATTAATCTCAACAGACATGATAGATTGAAATAATGGTTGATTTTTGTAGCGATCATCACTTTGTATATACTCAATCAATTGCATGACTCCTATGTCTTCTTCTCTTATCTCAAGCATATGTTTTTCATCGTCATCACTGTCGTTCCATGTACACCCATAAAGGGCAACATAAGTTAGGCAAAAAAGACTTAGTATGCACCAATATTTTAAGTGTTTCATTTTCTTACCCCATCATAATTAAATGATTCTCGATTTTCGAGGTATAGTTTGGATCGCCTCCGCCATTATACCGCTTTACACTCTGACCTTTCCATAAGTAAACCAAAATTCCCCCCCTGCAATACTCATATCGTAGGTACAGTATAACTACTTTTGAATAAACGTCCATATATCGCTTTCTTTTTGACACGCTTTCAGCAGTTGATACCCGGCTTCGTATTGTACATATCCACCAGAAGCGAAATTCACTTCTAAAGCGATACCTATCTTATCTGCTGTTAAGTAAAAATCATTCACATGATAAGAATCATTTGCATAGTCTGCCAATAAAAGCTCTACATTGTCAGTATGTGGGACAATTGCACCATATGAAAAAGTAAAATTATCACTATTAATGTAATCCTTGATAGTATATTCGTACAATGCGTCTAACGAAATCCGGGAGCCCTTGGTTAAATCAATATTGATTGCCTTCCAAAACTGTGACGGATGCGCTGTTCCCCAAATGTAAACATCTCCAAAAAACTGTACACTTATTACTTTATCAGTTGCCAAAGAGACATTATAGTCCATTGAAATATAAGTATCTAAATCTTGAAAATCCTCAAGTATTTCTCGAGCTGTTTGTTCGATCAAAATATTAGCAAATTGTTCACAGACGCTCGTGCTTCGACTTTTGCACATTAATTGAGGGTACACAATTTGAATATCTGTATGGGTGGTATCATCAATGATTTCGCACTTTTTTTCAAAGAACTCATATGACAATCTTTCATCAATCTCATGGTTTATTTGCTGTGAAAAATGTTGAATGTTTTCTTCCGTAACATCTATCTCATTGTTTATACTTGTTTCTTCATATGGAGAGAAAACGAATAACATACTAATTAGCATCCCTAAAAAATATAAACATTTTTTAAGAAACAAAGCAACACCACTCCTTTCTATGTTTTAAAATTCAGTGAATATACTCTCATGTCCTCCCATCTTGGGAATTCTGCTTCGCAACCTTGTGAATCAACAATCATAATCGGATTATTCCCACAATAAGCATACCAGTTATTGCCATCCCTAATGAAATCTTCGGAAATAAACCGCTGCAAATCGGGAGAATAATATCTCGCTCTCAGATAGATAAACTCTGTTTCGCTATCATATATTCCGCACAATATCGGAACGGATTGCTGTCCTCAACATAAATGCCAACGATTGTTCGCGTCATACTCATAGTACACCAACTGCGCCGCGCCGCCGGATAGCGTGCGGGTAACGGTGATGTTGTTTATAACATTGGCGGAAAGGTCATCCTCGGAATAACCGGCTGCGGCAAGCTGCTTTTCAATGCTGCGAAGCGCCCCTTTCTGATTTCATGGGCTTCTCTGGCATTGAGATCAGCGCGACTTCTGAGCAATTTCTGTATTTCACTATATTGTACTGCCATTGCAGCTCCCCCCCTTTTGAGGAACAATTCTTTTGAATATTATATCAAATTACTCCCCAACAGTCAACAAGTATCGGGGAGCAATTTTGAAAACGGATTAATATTTCTCCCCAATCTTGCAAATATGCAATATAGTACGCCCTGATTTGCCAATATACCGAAAGCAAACGAAGATATAATCCTGTTTAGCCTCTCTAACACTTTTTGCGGTTTTCCAATGAGAGCTTCTTCGGCAGAAAAATAAAAAAGTATGGTAGCCCATTGTATCATTGACGATCGTACTTCGTTTAACAACTAACCCTAATTTTATATAGAAACAATTTAATGGGGGTGCAACTCACAGCCAAAGGGGGAGGCAGTTTTCTATCAGGGGGTGCAGCGCCGCTTGAAGCAGTGTATCCCGAAACATTGCGTTAAACCAACTCGGTTTTTTTGTTAAAATGAGTATGTTTTTTTCTCGCACCTCTTGCAAAGCCGAAAAATGTATGCTATAATATGACCAAAAGAACCGAAACGGTCATATTTAAGGAGGCGCGGGCTTGGCTTTTACCGAATACGAAACAGAACAGCTTCGCAAGGCACTGTTGAAGGAAACAAGACATTGTGCCGTCACGCTGGGGATGAAGAAAACCTCCGTAGATCAGCTGACACGGGCTGTAGGTATAGCAAAAGGCTCGTTCTATAAATTTTATGAATCCAAGGAAATGCTTTTTTTCGCGGTTTTAGAGGGTATCCATTCCGAGCTTTACGAGGTGGCTGACCGGGTATTGAGCGAAAATGCCGGCTTGCCGGCCGCAGAGCGCGCGGCAAAGGCGGTTCTTACCGTTTGTCAGCGGCTCTCCGATACCGGCGACATGGTTTTCATCGAAAACGACGCGAAGCTGCTTTTGCAGCGACTGCCGGATGAGGTCAAAAACGTGCATTACCACGACGACGAGACGCATATTCGTCAGCTTCTGGAGAAACATGACCTTGTTCCTAAACGAGAAACTTCTCTTGCCGCCGCGACTGTACGCGGACTGATTCTGACCGTTTCCCATAAGGAGCAGATCGGAGAACTATACCCGAAGGTGCTGGAAGTGCTGGTGCATGGCGCTTGCAGGGAGTTATTTGAATAAGCGGAAGGCCGCAGAAATGCGGCTTTTCAAAGAAGTGTTGGTTAGCTGCGTCTAACCATTTGATGTGTATGTATCGGTTAGACAACTCTGACGGAAAAAGGAATGACAGCAATGCGAGAACACAAGAATTTCTGGGACAAAAACGCCGGTCGGTACGATCGTTTTATGCGAAAGGATCGGGCGGCATATGAAAAGATGTATGAACTGATTCAGCCTGTTGTTAAGGGCAAGACGGTTCTGGAGCTTGCAACGGGAACGGGGCTTATCGCAAAAAATATCATGAACACGGCGGCGCACATCGAGGCAACGGACGCCTCTGCAGAGATGGTCGCCGTAGCAAAGCGGGATGCCCGATCGGCGAAGCTGCACTTTTCCGTGCAGGATATGTTCCTCCTGCCCTATGCGGAGGAGTCCTTCGACGTGGTGATCGTGTCCAATGCCCTGCACATTGTCCCGCAGCCGGAAAAAGCTCTTGCCGAGATACGTCGGGTGCTGAAGGACAACGGAGTATTGATTGCGCCGACCTTCACCCACTCTGAAAATTCGTTTTCCGGCAAGGTGAGAGCGTTTTTCATGAAGCTGGCGGGCTTTCCTCTTCACAGCAGGTGGACGAGCGAGGAATATTTGGCTTTTCTGCGGCAAAACGGCTGGACGGTGCAAAAAAGCGTTGTTCTGAAAGCATCCTTCCCGTTAACTTATACCGAATGTGTGAAATCGGAGGTGTGATATGTCATTT
>CAKSCV010000018.1 GCA_934444645.1 uncultured Eubacteriales bacterium | reverse complement strand
GGGATCATGGGCAACACCGGGCACAGCTTTGGAGCGCACACGCACCTTGAGCTTCGCGTCAAGGGCACGGCATACAAAAGTCTTGATATTTCCGAGTTTACCGGGATTCCGAACAAGGTAGGCATTTACGAATACAAGGAGGACAGCGGCGTGAAGCAGAACAAATACAGCTATGACGATACGGTTGACGCGATGATTCGGGACGGCGTGACCGACGTGAAGAACATGCAGAACTGGGAGAAGATGTTAGACGGCAGGGAGAAGTTGGAGGCCAAGTACGTCAGGGAGATCTTTAAGAGGTATCATGAGAAGTTAAGCAGATAACAACGCAACCGTAAAGCGAACCAAAAACAAGGCTGACGCATTCATGTCAGCCTTGTTTTATAAGTCAAATATTCCGCAGGATTTCGGCACGCTGTTCCAAATATTTGTCTTCGGAAATGATTCCGGCATCCCGTTGTCTTTTCAGTTCCTCTAGCGTGAGTTCCGGAGACGTTCCCAACGTACAGCTTCGTTCGATGCTGCTTACTTTATCAATTAATTCTCCAACACCGTACATCATTAACGAAGAAATCCATGAAAACAATATACCGAAGCTCAAAACCAACAAACAAGACAGCACATTCACCGATAAAAGAAGCAAACCTGTAGCTGCATACAAGACAGCCTGAAGGAAAAACATAATGTACGCCGCATGTTTAATTTTTCCGCCGATGTCCTTATACATTATCAAAACCTCTTTCGTGCATCTTTTTCTTTGATTATAGGATAAATAACGGCGAAATTCAATGCACGTTATATATATATATATATATATTAACAAAAACTCGAATTAATCAGAAGAACCGCAAGCGTCTTTCCGATAAATCTTCACCAAAAAATCCGCCTTGGTAACGGTTTGACCGAGGTTTACCGATTTTTCACGCACTTCGGCGGTACTGCGCCAAAAATACGGTGTCATGGCAAACAAATCCGCCGCCTGTTCACCCGAAAGGGTCATCTCATAGCGCACGTGCTTTTCCGCAACCAGCGAAAAGCCCTCGTAGAGCGGCGTTTTTTCCTCATTTTCGAGTGCCGTATCATACAGCCGTTCCTTAATGCCGAACAAATGCTGCCTTCCGGGACAGGCAACCGCCAAAAGGCCGCCCGGCTTTAAGACGCGGCGATTTTCTTGATCGGCTACCGGCGCGAAGACTGACAGCACGGCTGCGGCGCTTTCATCCGCAAACGGCAGATCGAAAATACCGGCGACCGCAAAATGGCTCTTTGCAGACATATCCTTGTTCTTTTCGGCTTTTGCCGCCATTTTAACGGCACTTTTAGCAAGATCCAAGCCATAGACCTCTGCCTGCGGAAATCGGTTTTTGACAAAACGGGCATAATAGCCCTCGCCGCAGCCGGCATCCACAATCAAATCGCCGGGATTGAGCGTGCCAAAGCTTGCAAATGCCTCGCACAAGGCGTTTGCAAGCGGTTCATAGGCACCGGTTTCCAAAAAACGGCGGCGCGCTTTGCACGAGTCGGCCGCGTCGCCCGAGCGGTCGGCGTCCTTTCGCGGCGGTGCTAAATTGACATAGCCCTCAGCGGCTGTATCAAAGGTATGCCGATCGGCGCACACAAAGCTTTTTTCGGTTTGTTCCAGCGGTTTTCCGCAAACCGGACAGGTAAAATAGGTTTTCATGTCATTCCTCTGTTTCTGTTTTTCTGTATTATAGCATAGGCTGTAACATAAAACAAGCATTTTTACATTTTTACAAAGAAGACTTTTGCAAACAGCATCCTTCAAAAAAGTCCTGTGCACGGATAAACGCACACAGGACTTTTTCTGTTATTCTGTTGTCTTAACGCAGAGCCGTCTTATTCCTCAACCGCATTCTTTTTGGCGTCCTCGATGATCTTCTGCGCCACATTGGCCGGTGCTTCCTCATAGCGTGTAAACTCATAATCAAACACACCGCGTCCCTGCGAAAGCGCGCGAAGCGCAATCGTGTAGTTCGCCATTTCCGCCATCGGCACCTCTGCCTCCACGATGGTGCGGCCCTTGGCGTGTTCATCCGGATTCATGCCGAGCACTCTGCCGCGGCGTTTGTTGAGGTCGCCGATCACGTCGCCCACAAGGCCGTCCGGCACGCGGACTTTCAACGTTCCGACCGGTTCCAAAATCACCGGATTTGCTTTGGGAAGTCCCTCTTTATAGGCAAGCTTTGCGGCAAGCTTGAACGAAATTTCGTTGGAATCGACCGGGTGGTACGAGCCGTCGAACAGGTCTGCCGCAAGGTTCACCACCGGGAATCCGGCAAGCACGCCTTTCTGCATGGCTTCGAGAAGTCCCTTTTCGACCGCCGGGTAGAAGCCTTTCGGCACGCTGCCGCCGACCACGCTCTGTGTAAAGGTCAGTCCCTCGGCTTCACCGGGCGAGAAGGTGATCTTGACGTGTCCGTACTGGCCGCTGCCGCCCGACTGCTTTTTATGCTTGCCTTCGACCTGCACGCGCTTCTTGATGGTTTCACGGTACGGGACGCGCGCTTCAACAAGCTCGACGCTTGCGCCATAGCGCGATTTTAACTTGGAGACGACCACATCCAAGTGCGTGTCGCCTAATCCGTACAACAGCATCTGCTTGGTTTCGGCGTTGTTTTCGTAGCATAACGTCGGGTCTTCCTCCAACATCCGCGCGACCGCCGTGGAAATCTTATCTTCGTCTCCCTTGGCTTTGGGGACAATGGCCATGCGCATATACGGATGCGGGAACACGACCGGCGCATAGTTTTTCGGGCCGCCGAGCGTATCGTTGGTGCCGGTTGCGGCAAGCTTTGCCGTCATGCCGATATCGCCGCAGACGATTTCATCCACTTCGGTTTGCTTTTTGCCGCGGATCATGTAAATATGGGCAAATTTTTCCGCCGTGCCGTTCGTGCGGTTGGTGAGCGTCATATCCTTCTTTAACGTGCCGTTCATGACCTTGAAGAAGGACATTTTTCCGACAAACGGGTCGGCGATGGTCTTAAAGACAAATACCGCCGTTTCGCCGTTCGGGTCGGGCTTGACTTCTTCGCCGTTTTCATCGCGTTCGCCCTTGCGGTCGAGCGGATTGGGGAAGGAATCGGCAATGATGTTGAGTAACGGTGCGATGCCCATGAGCGTGGAAGCCGAACCGACCATGACCGGCGCAATCGTGCCGTCGATGATACCCTTGTTCATGGCGGCAAACATTTCTTCTTCGGTAAAGGCCTCGCCGGCAAAGAATTTTTCCATCAGTTCGTCACCGGTAAGTGCCAAAGCCTCCATTAACATATCGCGGAAGCCTAAAATCTTGTGCATGCTCTCTTCGGGAATATTCATTTCCTTTTGAGAGCCGTCCTTGACGTATTCATAGCCTTTCATGGTGATAAGATCCGCAAAACCGAGCGGCTTGCGATCCACAATGATCGGAATGGCTACCGGGCAGATGGCCTGCCCGAACACCTCGCGCATCTGCTCGATGGTGCGGCCGAAATTGGCGTTGTCATCGTCCATTTTGTTGATAAAGAACGCTTTCGGAACGCCGAGTGCCGTGGCTCTTTCCCACGCAAGCTCACTTCCGACATCCACGCCGCTTTTTGCGTCCATCACGATGAGTGCCGTTCCGCACACGCGAAGACTCTGCATGACCTCGCCGGCGAAATCGAGCGTACCGGGCGTATCAAGGAAGTTGATCTTGCTGTTTTTCCACATAACCGGCACAACCGATGCGGAAATCGAAAACTTGCGTTTGGTTTCTTCCGGATCATAATCGCTGACTGTATTTCCGTCCGATGTCTTTCCCAGACGATCGGTTTCTTTTGCAAGATAAAGCATGGATTCGACGAGCGACGTCTTTCCGTTTCCTCCGTGTCCTAAAAGACACACGTTTTTGATGTTTTTGGTGTTAACCGTGGCTGCCATTGATACTGCCCCTTTCATTGATCATCGAGTATCTCCGTCCGAGACACCTTGCAGGTTCTCAAAACGGATGATATTTCAATAACTATTATAAACGACTTCACATTTATTTGCAATATGCAAAAATAAACAGGATTTTTCTGTGCTTTTTGTGCAATATACACAACTATTTTGGGAAGCCGTCATTGCCGCTACCATCTTATGCCGCAAGGCACGGCTTTCATACCGTTCAGCCGGAGGCAAAACAAAAAAACAGACGGAAAACACAAAGAGTTCCGTTTGTTTTTTTTGCAGGTATATCGTTATTCGGTCAGTTTTCAACGGCAAATGCCGGACAAGCCGGAAGCAGGGCGGCAAGGCTTCGCCACAAAAAGATTCTTCCACCTTTTTGAAGCAGCTCCGTTCCCTCCGGCAGCGTTATGCGCTCCAGGCCGAAAGCAAGGGTCTGCTCATAGATTTTCACATCGAGCAAGGCACCGTTTTCCGCATACGAGGCGAACAGAAACGTATACGTACCCGGGATCTGTGAGCGCACGGTAAGTGTGCGACTGTCGGCGTCGTAAGCGGTAACCGCTGTTTGCTTTTTGTGGCGGAGAAGCCAGCCGACCACGTCCAGTTTCTCATCCAAAAAGGCAAGCTCCGGCACGGAAAAATGATCCGCGCCCTCAAACACGTTCACTTCCACTTCACCGCCGGCGGCTTTGACGGCATCCAAAATCTGCAGGGAGTTTTCCGGCTTGACGATGGTATCGGCCGAGCCGATAAACGCCCGGATCGGCAAAGCCGCCAGTGCGCTCACCGTCTTGTCGGTCACCTCACACGTGCCGCTCATGGGCATGATGCAGGAGAACAGCCGCGGAAACGCCGAAGCAACAGCAAGCGTTCCCGTGCCGCCCATGCTGTGTCCCACAAGGCTGATACGGTCGGTATCGATCTTATAAAGCTTTACTAGGCTTTCGATGAGCTTTTGTACGCCGGTTTGGTTGGCACTCCACCCGGCTTTGTATTTGCTTGCCAGCTGCGGAAAAACAATATACGCCGGGACATCGTCGAATTTTCCCTCGGAGACCCACATACAAAAGCCGTTGTCCGTCAATTTGCCGATATCGTCTCCTCTGCCGCTGCCGCCGTGCAGATACACGATAAGCGGCATCTCGGCGGTCGCGTTTTTCGGTGTGAAAAGCCAATAATTTATGTTTTCCGTTTCGGATAAGGCAAGGCTGTGCGAAGCAAAGCTTGCGGCAGATTCCGTTTGGTCGGCATAGGCCGAAAATGTCAAGAAAGCCGTCAAAAGCAAAACACACAAGAAAGTGACAGCATACCGTTTTTGAAAAGCCATATTCATTCTCCTTATCGATTTATATTTTATTTTTGTCACAGGCTTTGCCCGAGAACCTCGGCAGCCGTGCATGCGGCAATTTCCCGTTCTTTGTCCGAAACCGGCACGTCGAACGCGTCAAACGGGATATGCTTCACGCTTCTTCCGGTAAAGAAGCCGTACCACACAAGGCCGAGCAGATACCGCCCGAAGCCGAGCGACGCATGAAACGTGTCGCGGTGGACGGTTTCCATGCCGTTTTCCAAGGCCTTGAACATGGCGTCGCCGCTCGGAATGATGCCGCTCGCGCCGATGCGATCGGCAGCTGCCTGATAGGCGGCTCGGATATGTTCGAGCATTTTCTGCGGCGTATCGAAGCCGGCGTTTTTCAGGCGTTCCGAACCGGCCTCATACGCCCACGTTTGGTGCATATAGAAATTCGTGTGCGGCAGATACGTGCGGACATAGTCAGCAAGTGCGGACAAATACGGCTCATAGGTTTCAAAATGCGGTGCGGCCTGACTGACCTGTTGAAAGGTGACCGCGTCCCAATCGTCGCTCATCAAAACCTGCTTGATGTTGACCTTTAAGCGTGTGCTTTCGCCGTTGAACTGAAAATCGTAGGCGGCGTTGTTTTCCAAAATATTATAATAATGCGTTTGGAGCGGACAGCCGCCGATATAGAGGTTAACGGTTTTGACAGTCTGGCCGTCCGCGGCGGCGATTTTATGGATGTAGCGGCAGGCATCCTCGGAAAAGCTGTTGCCGATGGCGAGAATTTTCATGCGAACACTCCTTTTGTCATCGTTTTTTGTTTTTTTCAGTATAGCACCGTATTTTTACGGAAAATGTCGAAATGTGTAAAAAAACCGCCGCGTTAGACGGACGCGGCGGAAAAAAAGAAGGGGGAAAAACAGCAAATTAAAGCTTCATTTTGGCGGCCTTGAATACGGCTTGGTACACAACGGCGGCACCGATGCAGGTGAAGATCAGCTCGGGAAGCATATAGCAGCTGTTGTACACAATACTGTACAGCCAAGTGTTGGAGGTTTCAAAGCCCTCCCAAAGCTTTCCGGCCGAAGCAAAGACGAACACGCCGCTGAACACGTGCGAAACAAAGCGCAAAAAGGTGGCAAGAGCCGTTCCGCCGATAATGCCGTTCATGCCCTTATCGGCAAACATTCCGGCAAGGCCGAGAACGGTAAACGCGACGATATAATCGAGAAGAATGCAGGAAATCAGTGCGCCTGCCGTGAGTCCCCAGCCGAGAACGCCGTCAAACAGAATGCCGAACAACAGCTGGATCACTGCATACACAAACGACGAAAACAGACCGGTTTTCACGCCGTGGCGGATCGAGATGAGGCAGATGGGAAGCATACTGAGAAGCGTGATACTGCCGCCCCACGGGAGCTTGAACACTTTGATAAGGCTAAGCACCGCCGCAAGGGCGATGAGAATGCCGCACTCGGCAAGCACTTTGGTTTTTGTCTTTTCCATGGAAAAGCCCTCCGAAAAAAATAAAATACCGCACACAATATCGGTGCGGTATGCTTTTTCGTGATGAAAGCTATCTCCCTACGCCGGTATTATCCGTTCAGGTTTGAAGGGTTCGGAAAAGGTTTTCCGTCTCAGCCGTTAAAACAGCACCCCTGATATCTATGCGGTTCGTGATACAGTATAACAAAAAAGTGTGAATAATTCTACCGTTTTCGCGCTTTTTCGCTATTTTTTCAAAATTTCAAGACTGCGCTCCAGAATGCCGTTCATTTTGGCAATGACAAGCCCATAGTTTCCGAACGGAATATGTTTGCTTTCAGCTTCGCTTTCGCGAAAGCGCATTTCCTTTTCGTTTAACATACAGCCGCCGCAATGAAGCACCAGCGCATACGGCGAAAGATCCGTCGGAAACGTGCCGCCGGAGGTGAATTCGAAGGTGAGTTCCTTGCCGGTGTATTTCCGAATCCATGCCGGAAGCTTGACGGTGCCGATGTCGCCGCACTGGCGGTGGTGCGTACAGCCCTCGCAGATGAGAATCGTATCGCCGTCGGACAGCGTGTCGAGCGCATCCGCGCCGCGAAGTGCCGTATCAAGCACGCCCTTATACCGCTGCATGAGAATGGAAAATGACGTGAGAAGCACGTTTTCCGGCACAATGCTTTTGACAAAGCCGAACACCTGACTGTCGGTGATGACGGCCTTGGGCGGCGTTTTCAGCGAAGAGAGTGCTGCGGCAAGCTCGGTCTCCTGCACCACAACCGGCAGTGCATGAATGTCGAGCAGCTCGCGAAGCACTAACTGCTCCGGCAGAATCAGCCGTCCCTTGGGCGCCGCCTCATCGATGGGTGTGACCAGAATCACAATATCGCCTGCCGCAAACAGATCGGCGACAATGGTGCGTTCGTTTTTCACGGCAAAGGCGGCTAACCGGTTCTTGAGCGTTTCGATGCCCTCGCCGGTCAGCGCACAGACTGCAAGCTCGTTGTCGCCCTTCGGCGTGACCGATGCAAGGTCGCTCTTGTTGTAGCAGACAAGATACGGCAGCTTTTTTTCGCGGAAGGTTTCGATGAGCGCCGCGTCGCTTGCCGAAAGTCCGGCCGTACTGTCTACGACAAGCACGGCAATATCGGTCTTGCGCAAGATCTCATAGGTCTTTTCGGCGCGTGCTTCGCCAAGCACGGTGTTGTCGTCAAGACCGGCTGTATCGCAGATGGCGACCGGCCCGATCGGCAAGAGCTCCATGGATTTGATGACCGGATCGGTGGTCGTGCCGGGCGTATCCGACACAATCGACAGTGTCTGCCCGGTCACGCGGTTGACAACGCTGGATTTTCCGGCATTGACCGCGCCGAAAAACGAAATAAAGGTTCGTTCGGAAGCCGGTGTGTTTTGCATGAGGATTCCTCCTTGTTCGGGAATGGTCGGCAATAACGGTCAAAAGCGGAAATCGCGCTTGCCGTTATGGATGTTTTCGATGTATGCGGCCGCAAGCTTTTTGACCTTGGGATTGGGAATGTTTTCAAGCTCGCTCTTTAACATTTTTTCGCCTAAAACCTTGGTCGGTTCGGTGGCGTAATCCTCCAAATACTCTTTTAAGGTCATGAGGGCATTGGGCAGACAGCAGTTTTGAATCTGTCCGGCCTTGAGAAGCGACATAAACCGGTCGCCGGTACGTCCCTCTCGGTAGCACGCCGTGCAGAACGACGGGATATAACCCATTTCCATCAGCCAGCGCACCACTTCGTCCAGCGTCCGGTTATCACTGACATCAAACTGCGCGGAGTTCTCGTCCTCCGGTTCGGGTTCATAATATCCGCCCACCGACGTGCGCGACGCGCCGCTGATCTGCGAAACGCCGAGCCGAATGACCTTCTCGCGTACAGCCTTGCTCTCGCGCGTCGAGATGATCATGCCGGTATACGGCACGGAAATGCGGATGAGTGCGCAGATTTTGGCAAAGGTTTCATCGTCAATACCGTTGTCGAACGCGTCCGGGTCGATATCGTCGGCGTGCTTGATACGCGGCACGCTGATGGTATGCGGGCCGACGCCCTTATAGGCTTCAAGATGCTCGGCGTGCATGAGAAGTCCGCAGAATTCATATTTATACAGTTCAAGACCGAACAGAACGCCCAATCCCACGTCGTCGATGCCGCCCTCCATGGCGCGGTCCATGGCTTCGGTGTGATAGTCGTAATTGTGTTTGGGACCGGTCGGGTGCAGCTTTTCATAGCTTTCCTTGTGATAGGTCTCTTGGAACAAAATATACGTGCCGATACCGGCTTCTTTGAGCTTTCGGTAGTTTTCCACGGTGGTTGCGGCGATGTTGACGTTGACGCGGCGGATCGCGCCGTTTTTATGCTTGATGGAATAAATGGTGTTGATACATTCGAGAATGTATTCGATGGGGTTATTGACCGGGTCTTCGCCGGCTTCGATGGCAAGACGCTTGTGTCCCATATCCTGCAAGGCGGTCACCTCGCGCACGATATCTTCCCCGGTCAGCTTCTTGCGCGCGATATGCTTGTTTTTGTAGTGATACGGACAATAAACGCAGCCGTTGACGCAATAATTGGACAGATACAGCGGCGCGAACATGACAATGCGGTTGCCGTAAAAGTCTTTTTTGATCTGCTCGGCAAGGGCATACATTTTTTTGACTCTGGTCGGCTCGGTACAGGCAAGGAGCACCGAAGCTTCGCGGTGGGAAAGTCCCTTGCGAAGAGCTGCTTTTTCGATGAGGGCATCGATTAACGCGTAGTTATCCTTGTTTTGCTCGGCATAATCGAGCGACTCTAATATTTCCTCGTGACTAATGAATTCCTCGGCATGAGGCGACAGCTTATTATACATGATGATTCCTTTCGTCTGCTCTTAAAGAGCCTGATAGGCGGTCTTGGCGGAAACGCCTGTGAGGCGCCCGAGTTTGCCGGAAAGCGCGTTGATTTCGTCCTGCGGCGCGTCGAGTGCCACGCTGATGATGTGGACGTGCTTTTTCGGGTACGGCAGTCCCATGCGTCCGATGATGTATGCGCCGTATTCGTGTAACAGCGCATTGACCTTTTCGGCGGCATCGCTCGATTCAAGAAGGATCGAAATGACCGCCACACGGGTGTTTTCGGTTTGGTTTTCCATAAATACCTTCCTTTCAAAAAACAACTTTTAGGAAAAACGGGAAAAAGAAAAAGCTCTGCCGAAACGGCAAAGCTTGGATAAGACATACGTGTCGACGCGCCAAAAAACGGTGCGCACACAAAACCGGCAAAAACCGGTCAAACATCTTCGCTTATTTCCGTTCGGGCTGATACCGCAGAAAAACTTTGGTACAAGGTCGAGACAGTTTGTATTGGCCGTTCGGCGAAAAGAGCGGAAACGCTGTTCGCACCTGACGGCACTATCAGTATAACAGATATTTATGAACAAATAAAGGTTTTTACGGTATCGGTGCAATTTTCGGATATTTCCGTCGGAAAATCGTGCCGCAAAAGCAAATTTTACGGCACGCTTCCGGTCTAATTTCTCTCACTCATCGGCACATACTTGTGAATGACATAATTGGTCTTATAAGCCGGGCGGATGATACGGCCGCCGGTGAGGATCTCCTCGATGCGGTGGGCGCACCAGCCGGCCACACGCGCCGTTGCAAAGAGCGGCGTATACAGCTCCTTCGGAATACCGAGCATCCGGTACACAAGTCCCGAATACATATCCACGTTGGCGCACATATATTTTTCGTTTCCGGTCACCTGATAGAACACGTCCGGCGTGCGGTTCTCGATTTTCTGCATCAGCTCAAACTCATCCATAAAGCCTTTTTCTTCGGCAAGCTCGCGTGCATACTTTTTGAGCGTTACGGCACGCGGATCGCTGATGGTGTAGATCGCGTGACCCATGCCGTAGATAAGGCCGCTGCCGTCGCCGGCTTCGCCGCGTAAGATCTTGGCAAGGTAGGCGCTGACTTCTTCGTCATCCTTCCAATCGCGCACGTTCGCTTTGATGTCCTCAAACATCTGGTCGACCTTGATGTTCGCTCCGCCGTGCTTGGGTCCTTTGAGCGAGCCGACCGCCGCGGAAATGGCGGAATAGATATCCGTTCCTGCCGAAGAAAGCACACGGCAGGCAAAGGTCGAGTTGTTACCGCCGCCATGCTCGGCATGAAGCACAAGACACAGGTCAAGCAGTCTTGCTTCACGTTCGTCGAAGGAAACGTCGTTGCCCAAAATCCGCATGAAGTTCTGCGCACAGGCAAGACCCGGCTGCGGACGGTGCAAAAGAAGGCTGTCCTGGTCAAACACATGGCGTTTGACCGAATAGGCGTGCGCGGCGATGATGGGAAGCCGGGAGAGCAGCTGGATGCTCTGTTTGAGCTGATTCTCAAGCGACATGTTTTCCGGTTCCGGGTCATAGGAATACAACGACGTAATACCGGCTTGGATCTTATTCATGATGTCGGGAGAGGGAGCGCGCATGATCACGTCTTCCGTAAAGTTGACCGGCAGGGTGGCATATTCGGCATTGAGTGTCCGAAAGGCCTCTAACTGTTCCTTGGTCGGCAGCGAGCCGAACAAGAGGATAAACGCACATTCTTCAAAGCCGTAGCGGTTTTCCTTGACATAGCCGTCAATGAGCTGTTCCACGTCGTAGCCGCGATAGTATAATTTGCCCTCATCGGGACGCTTTTCGCCCTCGTACAGCACATAGCCGTGTACAAGACCGAGATTGGTCGCGCCTGCCACAACACCCGAACCGTCGGCGTTGCGCAAGCCGCGCTTGACATTGGCATTGGCAAACACCTTGGCGGGGATTTGGTAGTTTTCCTTGCAGATTTCGGAAAGCTCCAACAGCTTTTCGGGATACTCGTTTTGAATCATAAAGTCCTGTCCTTTCGTATATACTGTATCAGAAGGCTTTCGCCCGTTCGTTCGAATGAGTAGCTATATTGTACCACAGTCTTTTCAAAAATGCAAGAGGTAAAATGAAATTATGCAAAAAAACTTTTTGATCCGCCGCTCCGGCAAAGGGACAGCCGCCGCCGTCGGCTGTGCGGCTCTGCTTTTGCTCCTTTGTACGTCTGAAGTGTTAAGAAACAGTGATAACACCGTTTTTAACGCACTTTCGGACAGTCGCGAGAGTATGTATAAACAGCTTGATACCCGATCGGATCCTTCCGAAAAAGCTGTTGAAACTACACAAAAAATGAATTATGACAATAATGAAAATGCAAATTTTACCGATAAACCGTCCTTATTTTCGGAAGGTGCTTTCACCCTGCCGGCAAGCAAAATTCCCGGGATTCGTGAAATATCCGTTTATGACACGCGTTTGGGACAAGTACGCGCTATGCCTCTCGAGGAATATGTGGTTTGTTCGCTGGTGGCGGAAATGCCGCAGAGCTTTGAAAAGCAGGCGTTGATGGCGCAGGCGGTCGCTTGCCGCACCTTTGCGGTACGGGCAGCCATGCGGCACGACAAGCACAAAAATGCCGCCGTATGCACCGATTATCGCTGCTGTCAAAGCTTTCGGGATGCGGCGGAGGTGGAATTCGACATTTCGGCGGCGCGGGAGGCGGTGGAGGCGACACGCGGCATTATTGCGGTTTATGACGGTGAGCCGATTTTGGCGGCATATCATGCGGCAAGTGTGGGATACACGCGTTCAAGTGCCGAGGTTTGGGGCGGTGAGCTTGCGTATCTTGTGCCGGTGGCAGCGGTGGAGAGTCGGGAAAGTGCGGCTGAAGTTAAGGCTGTTTCGGCAAAGGCACTCACATCAGCTCTAAGAGCTGTGGCCTTAAAAAAGAACAAAGCCGCCTTTGAGGGCGGCAGGATTTGCTGTTATGCGGATGCAGACGGGCTTTGCACCGGCATTTCGGACGGTGTGACGGTGTGTTCGCCGCAGGAGGTACAGAATGCACTCGGGCTGCGGTCGGACACATTTTCAGTTTCGGAAAACGACAAAGAGTATGTTTTCACGAGCTACGGATTCGGACACGGTGTAGGGATGAGTCAATATGGAGCAAACGCGCTTGCCGAAGAGGGATATGATTTTTATGAGATTTTGAAGTATTATTACACCGGCATCGGATTTGCCTTTTGCAGTTAAAGTGCCGCCGGAGGGCGGCAAACCGGTTGCTGCAGGCAACCGAACAGCCTGTCGCAAAAGCTTTTTTGTCATACTTTTTGTGCTTTACAAAAAGTATGGAAAAGCCGCGAAGCGGCAAAGAATTTAATTTTGTTCGTGCGAAGTTGTAATTTTGTACGCTGATTCGAGGTTTGCAGAACCTCGATTCTCCTTTTTGGAAGGTTTTAATTTTGTTTCAGCGAAGCCGCCATTGCGGCGAGCTGAATCGAGGTTTGCAAAACCTCGAACTTTCCCGGAAGGGAAACGGCTTTATTCTTTTCGCTTGTACGAAAAGAACCAAAAGTACCCCAGAGGTTTGCGAACCTCTGGACTCCGGGGACGATTCAAATCTCCGCTCGATACGTGGCTTTTGCTGAAATGACCGGCCATCATCATGTAACCGGCGGTGCCGGAGAGCGCAACCTTCCCGGGTATCGCCGGTGAGGATTTGAATCGGTGCGAAAGGGGTGCCGTCGTGCAAACGCAAGACTGCGAAGTTTCGAAAATGGGTTGTTTTGCTGCAAGCTCACAGTAGGTTTTCGCAGATGAAATTTGTGACTGCACGTTAGTTTGGGTGTTGTAGGAAATTGGAGTTTCGCTGTGCCGTGGAAAAGCTTTTCTTTATTGGTTGGCTTTGCATAAGTCAAAAAAGCAGGTCTTTTTCGCAACCAAAACACCACCTATTTGAACAAGCCATTTTACTGTTCTCAAACGCCGCCAATTTCCGCAACCGACACCGCAAATTCGCGCCCAGCCATAACCTACTGTCCGCCAAAGAACACGGCTGTTCTTTCTATGTCCGCTCTAAATCCTTACGCTGTAACGCCGGAGCGTCGCACCGATTCAAATCATTGCCGGCGATACCCGACGAAGTTGCAGCTTTTCGCAAAACCGGTTACCTGATGAATGCCGGTCACTTTCGCAAAAACACCGTATCGACCGGCGATTTGAATCGTCCCCGGAGTCCAGAGGTTCGCAAACCTCTGGTGTACTTTTGGTTCTTTTCGTACACGCGAAAAGAATAAACCCGTTCCTTTTCCGGGAAAGCTTCGAGGTTTTCCAAACCTCGAACCAGCCCACCGCAGTGACATCTTCCCACCGCAACAATTAAAACCTTTCGAGAGCTTCGAGGTTCTGCAAACCTCGATTCAGCACGCCCAAACAACACCCTCCCACTGACAAAATTAAAGCCTTTTTCGTGGTGTGACGCCGCTTAATTTCTCATACACCTCAATAATCTTGTTCAGCCGATGGTTGACACAGCTCTTGGTGATGGGCGGCTCATGCAGCGCGGCAAGCTCGGACAGATTGAGCGACGGGTTTTCCAACTTCAACGCCGCCGTCGTCTGCAAAACCTCGGATAAATTCTCCATTTCGCCGACCTCGTACAAAAAACGAATCGCATCCGTCTGCCGCTTGCCGGCCGCGGCGGTTTTTGCCATGTTGGCCGCATCAAAATTGGTCTTGCGGTTGCAGTCGTTGCGCACCTGCTTCTCGATTAACACATCCAAAAACTCAAAAGCGCATTTTTGTGCGCCGATGGCATTCAAAAAGCCGAAAATCACGTCGCCGTCCTTGAAATATACGATATCTGCCGCGCGCCGTGCCGAAATTTTGGCTTCAAAGCCGCTCTCGCTCAACACCTCCGCAAGTGCCTTGGCTTTTTCGCGGCTGTCCACCTTCATTTCGAGATGATGCCCTTTTTCCGGCGCATTGACACTGCCGGAAGCCAAAAATACGCCGCGCAGAAAATGCGGCGCACAGGCACTGCACCGAAAAAGACTGCGGTCAACCGCGATACACGCGCTGTCCTTAGGAAACGAAAGCCCGGCGGCAAAAGCAGTCTTACAGCACAGCTTTTCGATTTTTTCATTCCGCAAACTGCGCTTCACCTTGCCGGTAAAGGTCAATTTTTCCGACAGTGCGGCCGTCGATGCGGTTTTAATATATTTTTTCGGCGGTGATTTGACCGCACGTTTCATTTTTCTGTCTGCTGTCATAAGGATTCCCAACTCATTTGAAATTCATTTGATGATCCGGATCTCCGGTTCAAGCTCTACGCCGAAGGTTTGAAGCACCTTTGCACGCACGTCGCAAAGCAGTTTTTCCACGTCGGCCGAGGTCGCACCGCCCTTATTGACGACAAACCCGGCGTGCTTTTCGGAAACGCACGCGCCGCCGACCGCATAGCCTTTGAGGCCGCACTTTTCGATGAGTTCACCGGCAAAATAGCCTTCGGGACGTTTGAACGCACTGCCGCAGGAGGGATATTCGAGCGGCTGTTTTTCCCGGCGGCGTTCCATAAAATCTTTGGCTTCGGCAAGGGCTTTGCCGGATTCGCAAGCGGCAAGCGACAGAGAAGCGCCCAAAATCACGCCGTTTTTATGGGCAAAAACGCTGGTGCGATACCCAAAGCCGCAATCCGATGCCGGAATTTCGCAGACGGTATCGGCATCGATGTCGTAAAAGCGCACCGCCCGCACGATGTTTTTCATCTCCGAGCCATACGCACCGGCGTTCATAAACACCGCGCCGCCGACCGTGCCGGGAATGCCATAGGCAAACGACAGTCCGGCATAGTCCCTGCGGCAGAATTCGAGTGCAAGTCCCGTAAGCGACACGCCGCACGCGGCATACACATCGATTCCGTCGTCTGTGTCCGTGACCGTGACGGTTTTGATGCCGGTGGTGATGACCGGCACGAAATCCAACGTTCCATCGGGCAAAAGGACATTGGACAGGTTGCCGAACACAAAAAAGCGTTTATGCTCTTCCGTTAAGCGGCGCACCGTGTCACAAAGGCTCTGTTCGGTTTCGGGAAAACAGGCCACAGGCGCGATACCGCCGGTGCGCATGGACGAAAGTGCAGACATCGCGGTATCGGTTCGTAAAAACTCGTTCATAACGGTCACTCCCTTTGGTAAATCGGTTCTTTTGCAATATATGCAGCCAACGTTCAAACATTGCAAAAAAGGCTGTCGTGTAAACGATATACGCGACAGCCTTGTGCAGACAAATTCGGTTATGGAAACGCTTTACGCAAGATATTCCTTCAAGCTTGCCGGGATTTTTTCAACCTCGACCGATGCGGTCATGGTAAAGTTCACGTTTTGATCAGCCAAAAGCGGCGTAACCTTACCGGCGAAGCTTTCGAAGCCGGCCATATCGTTCTTGCAGATCTTGAGAGCCGAATCGATAAACAAATCGGTCAAGTCGTAGTTGCTGGCAAGAATGCCGCAGACAAAGCCATATAATTTTTCCCAGTCATCCACGCCGTAATCCGAAATGTTGATGAGTCTGGTTGCGGAATTTATCTCATGAATCAGCTTTGTTCCCTGTTCGATGCAGACAACACTGCCTTTGGTGGTAGTCTGAGCGGTGTTTACCATTTCGATCAAATTCTTGGTTTTGCCCGAACCCTTTAATCCTGCAAAAATCTTGAACATAGTAACTGCCCCTTTTCGTTATATTTGTTAAGAAAGCCTTTGCCTTCCTAACTACATTTATATGATACACTTTTTTGCGGCTCTTGTCAAGACGATTTTGTAAATATCGGGCGTTTTGACGGAAATTTCAGTGTTTTGTCACATACGCTTTCGCACAGGCACAAAAAGCAAGGGCGGTCACCCTTGCGAGAGACCGCCCTTGTAAGCGATATGCTTAACTTATTGAACCTTTTCAACCGTGAGGTTGTCGATCATATAGCCGACACCGGCGTCGCCGACCGGATTCGTATAGAACGAGAACTGGTCGTTGCCGCGGAAGGTGGAATCAACCGGGATTTCGAATTCGAATTCCCAATGCTTCCAGCCGTCTTCGGTGGAAAGATTGATGCTGCTGCCTGCACCGAAGCTGATGTGATCCTGCTTACCTTCTGCATCCATATATTTAAGGTTGCAGTAAACGGCCGTCGTGACATCCTTATCGGAAGCGAGCGTACCGGTAAGCTTGATGTCAAGCGAAGCCTTGTACTTCACGCCGGTCTGATAGGTGACGTTCTGGCGGATATATGCCCAAACCTTGCCTTCTGCCGGAGTGACCTTCCAAACATTGCCCTTATCGGCATCTTTATAGATCTCAACAGAAGCGTTGCCTTTTTCGGCGAGGAACACATCTGCGTTAGCCGCATCCTCTGCGTCGCCGTTTTCAACGAGAATGCCCTTGGCGAGCTTCTCTTCTTCTTTCTTCTTCTGTTCTTCGATCTTGGCCTCGTTCTTCTTAGCCAATTCTTCATCCATGACGAAACGGATGTAGTCAACGTCGAAGTGACCGCCGCAGCTCATCGGGTCGAAACGGATGTTGGTAACCGTGCCGGTCCACTTTTCGTTTTCAGAGAAGTCGAGAACGTATTCAACGACCTTGTCGCCCGAAGAGTTGCCGGTAATAGAAGCGTTTGCGCTCTTATCCTGCGAGAGAGAGCTTTCTTTATCGGTAGCAAAGAAGATTTCGACTGAACTCTTTTCGATGCCTTCAAGGAACTTGTGCTTCATGCCGACGATGATCTTATTGCACTTCAGCGTATCAATGGAGAGGCCTCCGAGTGAGAGCATCGGGTCGTAAGCCGGGCTTTGACCGGGTCTTTCGACGGAATCACCCGAGAGGAAGCCGTCCTTGACGACGCCGGTAGCGAACGAGCAGGTAAAGCCCTCGAGGTCGCCCGGAACGTCAAATTCATACTGGTAAGCAACACGCTGGTCAACGATGTCCTGATACTTCTTGTCGAGTGTGGAAACTGTAACAGCCTTGTTTTCGAAGGTGTAGTTTGTTTCTTCAATCTTATAGATAAAGAACAGCGGGAGAACCGGCAGACCGTCGCGGAGAGTTACCTTTTCGGCGAGTTTGGTTTCCTTGCCGTCAACAAGCGCGACATCGCTGTCAATGTTGAAGATGATCTCGTGATCCTTCTTGGTAACGATGCGGAGCTTGCCGGTGTAGCGGCTCCACTCATAGTAGAAGTTGTTGAGGCTGAAGAAGCCGTGGATGGAGCTTGCCGGAACATACAGTTCATCGTTCTTGAGGATCGGATGGAACGGCGAAGCGTATTCCTTCTTATCGATGGTGATGGTGATCGGAAGCTGGGATTCGTCGTAGCCGAGAAGCTCGATCTTGGAAACTTCGAATTCGCAGGGCGTGTTGACAATGTCAAAGCGGAAGTACGTAATGGTGTCCTTCCAAGAAGCCTTGCCGTCGGTGTAGATGGTATATTCCTTAAAGTCATCCGACTTATCGACGCCGATACCGAAGCTCTTGGACTGCTCTAAGTTGGGGCTGGAATCGGTGGTGAAGAAGATTTCCATATAGGACTTAACGCTTGCCTTGGCGGTTACACGGATAGCGATAACATCCGCTGCCTTGATTTCGGGCAGTGCGTCTTTAACCTTCAAACCGGGGTCGGTCTTGGAAGTGGTCGCTTTGAGAATGCCGTTTTCAACGGAGAAATCGTCGATGTGCTGTTCCGGCGTAAGCTGTTCACCGGTGAAGGTGAAGAGAGCCTTCTGCGGAACATTGCCGGTCTCATCTTCATAATCCCACTGCTTGATGGAGGTCTTGGACTTCGGATAGAGGTGGCCGAGACGTGCCTTTTGGTTGTCAGTCGGGAAGATGTTGGTGGAGTGGTCGGTCACGCCGGAGATGACTTCGGCAACGTTTTCGAGATAGCCGAAACCGTGTAAGCCCTTAGCCGGCATGACGTACGTGCCTTCACCGTATTCGTTCCAGGTGGAAACGATGAGCGTCTTGGCTTTCCAGCCGGTCTGCTTGGTGAGGTAATCGTTCTTGATGTATTCGAGAACCTTCTTATGGTCTTCGAGGGAAGCGAGCGGCTTGCGGACGCCGGACCAGCCGATATTGTTGAAGCCGACCGAAACGGTAGGAACAATATAGAGCTTGCCGTAATCCTGGTTGCGCTGGAGACGCTTGATGGTTCTTTCAGCGTTGTTGCCGTCCTGATTCCAGTGGTAAGCATAGGAAGCGGTTGCGCCGAGCTTTGCCATGTTTTCAAACGAGCCTGCATCCTGTGCGTGGCCGTCGGCAAAGAAAACCATAACGCCGTCGAAGCCGTGTGCCTTGGCATCCTCGTTCATAAACTTGATGGCTTCTTGTGCCCCCTCGTTCGTGCCGCCGAACGCCTTCTTAAAGTTGCCGTAGCTCCAAGTGGTGAAGACGATCTTGTTGTCAGCGGTATAGAAGCGGTCGTCAAGGAAGTAGTAATCCATCCAGTACGACCAGATGTACGTCTTGAAATCTTCGAGGTTGGTGGTGTTGACGCCGGTGTTTTCCCACATGAAGGTGAACTTCATCATATCGGAGTATTCGGCGTTGAAGAAACCGTCATGGAGAGCAAAGTTGAGGCTGCTTCTCTTGATCGGTTCGAGCTGGTTGTTCGACGGGCAGTACCAGCAGAAGTGCTGGACATCGATGCCGTTTTCAACCATGAACTTGATTTCCCAGTCTGCAACCTCCGGGATACCTTCGTCGTAGTAGCCGAGAGCCGGTTCGACGTCCGGAAGTGCGGAAACGGCGCCCCAGCCGAAGTGCGTGCCTTCACGCCACAGTGAGCAGACGTTGAGAAGAACGTCGTAGCCGTCGTCGGTGATGGGCTTTGGAACCGGGCAGTAATCGTCGTGATCGTGTGTCATAAAGACCTTGGCGTCATCGAAGAACACCGTGCCGGAGGTGTTTGCAATCGTGATGTTGTCAACCGTCTGTGCAGCGGCAGAGAGGGCAAATTCGCCGACCTTTTTGCCGTTGACCTTGTAAAGAACCGTGCCGTTTACGGTGTCGGCTTCGATACGGAGGGTCTGCCAGATGTTGTTGGTATGATGGCGCAGCTTGGTGCCGTCGGGTGCATAAACACCGTTGGCGTCAAGCGAAAGCTTTGCAACCGAGGTATCGCCGCTGTTGAGCGAGATATAACCGGTATCGTCGGCAGTCGGGAAAAGCATATACGCTTCGTAAACGACCGAGCCGGAAACCGGCTTGAAGGACTTCTTGGCAACGCTGCCGGCCGCAAGCTCTGCACTTGCCGTATCACTGTAGCCCTGGCCGCCCTTCTTGACGACCGCACCCGTGCCGCTCACTTCCCATTGGGAAAGTGCGCCGCCTGCGGGAACGAGGAAGATTTCGTTAACAAGGTAATCCTTGTAGATATCGGTACGCGTGATGGTAACCGAACCGATGGTCTCCTTGCCGGAGCCGATGTAAACGCGCGAAACGGTGTAATCACCGGCAGCATAGTCGCCGACCTTTGCGCCGTTCATATAAAGCGCGACGGTGTTGGCGTCGAGATCGGCCTGCATGGTGAAGAAGAGCGTACCGTTCTTGGCTTCGATGCCGGTATCGGTGCCGTTCATAAAGTACTTGCCGCCCTTGGTGGTAAGAGCTGCAACTTCGTTGAGATCATCGTCTACCAATTTGAAGTAAACGCCGTTTTCGACGCTGGCAACCGTGCCGTAGAAATCCCAGCCGACAAGGCCGCGGGAAACATCGTCGAGGTCGCGCCACAGCTCAACTTTGCCGTCGAGGTAGTAGTCAGCCACGTGACCGGCGGAGTTCATGATGATGCCGGTCTGGTTGCGGTTGTCGTACTGCCACGGCGTGTCGTACTGGTTCGCACCGCCGGTAAGGTCCAAGCCGTTGGCGGTAATTGCAAGATAATACGCATCGTCGTAGTTTGCATCAACCAGCGTTTTCTGCAAACGGTTTTCCGGCAGCGCGATACGGCCGATGATAGCGGCTGCTTCTGCACGGATGATGTTGTTGTTCGGCATGAACGTGCCGAATGCGTCGTTACCCATTACAACGCCGGCGTTGTACAAAAGCTGCAAACGGTCAAAATAACCGTTGGTGTTGGGAACGTCCGGGATTTCGGTAACGTTGTTTTTGGCTTCCAAGTAGCTGTCCGGAACGGCTTTCGAGAAAATGACAGCCATTTCGTAACGCTTGACGGGACGGTCGTAGTCGTCGAATGCGTCGGCTTTGATAATGCCGTTGTCGATGGCATATTTGACGTATTCGTCGTACCAGTTGGCGCCGTTTTGCGAGAAGGCCGTGCCTTTTGCGTTGTACGCGTCATGCACGCGCGCGGCGATGGTGACGGCTTCGGCGACCGTCATGTTGCCCTCCGGCGAAAAGACGCCGTCTGCCGTGCCCTTCATAAAGCCGAGCTCATACGAGGACGAGACCGAGGAGGCATACCATTCGCTTGCCGGGACATCGGAAAACATTCCTGGCGTGTAGGTGTTCGTTTTGGCAAAGCCTTCTGCGGAAGCGGTGAGACTTCCGACCGCAAGTGCGGCGGCTGCGGCAATGCCGAGAATGAATTTTTTGTTCATGCTCTCTCTCCTTTTCTGTTTTTTGAAAAAATTGCAGATATGCGAAAATCTCACATATCTTACTAAAGTAAAGTGTATCACATCGCCACGCAGTTGTCAAGAAAGCCGCCAAAAAAACGCAAAAATCGTAGGATTGCACAAAGTTTATTGTGCATATTTACCAAATAACGCTTAACAACGCGCTTTTGGTCATATACAGATGATGAATAATCTTAAGATTTTTCTTGACAATTCTTCCAACATACGGTATTATATATGTATAAAGCTTTCGCCTTTTCCGCTGCAATACAAAAGATTCGTCACAAAACACAAATATAAACAAACAAAAGGAGATTCATTATGGAAAAAGCACCGTTCCACCGAGCACCCTCCCGCGTTTTTCGTCTTTTGACCTGTTCCGCTGTTCTTATTGGAGCCTTAGCGCTCGGCAGTCTTGCGTTTTCGATATCGGAAACACCCGAAGCCGTTTCCGATACCGAGCCGGCCGCGTCCGTTTCGGCTTCCGAAACTACGCTTTCCGCGACCGAATACATCGTGCGCTACGACGGCAACGGCGGTTCCTTTGCGCCGCAGCAGCAAATCAAAAAATCCGATGAAACGCTGATTCTCTCCAAAGACATTCCCGTGCTCGACGGCTGGACCTTCTGCGGCTGGGCAAAGAGCGCCGGCGGCGCGGTCGCCTACAAGCCAGGCGCACGCTACAGCATAAACAGCAGTGTCACGCTTTATGCGGTTTGGGAATGCAGCGGCGTTTATGGCAACCTGACCTACTCCTTGAAAAAGCGCGACGGCGTATTGACCGTTACCGGTCAGGGCGAAATGAAACGCTGCGGGGATGAACTTTTTCCCTGGGAACCCATCTGCGAATCCATTACAGAAATCTCCATCGGCTCCGGCATCACGTCGATCGATACCGAAGCGTTTACAGGCGCCTCCGCCCTCACCAAGGTCACCTTCCCGAAAACCTTAAAACAGATCGGCGAAAGCGCTTTTTACGGCTGTACAAGCTTAAAAGCAGTCTCGCTCCCGACAGCGTTGGAATCCATCGGTCCCGGTGCCTTTGTCGGATGTGTTTCTTTATCAAAGATCATTGTGCCGAAAGCGGTGAAAGAACTCGGCGCCTATGCCTTTGCCTACACCGGTGTGACGAGTGCCACGCTTTCCACGGACACCGAATATCTGCCGCAGGGCTTGTTTTACGAATGCGGCAAACTCTCGCTTGTGAACATATACTGCCCGAATCTGAAAATCATCGGCAGCGAAGCCTTCTATCACTGTCCGTTAAACAATCTCACCTTGCCGAATTCTGTTCTTGCCATCGGGCCGAGTGCCTTTTCCGGAAGCAGATTCAAAACACTCACGCTGCCGTCGTCTTTGCTCATGATCTATGGGGAAGCCTTTGAATCAAACACCCTCCTCACCTCCGTTGTCTTTCCGGAATCGTTAAAATCCATCGGCGGCTCTGCGTTCAGCGGCTGTCTGAAGCTCACCTCCGTTACGCTGCCGGCGTCGCTTTCCGAAGTCGATTCGAATGCTTTTGTCAACTGCAAAGCCTTAAAAACCATCTCCGTCAACGGCACAAATACGCTGTTTCACAGCAATGTATTTAACGGAACCGCCTGGTATGAGAATCAGCCGGACGGCGCGGTATATTTCGGTCCGGACGACTGCTATCTGTATGCCTATAAAGGCAAAAATGCGGACGGCGTGTATACGGTAAAAGAAGGAACCAAGCACATTTGCGGCCAAGCCTTTTTCCGGAAGCACACGCAGACCGGCGAATCCTTACAGGTAAGCCTGCCGGAGGGCTTGCTCTCCATCGGTGATTACGCTTTCACGGCAAACAGAATGACAGACGTTCGTCTGCCGGAAACCTTGCGCTATATCGGCAAAAGTGCCTTTGAGCAAAACGCTTTCACCGCTATCGATCTTCCGGCAAGCGTGGTGCAGATCGGCGGCAGAGCCTTTTATTCCTGCCAATCGTTAATAACAGTTACCGGCGCAGAAAATGTGTGCTACATTTCCAATGATTCGTTTTTGCACACAAAGTGGTTCTTTAATCGGATGTATGGCTTTATCTATCTCGGCAAAGCAGTGTTGTGCAACAGCCTTCCCGAAAAAGCCCGCTTAACCATCCGTCCGGGAACCTTTGGTTTGGCTGACGGCCTCTTTGACAGCAAATACACCTTTTCCGAGTTAGTTCTTCCGAGCTCGATCGGCTATATCGGAAAAAGCAGTTCCGACTGGAGCGGCAAAACGGTTTGTTATACCGGCTCCAAAGAGGATTGGGACGCCATCCAAAAGGCGGATATCTACATTGACCAAACCGCAAACCTTCAATTTGATTATGTCACCACGCTGACGCACGTATTAAAATCCGACAAAAATACTTTCTTCCTTATTTATGCCTATAATATGGCACCCGAAGCGGCTGTTACACTTGCACTGAAAAAGGGCGGCCGAACGGTCGATACCGTCAGCACCACGCTTGCCGACAAGGCACACTTCAACGCCGACGGCGACGGGCTGCTTGTTTTCCAGACGGCAGATGCCGCCGACATCGATGCCATCGAGGTGTTTTCCATGGAAAGCGCGGCTTCCTTAAAGCCGTTATGCATCAAGGAAAAGGCAGCCGACATCGAAACCATGCCTTCGGCTGCGGCGACAACGTTAGCATCGGAAGCGGAGGCATAGCCGCAGCAGTCAAAAATTCAACGCAAGAGCCGTCCATCGGGCGGCTCTTGCTTCGTTTTTGTCTGAATGTAAATTTTTAGAAAAAAACCGCTGAATTATTTGAAACTTTTCAAGAAATCAAATGTAAATTCGGGTGAAATTGCGGCTTTTATTGGAAAAAATCTGCCAAAAATGCCCGAAAACACTTGACTTTATGCGTTTTTCGTGCTATAGTTTTATACTGCATTATAATCAAGCGGAAATATCGGCGTTTGAGAGCGTATAGGGGGGATTTTGCCCTTTTTTGAAGACCCGTTTTTCCGCACGCCACCGGTACAAGAAGTAGGAATGGAGTGATAGCAAACCATGGTGAAGCCTTGCAAGCTTGGCAACAACATTCGGTACAGCTTTTCCAAGATTGACGAAAAGCTCGAAATGCCAAACCTCATCGAGGTACAGAAGGAATCGTATGAGTGGTTTCTCAACGAAGGATTGAAGGAAGTTTTGGAGGATGTTTCTCCGCTTGTCGATTACACCGGCAATCTGTTTATCGAATTTGTGGATTTTTCCATCGATAAAACACCGAAATATCCCGTGGAGGAATGCAAGGAGCGCGACGTCAACTACGCCGCTCATCTTCGCGTGACCGTCCGCCTTTCCAACAAGGAGACCGGCGACGTTCAAGAGTCTGAGGTCTTTATGGGCGATTTTCCGCTCATGACCGAGCAGGGTACGTTTATTATCAACGGTGCGGAACGCGTGGTCGTTTCGCAGATCGTCCGTTCGCCGGGCATTTACTATGAGTCGGCTGACGACAAGAGCGGCAAGAAGCTATACGCCGCCACCGTCATTCCGTACCGCGGCGCATGGCTCGAATATGAAACCGATGCCAACGATGTTTTCTATGTCAGAATCGATAAAAACCGCAAACTGCCGATCACCATTTTTCTGCGTGCTCTGGGGCTTGGCACGTCGAAGGAGCTTCTTGACACCTTCGGCGACGACGCCTATATCAAAGCCACCCTCACCAAGGATTTGATGGAAAGCGAAGCCCAAAAGAACGGCACCAGCGCACATGACGAAGCTTTGAAGGAAATCTACAAGAAGCTGCGTCCGGGCGACCCGGCTATCGTGGAATCAGCTCAGATTTTAATCAACAACCTGTTCTTCGACCCCAAGAGATACGATATTTCGGCCGTCGGCCGCTATAAGTTCAACAAAAAGCTTGCACTCGGCAGACGCATTGCCGGCTTCAAGCTTGCAAAGCCTGCCGTAAATCCTTTTACCGGCGAAATCATTTTCGACGAAGGCACCCTGCTCAACCGCGAAATGGCCGAGCAGATCGAAAAAACCGGCTGCTATGAGGTCGAATTGTATTCGAACGAACATGGCAGCGAGGAGACCTTCAAGGTATTCTCCAACAAAATGGCCGACATGAACGCGCTCGGCGTTGTTCCGGTCGGCTATGACCTTTCCTCCTTAAAGGCAGACGAAAAGGTGCAGGTTGACGTTTTGAAGGAAATTCTCGCTTCGACCGACAACGAAGAAGCGTTTATCGCGGAATTCGAACGCCGCCGCATGGAGCTTATTCCCAAGCACATCACGCACGACGATATTTACGCGTCGGTCAACTATATGCTCTGCATCGCACACGGCTGCGGCACGGTGGACGATATCGACCACCTCGGCAACCGCAGACTCCGCAGCGTCGGCGAGCTTTTGCAGAATCAGATGCGCATCGGCTTTACCCGTATGGAAAAGCTTGTCAAAGAGCGCATGACCATGCAGGACACCGAAAATCTCACGCCGCAGAACCTTATCAATATCCGTCCGATCGTTTCGGCTATTAAGGAATTTTTCGGTTCTTCGCCTCTGTCGCAGTTCATGGATCAGGCAAACCCGCTTGCGGAGCTGACGCACAAGCGCCGTCTTTCGGCACTCGGTCCGGGCGGTCTGTCGCGTGACCGCGCTTCCTTCGAAGTCCGCGACGTACACTACACGCATTACGGCAGAATGTGCCCGATCGAAACGCCGGAAGGTCCGAACATCGGTCTTATCTCATATCTTGCAACCTACGCGAAAATCAATAAATTCGGCTTTATCGAAGCGCCCTACCGCAAGGTGGACAAAGCCACCGGCATCGTCACCGACGAGGTCATCTACATGACCGCCGACGTCGAAGACGAATACGTTGTCGCCCAGGCGAACGAGCCGCTCGACGAGACCGGCCGTTTCGTCAACAACCGCGTTACCGTCCGTATCCGTGAAGAAATCACGGAGGTCGAAAAAGAACGCGTTGACTACATGGATGTATCGCCGAAAATGGTGGTTTCGGTCGCCACGGCTATGATCCCGTTCCTTGAAAACGACGATAACACCCGTGCGCTCATGGGTTCCAACATGCAGAAGCAGGCAGTGCCGCTGATGATGACCGAAAGCCCGATTGTCGGCACCGGTATGGAATACAAGGCCGCCGTCGACAGCGGCGTTGTGGTGGTTGCCAAGGCTGACGGTATCGTTGAAGCTGCCAGCGGCGACAAGATCGAGATCCGCGAGGACGGCGGCAATGTCCGCACCTATCATTTGATTAAGTTCAAACGCTCCAACCAAGGCACCTGCGTCAACCAGCGTCCCATCGTCTTTAAGGGCGACCGCGTGACCAAAGGTCAGGTCATTGCCGACGGCCCTGCCACCAGCGGCGGCGAAGTCGCGCTCGGCAAGAACGCCCTTATCGGCTTCATGACGTGGGAGGGCTACAACTACGAGGACGCCGTTCTGTTAAACGAACGTCTTGTCCGCGATGATGTTTATACCTCGATTCATATCGAAGAATATTCGCACGAAGCGCGCGATACCAAGCTCGGTCCGGAGGAAATCACCCGTGATATTCCGAACGTCGGCGAGGACGCGCTCAAATATCTGACCGCAAACGGCGTTATCAGCATTGGTGCTGAGGTTCACGCCGGCGACATTTTGGTCGGCAAGGTCACGCCGAAGGGCGAAACCGAGCTGACCGCCGAGGAACGCTTGCTGCGCGCCATTTTCGGTGAAAAGGCACGCGAAGTGCGCGATACGTCGCTAAGACTTCCGCACGGCGAAAGCGGTACGGTCGTGGATGTCCGTGAATTTTCACGCGACAATTCCGACGAGCTTCCGCCCGGAGTCAACAAGGTCGTGCGCGTCTATATCGCTCAAAAGAGAAAGATCTCGGTCGGCGATAAAATGGCAGGTCGCCACGGTAACAAAGGTGTCGTTTCACGTATTCTTCCGCCGGAGGATATGCCGTTCCTGCCGGACGGCACGCCGCTTGATATTGTGCTTAATCCTTTAGGCGTGCCGAGCCGTATGAATATCGGTCAGGTGCTTGAAGTGCATCTCGGCATTGCGGCAAAGAAGCTCGGCTGGAAGGTCATGACGCCGGTCTTTGACGGCGCCAACGAGCAGGATATCGCCGATTGCTTAAAGCAGGCCGGTATGCGCGAGGACGGCAAGACCATTCTGTACGACGGACGCACCGGCGAACAGTTTGACAACCCTGTCACGGTCGGCATCATGTACTACCTCAAGCTGCATCACTTGGTCGATGATAAGATTCACGCCCGTTCGACCGGTCCTTACTCTCTCGTCACCCAGCAGCCGCTCGGCGGTAAAGCCCAGTTCGGCGGCCAGCGTTTCGGCGAAATGGAAGTTTGGGCTCTCGAAGCTTACGGTGCGGCTTACACCTTGCAGGAAATCTTGACCGTCAAGTCCGACGATGTCATCGGCCGCGTTAAGGCATACGAAGCCATCGTCAAGGGACAGAACATCCCGACGCCGGGTGTTCCGGAATCGTTCAAGGTGCTTATCCGCGAATTGCAATCGCTTGCCCTCGATGTGCGCGTTCTCGACAAGGACGGCAACGAAATCACCCTCAAGCAGAGCAGTGACGAAGAACTCGAAGGCATGAAGAACATCACCTCCGAGGATCTCGGCGAAAACGTCGTGACCGATATCGACAATTTCGTTATCGAAGACGAAAACGGCGATCCGGTCGAGGATGAAAGCGAAGATGACGATTACTCCGACGACTATTCCGATGATTATTCCGACGACTTTGCCGACAACGGCGATGACGCGGATCTCTAAGGAACGCAAGTATGTATGAAAAGGAGCCGTGTATAAGCTAATGGGACAGAACGAACACAACGAATTTGACGCTATAAAAATCGGTCTTGCCTCTCCCGAAATGATCCGCAAGTGGTCCTACGGCGAGGTCAAAAAGCCCGAAACCATCAACTACCGCACCTTAAAGCCCGAACGCGACGGTTTGTACTGCGAGCGTATCTTCGGTCCGCAGAAGGACTGGGAATGCCATTGCGGCAAGTACAAGAGAGTCCGCTACAAGGGCAAGGTCTGCGAAAAATGCCATGTGGAAATCACCACCAACAAGGTGCGCCGCGAGCGCATGGGCCACATCGAGCTTGCCTGCCCGGTGTCGCACATTTGGTATTTCCGCGCCATCCCGTCAAGAATGGGACTTTTACTTGACGTTTCGCCGCGTCTTTTGGAAAAGGTTTTATATTTTGCCCAGTATATCGTCATTGATCCGGGCGAAGCGACAGGCCTTGAAAAGATGCAGCTTCTCACCGAGCAGGAATACAATCAGAAATACGAATACTACGGAAACGAATTCCGCGTCGGCATGGGTGCGGAAGCCATCAAAGAGCTTCTTGCCGAGATCGACTGCGAAAAGCTTTCCGCCGAGCTGCAGACCGAGCTTGAAACGGCAGTCGGCCAAAAGAAGGTTCGCCTGATCAAGCGCCTTGAAGTGGTCGAAGCCTTCCGCAAGTCCGGCAACAAGCCCGAATGGATGATTTTGGACGTGGTTCCGGTCATTCCGCCGGATATCCGCCCGATGGTTCAGCTCGACGGCGGCCGTTTCGCCACCAGCGACCTGAACGACCTCTACCGCCGCGTTATCAACCGCAACAACCGCTTAAAGAAAATGATGGAGCTTTCCGCGCCGGATATCATCATCCGCAACGAAAAGCGTATGCTCCAAGAGGCTGTTGACGCCCTCATCGATAACGGCCGCCGCGGCAGACCCGTCACCGGTCCGAACAACCGTCCGCTCAAATCGCTCTCCGAAATGCTGCGCGGTAAGCAAGGCCGCTTCCGTCAGAACCTTCTCGGCAAGCGTGTGGACTATTCGGGACGTTCGGTTATCGTCGTCGGTCCGGACTTGAAAATCTATCAGTGCGGTCTGCCGAAAGAAATGGCACTGGAGTTATTCAAGCCGTTTGTTATGAAGCGTCTTGTCGAAACCGGCAAGGCTTCCAATATCAAGGATGCGAAAAAGCGCGTCGAACGCGTCAGCCCCGAGGTTTGGGATGCACTCGAAATCGTGATCAAAGACCATCCGGTGCTGCTTAACCGCGCGCCGACGCTTCACAGACTGTCGATTCAGGCCTTCGAGCCGGTTCTCGTCGAGGGACGCGCCATCAAGCTGCATCCGCTCGTTTGTACCGCGTTCAACGCCGACTTCGACGGCGACCAGATGCCGGTTCACGTGCCGCTTTCCTCCGAAGCACAAAGCGAAGCCCGTTTCCTCATGCTTTCGGCCAACAACCTGTTGAAGCCGGTCAACGGTCATGCCGTGACCGTTCCGTCGCAGGATATGGTGCTCGGTTCGTATTACCTGACGCTGTTAAAACACGGCGAACCCGGCGAAGGCAAGGTTTTCCGCGATTTCAACGAAGCCATGATGGCATACACCGTCGGCGAGCTGGGGCTTCATGCACCGATCCGCGTCAGACGCACCAAAACGCTTGAGGACGGCACCGAAAAGAGCGCCGTTGTTGAAGCAACCCTCGGCCGACTCATCTTCAATGAGCCGATTCCGCAGGATCTGCACTTTATCGAACGCGACGAATCCAACGAGCTTGATCTCGAAATCAACTTTGTGGTCACCAAGGATGAACTTGGTCAGATCGTTGACCGTTCGATCAAATACCACGGTATTACCAAAACAGCCGAAGTCCTTGACAAAATCAAGGCAATGGGCTTCAAATATTCGACCAAAGGCTCAATCTCCATTTCCATCTCGGATATGACGGTTCCGCCGCAGAAAAAGGTCATTATCGCCGAAGGTGACAAGAAGGTCGAAGCCATTTCCAAGATGTACAAGCGCGGTCTTTTGTCAAACGAAGAACGCCGCGAACGCGTCATCAAGATTTGGGAAGATGTCACCAAGGACGTGACCACCGCACTGCAGGATAACCTCGATGAATTCAACACCATCAAGATGATGGCGGATTCCGGCGCCCGCGGTTCTATCAAACAGATCCGTCAGCTTGCCGGTATGCGCGGTCTGATGGCCTCCACCTCCGGTAAAACCATCGAACTCCCGATTAAAGCAAACTTCCGCGAAGGCATGGATATCTTGGAATACTTCATCGCCGCACGCGGCGCCCGTAAAGGCCTTGCCGATACGGCTCTGCGTACCGCTGACTCGGGTTATTTAACCAGACGTCTTGTCGATGTATCCCAAGATGTAATCGTCCGCGAGGAAAACTGCGGCGACACGGTCGGTATGTGGGTCTCCACCATCCGCGACAACAACGAAATTATCGAGCCGCTTGCCGACAGACTGCTCGGCCGCTTCGTCATCGACGATGTGGTCGATCCGACGACCGGTGAGATCATTGCCGAAAACGATACCATGCTCTCCGAGCAGCAGGTCAACAAGATCCTCGCTGCCGGTATCGAGAAGGTACATCTGCGTTCGGTGCTCAACTGCCGCACCAAGCACGGCGCGTGCATCCATTGCTACGGTGCCGACCTTGCGTCCGGCAATCCCGTCAACATCGGCGAAGCCGTCGGTATCATCGCGGCACAGTCCATCGGTGAACCGGGTACGCAGCTGACCATGAGAACCTTCCACTCGGGCGGTATCGCCGGCGGCGATATTACCCAAGGTCTTCCGCGTGTCGAAGAACTGTTTGAAGCAAGACGTCCGAAGAAGACCTCGGTGGTTGCCGACTTTGACGGTCAGATCTCCATTGAAGAGGACAAAAAGGCGCGCCATGTCAAGCTCACCAACACCGCAACCGGCGAAGAAAAAATGTATATCATCCCGTTCGGCACACGTATGGTGGTTCAGGACGGCGACTATGTCACCCGTGCGCAAAGCCTGACCGAAGGCAACATCTGCCCGGCGGATATTGTCCGTATCAACGGTTTGAACGCGGTTTACGACTATATCATCAAGGAAGTTCAGCGCGTATACCGCTTGCAAGGTATCGATATCAACGATAAGCATATCGAAGTTATCGCACGCCAGATGACCCGTAAGGTCAAGATCGAAAATCCCGGCAGCACCGACTTCCTTATCGGTTCGCTCGTGGATATCAACGACTTCAACGAACAGAACGAAGCCATCCAAGCGCGTCTTGATGCCGGTGAAGTCGGCATTGCCGTTGCGGAAAGCTCACCGGTTCTCTTCGGTATCACGAAAGCCTCCCTTTCGACCGAATCCTTCTTGTCGGCTGCTTCCTTCCAGGAAACCACCAAGGTTCTTACCGAAGCCGCCATCAAGGGCAAGGTTGACCCGTTAATCGGCTTGAAGGAAAATGTTCTTATCGGTAAGCTGATCCCGGCCGGTACCGGTATGCCGATGTACCGCGACATTGAAGTCACCGACAGCAAGGGCAATCCGCTTGAAGTGGAGGAGAACGATATTCCGGCAGGCTTTATGCCGTATGTTCCGGCAGATAAACCCGATGAAGCCGATGAAGATATCGACGAAAAGGACGAGGATGCCGACGACGCCATGCTTGACGATGAGGATCAGCCCCTGTCCGCTGAGGATGAGGCTCTGCTCTCCGAGCTGGATAAAGCACTCGACAGCGAAAGCCATAAGAAAGACCAAGAATAATCAAACGACCGGCTGAACGCCGGCACAAGCTCTCCTTTCAATCAAATTGTTTTCGGATTTGAAGCGAAGGAGAGCTTTTTTCACCAAAACCATTCGAATAACCGTATAAAGGAGATATACCCATGCGTGCAATGATTACCATGACTACCGGAAAAACCATGACCCTTGAGCTCGACCCGACCGCCGCTCCCATCACCGTTGATAACTTTGTCAAGCTTGCAAAAGACGGCTTTTATGACGGTCTTATTTTCCACCGCGTCATCGAAGGCTTTATGATCCAGGGCGGCGACCCGACCGGCACCGGCTGCGGCGGTCCGGGACATACCATCAAAGGTGAATTTGCCGCCAACGGCGTGAAAAATCCGTTAAAGCACACACGCGGCGTCATTTCCATGGCGCGTTCCGCGTCTCCCAACTCAGCAGGCTCCCAATTCTTCATCATGCATGAGGATGCGCCGCACCTTGACGGCCAATACGCCGCCTTCGGCAAAATGACCGACGGCTTCGACACGCTCGACGAGATCGCCGCCGTCGATACCGATCGTTCCGACCGTCCGCGCACCGAACAGAAGATTCAAACCATCGTAATCGAGGACTAAAAGCAGGAGAAGACCTATGGACAACCGCGTTTTTTGCCTGACGCCGGAATTCTCGCTTCCGGAATCCATCTGCCATGCCTGGAATTTCATTTTCGACCGTTTTTTCTGTGCCAAAACGCATTTGCTTTACGATGCCTTAAAGGACGACACCTCCAAGGCCTACGATTTTCTGCCGACGCCGGAGCAGATTCAGGCCGATTATCCGAACGCCTGCGGCTGGGGAACCGGCATGGAGGATTCGCTGCTTTCGGGCGGTTCGGCCGCCGATGCGCTTCTTGCCTTATACCGTGCAACCGGAAACAGGGCGGTAAAGCCCATGCTGGATGAGCTGTTTTGCGGTCTGTTCGCCTGCGCCGAAGCGGATGGCGACAGCGGCTTTGCGGCACGCAGCCTTTCGCCCGACGACGGCAAAAGCTACTACTCCAATTCCTCGCGCGACCAATACACGCACTATGTATACGCCTGCGTGCGCTTTTACGACTCCGGTTTGGCAGACGAAACGCAAAAAGAGACCATTCGCCGCACGCTTCGTAACATTGCGGAAAAATGCCTACGCGACATCACGCCGGAAAATGGGTATATGCTTCTTCGCGCGGACGGTGAGGAAAGCCTTGTCAGCACGCTTTGGGGCGCACTCGGACCGCACGAATATCTGCGGCTGCCGATGTTTTATATAGCGGCCTTTCACGTCACCGGCGACAGCAAATGGCAGACGGAATATTTGAAATACCGCGATGAGGCCATCCGGAAGTCGCACGGGTTTGACTATGCCGCGTCGCGCTGCTATTGTGCGCTGCAAATGGCCTATTCGCTGCGGCTTGTTTACGACCTCGACCCGGACCAAGCCGTGCGCGCGGAATTGCTTTCCCTCTTAAAGGAAACAGCCGCTTACGGGCTTTCGTATGCACTTGAAAACGGAAAACCGCTTTGCGAAGCGGCGGCACGGGATTCGTTCAATTTCACCTACAAAAAATGGTATGAGGTCGAGCCCATGAAAGACCTCGGCATCATCGGCGGCAAACGGTACTTAAATCCCGGCCAAAACGAGAATACCAAAGTGAACGGTGCGCTTTACCCGATCCGCGGCATCGGCGAGGCGGCGTCGCTTGTCGCGCTCTGCCCGGATTATCCGGTTTCGGACGAGCTTTGCGAAACGCTTGCCGCGCTTGCAGGGAACATCGATTATGCCAAGCACCATACGTATGCGCCGCTTCTTGTGGCGTGCGGCTATCTGTTATGCGCCGAAAAACGCACGGCGCATTTGCCAAAAGCATGAAACTGCGAGGTTTTTATGGATAAAACAGACCTATCGTTACAAACGTTTGCTTCACTTGCCCAAAAGCAGAATGCCGAAGCACTTCTTGCCTTAAACGAAAAAACAGCACAATACGGCCTGACACTTACCGAAGCGCAGGCCGCTTCTCTTGCCGAAACGCAAAGTGCGGAGTTGAAAAAAGCCGGCCGCATCGAGCTTGGCGGCGGCATGGCCGAAAAGCTGGTGCTTGCCTTTTGCGATTCGCCGTACGTAAATACGGCCAATTACGAGCAAACGCTGCATGAGCTGTTTGAGTGCTTTTATGCCTTCAAAAACGAAACAAGCGACGTGCTTTCCGACAAAACGCTGCTAATTTTCATGCGAAACGCCTTTGATCATGTCTGCGGCGGTTCGACGGAACAGCTGTCCGGCACAGTGTTGCCCGACCTTGCGCGGCATTTGAACCTCGGCGGCACGCTGCGCTCGTACCTTGCGGAACACGCAGACGACTTTTCGCCGGAGGAGGAAGTATGAACAATACCTTGCAGCCAATTCCGGAAAATCCGTCGGACACCTTTTCCGATCTAAGAGAAGAAGCCTATGCCGCAACGCTCGTTTCGTGTGCCGAACGCGCCGGACTTTTTTCCGCAAACGACAAAAATGCTTTGCAGACCGGACTTTACGCGCTTCTTTGCGAGCTTGCGGCACGCGCTTCAAAAGGTGGGAGCAGCTCGTTGCGCATCGAACGCGCCGAAGAGCTGCTTGAATCGGCAATGTTTTCAGTGAGCATGGCATTAAAGGTAGAACTTACGCCGGAGGACGCACTGAAGAAGTTAAAAAGAACGCAGATCCGGACGCTTTTTGCCGAAGGGCAGAAGCTCATCGGACGAAAAATACTCATCTGCCGCGCTATGCACAAAAAATTATGTAAACAACTGTTTGACACGCCGAACGTGTTTTACCGTTCCACCGTCATCGACGGCATCGCCGGTTTTTTCAAGCTGTATGACCCGCTGTTCGGCGGTCAGATCCTGCATATCACCGCCGACTATCCGACGTGTCTCGGACGACCGGGCGTCTGCGGCATCGAGTTTATCGAAAGCTATTTGCAGCGAATCCGGGCGGAAAATGACTTTTTGCGGCTGTTTCCGGCGAAAAACGTCCATGTTTTTCTGGAAAAACTCGTTCCGGCCTATGCCGAAACGCCCATGAACCTGTTTGAGCCGGTGTTTGGCCGGGCGGTGCTTCTTGCGGCACTTGGCAAAGACCCGGCTGAGCTTTGCGCGTTTGACGAAACGGACGCTGCGGCTGCACGCGCTTTTGTATCCGACACGGTTTTTCTCGAAAACGTGTTTGTAAAGCTGCTTTACGACTTGAACGCGCCGGAAACTGTGCAGCAGTATTTTGATTTATGTAAACCTGATTTGATGGCGGCGATAAAGATACAGGTGAGATTGGCATGTTGAAAAATGCGCCTTGAACGCGGCTGGCGCCCTCTGCCTATCATTCGTGCCTTTTGCAAAACAAAGCTCCCGTAAACTCTCAAACCGGTTTACGGGAGCTTTCGATTTTACAGTTTTGAGTACGCTCGATGCCTAAAACACCACCACAACCGACGCGACAAGCGCAAGTCCCACCGACAAAGCCATCCGTTTTGTCAGCTTTTCCTTGCGGCAAAGACCAAAGAACGCCGAAAATGCCATGGTCGTGCCGGTCACAAGCGGATATTGCACCGACGCCGGAAGCGATTCGAGCGCAATGAGTAATAGCAGGTTTCCGCCGCCCGACGCAAGTCCATAGAAAACCGACGCGGCAACTGCCTTTTTCGGGTTCTTAAGCAGCTTTTCCCTGCTTCCGACGGACAACACGGCAATAAACACCGCATTGCATAAAACGGTCGTAATCGCCGCCGCAAGGAAAAACGAGCCGCTGTCAAGGCCATTTGCCGCGCTTTGGTTGACTTTGGCAAACACGCCGCACAAGCCGTTCATGATGAACACGCCAAAGCAATAGAACAGACCCTTGGCACTGTTTTTCTTATCACCGGTAAACTCCGTGCCCAAGGCGACCGCCGCCGCGACAAGAAGGCACCCGACCGCCTTGCCGACCGTCAGCAGCTCACCGTAGAAAATAAGTCCCGCCGCAAACGGCAACAGCATACCGCCAAGCATCATGAACACCGAATATAATGCCATGTTGGTCACGCCGAACGCTTTGGCACTGAATAACGTCGTGCCGATTCCGACAGCCGCATACAATATCGCAAGCATGACGCCGGTGAAACGAAACGTGTAGTTCGTCCCATACAGCACAAATGCAAGCGGAAACCGCATAAGCCCGGTAAGCAAACCGAAAACAAGCGTCGCTCGCAAGAGCGATCCCTCCGACCGGGTGTACATCTGCTGAAACACAAACATACCGCCGAACAGCGCGGAGGAAACGATTAAAAGCAGGTAATCCATGCGTTATTTTTTCCAATAAGCACCGCTGTGCGTATTGGCTTTCCAAGCGCGCTGCTGGTTCTCATAGATCTCCTTCGGCACGGTCGGATTGCCCTCATGATAGCACGGAATGAGCATTTCGCCGGCAACCTTCGGATCGGTGCAGGTTGTGTCATTACGCCACTTTTCGCGTTCCTCCTTGTTGCGGAGATTCGGAATATCCATCGGGATGCCGCCGCCAAGGATGCTGCGGTAGGCAAACATTCCCGGAAGAAACATATCGAGTGCTTCAAAAACATCGATGGTTTCGCCATGATCGCGGCCAAGCAGCTTTTCCATGCAGAAATACATCGAATAATAGTCACTGCCGCCGTGGCCGAAAACAGCCGCCTGCTCGGAAAGCTCGTGCTTGGGCATATAATCTGCTGCCGTAAAGCCCTCCTTGCTGTATTCGCCGTCGGTTTGGTGTGCGCGGATGTGGAAGCCCTCTACACCACCGTTATTCTCCACCTCGCGCGTCGATTCCATTGAGCCTTTCTGACCGTAGACGGAAAACCAGATGGAATGGCTGTTGAGACCGCCGTGAACGCTGCGGCAGATCGCACCGTTTTCAAGCGTGATCATTTCGATGCCGCAAACGCTGCTCTTTTTGCCCATGCGGCAGGCGCGCGGACTGTACGGCACTTCAAAGCCGGATACCTTGACCGGACGAAGTCCCGTGATATGGATCATCGGGCCGATGGAATGCGTGCAATAAAACGTGGAATACATATTGTTGCGCCAATGCTCGGGATTGCCCTGCGTGAGGGAGAACCACTCGCATTCGCAGTTGTGGATGTATTCGCCCTCGGCGTATTCCACTTCGCCGATCTCACCGGCCTTATAGCGCTTGCGCATTTCAAACGGTCCCGGCATGAAGCAATAGTTTTCGAGATACATATACTCCTTTCCGGTGCGTTCGACCGTTTCGATGAGTTCCACCGCTTCCTTTAGCGTCTGGCACGGCAGAACCTCGGAAATCACATGCTTGCCCGCGTTCATGGCCTTGATGGCAAACGGCGCGTGCTCGGTGGCAAAGTTGGCAAGCACCACCACGTCCATATCATGCTTCAAAAATTCATCGTAGCTTGTGTAGCCCGTGATATTCTTGTCGTTCAGCTCAGCAAGCTTATCCTTCAAGCCCTGTTCCCAGTTGTCACAGATCGCAACGATCTCGGCATTTCCGGAGCATTCGCAATAACGCATCATGCTGGTGCCGCGGCCGACGCCGACAACGCCGACTTTTACTTTCTTGGTTTCTGCCATAAATATCCCTCTTTCTCGATTGTGTCGAAATGATCTTGTTTCATTTTTACACGCCTTACTGTGTGTTTTCATTGTAGCACGCAAAACGGCAAAATAAAATAGAAAAATTCCCGATATTTATGGAAAATTTTATGTTTCCTCTTGCAAAGTATGTGTTTTGGCAGTATACTGTTGCTACGGGAAAGCGAGGGATGCGGTTGCTAAACGAAAATATCTGTCGGTTCGTGTCCACCGGAAGTGCGCACAATGAGCTGGTCATGCTCAACTTTGTTCATGAGAAGCGTTGGCAGGAAACCGCGCCGCAGTTGACGGCGGCCTTTATCTTACATCTTGTGACAGCCGGCCGCGGCACGTTTACGGTTGCGGAGCATACCTACGATATCGCCGAGGGCGATGTTTTCTGCGCGTTTCAGGCGAAAAAATACACGCTCATCAACACAGACGGTCTCGAATTCATGTATGTGACCTTTTCCGGCACGCGCGCCGCAACTCTTTTGGAGCGCGTCGGACTGACGCTTGAAAAGCCGCTTTTTCACGGTCTTGCCGCGCACACCGATATTTCCGCTTTTTGGAAGAGTACGCTCGATTCCTGCCGCTACGGCACGACCGATCTTGCCGCAAGCGCGGTGTTCTATCACACGCTGTCGCTGCTTCCGGTTGCATCCGAAACCGAAAATCCGCCCGATGCCGACCGCGACGCCATGCTCGAAATCAAAAAATACATCGACGAGAATTTCCGCGACCCCTCACTGTCTTCCGGAAAAATCGCGGAAACCTTCGGCTATTCGCCCAGCTACATTGCCACACAGTTTCACAAAACCGCCGCCATTCGGCTGTCGGCGTACCTTGCGCGTCTGCGGCTGGAATATGCCGCTTCTCTCATCGGCGACGGCTGTCAGGTGGTCGGGCAGATCGCGCACGCCTGCGGCTATACCGATCCGCTGTATTTTTCCAAGGTGTTCAAGGCACAGTTCGGTGTTTCGCCCAAGCAAATGATTCGCGAACGAGCGAAAAACAAAACAAACATTCGATAATTTTCGGCAAAAATCGTCAAAGTCCTGTTTATCGGACATCCTATCCGGTATACTACAGATACTTCCCAAGGAAATCTGTGTAACGGAAACGGAAAGGATGGATCAATATGAAAAAAATCGCTGTATGTCTCGGTGCTTTCGGCTTTCTATTAACAGTCGGTGCGGCAGGAGGCGCTGACACAACGTCACTTGGCGTGACGGTATTGTGCGAAGCGATCGGCATCACACTGTTGTTCGCATCGGAACGCATTTATACAAGTAAAATCAAGCTTCGCGCTTTCAGAAAGTCCGCGTGCCGCACCCGGCAGCAGAAAACAGCCGCTCATCAAAAGCAGCAGACGCCGGTCTGCCGCAGCAGCGGTCTTGCGGACATGGAAACTGCCTAAACGAAATCCGTAACGGAGGTTTATACAATGAATGAAAAACAAAACCGTCAAAAGCCCTGCCAAAAGCCGGTAAAACGCGCGTACCCTCCCTTTGTCGGTCTGCTTGCCGCAGGCGTCGCTTCCTATATCACGGCTTTGTGTTATCTGCCGACATCCGGCATCTTCTCGACACTGCCGGCAGCAGCCGTGCTGGCGCTTGCGGCAAGCGTGTTTTGCCGGGAAAAATGGGAGCTCTACGCGCTGATGGGCGTCATGCCGTGCGTGGTCACAAGCCTATTTGGCTTTTCGCCGAAACGGGCAGTTTTTGCGGGAATCGCCTGTGTGTTCCAAAGCGTGTTTGCGCTGCTTGCCAAGCGTGCGTTTCTCACCTATCGCAAGGGCCGCGCGGCAGTGAAAAAAAAGAGCCTTCTTGTCGGCATTGCCGCGACACTCTTTTGCCTGTCCGCCTACCTTGCCGCTTTCGGAAATCCGGTAAGTGCGCTTATGGCGCAAAACCGCGCCAAGGAGACCGCCAAAGAACGGTACGACGGCATCGTTACGACGCACGCAACGCATTTCGACCTGTTTTCGCGCCTCTATTTGACCGAAATCACCTTTGACGCCGGCGAAAAAGGCACGCGCTATTACATGAGCGTTCCGGCGCGCGACGATTATGACGCGTTCTGCCGGTCGGCGATATACGAAAAAGCCAAGGATTACTTTGAAGCGCAGACCACCTTGGGGCGCGAAAGCGCGGCGGTCTTTCTCGAAAACGACGGTCGGATCTTATCGCCGGAAACGCCGTTTGATTCGGTCAAGGGCGATATGGAATACCTGCTTGAGCTTTCCGGAAACATTTTGGATAAGGCGGATTTCGACGTGGCAACAGAGCAGATGAAACGCTTTTTCGCGCTGTCGGACAGCTTTGTGTATAAGAGCGTGACGCTCACCGCAAAGGACGCGGACGGCGTTCGGTATGCGACGGTTCTTGCGCCGAACGGCTCATGGAGCACAAGCGAAATGGCGGATGAGAAAGCGCTTAAACAGAAGTTTGCAGAGGCACTTAACGCGTAAAAACAGAAAAAACGGTGTAAAGAGCTATTTTACACCGCAAAGCGTGCCGTAAAACGAAGGTTTGCGGCACGCTTTAATGTTAGTTTTTCCGATACTTGGACGGCGTCGTTCCGAAAGCGGCCTTAAAGACGCGGTTAAAGGAGCGGACGTTGGAAAAGCCGCAGTTCAAAGCAATTTCGGAAATGCCGGTCTCGGAATTCTGCAAAGCCGCAACTGCCATCTGCATCCGATAGCCGGTGAGATACTCGTAAAATGTCAGCCCGGTGATCTCCTTGAAATAGTGCGCAAAGTAGTATTTCGAAAAACCACAGTAACCGGCGGCTTCCGCAAGCAGCGTCGGCTCGGCGTAATGCGCCCGGATGTACTCGCTGCTTTTTGTCAGAATGGAAATGGCACTGATGTTTTTCTGCCGTTTTTGCCGGTCTAATTTGTATAAAACGCCGCCGGAAACGATTTTATAAAGCATTTCATTGGCGGTCGCGTTGACAAGATACGAATAGCCGGGACTTTTTCGCTCGCTTGCGGTCTTTATGCGCCGGATATCTGCCCACAGCGCCGCGTTCAAGGGATGCTCCGGCGTTAAAATATCCGGCTTTATGCGGAATGCCGCCAAATCGATGTTTTCTTTTGCCGACTGGCAGCAGATTTTGAAAATATACAGATGATTCTCAGCGTCCGAGGTGAGACTATGTATCTCACCCGGCATGAAAACACAGATATCACCGGTCTTAGCCAAAAGCGCGCGTTCATCGCCGGTCACGGAAACGCTTCCGGAAACAACGGCGGCAAGCTCGATTTCCTCGTGAAAATGGGAATAGAATTGGATGTTGCGCCATTCAAAATCGGTATAGGGGTAATTGATCTTGGCGGCATGGTCACTCTCGAAAAAAACGTCTCGCATACGGCGGCTCTCTCCTTTTGTTACCTCCAAACAGTATACAGCATTTTGTTTGAAAAAGCAATATCTGTAACAAAAAAAGCAATAATTGCATTGAAAGCGGCTTTGGAGTATGTTAGTATGGTAAAAAACGAAAAGGAGCTTTTTCTATGACAGGGCAGATATTTGACATCGGAAAGATCGCTTATGAAGGGCCGGATTCCAAAAATCCGTTTGCCTTTCAGTTTTACAACAAGGATGAGGTCATTGCCGGGAAAAAGATGAGCGAACATTTGAAATTCTCCATGGCGTATTGGCACACATTGGTCGCAGACGGCACGGATATGTTCGGTGTCGGCACGACCGATAAAAGCTTTGGTGAGAGCGACCCGCTTGCGCTTGCTAAGAAAAAGGTTTATGCGGCCTTTGAACTGATGGATAAGCTCGGCATCGAATATTTTTGCTTTCATGACCGGGATATTGCGCCCGAAGGCAAAAATCTTGCAGAATTTCAGAAAAATCTTGATTGCATTGTGCCGCTTATCAAAGAACAAATGCAAACATACAGCATTAAGCTGCTTTGGGGCACGGCCAATTGCTTTGCTTCGCCGAAATATATGCATGGCGCCGCTACCTCTTGTTCGGCGGAGGCGTTCGCCTGTACGGCAGCGCAAGTTAAAAAAGCCATCGATATCACCATCGAGCTTGGCGGAAAGGGCTATGTATTCTGGGGCGGCCGCGAGGGCTATGAAACACTTTTGAATACCGATATGGCGCTTGAGCAGGATAACTACGCACGCTTCTTGAAAATGGCGGTCTTGTATGCACGTGCCAAAGGCTATGACGGCGATTTCTATATCGAACCAAAGCCCAAAGAGCCGACCAAACATCAATACGATTTCGACGCCGCCACAGTGCTTGCTTTCTTGCGCAAATACGGTCTTGAAAAGGATTTTAAGCTCAACATTGAAGCCAATCATGCAACCCTTGCCGGACATACCTTTGAGCATGAACTGTGCGTTTGCCGCATAAACGGCGTGTTCGGCTCGGTGGACGCTAACCAAGGCGACCCGAATTTAGGCTGGGATACCGATAATTTCCCAACCGATGTGTACAGCACCACGCTTGCCATGCTTGAAATTCTGCGCGCAGGCGGCTTTACAAACGGCGGCTTGAATTTTGCCGCCAAGACCAGACGTCCGTCCAATACGCCGGAGGATATTTTCCTTGCCCATATTGCCGGCATGGACGCGTTTGCGCTTGGTTTACGAAACGCGTGCAAAATTATCGCAGATGGCCGTATCGACGAATTCGTGAAAGAACGGTATGCTTCGTATCACAGCGGAATCGGCGCAAAGATTCTGTCCGGCTCCACCGATCTTGAGGAGCTGTCGCGCTATGCGCTTGCCTTGGATGAAGTGAAGCTGCAAAGCGGCAGACAGGAGTATTTGGAAAGCGTCGTCAACGGCTTGTTATTCGGTTAAGCCGGAAGAAACAGGAAAAACGCCATGAAATATTTGATTGGAATTGATTTGGGAACTTCGGCTGTCAAAGCAGCGCGATTGGATACAGACGGAAATATTCTCGATGCAGGTGCGGCGGAATATCCGCTTTACCAGCCGCAAAACGGGTATGCCGAGCAAAACCCGGATGATTGGTGGAACGCCGTAAAACCGCTACTCGACGGAATCATCGACAAAGCCGGCGCACAAAACATTGCCGGAATCGGACTTTCCGGGCAAATGCACGGCCTTGTGACCTTGGACGAAAGCGGAAAGGTCATCCGTCCGGCCATTCTTTGGTGCGACCAGCGTACCGGCGCACAGTGTGAGCAGATCACGCAGAACATCGGCGCAGAACGCTTGATCGAACTGACGGCAAACCCGGCCTTGCCGGGCTTTACAGCGTCCAAAATTCTGTGGCTGCGGCAGCACGAACCGGAGAATTATGCGAAATGCCGGCATATTCTTTTGCCAAAGGACTATATCCGGTATAAGCTTACCGGCGTGTTTGCCACAGATGTGTCCGACGCCAGCGGTATGCAGCTGTTGGACGTCAAAAAACGCATTTGGTCGGAGGAGGTCTTGGAAAAGTTAGGGATCGACCGTGCCCTGCTTCCGGAATTGTACGAAAGCTGTGAGATCACCGGTTATTACCGCGGGATTCCGGTTGGGGCAGGCGGCGGCGACAATGCCTGTGCGGCGGTGGGCTGCGGCGTTGTGTCCGAGCACACGGCGTTTACGACGATCGGCACAAGCGGCGTTGTCTATGCGCATACGGATAGACCGGTCATCGATAAAAAAGGACGTATCCATACGTTTTGCTGCGCCGTGCCGGGCGCATGGCACGTGATGGGCGTCACACAGGCGGCCGGGCTTTCGTTAAAATGGTTCAAAAACCTGTTTACGGCGGAGCTTTCCTATGCCGAGCTTGACCGGCTGTGCGAAGCGGTTCCGATCGGTGCGGAAAAATTGGTGTATCTTCCGTATCTTATGGGCGAGAGAACGCCTATCTTGGATGACAGCGCGCGCGGCGTATTTTTCGGACTTTCTGCCATGCATACCAGAGCGCATATGGCAAGGGCCGTCATGGAGGGCGTTTCCTATTCGCTGAAAGATTGCCTGGATGTTTTGACCGAAGTCGGCGTAAGCTTTGAACAAATGGCCGTCTGCGGCGGCGGAGCCAAAGGAGCTTTTTGGCGCGGCATGATAGCGGATGTGTTCGGGATGCCGGTCACGCTCATGCAGTCAGAGGAAAGCGCGGTCTTGGGCACTGCCATTCTTGCCGGAACGGCGTCCGGCGTTTTTACGGATGTCCGAGAGGGCTGTAAAAAAATGACCAAAACAGGCGGGATTCAGCCGTATAACCCGGAAAACCACGCAAGCTATGAAAACGTGTACCGCATCTATCGGGCACTGTACCCGGCGTTAAAACAAAATTTTCGTGAATTAGCCATGCTTTGACGGCGGCGGATGATAACGAATAAAACGGATTGCTTCGGCAGTCCGTTTTTTTATGGTACAATCAAATCATACTTTTTAGGAGGGATTTGATGAAACCCATTCTCTACGGTTATATCCGCGTGTCGGCAAAGGATCAAAACGAGGATCGGCAGTTTATCGCCTTGCAGCGCGCCGGAATCGCTACCAAACAGATTTTTGTCGATAAAAAATCCGGCAAAAACTTCGAACGCCCGGCATACCGCGCACTGCTAAGCCGCCTAAACCCGAACGACGTCTTGTATTTAGTGAGCATCGACCGGCTCGGCCGGAATTACGAGGAAATTCTGCGGCAATGGCAGGTGCTTACCAAGAAAAAGAAGGTGGATATCGTTGTGTTGGATATGCCGCTACTCGACACACGGCGCGGCAAGGATCTGCTCGGCACGTTTATTTCGGATATCGTGCTGCAGCTATTGTCATTCGTCGCGGAAAACGAGCGCAATAACATTCATGAACGGCAGTCACAGGGCATCGCGGCGGCAAAGGAACGCGGCGTGAAATTCGGACGACCGGCATCGCCCGTGCCGGAGAATTTTGACATGGTCCGCCACCTTTGGCGGCAGAAAAAGCTGACCCTTGCACAAGCCGCCGATGCGTGCGGCATGAAAAAAGGCACGTTTTACGGAAAGGTAAGACGTGCCGAGGAGATCGATAACGAAAAACGCAGTTTGTAAAAGTGTACTTTTACAAACTGCGGCTCTTTATCTGTTTGCATAAACATTATACACCGCGTTTTGGCATTTGTCAAGAGTAGTTTTGACATTTCGGTTGATTTTTTCGAGAGAGTGGGGAGTTTGGAAAAGTACACTATTTAGAACAAGTATGGAGGAAAGACAAATGTACACGTGTCAAAAATGTGGAAAAATGCTTGACGATAACGTTAAGTTTTGTCCGGAATGCGGTGCGCAACGACAAGAAACTGTAATCAATATACAAGCAGAAAAGAAAACGAAGAAAAAACGACTCTATACAATCGCAGGCATTTGTTGGGCAGTCATTATGATATCCGGTTTTGCATACGCAGGTTATCAAGAACATCAAATGAAAGCTCAAGTGAAAAATACAGGGCCGATATACTACTGTCCCCATTGCGGTTCGACAGATATATGGGCTGGTCAAAAAAGTGATCGTTTACAGAACTTCAAATGCAACTATTGCCATTGTGGTTGGGCTGACTATTGGAATGGTTTGCGTGAGATATATAGAGGCAACTGTATATTGAGATGAGAAGCATTAATTGCATAAAAAACCGTTTGATCCAAAGAATGGGGTAAAAAGATATGCTATCAGAAGATATTGTAAAAAAACTATTAGACGAATCAGAAATCGAATACATGGATTTTCCCGATGGCAATTCTGCATTTGGTATTTACATTGAAAATGCCGTGTTTGTTTTTCATGATGCTCAAATGTGCGTCAAAAGCTATCCGGACACCGGTGTGTTTCTTTTATTGAAAGGCAGCTATACTGCTTCTTCCGACAATAAATATCAAGAATATATTCTTGAAGGAAAAACTATAAAAAACATTATTTTTCAAAGTCGGAATGCGGCGGCACAATTTGTTTTGGGCGATACCGGTCAAACAAATAGTTGGAAAATTGCCCGTAAAAAACTGTTATGCGAATCATAAAGCAAAGAAAGCATTTGCTCCAAATCATGTATAAACCAAAATTTTGAAGTACCCAAGGTTATTCAAAGAAAAAGAGACACGTATTCAACTTGTAACGTGCCTCTTTCTTTGTATTCAATTTTTTGCCTGCTTTTCTCCGACTGGCGCAATCACGAACAAAGCGCTTCGCTATACTCCAAGCTTCCCTTTCATGCGAAAAAACAATACACAAATATTCAAGTTCTTTTGCCTACTTTTCTCCGAAAGAAAAGTAAGCGAGAGTGGGGGCGAGAAGCCCTTGTCGCAACATGCAAGCCGCGAATTTACCCCTCACACACCATAGCATCCACAAACTGCTCCGCGACGCGCGCACTGCGTCCGCCCTTGGCAAGCGCAAACGCCTCGGCACGAACCGCAAGCGTCGATTCATCAACCGTTAACCCGTGCGCCTTGACAAGCTCCGAAACAATCTGTAAATATAGCTCCTTGTTCGGCTTGGAGAATAAAACCGTCAGACCAAACCGCTCCGAAAGCGACATTAACTCTTCAATCGCATCCCGCCGATGGATCTCGTCTCCTTCACGCGCAGAAAACGTCTCCTTGACCAAATGCCGCCGGTTGCTGGTCGCATAAATCACCGCATTCGCCGCCTTGACCGACGCCGAACCCTCAAGCGCCGCCTTGAGCGACGCATAGCCGTCGTCATCCTTGGCAAATGACAGGTCATCCACAAACAGAATGAACTTTAACGGATTGTCCGCAATCTCGCCCATCACCTCGGGCAGCAAAACAAGCTGCTCCTTGCGAAATTCCACAAGCCGCACACCATCGGCACGGAAACGGTTGGCAACCGCCTTGACCGTCGAGGATTTGCCGGTTCCGGCATCGCCGCATAACAGCACATTCGCCGCCGGGCGTCCCTCAATCAGGGCTTTGGTGTTGGCAATCACCTCGCCGCGTTCGCTCTCATAACCGATCAGGTCGGAAAGCGTGATCGGGTCGGGCGAAGGAACCGGCACAAGACGCGCCTGTTCGTCCACACGAAACATCCCGTATTTGGCATAAATGCCATAGCCGTAGACATCCGCACGCGCAAGCCGCGCCGGAACCGTCGACGAAAAATCAAAAATCGTGTTGTCAAATCCGGCTAAATTGTTCGGCAAGCCGGCAAGCACCAACAGCTTTGCCGACGTCAGGTGCGTTAATGACGAGAAAAACGCAAGCTCGCTTATAAAGCAGTCGCGCATGACGTGCGAAATCTCTTTTTTTGCCGCCGCCAGCCGGTAATATGTGTTGTCGTCGCACTCCAGGCGGTCGTTTAAGTATGCGCCCAAATTGCCGCCCTCGGCATACAACGCTTCGAGAAAAGCGGAATACGCGTCGATTTTGGCAAACTTCGTGTTTTCCCGGCCGTTTTCCTCCGTTCCGGTCAAAAGCTGCACAAACGCACAAAACCGGTTCATAACCGGCTCTTCCAACACCGAGCGAAAGAAAACGACGCGCGACAGGCCGAGCGACAGCTGTTCCAAACTGAAATTCATGCGATAAACTCCCTTAAAGGATGATTTTGATGGATGCGTCAGCCGATGAATTCGATGATCTTATCGGTCATTTCCACCGTGCCGAGCGGTGCATAGGCGTCGCTTCCGGTCTTGGAGGCGATGTCGTGCGTGCGGTAGCCCGCGTCAAGCACACGGCCGACGGCGTTTTCAATGCAGTCGGCTTCTTTGCCGAGCGCGAACGAATAGCGTAGCATCATAGCCGCCGAAAGGATGGTGGCGATGGGGTTGGCAAGATTTTTCCCTGCAATATCGGGTGCTGAGCCGTGGATCGGTTCATAAAGGCCGCGCGCGGTCGCGCCGAGAGAAGCCGACGGCAGCATACCGATCGAGCCGGTGATCTGCGACGCTTCATCCGACAGAATATCGCCGAACATATTGGAGGTGACGATGACGTCAAACTGCGACGGATTCTTGACAAGCTGCATAGCGGCGTTGTCCACAAGCATATCGGTACAGGTCACGTCGGGATATTCCGCTGCAATCTCATGCACGGTTTTCCGCCATAAGCGCGAGGTTTCAAGGACGTTGGCCTTATCGATGCTGATGACGTTCTTGTTGCGCTTTTTTGCGGCTTCAAAGGCGGCACGGGCGATACGCTCGATTTCCACGCGGCTGTAGCACTCGGTGTCATAGGCTTCGGTGCCGTATTTGCCCTCACGGTAGCCGCGGTCGCCGAAATAAATGCCGCCGGTCAGTTCACGGACGATCAGAATATCGAATCCGGCCGAAGCCGTTTCGGGACGCAACGGACACGCATCCTTCAAGGCCGGATACAGCTTTGCCGGACGCAGGTTGGTATACAGCTCCATAGCGGCACGAATGCCGAGCAGCGCCTTTTCCGGACGCTTGTCGCCGGGCAGCGTGTCCCATTTCGGGCCGCCTACCGCGCCAAGAAGTACACTGTCGGCGGCAAGACAGCCGTCCACGGTTTCTTTCGGAAGCGGCACGCCGACTTCATCCAAAGCCGCGCCGCCGATGAGATACGGCGTAAAGGAAAATTCATGACCGAATTTCGGGGCAATATGTTTGAGTACGCGCACGGCACTGTCCACAATTTCCGGACCGATGCCGTCGCCGCGCAAAAGAGCAAAATGAAGCTTCATTAGCGGATACTTCCTTTCTTGATGGACTCCACAAGGCCGCCGTCGGCAATGATTTTGCCGATAAATGCCGGAAACGGCTTGGTTTCAAAGGTTTTACCGGTGGTTTTGTCGGTAATCACGCCTTTTTCCATGTCCGCGATGACTTCATCGCCGTCGGAAATGGCTTCGGCCGCCTCGGGACATTCCAAAATGGCAAGGCCGATGTTGATGGCGTTGCGATAGAAAATACGGGCAAAGGTCTTGGCGATGACAAGCTCCACACCGCTTTCTTTAATGGCGAGCGGCGCGTGCTCACGCGAAGAGCCGCAGCCGAAATTGTTGCCTGCAACAATAATTTTGCTCGTTTTTACACGCTCGGAAAAAGTTTTATCCAAATCCTCCATGCAATGCGAGGCAAGCTCTTTTTTGTCGATCGTATTTAAGTACCGTGCCGGAATGATGACGTCGGTATCGACGTTGTCGGCATATTTGATGACACCGGATTCAAAAATCATATCTGCCATGTTATTTTACCTCCTCTGCGGATGCGATGTATCCCAAAATGGCACTGGCGGCAGCAACAGCCGGCGATGCAAGGTAAACCTCCGAGGTCGGGTCGCCCATACGGCCGACAAAGTTGCGGTTGGTGGTGGCGACAGCGCGTTCCTGCGGCGCCAGAATGCCCATATGACCGCCGAGACACGGACCGCAGGTCGGCGTGGATACGGCACAGCCCGCTTCAATAAAGATTTCCAAAAGTCCCTCTTTCAGGCAGCGTAAATAAATGCTTTGGGTGGCCGGCAGAATGATGGCACGCACGCCCTTGGCCACCTTGTGACCGCGCAAGATCTCGGCGGCTTCCTTGATGTTTTCATAGTAGCCGTTGGTGCAGGAGCCGATGACCACCTGGTCGATCTTGATTTTATCCATCGCGCGGATCTCATCGATCGTGTGCGTGTTTTCCGGAAGATGCGGAAAAGCGACCGTCGGACGGATCTCGGAAAGGTCAATGTCGATTACGTCATCGTATACAGCGTCCTCGTCGGCTTTGTAAATGACCGGTTTGCGGTCGGAATGCGCGGCAATATAGGCAAGCGTCGTGTCATCCACCTCGAAAATGCCGTTTTTCGCACCGGCTTCAATCGCCATGTTGCACACGGTCAACCGGTCGGTCATCGAAAGATTGGCCACACCCTCGCCGGTGAATTCCATGGAACGGTATAACGCACCGTCCACACCGATCTTGCCGATGATGTGCAGAATGAGATCTTTGCCGGAAACGTGCGGCGCAAATTTGCCGTGAAGCACAAATTTGACAGCCGACGGAACCTTGAACCATGCCTTGCCGATGGCCATGCCGCACGCCATATCGGTCGAGCCGACGCCGGTGGAAAACGCGCCGAGCGCACCGTACGTGCAGGTATGCGAATCCGCACCGATAACCACATCGCCCGAAACGACTAACCCTTTTTCGGGAAGCAAAGCGTGCTCCACACCCATCTGACCGACATCGTAAAAATGCGTCACCTGCTTTTCTTCGCAGAAATCGCGGCACATTTTGCATTGAATGGCCGCCTTGATATCCTTGTTGGGCGCGAAGTGATCCATTACCATGGTGACGCGTTCTTTGTCGTAGACACCGTCAAGACCGAGCTTGTTAAACTCGCGAATCGCCACGGGAGAGGTGATGTCGTTGCCGAGAACACGGTCAAGATTTACCAAAACCAACTCTCCGGCTTCAACCTTGTCAAGCCCGGCGTGTGCGGCAAGAATTTTTTGCGTCATTGTCATAGACATAAAATCTGCTCCTTTTTCAGAAATCTCAAATGTAAGCTTGCGAAAAAGCATTTCCGAAAAACAGAAACACTCTTTCGCAAGCTTTCTGCAAGTTAGCTTGCAGAAAGCTTGATTTTCACGCGAAATAACCGGCGAAGCGCCGGAGCAAATCCGCGCTCCGAGTCTGAAACAAATATCGAAGCCTTTGTTCACGCGAAAATGAAACTTAAATATTCAAATTCTTTTGCCTACTTTTCTTTTAAGAAAAATGGGCGAGGTCAAGGGCGAGAAGCCCTTGTCGCCGTTCGCAAACGGCGAAACCTCTCTTGCGAAATCCTTTTAGTTGTTGATGAGCTTTGCTTCGTCGCTCCAGCTGTAGAGCTTGCGAATCTCCTTGCCAACCTTTTCGGACGGATGCTCAGCAGCTCTCTGACGCATCGCATTGAAGTGAACTTGACTGCCGGCGTCGGACATATCGAGTAAGAAGTCCTTGGCGAAGGTGCCGTCCTGGATATCGGACAGGATCTTCTTCATAGCCTTCTTGGTGTCCTCGGTGATGATCTTCGGACCGGTGATATAGTCGCCGTATTCAGCCGTGTTGGAAATCGAGTAACGCATTCCTTCAAAACCGCTCTGATAGATGAGGTCAACGATCAGTTTCATTTCATGAATGCATTCAAAGTAAGCATTTCTCGGATCATAACCGGCTTCTACCAGCGTTTCAAAGCCGGCCTGCATAAGAGCGCAGACACCGCCGCAGAGAACAGCCTGTTCGCCGAACAAGTCGGTCTCGGTCTCGGTGCGGAAGGTGGTTTCGAGAACACCGGCACGTGCGCCGCCAATGCCGAGCGCATACGCAAGACCAATATCGAGTGCGTCGCCGGTAGCATCCTGCTCAACGGCAATCAGGCACGGAACGCCCTTGCCGGCAAGATATTCGCTTCTGACCGTATGACCGGGGCCTTTGGGCGCGATCATGATGACATTGACATTCTTCGGCGGCTTGATGCATTTGAAATGGATGTTGAAGCCGTGTGCGAAAGCAAGCGTCTTGCCTTCGGTGAGGTTAGGCTCAATGCTTTCCTTGTAGAGCTTTGCCTGCTTTTCATCGTTGATAAGAATCATGATGATGTCGGCAGCTTTGGCAGCTTCGGCGGAGGTCATGACCTTAAGGCCTGCCTTTTCAGCTTTTTCCCAGCTTTTGGAGCCGTTGTAAAGGCCGACAACGACGTCTATGCCGCTGTCGCGCAGGTTGAGTGCGTGCGCATGTCCTTGGGAGCCGTAGCCGATAATGGCAACGGTCTTGCCTTTTAATTTGTTGAGGTCGCAGTCGTTTTGGTAGTAGATGTTTGCCATGATAAAATCTCCTTTGCAATATAATTGTTTTATTTGAATATGGGATTTGGTGGGTTGAGGGAGGCTTTCTGCAAAACGGAAAGCTTTTGAAAGGATTTCATTTGGTTTGCACGAATTTGCTGTTTGTGTGCGCTGATTCGAGGTTTGCGAACCTCGAAGCTTCCTTAAAAAGGTTTTAATTGTTGCGGTGCGAAGCTGCCATTGCGGTGAGCTGAATCAAGGTTTGCAAAACCTCGATATTCTCTGCAAAGAGAACGGGTTGTCACTTTTTGCATCGTGCAAAAAGTAACCAAAAAGCACGCGGGACTCCGTCCTGCGACCTCGATTCAAATCGCCGGTCGATACGTGATTGTTGTTAAAAGAACCGGCATTCATCAGGTAACCGGCAACGCAGAAAACAGCAGTTTTCCGGGTATCGCCGGCAATGATTTGAATCGGTGCGACGCTCCGGCTTTACAGCGTAAGGAGTTAGAGCAGAGATTAAAAGAACAGCTGTATTCTTTGCGGACAGTAGGTTAAGGGGCGTTGAAATGGGTGGCGGAGGGTGGAAAAGGATTACTTTGGGTGGCAATAAAAAGGTTTGTGCGAAAGAAAGGCTTTTGATTTGTAAAAACGGGAAATTTTTGCGGACAGTAGGTTAAGGTCGGTTGGAATGGGCTGCTGAGGGTGGAAAAGAGTAGCTTTGGATAACAACAAGGAAAGGTTTGTGCGAATAAAAGGCTTTTTGTACGTAAAAAAGGCGGCTTTTGAGGACAGTTCGTATAACTTTTTGCAAAAGAAAAGCTTTTGGTTTGTGAAAATGGGAATTTTTTGCGGATAGCAAAGAAAGGTACGTACAAAAGAAGTTTTTGTGCGTAAGAAAGCGGCTTTGAGTGAAGTTCGTAAAGTTTTCTGCTAACGAAAAAACTTTTGGTTTCGCGATAAAGGCGCTTTTTCGGCTCATACAAAGCAATCCGATAAAGAAAAGCATTTTTCAGCATAGGAAAAACCAATTTCCCACCGCAACAAAGCTAACGTGCAGCAATCCTTTTCGAATGCCGCTTGCAACTGTGAGCTTGCACTACAAACAATCCTTTTTCGAAAAACATCGGTCTTGCGTCTGCACTACGGTAACCCATTCGCACCGATTCAAAGCCTTTACGCCGCCGTTTTGCAGGCAAAACCGGTTTCGACACGTGCCGCCGGAAAGCTTTACAAAATCTTTTCCGGCAGAGCTTTGAATCGTCCCCGGAGTCCAGAGGTTCGCAAACCTCTGGTGTACTTTTGGTACTTTTCGTACACGCGAAAAGTACGAAAAACGTTCCTTTCGCAGGAAGCTCCGAGGTTCTGCAAACCTCGAATCAGCACACAAAAATAACAAATTCCCACTAACAAAATTAAATCCTTTTGAAAAGTTCCGAGGTTTTGTAAACCTCGATTTAGTGCTGCAAAACTCCAACTTTCCACCGCACCAAAGCTAACGTGCAGCAACCCTTTTTGAATATCGCTTGCTACTGTGAGCTTGCAGTACGACAATCCTTTTTCGAAAAATATCAGTCTTGCGTCTGCACTACGATAACCCTTTCGCACCGATTCAAAGCCTTTTCGCCGGCGTTTTGCGGGCAAAACCGATTTCGATACGTGCCGCGGAAATTTTTGCAAAATCACTTCCGGCAGAGCTTTGAATCGTCCCCGGAGTCCAGAGGTTCGCAAACCTCTGGTGTGCTTTTTGGTTACTTTTTGCACAATGCAAAAAGTGACAACTCGTTCTCCCTTTCGGGAAAGCTCCGAGGTTTCGCAAACCTCAAATCAGCACACCGCAGTGACATCTTCGCACCGCAACAATTAAAACCTTTTTAAGGAAGCTCCGAGGTTTTCCAAACCTCGATGCCACTTGCGCGCTTAACGCGCAAGTAAGCTCGAGCTGCCGCGATCCAAGGCGACAATGCCCGTGCGGCATAACTCAATAATGCCGAACGGCTTCATAAGCTGTACAAACGCATCAATCTTGCTCGGTTCGCCGGTCACCTCAATGCACAGCGCATCAACTGCATAGTCAATAATCTTGCACCGGAAAATGTCCACAACCGACATGATCTCCTGCCGGTTCTCGGCACTGTTTTTCACTTTTAACAGCATAAGCTCGCGGTCAATGGACGTGCTCTTCTCGAGAACCTCGACCTTTTTGACGTTGAACAGCTTGCGAAGCTGGTTGATCATCTGATCCCTTGCATAGCCGTCGCCGCTCATGGTAATGGTGATACGGCTGTATTCGGGCGATTCGGTCTCACCGACCGTTAAGGCGTCAATGTTGAAGCCGCGGCGCGTAAACATACTGGTCACACGCGTTAAAACACCGAAACGGTTCTCCACATAGACCGCGATCACAAATTTTCCGCTTTTTTCGTTTGTATTTGCATTCGTACTCATGCTTACGCCTCCTTTTCCGTGATAATGTCGTCAATGCTGCCGCCGGGCGGAAGCATCGGAAGCACAAATTCATTCGGGTCGATCCGGCAATCGATCACACACGGCTCGCCGGTCGCATACGCCTTGCGGAAGACCTCCGTAAACGTTTCCGGCGTGTCGGCATAAAAGCCCCTCGCGCCGAACGCTTCGGCAAGCTTGACAAAATCCGTCTTGCGGTTTAAGGTCGTGCTCGAATAATGCTTGTTAAAAAACAGCGTCTGCCATTGGCGAACCATGCCGAGTACGCCGTTATTGAAGATGACCACCGTCACCGGTGCCCCGATGGAAACGGCCGTGGCAAGCTCGTTTAAGTTCATGCCGAAGCTGCCGTCGCCCGTGATAAGCACCGTTTTGCAGCCAGAACCGACCGACGCGCCGATGGCTGCACCCAAGCCGAAGCCCATCGTACCGAGTCCTCCGCTGGAAACCATTTTGCGCGGCGCACGGAAATCACAATACTGCGCCGCCCACATCTGGTGCTGTCCGACATCGGTGGCAATGACCGTTTCAGGCGTTGTTTCGGCGTTGATAATGTCAATGGCACGTTTGGGTGTGAGCTTGTCCGTTTGGATATAGCTCTCGTTTTCTTTGGCACGAAGTGCTGTCACAAGGGCATCCCATGCCGGATGAACAGCACCCGGAACAGCATCGGCGATCCGTTTGAAGGAATCGATGATATCACCGCACACACCGACCTCAACCGCGATATTCTTGTTGATTTCGGAAAAATCGAGATCGAGATGAATAATTTTGGCGTTTTTGGCGTATCTGGACTTTTTGCCGGTTGCACGGTCGGAAAACCGAACACCGACGGCAAGAATCACATCCGCTTCGTCCTGCGCCACGGAGGACGCATAGTGTCCGTGCATTCCCTGCATACCTAAGAATCGTCTGTTTTCGCTCGGAACGGCGGAAAGCCCCATAAACGAGCATCCGATGAATGCATCGATTTTGTCGGCAAGCGCACAGATGTCCTTTGCCATGCCAGCGCCTGCCACGCCGCCGCCGATATAAATATACGGGCGGTTGCTGCTTTTCAAAACCTCGACAGCACGGTCAATTGCCTCCTGCGGTGCGATCTTGTTGGGAAACGGCTCAACGACCGGCTGTTTTTCGTATTCACCGAGGTTTATCTGCACATCCTTCGGAATATCGATAAGCACCGGTCCGGGACGGCCGGATTTTGCGATTTTGAAGGCCTCGCGAATGACATCGGCAAGGTCGTCGGCGTTCTGCACGAAATAGTTGTGCTTGGTGATCGGCAGCGTAATGCCGGTGATATCGATTTCCTGGAAGCTGTCGCGTCCGATGAGGTCGCACGGCACGTTGCCGGTAATGGCGACCATCGGTACGGAGTCAAGCATAGCGGTAGCAATGCCGGTCACAAGATTGGTCGCGCCCGGGCCGCTGGTGGCGATGACCACACCGACCTTTCCGGTGGCTCTCGAATAGCCGTCGGCGGCGTGTGCCGCGCCCTGTTCATGGGCGGCAAGCACGTGTCGGAGGCGGTCGCTGTTCTGATAAAGCTCATCATAGATGTTGAGCACCTGACCGCCCGGATAGCCGAATACGGTATCGACACCCTGCTCGATCAGCGTTTCAACAAGAATTCTGGCGCCTGTCATTTTCATGAGGTCTGTTCTCCTTTTTGGATATTGTGGATGTTGTATAGAAAATCCGCAAATGCGGTTTTATTTCTGCAAAGCGAACATACGGTTCACAGCACACACCAGTGCTTTAATGGACGAAACAATGATATCCTCGTCCACGCCGGCACCCCAGTATACCTTGCCGTCCGCGCCCTTGACCGACACATAGGAGGCGGCACGCGATTTGGTGCCGTCCTCGATGGCGTGCTCCGCATAGGTTTCCAGTGTATAGACATCGCCGATGACCGATTTAATGGCACTGCTCACCGCATCCAGACGGCCGTTTCCGACCGAGGTGACTTTGTGGGATTTGCCGTCAAAGAGCACTTCGACATCGGCGGTGATGCCGTTTTCCTGGCGATAGGAGGCCGAAAGCACCGAAAGGCGGCCGGAAACGTTGATATAATCGCGCATGAAGATGTCGTAAACCTCGCTCGACGACAGCTCCTTATGCGCGTGGTCGGAAACGCTCTTGACGTGATAGCCGAATTCCTCGCGCATTTTGGGCGGCAGGTTGAGCGAATAGGATTTTTCGAGCAGATACCCGATACCGCCCTTGCCGGACTGGGAGTTGATGCGGATAACATCGGCTTCGTATACACGTCCCACGTCGGTCGGGTCGATGGGCAGATACGGCACGTTCCAGATCTTGCTTGCATGGTCTTCGCGGTATTTCATGCCCTTGGCGATAGCATCCTGATGCGAACCGCTGAATGCGGCAAACACCAAGGCGCCGCTGTACGGCTGGCGTTCGTAGACGTGCATACGGGTGACGCGCTCATACATTTCGCTGATTTTCGGCAGATCCGAGAAATCAAGCTCCGGATCAACGCCTTGCGAGTACATATTGAGTGCCAGTGTGATAATATCGACATTGCCTGTGCGTTCGCCGTTGCCGAAGAGCGTGCCTTCGATGCGGTCTGCGCCGGCGAGAAGTCCCAACTCGCTGTCAGCAACGGCACAGCCGCGGTCGTTATGCGGATGGAGTGAAATAATGAGGTTTTTGCGGTTTTTCAAATGCTTGCACATATATTCGACTTGGTTGGCGTACACGTGCGGCATGGAATGGGAAACCGTGACCGGCAGGTTGATGATGACCTTGCGGTCGGGCGTAGGCTTCCAGATATCGATGATGGCATTGCAGATCTCGACGGCATAGTCGGGTTCGGTGCCGGTGAAGCTTTCGGGCGAATATTCAAAGGTAAAGTGACCGGGCGTTTTAGCGGCGTAGTCGTTTAAGAGCTTTGCGCCGAAAACAGCGATATCGACAATCTCCTCTTTCGATTTCTTGAAGACCTGCTCACGCTGGGCGACCGAGGTGGAATTATACAAATGAACGACGGCGTGTTTGGCACCGGCAAGGGCTTCAAAGGTTTTGGCAATAATGTGTTCGCGCGCTTGGGTAAGAACCTGGATGGTGACATCGTCCGGGATAAGATTCCGTTCGATAAGGGTGCGGCAGAATTCGTATTCGGTTTCGCTGGCAGCCGGAAAGCCGATCTCGATTTCCTTAAAGCCGATGCGGACAAGATAACCGAAAAATTCGAGCTTTTCTTCAAGGCTCATCGGGACGATAAGGGCTTGGTTGCCGTCGCGCAGATCCACGCTGCACCAGATAGGTGCTTTGTCGATGCTGTCTTTTTTCATCCATTCGGGGTTTTCGAGATTTGCCGGAAAATACTGTTTTTTGTACTTTTGGTAGCCGTTCATGTGCTTTTTTCCTTTCTTTTCGCTGCGTTATGCATAGCAAAAGAGATTTACAAAGAGCAGCGGCAAACGGGAAGAAAGTATAAAAAAATCTCTTTCGCACAGCATAAATCTGCTGTACAAAAGAGACGAAGTTCTTTTCTTCGCGGTACCACTCTTTTTGACGCCATGCAATAAATTTATGCCGCGCGTCCCGCTCTGTCCGTGTCCAACAACACGTTTCTCTGTAACGGGAGAACCCGTTGCGGCCTAATAGACGTTTTCCGAAAACGCGGTTCAGCCGAATGCTGTGGGGAGGAGTTATCTCTCGGAAACGATACCGTCTTGCAGCAAACGACGGCTCTCTGTGAATCGTTTTTCGGGACTTGATTCCCCATATAACGCATTTGTTTGTTTGATTGACCCTATTTTAGCGCAAAACGGGAATTTTGTCAACCGGGTTCGACGTATTTTTACAATACTGTCATGTTTTTTAACGGATTTTGTCTGATTACACGAAAGCAGCGTTTGTACGCGGCGTTTTTTGAGCAAAGCGAACAAAAAGCGGCTATGTGAGGGGAGACGGGAAAAAAGGATTTAATTGGATTGTGCGAAGTCGTTATCTATGTGCGCTGTTCCGAGGTTTGCAGAACCTCGGAGCTCCCTTAAAAAGGTTTTAATTGTTGCGGTGCGAAGCTGCCATTGCGGTGGGCTGATTCAAGGTTTGTAAAACCTCGAAGTTCCCTTAAAAAGGTTTTAATTGTTGCGGTGCGAAGCTGCCATTGCGG
>CAKSCV010000017.1 GCA_934444645.1 uncultured Eubacteriales bacterium | reverse complement strand
CCGAAAAATCCTGCATAGCCTATATTTTCGTCATTGACATAAACGCCGTCCACGGTATGACCGTTTCCGTCAAAGGTGCCGACATATGTCATTGCCGCCGTGCCGATCGGCGTCCACGGATTCAGGCTGAACGCCGTTTCGCCGTCATCAAGTGCGCCGAGGACCGTGCCTTTCAGCCCCGAACCGAGATGAAAGCTTTTCCCATTGTTTTGGGAGACGGTTATTTTGCCCGTTTCCGCGTCATAGGCAAAGGAAACGCCCGGATTCAAATCGATATCCTTCGTAAGGCGCGCATTGACCGCGTCTGCATTCGTTGCTCTCCCGTTTACATAGGAAGAAAACCAATAAAGATCCTCCGCGCTGTCCAAAAGATAATAACCGTCTGTATCCTGAGGCGGCGTTTCCGCCGCCTCACTGTCCGCTGCTGCCAAAACAGGCAGCAGCGTTGCCGCTATGAGGAAAATAAGGCAAAAGGACAATAGTTTTTGTTTCATATTCTCGATCAACCGCTCCTTACAAATTGCTTGTCAATTTCAGTCTTGCCATCGGCAAAAGAGGCTTTATCTTATTATCATAGCTGAACATAAACGCCCTAATCTCATCCGCATCCGAAAGGTTCAGCTCAAGGGTGCCTACGGAAGCGTCGAGTACCGGCATATCCGTGTAGCGGATAAATTCTTTTTTTACGTCAATTATCCGTCCGTTTTTGTAGCTTGCTATCCAAACATAGGCAGAGAGTCCGCCGTTGGAAGCGTGGATGCAATACTCACCGTTTTTCTCGAACAGCTGCAAGACGGGTTCTTCGGTAAGCTTCGAAAGCGTTACCTCCTCTTCGTAAAGGCATACGTCGCAGACATGGCGACCGATTCCCTCCTCGGTCATAGTGGGCTTTTTCGGAAATGTCATCTGTCTGTAACGGTGCGGTATCACGCGGAGCTTTTCGGAGCAGTCCGGGCTCTCGCATTCCAGCCAGTGACTCGTTTCGTCGTGCACATATGAGCTGTTGACAAAAGAGCAGGTGTGAGTCAGCGGCGCTATCGGTGCGGTTTGTTCGTTCCAGCAGCCGGCTTGCGAGCAGATGCGTTTCTTAAGGCCCGACGCAGATGTTGTCGGCGCAGTCACAGTCACCCAGTCGCTGTAAGTATGGCGAACGTAGGAGTTGTCGGAACGTCCGCAAACTTCGTCGGAACAGGTATTCCAGTGTGCAATGTTGTCATGCGCCACCACTGTAAAGCTGTGCGTATGAGGTGCGGAAAGCTTGGGAATACTCTGCTTTTGCCTTGTTAAGCCGCAGTCGGCACAGTAATAGGTCTGCTCGCCCTCGGCGTCAACCGTAGGCTCCTTGGTGGTTTTCCAATAACCCGGTGTGTGCGCCTGCAAATAAAATTCTTCATGGCAGTTTTTGCACAGTACCATATGTCTGTCTGTCCGACTGCCTGTATATGCCACACTATTTCTGTACTCATAAGACGAGGTGTCGTGCTGCGGAGTAATGCAAATCGGCTTGGACTGCACCGTGCCGCCGTCGCCGGTAACAACGCAGGCAAACATAAATTCATCCTCATATTGCAAAACCTCGCCGCACATTGCGTCATACAGTCCAACGGTCAGCGTATCGGTTTTTGTGCCCGCATGGCCGTTTACAGGGTCTTCCGTTATGTCACGGATATTAGATAACTTAACATCTCCGTTGGAATCGTAATAAGCGCGGTACCACTGATAAGTAAGATTATTGCCGCGTGCCTTGACCGAGAGCTTAACGAAGTTTTCGTCATCACGTCCGTGACGGTAAGTCGGCTTCGGGTCGGTTGTCTGCCAGGTGATGCGCACGGGACGGATTCTTCCGCAGGAAACGCAGGAATCGCCGTGGCGCCAGTCGTGTGCGCCGATATTCACGCGCTTGCCGCCGTCGGGGCAATCAGAATTGGAGCAGATCTTCCAATGCTGCGTTTCGTTCATCTGCCATTCTGCCGTTTCGTGCGGCAGGTTGATAAAGAACCGCACGTCGCTGTTGTAGTATGCCTCATAATTTCCAAGCTCGTTATGTGCGCGCAGGATAAATTCATATCTGCCGCACTGACCGTACAAGTGCTTGAACAGACGTTGGCACTCCGGCTCCTGTAAATCCAAAATAACGCTGTCTTTGGTATAGGTTACCAGCTGCTGGGCATACATATTCCAATACGGCGTGCTCTGCTGCGGATTTATCTTCATCCCCGTTTCAGGGTCGATAATCGACATTTTTACATTTTCGCCGCACAGCAGCGTATAGGGAATTACCAGCTTTTCGCCGAATATCGCCGTAAATTCGTCCGCGGCATAATATTTTTCTTTGCCGTTGACATAGGTAACATAGTCCCATTCAAGATCTTTGCCGCCGACCGTATCGATTCCCGGTGCGACAATTTTCTTATAATAGCAGTTCAAAGCGCCGCAGGCATAGGGGTTCTTCGAAAAATCGTGCGTTGTTTTTGTGTTGACTTTTACGTCGCCGCAACGGCTGCATTGTCTCCAGTGGTGCGTTGTATCATAAGCAAGTACTTCACTGCCTTCACACGTTCCGTTTACGCAGGCAGACGAAACCGAGATCATCTTTCTCTCAGAGTATCCGCAGTCAAGGCAGGTAAAACGCATGATTGCGGTAGGCTTTCCAAAAACTTCGGAAAAGTTTTCACGAACCCCTTCTCCTAATCTGTGTCTGTTTCGGTTCATCGCCATACCGCAAATGGTACAGGTCTGATAATGCCTGTTGGCGTCATCCTGCACATAAGTGCTTCCCGGCGTATGCGTATGTGCGCCGTGAGGGCATTTCGAGAAGCAGGTTCCGTGCGATGTGCAATAGTGGTCGACCCATTTCGGGTCGCTCGGACATATGTCGTTTCCGCAGGAGCAGGGCGTTGCCGCCTTGCAGCAGACAAGGCACTTGCCGCAGTATTGGCACATCTCGCCGGGCGCAAAGCACTTATTGCACGTTTTGCAGAAGTGCTTGCTCCAGCCCGAGGAGCCCGGGCAAACGTGCGTGTGTGTACAATTCTGCTGCACACGTGTTTTATCGCAGCAGCCGGCGCATCCGCCGCAGATGTCACACAAAACCTCCACACAGCCGCCATGCTGACCGCAGAAATGGGTTTTCCATTCACCGCTTTCAATGCAGATGCCGTGAACGCATCCGGCAAGATCGGCATTGTTCAAGCAACAGTCCAGACAGTAGCTGCATTCGGGGCAGAATTCGTTTTGTTCAAAGCAATCGCCGCAGCTGCTGCAGCGGTGATCCTCCGCATCCCACTCTGCGCTTTCCACGCATATGCCGTGGTCACAGCCATTCACCTGGCTTTCATTAAGGCAGCAATTTGTGCAAACGCCGCAGTAGTCGCACAATTCATCTTCTTCAAAGCAGTTTTCGCAGGATTGACAGCGGTGAGAAGGATCATCCCAGTCACTGCTTTCCACGCATATATCGTGGTAGCAGCCGTTTTCTTCGCTGGTTCTGCGGCAGCATTCCTCGCATTTTTCACATTCGTCGCAAAAATTTTCGCACGAGCTGCAGCACTCTCCGCAATCCGAACACAGTATGTAGCCTTCGTAGTTGCACTGATTACAGTTTTCACAAATCCACTCCCAGCAAAGATTACAGTGCTCCCCTTCCTCACAGAGTCTGTCGTATTCTTCGGGGCAAGCGTCGCAGTTGGTACAAATTTCGCTCGGCTCCCAGTCGTTGCAAAAGCCGCAGCTTCCGCAGCTTGCGCAGATTCTGTCGTCTTTTTCGGCGCAATTATCGCACAGTTCGCAGGTATCGTGGTATTCATATGCACAGCTGTTACATTCCGTACAGTGTGCATCCGACCAGCAATCCTTACATCTGCCGCATTCCACGCAGATGGTGCCATCCGGAATACAGTCGACGCATCTCTCGCAGGAATCGCAGAATTCATCGAGGGATTTACATTGGTTGCAGGAGGACAGACATTGCTGGCAAACGATTTCCAGACAGCAGGCAAGAGTTGCACGGCAGGTCTTGCACAATTCCTCCTCCGAAAGGTTTCCCTCGCCGTAAAGACAAGTCAGACAGGCGTCGCAGTACGGACAAATGGCGCCGTTCGTCTGGCGGCAGTCTTCGCAGATATGACAGTCGCTGCAGATATCCCTGCCGCACTCTCCGCAATATTTGCAGTGTTCGTTTTCGCCGCAGGAGATACAATTCCAGCACTCGGTGCAGTATTCGTTTTCGCTCATATCGGCAAAACATTCTCCGCAGCTGTGACAATGGGTGGTTTCATAGCATTCGCTGTTGGTGCAGTCCTCCGTACAGCGACCGCAGTTTCCGCAGCAATAGCTGTCCCAATGGTAGTGTCCGCAGCTTCCGCAGTTTTGACCGTCGGAATAGTCCGCAAATGCCGTAAGCGGCAAAAGCGTCATCAACATAATAAATACCATACACAGGGACAAAAATTTCTTCATAATCAAATCGCCTCTCTTTCATTATTTTGTTTCGCTCCGCACATGGGGCAATACTCCGCATCATTAGGGAGAACATTTTCGCATTTGGTGCAGCAACGATGCTTTGCTTTGTAAATATCAAAAACTGTTTCCTCCGGCAGTTTTGTCTGACAAACTTTGCAAAACTTGTTTTTTGCAGCCTGCGCATTTCCGCAGCACGGGCAGATTTTAAACCTTTTCATATTTTGGGTGCCAAAACCGAAATGCTCCAAAACATCTTTTCTTAACGGTCTATATCTCGTCACTCTCATCAGCTCCTCCATATAATAGTTTTTTGCCGCATACAAAGCAAATTATATCTCCGTTTTTTGCTTTTGCGCCGCAGTGCTTGCAATACTTTGCTCCTTCCTCAAGAGGAGCACAATTCACGCACATAAGCATATCCGGATTATATACAATCGAATCGACCCATCTGCCGCACAAGTGGCATAAATTAAAATTTTTCTTGCCCTCCGCTTCCCATGCCGCCGAAAGCTCTGCCTCGAAATCGTCTGCATAATACGTTCCTGTGGTACAGACAAGCATCCCCGACAATTCGCAGAAAAAGCTGTAACGGTTTCCGCCCTGTGACGGAATAATTTTGTATGCAGCCGTTTTATGCTTCTCATTTATCATACGCCTCGCCTCCTCTCTGAAAAACTTATAAACCCGTTTCTTTCACAAATCTATGCAAATTATCCTTGTTTCCTGATATATGTTTTCTGCTGAAAACAACGGGGAACACAAAAACCGCGGAAAATCCGCAACAAGCCATTGACAAAATGCCAAAAGTGTGATATATTTAAATGGAGTATATCTGCTAAAAAAGAATGCGTCTTTTTATTTGAGAAACTACGATTACTTTATAATAGGTTGAAACACATACGTAAAAGAACGCCCCTTTATCTTTGTTTTTTGCAGATAATTCTTTCCGGTGCTGCAAATTGTTGTTTTTACATATTTACATTATACACAAAAATATCTTTTTGTCCCCATACTTTTTGCCAAAAGTATAGGATGAATTTCAAAAAAATTTAATTTTTTTTGAAAAAGTAGGGGAAAAAGTATAGGATTGATTACATCTGTTGGCAACTTACCGGCATAAAACAGGAGAAACGGAAAAAAATCATCAAATCATATCACGGAGGAATCTAAGTATGAAATCAGCAAGAAAATTGTTTTTGCTTTTACTCATTTTCAGCATATCAATATGCTGCCTTTCCGGCTGCAAAAAATCGGAACTTGATAAAAACAAACCCGTTACGCTTACAATGTGGCACGTTTACGGAGAACAAGCGGATTCGCCGATGAATCGGCTTATTGACGAATTTAACGAGACAGTTGGCATGGAAAAAGGCATTATTATCAATGTCACGGCAATGTCCAACGCATCCAAAATAGGCGAAAAACTGCTTGACGCACATAATAAGATTCCCGGTTCCGCCGAAATGCCCGACCTTTTCTTTGCACACAAAAGCAACGCGCTGGAGCTTGGAACGGATTGTTTACTTGACTGGAACGAATATTTTTCCGAAAAAGAGCTTTCGGCATACGTTCCGGGGTTTTTGGAGGACGGCACGGCAGACGGAAAGCTGTCCGTGTTCCCGGTGTCCAAATCCACGCATCTTTTATTCATCGCCGGAGGTCAGTTTGAACGCTTTTCAGCCGATACGGGCGTTACCTATGAATCACTGTCCGATTGGGACGGATTTTTTGACGCTGCTGCAAAATTCTACGACTGGTCCGGCGGAAAACCGTTCTGCGCTTTCGATTATCCGCTGCGCGCCATTGAACTTGCGGCTACGGAAAGCGGCGCAGGAAATATTTTTGCCGACAACGGATTCTATGACCCGTCAAACGTGATTTTCAAGCAAACTTTCATGAAATTTGCGGATTCGCTTGCAAAAGGGCATATCATGCTTTCAAATCTCTATTCAAACACACAGGTGATGACAGGCGAGGTTGTAGCCGGCATAGGCTCGTCCGCCGCCATTCTTTACTATAATGATACCGTGACATATGAGGACGGAACGAGCGAGCCGATGGCTCTGGAGATACTGCCTCTGCCCACAGAAAGCGGAAAAAAGCCGTATATCACGCAAGCCGGAGTCGGTCTTTGCGCATATAAAACCTCAAGTCAAAAAGCAGAGGCGGCAGTGATTTTTGCCAAATGGCTCACCGAACCGGAGAGAAATCTTGATTTTGTATGCCAAACGGGTTATATGCCGGTTACAAACGGTGCATTTGACAAAATAGACGACTACCGCTTTAAAACCGCCGATTACGAAAAGCTCTATTCGGCTTTAAAAAAAGCGAAGGACAGCTCGGAGGTTTTATCGGAACAGCAAAGTCCCGCATATTACAGCCGCGTTTACGCATTTTACAATTATTTAAGAAACGAACAGAAACGTTTTGTGATAAGCGGCACACCAACCGAAACGCTTTCTGACGAACTTTGGCAAAAGCTCTTTGCAAAGTAGACGAGGGATTGTTATGCAAATATCGGTGATGAAAAAAAAACAGTCTATGCAAAAAAAGCTGTTTGGATATATGTTTATCCTGGCAATTGTTTTGTTGCTTATATTTGCGGCTTTTCTCTTTCTGTTCGGTCGCTTTTCGACAACTGCGGATAAAATTTCGGATATATTGAGCCTTCAGATCGAATTCTTCAACCGGGAAATGACCTCTTACTACAACGATATTACCCTGCGCGGCGCGCAGCTTTCCGAAAAAGCCGCACAGCTTACCGAGAAATATCTTAATGCGGAAAATACAGATTTCAGCAGCGTTCAGAATTCTTCTTTACATATCAACGCTCTGGAGGACGGTTATATTGATTTGTTGAAAGAGGAGCTTTTAAAGACAGACTGCTCCGGTGCGTTTATTCTGCTGAATGCGTCTCAAACAGGTACAAGCGGCTCAAAAGCAGGCGTGTATCTTAATCAGGATCTGTTCGGAACAACGGACAAGGAAACAATGCTCCTTTACAGAGGAAATGTGAAGGCTGCCATAAACAAAGGCATTATGCCTCACCGAAAATGGCATTTGGAATTTGACTCTGCGGGATTCCCGAATTTTGAGGAAATTCTTTCGGATACCGCCGAGCCGCTTGAAAAAGCCGCTCATCTCTGCAATATTATAACCCTTCCGGGGACATCGGAGCGTGTTATGCTTGTTGCGCTTCCGATCAGAGGTGCACAAGGCAGCGTTTACGGCATCTGCGGATTTGAAGTAAACGAGAGTGTTTTTAAGTCTGTACACGCACAGCCGACCACGCTTCCGCACATAACCTGTATCTTTTCGCGCTCGGACGATACAGAAATCAACATCCGAGAAAGTCTGAGCTGCGGAGCGAAAAACGGATATTTCCTTGCTCCGAAGGCTTCCCTCAAGATTAAGCCTTTGAAAAAGGGTCTTGTCGCTCTGAAAAACGAACACGGAGCCTATATTGGCATGACGAGAAGCACAGCTCTCTATTCCGAGAACACGCCCTATTCGGTTACGGTTATGATGCCGTATGCGGATTATTTCCGGCAGGAAACGAAAAGCACGGTGCAGCTGATACTTATAATTCTTGTTTCGGGCTTTGCAGTTTTAAGCCTGAGCCTGTATTTCTCAAAAAGATTTATCTTTCCGATAAAAGAATCGCTTGACAAAATCAAACAATCTGAAAAATTGCAAGCCGTCGAAAGCCAAAGCGGCCTTTTTGAAATAGACGATTTGTTTGCTTTTCTCTCTCAAAAAGACAGCGAACACCAAAAATCGATCGATGAGCTTTCCGAAAAAAACGAGCAGTCACAAAGTGAGATTGAGTGCATCCGAAACGAGAACAAGCGCCTGATAAAAGAGCATAAAAACATCATCGTACAGGACGATTACGAGCATTTCTGCTCGGGCATACGCAGCCTTACCTCCAAAGAGAGAGAAATATTTGACCTGTATCTGGAAGGAAAAACTGTTCCTGAGATTATACAGATTATGGAGGTTAAGGAGAGCACACTGAAATACCATAACGGGAATATTTACAGCAAGCTTGGCGTTTCCTCAAAAAAGCAGCTTCTGAATTTTGCGTCAATTTATATAAAAAATGAAAGAAAGGACAGCAGATAACGGTATTGTCACCCCGAAACTATACGGTAAAACAAAGAATAACCGCTTATTGTGCGCAAAAGCTCTTGCCCGCGTTGCCTGCGGACAGTCTTTTCTTGTATTAAAAGCCGGAATCAATTCTTTCGTTTCCGGTTTGTATTCCTTTTTCTGCTAAGCAAAAAGCAGCAGAGATGACCGTTTTTGTCGTCTCTGCTGCTTTTTTGCTCTGTGTGTTTTTAATGACCGGTCACTGTGCCGTTCGGTGTGAGCTTTGCGAAATCTCCGAAGGTCAGCATCAGCGGATAGTCCGTGACCGGAATATGCGAAAGAATTTTCTCGCCGGGAATCTCGACCTTCACCGTCGATTATGAGGAGCTCGGACGTCAGTGTGCCGAGCTTTGGAGCTACCTGTCGAAAAATCCGGCAGACGTAAACGCCGTCGTCCGCGTTCGCGCAGAATTTTTTCGGAACGCCTCGACGGAATACAGGCAGCTCCCCGAAATTCTCCCCTCTGCGGAACACGGCAATGACAGGCCGTTCAATTTTTACGCGGACAAAACCGTAAGCGAAGTCACCGACCTCGAGAACTGTCTGATCTGCTGTGACGACACCGATTTTCGCATACTGGACTGCCTTTCGAAGGGAGAGAGCCGCGTCAGCATCGCGCTAAAGCTTTTTATCTCGGAGGGCACGCTTTACTACCGGTTAAGACGGCTGTGCAAGCTCTCCGGCAAAGCCACCGTGCATGAACTCATGGAACTTCTTCGGAAATATCTGTAAAATAAGCCGCCGGTCGCTTCGCCGAGAAGGACGATCGGCGCATTTTTTCAAAAGTACACGGGCAATCGAAATGCGCTGTTTTTTGCCGCCCGAAAGCATGCCGCCGTACCTCCCTGCCGCCTTGTTTACACCATGTCCTGTAACAAAATTTCAAAAAGTGCGCATTCACTGTTGACTGCCGATGGAAAATGTGCTATAATAGTCATTATAAATGGGGTGCTTTTGCCTTTGCGCACCCTTTCTGCAATACAGGAGATGAATCCATGGCCAATCTCAACGATTTTTCTGCGAAAAACTATGCAAGACAGGTACTCGGCCTTACCTGCACGGTAAACGTAAAAAAATCCTATCGCGCTTTTTTGGACGGCCGCTTCGCCGGTTTTCTCAATTTCGGTTATACGACGCTCGGCAAATACGGCGTTAAAGAGGTTATCCTCATCGGCGAGAATTTTCCGGTCAACAAGTTTAATGCCCAAATCATTGCCCTTGCGCACGACAAAGCCGGAGAAAAAGACGATATTCTCATCGCCGCGCGCGAAAACAGCATTTATTACGAACCGAACATCGCCCGTTTGACCGAACGCTTTATTCCGAAGGACTCCGCCGAATTCATCTGTTATTACGAAAAAAGCTGCGGCGCAGTGCTGTATACCGAGGATGAGGGCGTTCGGAAATACATTCTCATCACCAACATATCCGGCCACATCGGTTTTCCGAAGGGACACATCGAATACGGCGAAACCGAAAAGCAGACTGCTTTGCGCGAAATTTACGAGGAAACCGGCGTACATACCGAAATCATCGACGGCTTCCGCGAATTCTACAACTACAAGATCAACAACTTTATCCGAAAAAAAGCCATCTATTTTCTCGCTTCCTTTCATCCGGAGGATGTACGCATGAGCATTATGGAAATTTCGGAATACCGCCTTCTTCCGTTTCATCAAGCCTTAGAGGCCTTGAACTTCCGGCACGATAAGAGAATCCTCGAAAAAGCCGAGGAGTTTATCAACGCGCGCTTATCCGAAACAAAATAACCCATACAGTCTCCGTCATCCCCGCTGCCTCAATCTGCACAAAGGAGCTATCCGAAACCTATGAGTTCGAAAATGAGAACCGTATACATAGTCATTTTAGACTATTTTACGTTGTTAATCAGTCTGTTTATCACCCGCTTATTTCTGCCGGATGCGGTTGCCGGCATTTCCGCTTATCCAACGGTGCGAATGCTCGTGACTATGGCAACGCTGCTTGTGGTATACCCGGTCGTTTTCAAGCTGTTCGGTGTGTACCGCGTCATTCACCGCTATGCGCAATACAGCGAATATCTGCGCTTTGTTGCGGCGTTTTTAGCTGCCGGAATCGTTTTTGCCGGGTGCAATCTTTTGGAAGGTCTCCTTTTTGACGGGCTATCGTTTTCTGCCGCTTTTCTGGTTGTCAACGTGCTTCTCTCCGCCTTCGGGCTTCTTTTATCCCGTCTCATTTACCGCGTCTATGTCAACCGTGCGGAGCCGGATGCCAAAAGAGCTCTGCAAAACACGCTGATCGTCGGCTGCGGTCATGCGTGCCTTTTGCTGCTTTCCGAATTGAAATACCATCCGGAATACCACATTAAACCGGTCGTGGCGGTAGACAGCGATCCGGCTAAAAAAGGCCGCTCGATCGGCGGCATTGCCATCGAAGGCTCAGATAAAGACATCCCGGTCTTGTGCAAAAAACATAACATCCATTTGATTATCGTCGCCATTCCCTCTGCCGACAACAAGCAGCGCGCACACATTCTCGAAAACTGCAAGGACGTCGACGTCGAAATCAAAATGCTGCCGCGGCTTGCCGATTTTTATGCCACGCAAAGCGGCGTGGTGGAAAAGCTGCGCGATTTCACCATGGACGAGCTTTTGGGACGTGACCCGATCGAGGTCAACCACGAAGAGGTCAGCGCGTTCATCCAAGGCAAAACAGTGCTTGTAACGGGCGGCGGCGGCTCCATCGGTGCGGAATTGTGCCGTCAGATCGCCTCCAATTCTCCGAAAAAGCTCATCATTGTTGATATTTATGAAAACAGCGCCTATGACATTCAACAGGAGCTGCGCTTCAAATACGGCAAAAACCTCGATTTTTCCACCATCATCGCTTCGGTGCGCGATTATGACCGCATCAAGAGCATCTTATCCGAATACAAGCCCGACATTGTGATTCATGCCGCCGCGCACAAGCACGTGCCGCTCATGGAGGTTTCGCCCCAAGAGGCCATCAAGAACAACGTTTTCGGCACCTATAACACGGCGCGTGCCGCCATCGAAACCGGTGTTTCCAAGTTCATTCTCATCTCCACCGACAAGGCCGTCAATCCCACCAACATCATGGGTGCCAGCAAGCGTATGTGCGAAATGGTCATCCAATCCCTGAACGGAAAAGGAACCGTTTTCTCGGCGGTTCGCTTCGGGAACGTGTTAGGGTCTAACGGCTCGGTCATTCCGCTGTTCCGCAAGCAGATCGCTTCGGGCGGTCCGGTCACGGTCACCCATCCCGATATCATCCGCTTCTTTATGACCATTCCCGAGGCCGTGCAGCTTGTGCTCATGGCAAGCGCCAAGGCAAAGGGCGGCGAAATTTTCGTTCTCAACATGGGAAAGCCCGTGAAAATTGCCGATCTTGCCAAGCGCATTATCCTGCTTTCGGGCAAAAAGCCGGATATCGATATCAAAATCAAGTATACGGGCTTGCGTCCGGGAGAAAAGCTGTATGAAGAGCTCATGATGCAGGATGAAAATCTCGAAAAAACGCAAAATGACAAGATTTTTATCGGTCATTTCGTGGATTTCGACAAGAACAGGCTTCACGGCGAACTGGACGATCTATACCGCATTGCCAACGACAACACGCTGACGCAGGAACAAATGCTTGCCTCCTTGGAACAGAAAATCACCGAGCTTGTGCCGACCTTCCATCACGCGGGAACAACGGAAACGAGCGAAGAAACGACCGCCGAAGCGGACAAGGTTCACGCCGCGCCAACCGCCGCAAAATAACACAAAACCGCTTTCGGGTGTATCGTTCGGTACACCCGAACTTACTCTTTTCCGCTTTTACGCCGATTGTCTTTTTCAGAAAGGATCTCTTTCATGACCTTAAACGAACGGCTCCTTCGAGCCAAACGCGCCCTTTTCGACAAAGCCTACGCCTTTCTCAACGACCGCCAGCGCGAAGCCGTCTTTACGGCGCAAGGCCCGCTTTTGGTGCTTGCCGGCGCCGGAAGCGGCAAAACCACCGTGCTTGTCCGGCGCATCGACTATCTTGTCCGCTACGGAAACGCCTATTATTCGGCCGAAACGCCGGAGGGGATGCTGTTTGAACCGTATATCGAAAAGCTGGAATCGCTTGCGCAAATGCCGGAGCTTTCCGGAGAGCTTTTGGACAGTGCGCTCGCAACGTTTGCCGTAAATCCGGTGCGCCCGTATCAGATTCTTGCCATCACCTTTACCAACAAGGCTGCCGGCGAAATCAAAGAGCGGTTGGAAAAGGCTCTCGGCGAACAGGCACTTGACATCTGGGCCGGCACCTTTCACTCGGTCTGCGCAAAGCTTCTTCGGATGTATATCGACCGGCTCGGCTTCGAAAAGAGCTTCACCATTTACGACACCGACGATCAAAAGCGGCTCATGACCGCTATTCTCAAGGAATTTGAGGTCAGTGACAAAAGCTTTCCGCCAAAAACGGTGCTGAACGAAATTTCACGTGCCAAGGAAAAGCTGCTTCTTCCGGAGGATTATGAAGCAACGATCAGCACGCACGACCTGCGCCGCCGCACGATTTTGCGCCTGTACAAAGAGTACGAGAAGCGCAAGCATATGGCCAACGCCCTCGATTTTGACGATCTGATTTTGCTCACGGTCAAGCTGTTCGAGGAGGATACTGAGCTTCTGGAAAAATACCGCGACAAATTCCGCTACATTCTGGTGGATGAGTATCAGGACACCAACAAGGCACAGTTCAAGCTCACAAAGCTGCTCTGCAATGCCGAAAACAACATCATGGTGGTCGGCGACGACGACCAAAGCATTTACAAATTCCGCGGAGCGACCATCGACAACATCCTGAATTTCGATCAAATCTTCCCGATCACCAAAATCATCAAGTTGGAACAGAATTACCGCTCGACCGGCGTTATCGTTTCAGCCGCCAACGGCGTTATTTCCCACAACCGCACGCGCAAGGGCAAAACGCTTTGGACCGGCAACACCGACGGTGAAAAAATCACCGTGCGCGAATGCTTCAATCAGAACAGCGAAGCGCAGTATATCGTAAACCGCATTGTCGAGCTGGTCGGCACGGGAAAATACACATTTTCGGATTTTGCGGTGCTCTACCGCATGAACGCTCAGTCGAACACGCTTGAATCCATGTTTGCCAAAAGCGGCATTCCCTACCGCATCATCGGAGGTCTTCGCTTCTATGAGCGCAAGGAAATCAAGGATGTTATCGCTTACTTATGCGTACTTGCCAATCCCGGCGACCACCTGCGCCTGAAGCGCATCATTAACGTTCCCAAGCGCGGCATCGGCGACACGACCGTGAATGAGCTTGAGCAGATCGCACTTGCCGAAAACAAGGATATGCTCGAGATCGCACTCCATGCCGCCGCATATCCCTCGCTTTCGCGTGCGGCCTCCAAGCTTTCGCAGTTTGCCGAAACCATGTATCGGCTTCGGGAGGATCTGCACACGCTTTCCATCGGCGTTTTTGTTGAGAAGGTTCTCGAAAAGACCGGCTATCTGGCAGCCCTTTCCGAACAGGACAAAATCGAATCCACCGACCGTGCCGCCAACGTCAAGGAACTTGTGTCCAATGCCGTAAACTACGAAAACAACACGCCCGACGCGTCCTTGGAATCCTTTTTGGAGGAGGTTGCGCTTGTTGCCGATATCGACAACTACGACCAAAACGCGCCTGCCGCCGTCATGATGACGGTGCACAGTGCCAAAGGCTTGGAATTTCCGGTGGTGTTCCTTGCCGGCATGGAGGAAGGTGTATTCCCCGGCTCGCAGACCATCGGAGCCTCCGACGAGGAGATGGAGGAGGAACGCCGCCTTGCCTATGTTGCCATCACACGTGCGCAAAAAGAGCTGTACATACTCTACTGCCAAAGCCGCATGGTGTTCGGCAGAACCGAATTTCACACGGTGTCGCGTTTTGTAAAAGAAATTCCCGCAGAGACCTGTCGGTTTGAAGGCGGCGCGGACTATACCTTTGAAGCGGAAGAATACACGAACGCGCAAAAGCCGAAAGCCGCTTCCGCCGATACGAATGCCGATAACGGTCGACTGCACACCCAAAAAGACGGGAAAATGCGCACCTACGGCGGTGCCTATGCCTATGTCAAGGCGCACGAGGCAGCCGAAAAACGCGCCAAAGCCGAAGCGGTGCAAGCCTATTCCAAGCCGTTTGCCGTCGGCGAACGCATCACACACCCGATTTTCGGAAGCGGAACGGTGCTTGACGTCAAGCCGCTGTCGGGCGATGTGCTGTATGAAGTGATGTTCGATTCCGTCGGCACAAAAAAAGTCATGGGGAACTATGCAAAAATGACGCGCGTTCAATAAAACGTCAAAGTAATACACTAAATCAGACATATTTGTGCAGGTTGTATAATATCCACGAAAATGCCTGTCAAATTTCGTCGAAATGTGGTATTGTAATTTTCGGAAAGATTTGTTAAAATAAAGTAGGTACTTGAATTAAGGCGTCCATTTCCTTATCGAAAGTGCCTATTTTATTTTTTTATAAGTTTTAGGAGGAAAACAAACATGAAGAAGTACCTTGCGGTTCTTTTGGCAGTATGCTTCATCTTCTGCCTCGCAGCGTGCGGAAACAAACCCACCGAAAACGGCGACATTCCCGACAATCAGGGTGAGGTCGCTCCCGACAACCAGGGCGAAGTTACTCCCGACAACGGCGAAAACACCGAAAAAGCCAGCCTCAAAGTGGGCGTTATCTTGATCGGCGACGAAAACGAAGGCTATACCTACGCGCACATCAAGGGCATCCAAGAAGCTGCCAAGGAGCTCGGCATGAGCGACGATCAGATCGTTTGGAAATACACCGTCCCCGAGGATGCTACCTGTACCGAAGCCGCTCTTGACCTCGTTGACCAAGGCTGCAACCTCGTTGTTTCCAACAGCTACGGCCATCAGTCCTTCATGCAGGAAGCCGCCGCACAGAATCCGGATGTAACGTTTGTTTCCATGACCGGCGACACGGCAGCCGACAGCGGCTTGGACAACTTCTGCAATGCATTTACTCATATTTTTGAATCCCGCTACGTTTCCGGTGTGGTTGCCGGCATGAAGGTTGCCGAACTCATTGAAGACGGCAAGCTCACCGACAAGAACTACGACGGCGAAAACGTAAAGATCGGTTATGTCGGCGCTTATCCGTATGCGGAAGTGGTTTCCGGCTATACGGCCTTCTTCCTCGGCATTCAGTCGATCGTTCCGAATGTAACCATGGAAGTTTCCTACACCAACAGCTGGTTTGACATCACCATGGAAGGCGCTGCTGCTGACGCTCTCATGGCTGACGGCTGCGTTATCATCGGTCAGCACGCCGACTCCACCGGTGCGCCGAGTGCCGTTCAGGCTGCTTTCGAAAAGGGCAATGTTGCTTACTCCGTCGGCTACAACGTTGATATGTTAAGCGTTGCTCCCGATGCTGCTCTCACCTCTGCTACCAACAACTGGGGCGTCTTCTACAAATATGCCTTCAGCACCATGCTGAACGGCGAAAAGATTGCTACCAACTGGGCAGAAGGCTTCAACTCCGACGCAGTTGCCATCACCGAGCTCGGCAAGAGCTGTGCCGCAGGCACCGCTGAAAAGGTTGCTGAAGTTGAAAAGCAGCTCCGTGACGGTACGCTTCATGTATTTGATACCTCCAAATTCACTGTTGGCGGCGAACACCTCGATTCCTATGACAAGAGCTACGGCTTTGAAGGCCATGAGCTGATCTCGGACGGCTATTTCCACGAATCCGAGCTTCGCAGCGCTCCGGCATTCGATATCCGTATCGACGGCATCAAGGAACTCGCATAAGCTGTATCACTGTAAACAAAAAGGGAAAACGGATTTCCGCTTTCCCTTTTTGCACTTGTATCGTTCGCTTGTTTTTCCAAAGATGAGGAACAAACGGTTCCTTGCTTTGGAAAGCTAAGCGAAAACTTAGTTGATACAGCCGGTCAAGGATCGTCTGCACCGGATATTTTTTCTGCAATTACAATAAGGAAGGGTAACACATGGACAACACGATTGCTGTGCGCATGGAAAACATAACGAAAACCTTCGGACCGATTGTCGCCAACAAGGATGTCTGCTTGGATGTCCGCAAAGGCGAGATTCTGGCGCTGCTCGGTGAGAACGGAAGCGGCAAAACAACGCTTATGAATATGCTTTCCGGCATCTATTTTCCCGACAGCGGCGACATATATATCGGCGGTGAAAAGGTCACCATCGCCTCTCCGAAGGACGCGTTTCTCCTCGGTATCGGCATGATCCACCAGCATTTCAAGCTCGTGGATGTGCTTACCGCCGCCGAAAACGTTGTGCTCGGCCTGCACGAAAACGGCAAGTACAGCATGAAGCAGATCGCCTCCCGTGTTGCCGAAATATGTGATAAATACGGCTTCTCCATAGATCCGATGAAAAAGGTCTACGAGATGTCGGTTTCCGAAAAGCAAACGCTTGAAATCATTAAGGTTCTCTACCGCGGCGCAAACATCCTGGTTCTTGACGAGCCGACCGCCGTGCTGACGCCGCAGGAGACCGACAAGCTGTTCGACGTGATCCGCAACATGAAAAAGGACGGAAAATCGGTCATCATCATCACACACAAGCTGCATGAGGTGCTTGCCATTTCCGACCGCGTTGCGGTCTTGCGCAAGGGTGAATACATCGGCTCGGTTCCCACCGCGGAAACAACCGAACTGTCGCTCACCGAAATGATGGTCGGAAAAAAGGTCGAACTCGACATTGAACGCCCGCTGCCGAAGGATATCAAAAAGCGCTTAGAGGTCAAAAACGTTACCTGTTACAGCCACGAGGGCGTCAAGCAGCTCGACAACGTTTCGTTCGACGCCTATGCCGGCGAGATCTTAGGCATCGCCGGTATTGCCGGAAGCGGTCAAAAGGAACTGCTTGAAGCCATTTCCGGTTTGCAACCGGTAACGCCCGAAAGCAGCATTACCTATTTCGATCCGGCCACCGACACGCCGGTTCCGCTCATCGGACGCTCGGTCAAGGAGATCCGCAATCTCGGCATTTCGCTCTCCTTCGTGCCGGAGGACAGACTCGGCATGGGGCTTGTCGGCAGCATGGGCATGACCGAAAACATGATGTTAAAGAGCTATACCGACGGCTTTTCGTTCTTCACGGACAAGCGTGCGCCCAAAATGCTTGCCGAACGCATTATGCGCGATCTGGAGGTCGTCACGCCCGGCGTTTCAACACCGGTGCGCCGGCTTTCCGGCGGCAACGTGCAGAAGGTGCTTGTCGGTCGCGAAATTGCCGCCGCACCTACCCTGCTCATGACGGCTTATGCCGTGCGCGGATTGGATATCAACACCTCCTATACCATCTATCACCTGTTAAATGAGCAAAAGAAAAACGGTGTTGCCGTGATCTATGTCGGTGAGGACCTCGATGTGCTGCTTGCCCTCTGCGACAGGATTTTAGTGTTGTGCGCCGGAAAAAATAACGGCATCGTGAACGCACGCACGACCACCAAGGAACAGGTCGGTCTTTTAATGACCAACTTAAAGAAAGAAAACACCGTCCCGGAGGTATCCGACCATGACTAATGCAAAACACAATTCGGTAAGAACGCCTTTTGTCCGTCTGGCAAAGCGCAGCTCCATCGGTGCGGTGCGCGCCTGGTGTATTCGCGTGGTCGCCGTGCTGCTGGCTCTTGTCATTAACGCACTGCTCATTTATACGATTACCAAAATGAATCCCCTTCAGGTATATGTCTCCATGTTCAAGGGTGCGTTCGGTTCGACGCGCCGCATTTGGAATTTTATCCGTGAGGGCTGTATGCTGCTATGCATTTCGGTCGCTCTTGCGCCGGCCTTCAAAATGCGCTTTTGGAACATCGGCGCGGAGGGTCAGGTACTTGCCGGAGGCATTGCAACGGCTGCCTGCATGATCTATCTCGGCGGAAAGCTGCCGACGCCGGTTCTCTTTCTTGTCATGGTTCTTGCAAGCGTTGCCGCCGGAGCCTTATGGGGCTTCATTCCGGCATTATTCAAGGCAAAATGGGGCACAAACGAAACGCTGTTTACGCTGATGATGAACTACATCGCCATTCAGATCACCTCGTATTGTGTAGCTTTATGGGAAAACCCTTACGGCTCCAACAAGGTCGGCATCATCAATCCGCAGACCAAGGCCGGTTGGTTTCCGAAGCTGTTCGGCCAGCAGTACACGTGGAACGTCTTAATTGTTTTAGCACTCACAGTGCTGGTCTTCCTTTACTTAAAATTCAGCAAGCAGGGCTATGAGATTGCCGTCGTGGGTGAATCGGAAAACACGGCGCGCTATGCCGGCATCAACGTTCGTCACGTCATCTTACGCACCATGCTCATTTCGGGTGCCGTCTGCGGCATTGCCGGTTTCATCGGCGTTGCCGGCGTTGACCACACCATTTCCACCAACACGGCCGGCGGCCGCGGCTTTACCGCCATCATCATTGCATGGCTTGCCAAGTTCAACACGATCACCATGATTGTCATCACATCGCTCATTGTCTTTTTGAATCAAGGTGCCGGGCAGATCGTTTCCGATTTTTCCAAGCTGGGCATCAACGATTATGTCGCCGAGATCATCAAAGGCATTATTCTCTTTTTCATCTTAGGAAGCGAATTTTTCGTCAACTACCGCCTGATTTTCCGCGGAAGCACGAAAACCAACGGTTAACACACGGAAAGGAGCTTACAAAGAATGACACAGTTAATCACTCTTATTCAGCAAGCCGTGATCTTCGGCACGGTCATCATGTTCGGCTGTATCGGCGAGATCATCACGGAAAAGGCCGGCAACTTAAACCTCGGCGTGCCGGGCATCATGTATTTGGGCGGCATTTTCGGCCTGATCGGTGCGTTTTATTACGAAAAGAGCGTGCCGAATCCGAACGGCTTCATCTCTCTCTTGCTTTCGTTTGTCTGCGCCTTTGCGGCTTCGGCACTTGGCGGTCTGATATACAGCTTTCTCACCATCACCCTGCGTGCCAATCAAAACGTCACGGGACTTACGCTCACCATTTTCGGTTCCGGCATTGCCAATTTCTACGGCGGCTACCTGAACAAGCTTGCAGGCGGCGTCGGTCAGATTTCGGTAGCAACGACAAGCGCAGCTTACCGCAAAACGCTGCCGCTTGCCACAAGCACCGGCTCCTTCGGAAAGATCGTTTTCTCCTACGGCTTTTTGGTGTATCTTGCGATTCTTCTTGCCATTGCCTTACAGTATTACTTTAACCGCACGCGTTCGGGCCTTGCACTCCGCGCGGTCGGTGAAAGCCCGGCAACGGCGGATGCGGCCGGTATCAGCGTAACGCTTTACAAATATCTTGCCACCTGTATCGGTGCCGGTATTTCGGGACTCGGCGGTTTGTACTATGTTATGGACTACATCAAAGGCACGTGGGCAAACGACGGAAAGTTAGAGTCGCTCGGCTGGCTTGCGGTCGCGCTTGTCATCTTTGCAACCTGGAAACCGGCAAAAGCTATCTGGGGCGCATATTTGTTCGGTATCTTATATTGGATGTATTTATATATTCCGGGACTGACGCGTTCGTCGATGGAGCTTTTCAAAATGCTGCCGTATGTAGTGACGCTCATCGTTTTGATCGTGTCCAGCTTGCGCAAAAAACGCGAAAGCCAACCGCCGGCAAGCCTGGGACTTGCCTATTTCCGCGAAGAGCGTTAACAAGCCTTTTATTCATTGTTCCGTTCGGTGCAAAATCTGCACCGAACGGTTTTTATATTCATTTTTAATTCACAAGCAAAGCTTTTTTGCTGTTTTTTCCGTTTTCGGCATTTCGCCAAAGCCTCCGCTGTTTTGTTCGCAGGTTTCCCGATTTTGGTAAAAATACCAAAATTCGTTTACCTATTTATATAATGCTGCTGTGTATAGGTTGTTTTTTCCTTCCTTTACGAGAAATATTTACATTTCATTAGCGCACACCTCTTGCAATATGGGGACAATTGTTTTATAATAAATAATGTATAATTATATTTTCGTTTGTAAAGAAGTGACCCTATGACACAGCAAATAACGACCGGGGTTTCTGCGCTGAACATCGGCATTGATGTCGGCTCGACCACAGCCAAGATCGTGGTAACGGACAACGGTAAAATTTTACATGAAAAATACGAACGCCACTTTTCCCAAGTGCGTGAAAAAATACTTGAGCTTTTTGAAAATGCCTACCCTTTCATCGGTTCGCGCCCCTTTCACTGCGCACTCAGCGGCTCGGCAGGACTCGGCATTGCAAATGCCGCCGGTATCCCGTTTGTACAAGAGGTCTTCGCCACAGCCGAAACCGTAAAGCTCTATGAGCCGGACACGGATGTTGTCATCGAGCTTGGCGGCGAGGACGCGAAGATTATCTTCTTTGCCGGCGGACTGGACGAACGCATGAACGGTTCGTGTGCCGGCGGTACGGGCGCGTTTATCGACCAGATGGCATCGCTTCTCGATGTAACGCCGGATGAGTTAGACACGCTCTCGTTAAAGAGCGAGCGCATTTATCCGATCGCGTCGCGCTGCGGCGTGTTCGCAAAAACCGATATTCAACCGCTTCTCAACCAAGGCGCACGCAAGGAGGACATCGCCGCAAGCATTTACCAAGCCGTGGTCAATCAAACCATCGCCGGTCTTGCACAAGGCCGCAAAATCGCCGGCAAGGTCATGTTTTTGGGCGGTCCGCTCAGCTTTTGCATGGGACTTCGCCGCCGCTTTACCGAAACGCTCAAGCTTGATGACAAACACGCCGTTTTCCCGGACTATGCGCGTTTTTCGGTCTCCTACGGTGCGGCACTGTATGCCTCCCATCAAAAGGCCGCCTACACGTTCGACGAATTCTGCAAGCTGTTAAAAGCCACGCATTCGACCGGCAAAGTCTCGACCGAACCGCCGCTTTTTGCCGACAACGACGAGCTTGACGCCTTTCTTGCACGCCACACGCGCGCCGACGTCAAGCGCACAGACAGCGCGTCTTACACCGGCAAAGCCTATCTTGGCATCGACTGCGGCAGCACAACCACAAAGCTCACGCTGACCGACGAAAACGACCGGCTTTTATACAGCTACTACGATTCCAACAAGGGCAATCCCGTGGAGATCGTGCGCGAGCAGCTAACCAAAATCTACGAATTGTGCGGCAACCGCATCCAAATCGCGTCGAGTGCCGTCACCGGCTACGGCGAAGAACTGATTAAGCACGCCTTCGGTGTGGATATCGGCATTGTCGAGACGCTTGCACACCTAAAAGCCGCCAAATTTTTCAATCCGAAGGTCGATTTCATCCTCGATATCGGCGGTCAGGATATCAAGTGCTTCAAGGTTCGGAATGGTGCGATCGACAGCATTATGCTCAACGAAGCCTGCTCTTCGGGCTGCGGGTCGTTCATCGAGACCTTTGCCAAATCCATGGGCTACGATGTGGCTGAATTCAGCAAGCTCGGCCTTCTTGCCAAGCACCCGGTTTCCCTCGGCACACGCTGCACGGTATTTATGAATTCCTCGGTCAAGCAGGCGCAAAAGGACGGTGCCGGTGTCTGTGACATTTCCGCCGGTCTTTCGCTCAGTGTGGTGCGCAACGCCATTTATAAGGTCATCCGTGCCAGCAGTGCCGCAGAGCTTGGCGAAAACATCGTTGTCCAGGGCGGTACGTTTCTGAACAATGCTGTGCTTCGCAGCTTCGAACGCGAGATCGGCCACAACGTCATCCGACCGGAGATTTCGGGACTGATGGGAGCGTTCGGCGCATCGCTGTATGCCAAGGCACTCGAGAAAAAGGAAGGCTCAACCCTAATTTCGCCGGAAGCGTTAAAGAGCTTTACACACAAGACCGCCAACGCCGTCTGCCACGGCTGCACCAACAACTGTCGGCTGACCGTCAACATTTTCCCGGGCGGCGTGAAATACATTTCCGGCAACAAATGCGAAAAAGGTGCAGGGCTCGGCGAAAAGGCCGACGAAACACCCAATCTGCACGAATTCAAGAGAACTCTTATCGAAAAAATTGCCGCCGACGCGTCTCCTGCGCCCGAAAAGAAAAACCGCGGAACACTCGGTCTTCCGCTTGCACTCGGTATGTATGAGCTGCTGCCGCTGTGGCACGGCATTTTCAAGGAACTCGGCTTTACCGTCAAGGTCTCGCCCCTGTCCGGCCGCGACACCTATTTCAAGGGACAGCAGAGCATCCCGTCCGATACGGCATGCTATCCGGCAAAGCTCATGCACGGTCACGTCGAAACGCTCATCGAAGAGGGCGTGGATGCCATCTTCTATCCGTGTATCAGCTACAACGTGGATGAAAACGTTTCGGACAACCACTACAACTGCCCGGTGGTCGCCTATTATTCCGAATTGCTGCACGGCAATGTGGAGGATTTGTCCAAGGTTCGTTTCTTATATCCGTACTTAAACATCACCGACCGTGCCGAGCTTGTCAAGGAGTTGCACCGGTACTTGAATTCTTTCGGGTATGACGTAAAAAAGCACGAGGTCAAAGCTGCCGTTGCACACGGCTTTGCAGCATATGAAGCCTACATGTCCGGCGTGCGTGCCGAGGGCGAACGCGCCGTCGCTTATGCAAGAGATCACGGCAAGCGCATTCTGATTCTCGCCGGACGTCCCTATCACACCGATCCGGAAATCGGACACGGCATCGACAAGCTGTGCCGTTCGCTCGGCTTTGCGGTCGTCAGCGAGGACAGCGTTTGGCATATGGCCAAAAAGCGTCCCAAGGTCGGCGTTCTCAACCAATGGACCTATCATTCCAGATTATACAACGCCGCAGAATTTGCCGTGGAAAACAACGATGTCGAGCTTGTGCAGCTTGTTTCGTTCGGCTGTGGTCTTGACGCCATCACCACCGATGAGGTCAAGGACATTCTCGAACGCGACGGCAAGCTGTATACGCAAATCAAAATCGATGAAATCACCAATTTGGGTGCCGTGAAGATCCGTCTTCGCAGTCTTATCGGCGCTATCGAGGAAAGGAGCGCCGGAAAATGAGCGAAAACAAGCAGAATCAATGCAAAAACTGCGCTTCGTGCGACGTGCATTCCGCCGACCACGTGGTGTTCGACAAAAGCATGCTCGATTACACGATCCTTGTACCGACCATGCTGCCGGATCACTTCAAAATCATGACCGGAATCTTACGTTCCTACGGCTACAACGCCATTCTGTTGGAAAACTATGATTCCAGTGTCATCGAATACGGCTTAAAATATGTTCACAACGACACCTGCTACCCGGCGCTGCTCGTCATCGGGCAGATGTTATCCGCCATCGAAAGCGGCAAGTATGACACCAATAAGCTTGCGCTGCTCATCACCCAGACCGGCGGCGGCTGCCGTGCCTCCAACTACATATTTCTGTTGCGCAAGGCCTTGAAAAAAGCCGGCTACGGTCACATTCCGGTCATTTCCCTAAACTTTGCCGGTCTTGAAAAGGACAGTGCCTTCAAGGTCACAGCCCCGATCGCCATCCGTCTTGTCTATGCCGCCATTTTGGGCGATCTGCTGATGCTCATCAAAAACCAGTGTCTGCCGTATGAATTAAACGAAGGCGACACCGAACGCGTCTGCCAAAAATGGGTGAATACGTTAACCGAAGGCATGGCAAAGACCGGAAAGTTCAAATACGCCGTCGTCAAACAATATTACAAGGATATCTTAGCCGATTTTGCCGCCATTCCGCGCTCTGCCGAAAAAAAGGTGCGTGTTGGCATTGTCGGCGAGATCTTCGTCAAGTTTTCGCCGCTCGGCAACAACGAGCTTGAGAAATTCTTGCTTTCCGAAAACGCCGAGGTGGTCATGCCGGGACTCATCGACTTCTGTATGTTCACCTGCTGCAATTCGGTTACCGATGCAAAGCTTTTGGGAATGAAAAAAGGCAAAGGCCTTGTGTTTGGCCTGGCACTCAAATACTTCGAGAAAAAGCAAAAGGATATCATCGATTTGATCAACGCGCAGGGCGTGTTTGATCCGCCCACGCCCTTCAGCCATGTCATAAAGCTCGCCGACGGTCTTATCAGCCACGGCGCCAAAATGGGCGAAGGCTGGCTGCTGACCGCCGAAATGGCAGAGCTTATCGAAGAGGGCGTGAACAACATTGTGTGTGCCCAGCCCTTCGGCTGCCTGCCCAATCACATTGTCGGCAAAGGCATGATGAAGCCGTTAAAAGAGAAATATCCGAATGCCAACATCGTCGCTGTCGATTATGACGCCGGTGCGACTAAAATCAACCAAGAAAACCGCATCAAGCTTATGCTCTCCAACGCCAAAACGGAGCAAGAAGCCGAAATGCCGCAATACGCTGCAAAATAAGTGCTTGTCCGGAACAACGTTTTCGTTATTCCCTCACGGCATACGTTTGGAAGAATTATATGATAACACTGCTCAGCCGTCTCTTTATCAAGAATTACCGCGATTACCACACGCCGTCCGTGCGCACCGCTTACGGCATTTTATGCGGGCTTGTCGGTATTTTCCTCAACGTTCTGTTGTTTGCCTTTAAGCTTGCCGCCGGTATCCTTTCCGGCTCGGTTGCCGTAACAGCCGACGCATTCAACAACCTTTCGGACGCCGGAAGCTCGGTCATCACGCTCATCGGTTTTAAGCTTGCCGCCGAAAAGCCGGATAAGGAGCATCCGTTCGGGCACGGACGGTTTGAATACATTTCGGGACTCATCGTATCGCTTGTCATTATGCTCATGGGTCTTGAGCTTGCCAAAAGCTCCTTCGAAAAGATTCTGCGTCCCGAAGCGGTAGACGCAAGCCTCCTCACCTTTATTGCACTCGCCGTATCGATCGCCGTTAAGCTCTATATGAGCTTTTACAACCGCGCGATCGGCAATAAAATCGATTCAGTCTCCATGAAAGCCACCGCCGCCGACAGCCGTTCCGATGTGGTCTCGACAAGCGCGGTATTTCTCGTCACCCTGTTCAGCTCGTTTTCCAAGCTCAATCTCGATGGATATTGCGGTCTTGCCGTGGCTCTCTTCATTCTGTATACCGGCTTCAGCGCCGCACGCGATACCATCGGCCCCTTGCTCGGTCAGCCGCCGAAGGAAGAATTTGTCAATGAGATCAAAAGCATTGTTATGTCTCATCCCGAGGTAAAAGGCATTCATGATTTGGTCGTCCACGATTACGGGCCGGGCCGCGTGATGGTCTCGCTTCACGCCGAAGTGGACGAACACGCCGATTTTTGCAAGACGCATGATGTGATCGACAACATCGAACGGTACATTGCTGAAAAAATGGGCTGCAGCGCGGTCATCCACATGGATCCCGTTTCGGTCGGTGACGAGGAAGCCGAGGAGCTTAAGCGGCAGTTGACCGAATTTACGCATAAAACTCTTTCACGAGAAATGACCTTGCACGATTTCCGGCTGGTCAAGGGACGCACGCACACCAATGTGATATTTGATATCGTCGTGCCATATGACAGCAAGTTAAGCGACACTGAAATAAAAAAATCCCTTCGGGATTATTTGAGCTCTTTGCAAAACACACGCTATTTCGCCATCATCACAGTTGACCGCAGTTATGTTTGAAGCAACAAAAAGAAAGGAGCATTACCATGCGTAAAGAACAAAATAAGCAGCCGAAAGCAACCAATTGTGATTTTTGCCTTTATTTCCACGAGGACGAGGACACCGGTCTTGCCGTCTGCCACATGGCGCTCGATGAGGACGAAATGCTGTATTTTATGAAGGGAAAATTCCAGAATTGCCCGTATTTCAGACAGTACGACGAATACAGCGTCGTCAAAAAACAAATGTAAAAATCAGCTTTTCCCGCAAAACGGGAGCCGTGCGGCGCACGGCTCCCGAAAAATTTGCCTTTTTGTTTTACAGCTCAATAAGCGAATATTCTTTTTCGCCAAAGCCGAGCGCATAGGCGGCATCGATGGTATGCGCACCGTTACGCGATTCAATCCGCTCGATGAGATGGTCTCTTCCGGGATCATCCGACGCATAGACCAAATCCAAGCACGCGCGGTCGATCGCGATCGGATCCTCCGACGCAAGTATACCGATATCCTTCATGCACGGATCCTCCGCCACCGCACAGCAATCGCAGTCTACCGACATGTTTTTCATGACGTTTATATACACCGCTTTGCCGCCGAAATAGTCCACGACCGACGAAGCTGCGTCCGCCATGGCCTCCAAAAAGCTGTCGTGGTCAGCCGTCCAAATATTTTCCGGCTTGCCTGCGCCATGGATATACGCCTTGCCGAAAGACGAGGCAATGCCGATGGAAAGCTGCTTGAGTGCGCCGCCGTAGCCGCCCATGGGATGTCCTTTGAAATGCGAAAGCACAAGCAGCGAATCGTAGTTCGCCAAATCCTTGCCGACATAATTCTTCCTTATGATTTTTCCGTTCGGGATTTCGAGAACCATATCCGGACCTTTCGCGTCGAGAAGATCAACATCAAAATTGGTGCTCCAGCCGTGCATTTCAAGTGTAATGCGGTGCTTTGCGGTGGTGTTGCGCTCACCTTCATACGCCGTGTTGCATTCGCAGACCGTGCCGCCGACATGGGATATGATGGGTTTCCAGAAATCCGGCTTTAAGAAGTTTTGGTTGCCCACCTCGCCCGAGTGCAGCTTAATGGCTGTTTTGCCGGAAAGCGTCTTGCCGACCGCTTGGTACAGCTTGATCACGTTTTCGGGACAGATTTCTTTGGTAAAATAGACTTTTGCTGGCATACGAACACTCCTTATTTTTGTTTTTCATCACCACGATGCGTTTTTCCGTTCGCTATTTTTATTATACCAATAAAATTGCAAAAATGCAAGTGCGTCCTGTGAATTTTACTCTTGTGCCGCTGTCGGCTTCATAACCTTTTCAAAGCGGAACATTTCATCCGGACCTTCATCAGAGGGCGTATGGGCTTTTTTGCAAGCGGCTTCCTCTGCGTCCGGCGGCTCCGGATTGTATTCACACCAAAACTCTACCGCATGAAAGCCGCATTTATTGATATAAAAATGCAAATTTCGCTTATCGAAATACGGCGTACAGGTTTCCCACACGCTGGTTTCCGGATGAAGTGCCTCCACAGCCTGCCAAGCACCGTAACCAATGCCCTTTCCATGCTCTTTCGGCGACACAAACAACAGTTCCAACTCATTGCGATGCGTTAAAGCGTCAATGCGAAGCACCACACCACCGACCGTTTTTCCGTCACACACAATACGGTATGCTTCGCAGCATGGATCATTCAAACAACACTCGATTGTTTCCCTTGATATGATTTCGCCGTCACGGTCAAGGTGATTGTCGCGCAACCCGAATTCCTCCAATGCGCCGTACCGAAAAGCTTCTTGATTCCCTAAAACAAACGCTTCACGATCGTTTTCCGTCAACGGACATAAGGTTACTTTGGTAAATCTCATTTTCATTCCTCCTCAAAAAAATAAGCCCGGTTTCGACAAAAAGTCTTAAACCGAGCGCACTCGACACCTTATCCGACAGGCGGCTTGCACGCTTATTTCCGCTTGCAAACCCACGTGCTACGGCACGCTGTCCTCCGGTGACCACTATTTTGATTTATTATGAAGTATAGCACATGATTTGATGCTTGTCAAGATGCCACGCCAAAGCTGTGAAAAATAACCAAAAACTCAATCCGTGTTTTAGTAAAAATGTTCTTTTAGCCAATTTTCAAAAAAAGCCTTGACAAACAAAAAAAATCATGCTATAATAGCCTCACTTCAGTAAATTAAAGCAATAAAGGAGTAAACAATCATGAAAAAAACACTTGCTATTGTACTTGCCCTCTTGATGGCAGCCAGCCTTATCGCTTTCACCGCCTGCGGCAAAAAAGAAACCGTCACCGACGATCCGGATAACAAGGATGTTCAGAATGAACAGAACGTCGGCGAAAACGCCGGCACCGACGACCAAAACGCCGACGATGAAACAAAAACAGACAGCGACCTTGCTTACGTCACCGACAAAGGCACGCTCGTAGTCGGTATCACCGAATACGCTCCCATGAACTACCAAGAAGACGGTCAATGGACCGGTTTTGATACCGAGTTTGCCGAAGCCGTTGCTGCAAAGCTCGGCGTAAAAGTCGAATTCGTGGAAATCGACTGGGACAACAAGGTTTTCGAACTCAATTCCAAAGCCATCGACTGCGTTTGGAACGGCATGACGCTCACGAATGAAGTTCTTAGCAGCATGAACTGCTCGAAGCCCTATGTCGTCAACGCACAGGTTCTCGTCATGAACAAGGACAAGATCGCCGATTACACCACCGTCGAAGCCTTAAAGGATCTCACCTTTGTCGCTGAAGCCGGTTCTGCCGGAGCAGCCGCCATCACCGATGCCGGTTACACCGCTACCGAAGTCAGCACCCAGGCAGACGCCCTCATGGAGGTTGCCGCCGGTGCGGAGGACGCCTGCGTCATCGATATCACCATGGCAAATGCCATGACCGGTGAAGGCACCAACTACGCCGGCCTTACCTACGGTCTCTCCCTCACCTCCGAAGAATACGGCATCGGCTTCCGCAAGGATTCCGACCTCGCCGAAAAGGTCAACGGCATCATCGATGAGTTGAACAAAGACGGTACGCTTCCGGCTCTTGCCGAAAAGTACGATTTGACGCTCGCTCTCGACGCCGAATAAGAAAAGCTTTGCCTGATCGGCAGAAAGCTCGCAGAAAACGGGCTTTCTGCCTTTCTTGCGGCAGCAAATCTTTCGGTTTTCCGCCGTCAGATTTTCTGCCGCAAGAAACAGAAAACCGCACACCTCACCGGAAAGGATTTATCAAACGACATGAACGAAGAATTTATCCGCGTTTCGCTTGCCCTTTTGGAGGGCTTCGGAATGACTTTGAAAATATTCGCCTTAACGCTGTTGTTTTCTCTGCCGCTTGGGCTTATCATCAGCTTCGGTTCGATGAGCCGTTTTCGGCCGCTCAAATGGCTGGTGCGCGTGTTTGTGTGGATCATCCGCGGCACGCCGCTTATGCTGCAGCTCATCGCCATTTTCTATGTTCCGGGCTTTATCGGCAAATGGGCAAGCGCTCTTGGCGACGGCGGCTTTCTCGTTCGTTCGCTTGCGGGACTCACCGTTCCCGACCGATTCATGGCAGTCATGGTGGCGTTTGTCATCAACTACGCCTGCTATTTTTCCGAGATCTACCGTGGCGGGATCGAAAGTATGCCGCGCGGTCAATATGAGGCCGGCGCGGTACTCGGCATGACCAAAACGCAGGTCTTTTTCAAGATCATCCTCTTTCAGGTGGTCAAAAAAATCGTTCCGCCCATGGGAAACGAAATCATCACCTTGGTCAAGGATACCTCGCTTGCACGCATCATTTCGGTGTATGAGATCATTTGGGCGGCACAAAAATTCGCCAAAATGGACGGTCTTGTCTGGCCGCTGTTCTATACGGGCGTATATTATCTCATTTTCAGCGGCGTATTGACGCTTTTCTTCGGTTATATCGAAAAGAAACTCGATTATTACAAGGGTTAACGGAGGGAGGAAGCCATGTCTTTACTCGAAGTCAAAAACATCCGCAAAAGCTACGGCAAATTAGAAGTTTTGAAGGGAATCGATTTTTCACTGGAAAAAGGCGAGGTTCTCTCGATTTTAGGCTCCTCCGGAAGCGGAAAAACCACGCTTTTACGGTGCTTGAACTTTTTGGAAACGCCGGACACGGGCAGTATCAGCATTAACGGCAAGGAAATCTACAACGCGTCCGTTCAAAAGCATCTGTCCGAAAAAGAGCTGCGCCAAAACCATCTGCATTTCGGGCTTGTTTTTCAGTCGTTCAACCTGTTTCCGCAGTATACCGTGCTCAAAAATCTGACGCTTGCCAGTGAGCTGTTGGAAAAGAAAAAGCCGAACGGTCTCACCAAAGAGCAGATTACCGAACGCGCCTGCGAGCTGCTGCGCGAGGTGGGGTTACATGACAAAGCGTCCGCCTATCCGTGCGAGCTTTCGGGCGGTCAACAGCAGCGTGTAGCCATCGCGCGTGCGCTCAGCATGAGTCCGGACGTGTTGTGCTTCGACGAGCCGACCTCCGCACTTGATCCGGAATTAACCGGCGAGGTGTTACGCGTCATCCGTGAATTAAAAGACACAAACACCACCATGATCATTGTCACGCATGAACTCGGCTTTGCCCGCGGCGTTTCGGACAGAATTCTCTATATGGCAGACGGTCTTGTCGAGGAGCAAGGCACGCCGGAGCAAATCTTCGGAGCACCGAAAAGCGAAAAATTGCGCTCCTTTCTCAGTAAATCCCTTGAGGGCACAGTCAATTCCTGAACAACAAAATCCTTTACGGGAAAAAATACCGCAAAGGATGTATATAGAAAACAAACGGCACACCGCCTCAAGCGGTGTGCCGTTGTTTTTGTTTTTTGAATGCGTATTATTTACGAACCGAAACCGTAAGGGTTGCATCCACAACCGTTCCGGTCACGCCGGAGGTCAGCGTAACGGCAACGATGGTATCTTCGCCGGGCGTAACGGTGATTCTTCCCGAAGCGGTATCGGGATTCACGGTTTCGCCGTTGAAGGTGAATTTCGCGTTTGCAACGGAGGACGAGCCTTTTAAGGTGATATATTCGGCCTTTTCAATGGTAAGCGTCGCCTTGCCGTCCTTGACATCGGCTTCGTATGTGTCGCCGGTTGAGGAAACTAATGTCAAGCCGGTAATTTCCAACACTTCTTTTTGTGCCGCGGCGGTCGTTACACGGTCGGACGCCGTATAGCTTCCGTCAAGCAGATCGGTAAAGGTGGCCGTAACATCGTATTCGGTGCTCGGTGTAAGGTCGGAAATCACGAAATCGCGCTTTGTGTCTTTTTCCAAAAGAAGTCCGGTGACACGGGTTTCTTTTTTGCCGGTTTTGCGTGCGGTATAGGTGATATCGAGTGTTCCCTTGCAGTTGGTTTGAATTTTTACCGTTAATGTCGTATCGGTCTTGTCTTCAACGGCAAAGGTAAAGGGCGTTGTGGTCTTGCCGGAAGCGGTACGCGCCGCCGAAAGCTCGCCGCTCGTGCTCTGCACCACGGCACTAAGCGTATAGGTGCGGTTGCTGGCAAGGTCAGACACCGTCACACGGGTTGCCGTGCCTGCGGTGACAGCGGTCGTGGCGGTGCTTACCGTCTTGCCGCCGTCGAGAGCCGAAACCGTTACGTTGCCGTCGGAAGAGCTGATAACTTCGCAGACCAAATGCGAGGCGCCGGCTTCAACCACTTTGAGGGAGGAAACGACCGGTTTGCCGTCGCCGGTGGTGAAGTAAGAAGAATATGCCGGAACCTTGGTGGTGCCGTCGCCGTACTGCAGCGAGCCGGAAAGAATACGCAGATAATAGGTCGTGCTCTTTTCGAGATCCTCGGTCGGTGTGATGGTCATCACGCGGTTCTTAGAATCCATTTCCGCCGTGCATTCGATCTTCTTGCCGGAGGAGGACGAACCCTTGCGAAGCTCGAAAACGTTATTGACTAAGTATGCGTTCGATACATTGCTGCCGCCTGTACGGTATACGGCACTTTCGAATTCGACGGTAATCTTCGTCGATACCGGAACGCCGGTCGCCGCTTTGGCAGGCGTTACGGTAATGCCGGTGCTTACAGCTTCCGCCGTTGTGAAGGTAGAGGTGTACAGCGCGTTTTCGTTGCCGCCGGAATCCTCAAGCGACGCCTTGCGAAGTACGACAACATACGTGGTTTCGCCGGAAAGCTTGGTACTCGGCTTTATGGTGATGGTCTGCTTGTCGGAGCTGAGCGTAACGCTGAAGGCCACTGCCGTTCCGTCTTCGCTGCCCTTATACAGCTCAACAACGTTGTTGCGGACATAGTTGGTCGTTAACTCGGCACCGCCGATGGCATACATCCTGCGGTCGAAGGTAATCTGGATGGTCGAGCCAACTTCAACGTCTTTTTCACCGTTGTACGGTAAGAAATCGGGAGCGTTGGAATACGAGGTTTTGAACAGGCTGCTTCCGGCGGTATTGGCCTTGCCGCTTTCGTTGTACAGGGTATTGCGGTTGACCGCAACATAATAAGAAGCATTGGTGACAAACGATGTTTTCGGTTTTACGGTAAAGCTCTTATAATCAGAAGCGACTGCCACTTCAAACGGGATTGCCGTGCCGGAGGAGGAGTTTTTCTTGAGAACAACCACCTTTTCTGCAACATACTCTGCCGTGATCGGTTTCTTATCCTTATCGTACAGGGCATCGGAGAATTTAATCACGATATTGTCGGTCGGCGAAACATCGGTTGCACCGTTTGCCGGATTAAAGGCCGGCGTCATGGCGTTTGCCGTCGTAAAGTAGCTCGTGATCTTTTTGTTTTCCTCGCCGCCCTCACCGGCAAGCTTGCCGGCCGGAATAACGATATAATACCGCGTGCCCGGCTCCAGTTCGGACGGGATCAGGCGAACGGTCTTGCGGTCGGAGTTCAGAACGGCGGTGCAGGTGATCTTCGTGCCGGTTGCGGAGGATTTACGCAGCTCGAGAGCCTGCTCGGCAAGGTAGGTTTGCGTTACATTCGAGCCGGACGGACGGAAGATCTCGGTATTGAACGACAGCTTGATTTCTTCATCAATCGCCACACCGGTTGCGCCGTTTGCCGGAGAGATGGTCACATCCAATTCGCCGGAGGTGGTGAAGTTCACATAGCTGCGTGCAATTTTGGATTTATTCGAATACATAAGCTTGCGGTCAAGCACGATCAGGTAGTAGCGCGTGTTGACTTTTAAGACTTCCTCCGGCGTTACGGTCAACACCTTGCGCGTCGAGTTGATGGTAACCGAGATCGGCACGGTCGTTCCGCTCGTGCTCTTTTCGCGAAGCTCGATCGCCTGACGGGAGAGATACGAGGAGGTCGGCGTGTCGCCGTCGAGGTCATATACAGCCGAAGAGAAGGTGATGGTCATTTTTCCGGAGGTGGAAACGTCGGAAGCACCGTTTTTCGGCGAGAACGTGATTTTCGACGAGGTATCCGACGAAGACGAACCGGAGGAAACCGTCGTAAAGTAAGTGGAAATAGCGGAGTTTTTGTTGCCGTTCGTATCGGTTAAAACACCGGCCTTGGCAACCACATAATAACGCGTGCCGTAGTCAAGCTTTTCATCGGGCACAAGCGTGATCTGACGGTGTGCGGAGGACATGGAAACATCAAAGCTGATTTCCGTGCCGGTTGCGGAGGAACGGTGAAGTTCAAAATTCCGGCGGATGTAGGAGGACGTAAGATTGTCGCCGTCCGCATCATAAACCGTCCGTCCGAAAGCCAAAACAATATCCGTGCTTATCGACACGCCGGTCGCGCTCTTGGAGGGAGATACCATGGACGGTGAGAAATAGCCGTCCGGATCGGTTTCGCCCGAAGAATCCGACGAGGAATCCTTGCCGGTCAACTTGTTGGGTCTTGTTTCGTAGGTAACGCCGCTCACGTTGTTCACGGCGTTTGCGATTTCGCCCTTGCCTCGGAAGGAAACGGCGGCATTCACCGTGAGGTTATCCACTTCAACATCATTCGAAAGTGTGATCACGCTGCCTTTCGCACCCGATGAAACCGTCATGGAAGCGATTTTGCCGCTCTGCACGGTAACCGATGCCTTTTTGGCAATTTCCAAAAACGGCAGATTGCCGAAGCGCACGATCGCATCGGCCGAAATAACGGTTTTTTCGGGTTTGGCACTGATTTCAACCGTTCCGGAAACGAGGTTGTCGCCGGACAAATACACCGTGCCGTACCGTGAACCCGCAAGGCTTGCCGGTGCATCCAAATACACATACTTGGCATAGCTGTCCGCAAGCGTGATGGTCGGGTCGGCGCCCTTCACTTCGATGGCTCCGATATGAGAATCCTTGGCGGAAATCTCCGCACCGCCTCTGCCGGAAATTTTTAGCATTCCGAGAATGCGGCAGCCGTCCAGCGAAAGCGAGCTTTTCAAAAGGTTGGACGAGAAAATCACATCGCCCGTGAAAATGGTTTCCGAGCAGGTCGGATTGAAGGCGCTTATCGTGTAATCCTTGGCACAGATATTTTCGGTCGTGATAAGAGAATAGATGATTTTTGCCGCCTGTCCGCGTGTCAACAAGCCCTTCGGCTGCAAACGCTTTTGCTCGTCGCCGGTGATATAGCCCTTGGAGCAGACAAGCTCGAATGCATCCTCCGCCCAATCGGCAATTTCGTCGGTATCTCTGAAAGAGGACAGCGACTTGGTTTTTTCGGCACGCGTAGCGATTCGGGACAGAATAACGGCGGCTTCTTCACGCGTGATGCTGTTTTCCGCGCGGAAGGTATCGTCCTCATAGCCGTTGGTGTAGCCGGCATAGACGGCTTTTCGCACCTCTTGGTAGTACCAATCCCCGGACGAAATATCGTTAAAGGAGATATCGGCCGTTTTGGCAATGCCGACAGAGGCATTGATCATTTTGGAAAACTCGGCGCGGGTCACCGTGGCTTCCGGTCGGAACGAGCCGTCCTCATAGCCGTTGATGTAGCCTTTCTGTACACCGTATTCCACATAGTCCTTAGACCAATGTCCGTCGATATCGGTGAGCTTTGCGGCGGAAACGCCGAGCGAGCCTGTCAAAAGCACCGCGGCGCACAAAGAACCGGCAAGCTTTGCGGCAAGTTTCAGTTTATTTCCCTTTCCGTTGTTCATAGCGTCCATCCTTTCTGTTGCGTCAAAACACTACAAATAGTTATTATCACATATATAATACACTATATTTTGATTTTGCACAAGAGCTTTTTGAAATTTTAATGAGAATTTAAGCATTTTTTCGGCAATTCTCTCCTTTGTACGTCTGAAAGACGAAAAAAGTCTCCTTTTTGTTCCGAAGTTTCCGAAAAAAGACATGGACATTTGCACTTTTTTATGTTTGTTTTTCAACTCACTTGCAGAATCTTATGTTCTTTTTCCAAATCACTTGCAAAATGAAATTCCCTATAGTACAATGAGCAAAACACACAAAAGGAGAGTGTCTATGCGTACTCTATCGTATCAAACCTACCTTGACAAAGTCTATGGCTGCTTTATCGGAAAAGCGGTCTCCGGCAATATCGGCGCGCCGCATGAGGGCGTCAAAATGCCGATGGAGCTGCCGTTTATGCCGGAAATGATCAACTGCGAGCTGCCGAACGACGACCTCGATCTACAGATTCTGTGGCTTGACGTTTTGGAGCAAAAGGGCGCGGCTTTCACCTCGTTTGACCTTCTTGAACGCTTTGTCACACACTGCGCCTATTCGCCAGGCGAATACGCCGTCATGCGCAAAAACTTCAAACGCGGTATCTATCCGCCGGTTTCCGGTAAATTCTGCAACGATTATTACCGAAACGGTATGGGTTGCCCGATCCGTTCGGAAATCTGGGCGGCGGTCGCCGTCGGAAATCTGGTGCTTGCGGCGGAGTTTGCTTCGCGCGACGGCTGCCTTGACCATTATGGCGAATCCATCGACGCCGAACGCTTTTTAGCGGCGCTCGAAAGCGAAGCCTTTTTTGCGGACGAAAAGACAAAAATGGCCGACCTTATCACGCGTTCTCTTGCCGTCGTCCCGGAAACGTCGCCGTTCTATGGACTTGTTGTGTATGTGCTTTCGCTGTGCGATAAATATAAGGACAGTAAAACCGTGCTTACCAAGCTGCTGTTCCGCTATGGGCATCCAGACTGCACCAATATGCTTCAGAACATGGGAATTACGCTCATGGCGCTGTTACTTGGTGAAAACGATATCATCAAGACCAGTATGCTTGCGCTTAACTGCGGCTTTGATACCGATTGCACCTGTGCAACAGCCGGCGCGGTCATCGGCATACTTCGCGGCGCAAACGAACTCATGCGTGCCTATGGTTTGACCGAGATTCCCTATGCGATCGGCGTAAAGAGCCACCGCCGCAGCAATAAAATTTTCGACCTTGCCGAAGATATCGCACATATCGGCGTGGAATTCTCGAAAAAAGTCAACGCCGAAGTCGCGCTTTGCGGTGCGCCGGAGGTTTCGTTCAACTTTGAAAAGCAACCGGAGCTCGGCTTTTTCGCCGCATATGAGAATCAAGACCCGTCGATCGCGCTCGGTCAAACGCGGAAAGTGACACTATGCTTCGAAAACCGCGGCGATGCAACACATACATATGCCGTCGATATCGGCGAAGCAGGCGGTATCATCTGCCGGATGCCGCACGTTTCGATTGTGCTTGCACCGGGTGAAAAACTATCGGTACTGGTGGAATTTTTCCTGCCGGACGATACGGAGCTTGTGTATGACCGCAATATTTTCCCGGTCACAGTCACCGAGAACGGGAAAACTGTGCTTGAAACGTCATTCGGCCTTGCCGGAGCGACGCCGTGGAAATTGACCGGGCCTTTCTGGCGTACCGAGCCGATCTGCAACACCGAGCGCATTTTGGCGCATTTTTCCGAAAAATATCCCTATTCCGCACTGATGTCGGAATCCTGCATTCCCGGCACAGATACCGATAAAAAAAGACATTTCCACTTGAATTTCTTTCCGGACACCAAAACGGACTTTGCCGATGAAACGGCACTTTTCGCACCGCTTGACCGAGAGTATGCAAGCCCGATTGTCGAGCAGACGCTTGCAAGCATTCCCGAAGACAGCTTTCGTCTTTCGGACTTCTTCGGTTTCCGCGGTCCGTGCACCGCGTATTTTTCCCGCATTCTCGTTGTATCGGACGATGTGAATGTCTGCATTCAGGTCGGACACAGTGCGCCGTTTGCGCTGTATGTCAACGGCGAATGTGTCGGAGAGCGTGAAAACTGTGATAACTGGACGGCGGAGAACGTGCATTTGGAAAATGTCCGGCTTCATAAGGGCGAAAATAAGATCGTGCTTCGCGCGACGCGCGTCAACGAGGACGCAAAGTACAACGTCACGTTTTCGCTTGGACGCAGCAGCGCTGAGCAGATCGTATGGTTCGCTTCGAAAAATCCGTATCGATTCTAATCGCAGCGCACCAAAGAAAGCCGCCCGAACAGTTTTGCTTCTGTTCGGGCGGCTGTTGTTTGATTTATTCTTTTTATTCTTCTTCGGTAACTTCCTTCGGCAGCGGATATTTGTGCGGAAGACCGAGAGCGGCAATGCCTTTCTTCAGCTTTCGCAAGGCTGCCGGGTCGTGCCGTTCCGAGCATTCCGGATGATCGAGCGAAAACCAGCCGGCGTCCTTGAAGTGATAGGCTTCCTCGGCGTTTGTCAAGCCTTCAAACGCGCATGGAATGGGAACGCCTTTCTTCATCCGGTCTTGCAATTCCGGTAGGTATTTCGTATACACCTCACGCGGCAGACAAGCCTTTTCACGGCAGATTCCGGCAGCAAGTCCCACCACCTCACCGAGCATGCCGAGCGTGCGCATAACGCGCACAGAGGAAAACGCCACATGACTTGTACTGACAGTTCGTCCGCCTAAGAATAAATTCTCCACGTCGCGTGCATAAAGGCATCGGTACGGAACCGGATACGGCGAAACGATACCGCGGTGATAGGCAAACGAGCGGAAGGCTTCGCCGAAGGCTGCGGCATTATCCGGTTCGGGAAAATGCATATCGATGCTCCACGAAAGGCACGCCGTGCCGTCCTCGTGATACGTCTTTTCTTCGATATCTCTTTGCGTCAACACATAGTCGCCGACCACACGATAGCTTTCGCGCTTGCCGCCGAGTGCCGACGCCCACTTTAACCGATAGCACGCAAAATCCGCTTTATTTTTGCAATGGTTCTTCTGATACGACCAGTTGGAATAGATGGCGCGTAAGCCATAATCGCGGATATATTCGATATCGTCCGCCATGTCGCGCGCAAAGCCGGTCTCCTGCTCCCAATCGCCGTTATAGACGTTCAAATAGGTGGTATCGTCTAAAGCAAGTCCCCAACCGATGTCCGGAAAATCGCTCGGCGCGTCGGTCTTTTCCGTGTACCAGCGGATGGAATGTCCCATCACAAGCTTTTGGTGTTCCTTGGGCGCAAGGCTTTCGCCGAACACGCTTTGCGCTTCCCTGCCGTACATGACCTCTGCTCCCGCAAGACGGGACAAAACCGCGTCTCCCGAACAGTCCGCAAACAGCTTTGCTTTATATTTGGTCTTTTCGCCCGTGAGAACGTCGGTGCAGATGACGGCGCAAAGGCGTTTGCCGTCCATTTCAACGCCGGTCACGCTCTTGTTGAAGCGGATATTCTTGTCATAGCCGCCATCGTCAAAGGCAAACCGCTTGCGGTCGTCCTCATAGTGCGCCGCGTCAAAAATGGTCGGATGTCCCGAAACCGGTGCGATCTCTTTTACCACGTTGCCGAGGTTTTCATACGGCGCAAGGTTGATCCTGCCGCCCATGCACACGCGAACCTCCGAGCTGTTGCAGCCGCCGAGCACACCGCGGTCGTGGATGAGCAACGCGTTCACGCCGCTGCGGAACGCCGCCAGAGCCGTGCAGACGCCGGCAACACCGCCGCCAACCACGATAAGGTCATAAACGGTGTCGCACGCGCGAATCTCGTTTCTGCCGAGCCGCGCGCGTATCACGTCCGCCGCGTCCGGCTTTTCCGGACAGTCGGAAAGATAAACGGCGTCACACCGGCCGTCAAAGCCGGTTAAGTCGTGCAAAGCAAGCATGTGTGTTCCCTTTTCGAAAAAACGTTGTCCGGCAAGCTGCCAATCCCACGTCGCACCGTTCGTGCCGAGAACCGCAGAGAACGCCTTGTCATCGACAGATAGTTCAAATTTTCCGGCGCTGTCCGATGCATTCCATGCCGCCGTCCAATCGCGTGTCAACGCCCAAACAGAATATTCGCCGGGCACATCGACGGAAAACTCCGTCACCGCGTCTGCCACCGGCACGCCAAGGCCGTGTGCCAAAACATAGGAGGAATGCAGCGTCTGCATAGACTGTTGATCGACCGCCCAACCGCCAAGCGTCCGAAAGCTTTCCGCCTCTATGAAAATTTCGTGCATCTTTAGCCCTCTCTTTCCTTTACGGCAATGCGAATTTCCCATTCAAAGTTCTCGTCGTCCATATTTTCCGGGAAAATCTCGATATTCGGAACGGCTTCGTCCTTTTCGTAGCGGCTTGCGGCAAGACAGTCAAACAGCGTTTTATAGAATGCGTTGACCTTTCTGTCCTCGCTTCCGTGAAAAGAAAAGCACATCCACAAGGCCTCCGGAACACGAACGTGCGCAAGCAACGGTGCTTCATAGCCGCGTGCGCCGATAAGGCACCGCACACTGTTTTCCCCGTTTTCATAAACGGCATACAGTTTGTTTTGGCAGGCTTTCAAAATCTCATCCGCACGGTCGCTTGCATAAAAGGCGCTCCAGGCGTCCTCGCAGCACTCCGAATCGGTGATTTCGGAAACCTGCGACAAGCCGCACACCGTGAAAGCCGTATCCTTCTTTAACCGATAGGCACTCTGCGTGCCGCCGCTCACCTTAGCTTCAAATCCGAGCGGCGAAAACAGCACAAGCGTGCAGTCGCCTTTGGCGGCTTCGGCCGGCGAAACGCCGTGAAACTCCTTGAACGCGCGTGAAAAGGACGACGGTGCGTCATAGCCGTATTTCAAAGCAAGCGCAGTGACCGAAGAATCCTCCTGCAGCAGCTCTTCACCGGCACGCGACAGGCGGCGTTTGCGGATATATTCGTTTACCGGAATTCCGGCGGCAAACGAGAAAATGCGCCGGAACTCATACACCGAAAGACCGCATTTTTGCGCGAGTAAACCGATATCGATGGTTACATCCAAATGGCTTTCGATGTATTCGACAATTTCGTTAAAAACGTTGATTCGGTTCATCTCTATAACGGCTCCACAACCTGACTGGTTCCCCAGACCGTCATTTCCTCGACCACGGCGCGTTCCGGCAGACTTGCTGCGTAATATACCGCCGAGGCAATATCATCGACCGACAAGGAATCGTTTGTTTCGGCAAGCTGTGCCGCACTTTGGAAGCCGGTGCTTGCAGAAGCCGGAATCAAGCAGGTCGCCCGAACGCCATATTTCTGAAGCTCGACATAAAGTCCCTTGGTGAACGCCAAAACACCGGCCTTTGCAGCGGCATAAACGCTCCAACCGCCCCAGGCGTGCTTGGCACAGACCGAAGAAATGTTGATGATGATGCCGTTTTTCTGCTGTTTCATGACCTCGGCAAAAACGCCTGAGCCGTAAATGACGCTGTTTAAGTTGAGTGCGATGATGGCGTCAATATCGGCTTTGGTTTGCTCTGCCGTTTCGCGGATGGCTATGCCGCCGCCGGCGTTGTTGACAAGCACGTCGATTCGGCCGTATTTTTCCAACACGTGCTTTTTGCATTCCAACCATGCGGTAAAGTCTGTCACATCGAGCGTAAAGCCGTCGGCAAAGCCGTTTTCTTCGACGGTTTTCCGCACCTTTTCGGCATTACGCGACGCGATGATAACGGTATCGCCTTTTTCCTTGAACAGCTTTGCGGTTGCCAACCCATAACCGCTTGTGGCACCCGTGATGAGTACGATTTTTCCGGACATATACATTCCTCCGATTTTTTCTTTCATTATAGCTTTTTTCGGCACACGTTTCAATACATTCCTTGCACGATTCTGTTTTTGCCGACAAAAATCCCCGTTTGAACTGCCTTGCAGCAAAACAAACGGGGTCAGCTTTTATAATTTGGCAATATAAGCGTGAACAAACGCGTCGTACTCCTTGTCGGAAATCTCGCCGCGCTCTTTTTTGGCTTTCATCTCCGCAAGCTTCTCATCGTCGGAAGCCGCAGAACGTGCCGCGTCCGTTCCTTTTGCAAGCTCCGGCGTATCGGCTGCAAACGCCGCAAAATACCGTTTGCCGAATTCACGGAGCGATTCGGTGTTAAAGTGCAGATGGTCGTCGTTCGACGTCAGCCCTTCGGCGCTCACATAGCGGATATCGTCGTTTTCGGCGGCAAGCGTGCGAAGGACTGTGTTGATGCCGTCGTAATGTGCAAGGTTTGGATCGAACTCACATTTGGGCAGATAATCGCCGAGTCCGCCAACATAGATGCGGATATCCGGCAGCTGCAAATCCTTTTTCAGCGTGCGGAACATATGCAAGAACTTGGGCGCATAGACAGCCGCACGCGCCGGGTTGCAATCGGCTTCGCCCTGGTGCCACAAAACGGCCTTGATGTCGCTTATGCGCATGGCAAGCCGCGCTTCGCTTACAGCATGGTCATATAACGCCTCGCCCGGCTGCCATTCGTCGATGGACGATCCGCCGTCGGAGGCCGGAATCAAGCCGACCTGTTCGCCGGTCTGCTTTAGGTATTCGAGCGCAAACGCCGGCGCAAGGCTGGCTCCGGCAAACACGCGGTCGGCCGAAAGCGGTTCCCACATGGTCTGCCACCGGCCGTTGACAAGACGGAGAATACGCGCATCAAAAATGCGGTTGTCGGCATTCAGAATGCCGCGTCCGGACATATTGGACTGCCCGATGAGAAGAAATGATGAAAGCATAGATTTGCCGCCTCTCTGAATTGATACCTTTCATTATAGAGAGAAATGCGGAAAAAGTCAAGAAGAAACCGAAAGTTTTGAAAAAATCGGCGTTTATTCCACGGCAAGCAACGCATTTAACGTGACAAAGCCCTGCGGATTTTTGCGCATGAGATCCCAGATAAAGCCGCCGACAAGACCGTATTCACGGATCAGATTCACTTTGCCTTCATAGCTGCGCGCGTCCTCAAACCACACCACGTGTTCGCGTCCGTCCTCGTCGGTATAATAGAAATACGGGGACTGCGCCGTTTCGTCAAACAGAATCTCCGCACGCTTTTCCCGCGCCAAATTCACCGCCCCGACCGTCGAGAGCGACGGTGCAACGCTTTCGCCGCGCACATACGGCAACGTCCAATCATAGCCATAGTTGGAAATGCCGAGGATCAATTTTTCAGGCGGGATACGGCTTTTAGCATATTCCACCACGCGCCGCACCGAACCGATGGGCGCGACCGCCATGGGAGGACCTAACCGGTAGCCCCATTCATGGGTAATTTTAGGCTACATGCATTGATTGGCTTACAGATTTGGAAAAACTTCAAGTATGATTTTTTCAAAGGCATTGGGCGACCGGTAGTATTCGATGCGACGTAATATTGCTTTTATTAGATCATTTTTATCTTCTGCAGAGAGGGTATCCCAATTTCCCAAGAGTGCTTCGGTTGTTGGAATCAGCGAGTTCAGGTGTTCACGGCGTTGTTCATCCTTGGAAATCAAGCTATTTATATTTGCTATTTGTTTATCAAACGCGCTAATTTGTTCGTCGAGCAGTGTTTTTCGTTTTTTGAATTCGTCGATGGTATAAACGCCCTGTTCGAGAAAATCAAAGCATTTCGACAATTGTGCATTGGCGGCATTTTTCTTTGCTTGAACAGACTTTAGCAAACCATCAAATTCCGGATGGCTTTCCGGTGAGAACATATTTGTCTTGAGTGATCGCTTATAACTTGAAAACCATTTTTCTATTGCATCGCGGACAAGGACTTCCATCTCATCAAAGCGGACGGACACACAGTCACAGTCTTTATTGCGGCAGCACATCCGTGCTTCCCTACTCGATGTAACACGGCTGATAATTCCGCCGCACTTTTGACAGAAGATTCGGCCGGCAAAATAATTCTTAAGCGGTGCATCGTAATTTAACGGTATATTTCCGCGATTATTCTTTTCGCGGATTTTTGCGACCTTTTCCCACTCTTCGCGTGTGACGATTCCTTCGTGCAAGCCCTCGTAGATTGGGTATTCATGCGAATATGTTTGATGAACGGTCAATTTGCCATTTACCATTCGTTTGATTTTAATACGGTGTGAAACGCGGATAAGGCCGGCATTCACGCAATTGTCCAAAATCGTTTTCACAACGGTATAGCTCCAAGGCACACCGGAGCGTGTAGGCACGCCAAGCTCATTCAAGCGATTCGCGATTCTTAACGGGCCGCTGCCTTGATTCAGGTACAGGTCATACATCATGCGGACGTTCTGTGCTTCCTCAGGGACGATCTTCAAGGTATAGCCCTTATCACCCTTTATCTTCACGCGCTCATAGCCATAGGGAGCAATTGATCCCATGAAGCGTCCCTCTTTTGAGGACTGCTTACGGCCGCGTTCAAGGCGTTTATTGATAAGCTTATACTCCTTACGTGACATGAAAAGGGAAAATTCAAAATATTCTTCGTCAAAGTCGTTATTCGGGTCATAGGTCTTATTGGGTGTTATGATCTTGGTATCGGAGTATTTGAAGGTTTGGCTGATGATACCCTGGTCGATAGAGCTGCCGCGCGAAAGGCGGTCGATATCCATAACGAGGACACCGGTATACATGCCTTCGCCGACATCTTCCAAAAGACGCTGCATTTCCGGGCGCTGACTTATGGATTCGCCGGAAACGACTTCCTTATACACAGCGGCGATATGAAGTCCCTCTTTTTTGGCATAGGCATCAAGAACGGTTTTATGACGGTGCAGGGTCTCTTCAAGGCTGTTTTCGGAAAAGTCACGGTCATAGCGGCTTTTCCGCAGGTACATGGCATATTCGTCCATATATAACCTCGATTCTATGTGTATTTTGCATGATTGTTATTTTAAAAGCAAGTTTCTATTTACGTTTTTTATTACCGATTATCATTTCAATGACCGGAAACACGTTGAGGATTATCACAATAAACATAAGAATCGAAAGCAAGGCTGTCGGATTTTGAATTGCTTTCACAAAACCCCATATTGAAATAACAATGTTAAGCGGAAGGCCGATGTAAGGAATGAGAGAATATGACAGTATTAGTATCACTCGTATAATTACGCTATTTGTCACAAGACATATAGGCACTGTTACAAGCAAAAGCGAATATAGGGCGTATATGCGAAAGCCGTTTTTTGTCCCTAATTTGGATTCTAATAAACGTTGGAATTTAGTTTTCATGAGAAAACCTCTTTTATAGCTTTTATGGATTGCATACAGAGCAAGGAGAATACTCGCCCTTTACATCGTTTAGCGGTTTAGGAATTCCGCTTTTCTTTACGTATTTACAAGACTTTTTATGGTACTTCGTCCCGGAAGGTGTTATATAGACTGTTTTAGAAGCTGATACTTCATCCGACATATCGGATTTGCTTGAGCTCACCTGTTCAGCAGGAAAACAACTATGCGCTTTATACCCTCTGTTTTCGGCTGCTCTGACATTATAGGCATGATAAGAATTAGCCTCTTCAAAAGTAGAACACTTGATTGTATGGTAATAAGTTCTATCGTTGTTTATTACAAAGGCAATAGCACTCTCGTAAAAAGACAGCTCTTCAAGTTGCGAACGATTCGTTATTTCTAACAACCAAGCTTGCGCTTTGGCGGTATTAAGCTCCTTGGTCAAATTCTGAATTTTTGTTTCTTTTTCATTATCCTTGCTGCGTAATACTTCAATTTTTTCTGAAAGAGCGTTCGTTTCTTCTTTTAGTTTCTTACCAGATTCCCAAAAATCAAATAGACCAACAGACAAAACAACCACAGCGGTAACAAGAATGATTATAAGGGCATAAAGAATAATTTTTTTATTATAATTGATAACTGTATACTTGTTTGGCAATGAATTGTTCAGGTAGATATAGGAATCCGGATATTCTTTTTTGAATGCTTCAATTTGCTTGTGTAGCTTATAGTTTTCTTCTCGAATATTTCCGTTGCGATTTTCCTTTTTATATAAAGTAAGAAAAGGTGCAACATAGAAAAAGAAAATGCCGAGCAGAATTAAGAATGCAAGGCGCAACGCTTCAAACAACAATAATCATCTCTTATTCTTTATTCTTTATTCTGTAATTCATCGATGTACTCAGATTTTGCTTTGGGCAAAAGCTGAATTTTCGCGCAAATACTTCTTGCGGAAAAACAGGCAATTCCGAAGATTATCATAGACGGAATGGCACCCAAGATAAGACCGGCATACTGAAATCCAACGAAGATTGCGCTTGCAACGAAGGCGCAGACAAGCCACACACAGGCTTTTAAAAGTAACACTTCATAATTTTATATTCCTTTCATTAAAAATATAACATAACAGCAACTCGTCTCATCAACACTATGCTGTCGTTAACTCAAAATGTCATTTACTGAAATAGTGGTGGATTGCAAACCTTACAAGGTTCGTAGTTCTTCGCCTCACTGGGGTCAAGGGCAATTAAATCCGTGCGATTTTTCACATAAATGCAGTCCGCTATGTGATACTTCTGTCCGTGCGGTGTAACGTACACAACTGCATTTTCAGCAGCTTCCGGCGCGACATCGTCGGCAGAACCGGACACGGCGCCGTCGGCAGGATCCGTCGCGGAAACCTCAACAGCCTCCGGCGCGAAGAACGCTATGCGGAAGAACAAAATGCCGGAAACCATTGCGAAAACGAATGCAAGAACGGCAAAAACGATACACGGCTTTTTATAGCGGTTGCTCTGTTTGCGCCCGCCTATCAAAAGCACTGTATAGGCAAACTGATTTGCTTCCTTTTCTGCGCGCTTTTCATCGATTTCGCAGCTGTCTATCTCGGTATGTCCGAGAAGAACATGGCCGCATTCATGTAATAGCAAAAACAACTTATCGTTTTCCGAAAGCGTACTATCGATAAAGATGATTCTGCTTGTTTCCGTTTCACAAGCAAAGGCTGGCCGATCTTTATGGTCAAGCAGGCTGTTTTTGAGTATTTCCCTATCCCCGGCTTCTGTGCCAAGGTACATAACTTTATATCCGAGATATTTTTCGACATAGCTCTTCACACTGTGAAATGTTATGTCGTTTTTCAGTTCTCTTACGAATTTGTTTGCGGTTTTTTCTATCATAAAGCAACTCCTTCCCTTGATGAGAACGAATCGCCATTATGTTTCTATGTTGTTCTGATCTTCGGCTTTTTGGTGTTTGGAACGGCTTCGCCGATGTTTGTACCGTCTGCCGCAACAAGGCGGCCGGTAAAAGGTGGGAATTTGGTTGTTTCGGCAGAAGATTCCGGAATTCCTAACAAAGCACGTGTCGCTTTACGAATTTCTTCGGATTTGCTTCGATATGCTTCTAACAAGTAGCGTTCATCTTCTGATGAACAAGTAGCTTGTGAACGGCCAAGTAAATAATCGATTGAAACATCAAGATAATCTGCAATTTTAGCTATATTTACATATGTTACCGCTTGCCCGTTTGCTAACTGTGAAATCAAATTAACGCCTAATCCGCATTCGGATAGCATTGTTTTTAAAGGTATTTTCTTTTGTTTTGCAACTTCTTTAATTGTATTTGCGACTTCTTGTTGACTATGCACAAAAACATCCCCTAAAATTTGTGCAAATGCACAAAATCATCTTTTACAGTGATTTTTGTATTGACATTCACTGTATACAGTGATATTATTATACCACAGGCAATTACTTGTCTATATAATACCACAAAGGAGTGAAAAAGTCAAATGAAGAAGAACTACAGTTTACTCGGACGGAACATTGAGATTCGGTTGATTTTGAACGACAAGACGCAGAAGGAGCTTGCCGAATACTTGGGTTTTGACGAAAGTCATGTCAGCCGGATGATTGGGGGCACAAAGATGATTTCGGCCGAGACAGCGTTTAAGATTGCCGATTTCTTCGGGTGCAGCGTATACGATTTAGTTACGCCGTTACTCGATTATCCGGCATATCAAGGCGGACAGGCAAGCGCGGGCGCGACAAGGCATACGAATGAAATGAGGTGATTTTTATGGCAGTTGTTGCAGAATACAAATTCGAAAAGGCGATTGTCCGCATTCGGGATGATTACATTGAGACCGACCCGAAAGAGAGGGAGCGCATTTTAGAACGTGCTTGGGCGATCATTGACAATGCGCGGCTTCGGCGTGCGCAAGAGGAAGAAGCCAAGCGTGCAGAGGCTGCGGCAAGCGATTTGACGGCATCGGAAAAGGACGGAGAAAAGCATGGAGACAAGCGAGCTAAAGACCGCCTTACTTAACGGTCATACGGTATTATTTCGTGCGCCGAATTCGGGCGGCACGGAGTTGGAATATAAGCGTGTTTCGGCGGTGATATACCGGGCGGACGGTATGGGCGGCATTCGGGTAACGGCTGAGCTTGAGGACAGGAACGGCCGGAGTGCGGTAATAGCGGATCCGGAAAGGATACGGTACAAGGACGCAGAACAGGAGTGAAAGATATGTTTGAAGATATTGACAGATGTGCGGTTTGCGGACGGGTAATTCCGGAGGGGCGGCAGCTTTGTCCGGCCTGTTATGGAGCGGTCGGCGCACCGACGATAAATGATGTATTTGAGGCGGCGAAGGTGATCAAGGCTTACTGCAACAGTCGGGAGGAAAACGAAGAGACCGACTGTATTGAATGTCCGATCAAGGACATTTGCTTAAACGAGCCGTATTTATGGGAAGTGTAAAGGGCATGAAGGTAGAATACCGTTTTTTAAATGACGAATACACGGGCGGAACGCGCCGGGTTGGTGCTTTTATCGGTGGTCGGCTTTGCATGGTATACAAGGCTTATTGTCGATGCGGTGGTTACATCTTACGGTTATATCCGGTCGGGTTTCCGAATGAAGCACCGAAGGAAGTCAAAAAAGAACCGCACGATATTTCGGTTTACGAGGTACGGCGTGCGGCGCGATAGAAAGGAATGAAGAAAGATGTGTAAAAACAACAGGCGGTGGAACAAGGACAAGCGGACGGCTGCGATTATTCTTGGGCTATTGGTGGCGATGCTGCTGATTACGTTAGTTTGCTCACGAGAGGACGAGAAGCCGAAGCGAGAGGATTTTGTACCGGTGACGCGGGTGATCAAGGCCGGTGACACGGCGTGGCGGATTGCGGATGAGTATTGTCCGGAGACACTTGACAAGCGGGAATACCTCGGTTGGTGTGAGCAGTTAAACGGCGCGGACATGGGGCACATACGGGTCGGTGAGCAAGTTGTGTTTTTGGAGTGTGTGAGATGAACAAGTGGATTGATGCACGAAAGCAATTGCCGAACGATCAGGAAGAAGTGCTGGTATGTACGCGGTCAAAAAACGGCATGAAAAATATTGACAAAGGCTATTACGCGATTGACCATTGGATCCATCGCGGAAGAGCGGAAGTGATCTATTGGATGCCGTTGCCGTTATTTCCGGAAGAAGGTAATATATGTTTTTGAAATATGACGGCAAAAGAAATAACCGTCGGTGTGGACGCACCGACGGTTTGGACGATAAAATGCAATACAAGGATATTGCACTGTTATTATAACGGAATAAACGGATTTTGTCAAGAAGAAAGGGACGATACGAATGACAAATTTTGAAAGGCTTATGGCGGGCATGACGCCGGAAAAGCTGGCGGGGATTATGCTCTGTCCGGGCGAGCTTGACGGCGGCGCGGTAGACTGCACGGCACGCGGTGAAGCAAAATGCAGGAGCTGCAAGGAAAAGTGGCTTAGTATCCATGTCGGTGTAGCGGACTGTCACGAAAAGAGCGGCAAGGTGCAAAAGCACAAATACGGGCAATATGAAAATGTGCTTCTTTCGGACGATGAGCTTGAAAAGCTAAAGGCGGACTACGGCGAAGAGGCGGCGTGCCGGGCGATTGAGTATTTAAGCGAATACATGGCCTACAAGGCTTACCGGGTGCGGTCACACTATCTTGCGCTTCGCAAATGGGTATTTACGGCGCTCAAGGAACAGGACATCAAAGCGGACAGGCTTAGTGTGGATGCGGCACGCGCCGAGAGGGCGAAGCGGACGGAGGAAGAAAAGCAAAAGGCGGAGCGCGAGCGCGAGGACGGGCGGCTCGACTTTACGTTAGAGGACATATTTGAATTTGAACGCGCCGGGAATTAAGGGCGGTTCGAAGCGATTACATTGATTGCAAAAGAAAGGATATTGCTATGGATGAAAAAAAATTAGCCGTGGAGAAGTTAAAAAAGGAATGTGCGGACGCGAAGGACCAATTCGGCCGGTATGAAAAGGTGCTTGCCGGGCCGGTGCTTACGGCGCTTGAGAGCTTCATCGGTCAAGACGAAGAATTTGCCCGTGCGGTATATCAGAATTCACAGACGTTTGGGGACTGTCTAAAGGCGGTGGCCAAGGATGTGGGGCGTGCGATCAGCGATATTGATGTTTACAGGCGTGCGGTGAGGTTTTATTTTCCGGGTGCGGAGATCGAATTCTGCATGAAGCTGCATGTGAATCCGTATGATCTGCCGGCTGCCGATACAGGCGACAAAGCGAAGGAATTCAAGGTTATTTCGTTATTTGATATTTTGGAATGAGGTGGGCGGTATGGCGATTTTAATGGAGGACTATGTGCCGGGCACGCCGGAAATTCCGGCCGAGGATATAGAAGAAGCCTTTCGGGGCATGGCCGATTATATATTTGTGACAAACGAGCCGGACGGCAGCAAGACCTTTATCTGTTCGCGCTGCGGCGAAAAATACAATTTGAGATTCCCGGCGCGGACGTACACGAACGCCGAAGAGGATTTATTCCGGGCAAAGCACCGGGAATACGGGACCTGCACGAAATGCGGCTTTTCGGGCGAAGTCATCAACACCGGCCGGAAAAAGCGGCTTTCGGACTTACGCGAGGAAAAGGCGGTGGCTTTTATATTGCCGGTAAGCGAGAGTGAGGTTTGCATTCGGTGCGAGTTTTTATACAGGGATTTTACTTACGGCATTGCGTGCACATGGCGCGAGAGCTACGAGCTGTACCGTTTCCGCAAAGGCGAAGAGCCGGAATATTACCGGGCGCGGTATTATTATGGTGATGTTATACGGGTGAAAAAGCTTCGCGAGCCGTTCGGGCGGTCAAGTAGTGCCCAGGGATTTACTTACGCGGATTACAGATATATCGGTCTTAGTCGGTTAGAAGACACGTTTTTCAAGTACAGTTTATTCCGCAAGGCGGGATATGAGGATGTAAATGACGGTTTTCTGTATTTGGCATTATACAGCCGGTATCCGGAAAAGGTGGAGATGTTACTCAAAGGCGGCTATGCCGAGTTGCTTAGGCGAAAATTAAACGGTTACAAGACACGGCATGCGGTCAAGTGGAACGCGGAAACGTTACGCGATTTTTGGAAGCTTTCAAAATCCGAACGGAACGAATGGGCAAGATTTAAGAACGACATGGACGTGCTTGACGTTTACATGCGGTTTTTCCGAGGACGGAAAAACGGTATGGTGAATGCGGAAAACTGGAATGTGCGTGTGTTTTATTACATCAGTGCCGACGTTACAAAGTATCTTGACAGATATGGAGCGGCCTATGAGGACTTTTTACGGTATTTGAAAAAGCAGGCGGTTTTATCGGGAAGTGCCTACACGTGGAAGGACTATATTGAGGCGGCAGAAGATATCGGGCTTGACCTTACGGTTCACAATGTGCTTTTTCCGAAAGACCTTATAAAAGCTCACGACGAGGCCATAAAGATCCGGAAATTACAGGCATTGGAGGTCGAGCAGAAAAAGGCGGCGGAACGCTTTGACAAGCTCATGAAGCTTTATGGCATGGAAAAGAATGGGTATTTTATCCGTGCGCCGCACGACTGTACAGAAATCATTGACGAGGGCAAGGCACTTGAGCACTGCGTGGGCGGCTATGCGGCGCGGCATGCGGACGGTGTGACCACTATTTTATTTATGCGGTCGGTTTCCGAGCCGGACAAGCCGTTATACACCATCGAAATGCACGGCAAGGAGCTGATTCAGGTACACGGATACCACAACAGGACAGCGCCACGTGACATTCCGGCGGCAAACGAATTCTTTGAAAGCTGGCTTCGCTGGGTCAAGGGCGGCAGCAAGCGGCCGAAGGCGTACAAAAAAGTCAAAGAGACAGAAAGGACGATATCGGCATGAACGAACTTATGAATCAAAACACGGCACTTACGGAAGAACGAACGGAAAAAGTGATTGCGAATGAGATCAACTACATCAAGCGGCGCACCTGCGAGACGGTACTTTCCGCTTCGGTGGAGATCGGGCGGTTACTTTGTGAGGCCAAGGGCAAGGTTGCAAGCGGCGCATGGATGGCATGGCTTTCGGACAATGTGAACTACTCGCAGAGCACGGCCAACAATTTAATGCGTTTATATGAGGAATACGGCGAGAAGGAGCAGCTTGGCTTTTTCGAGGAAAACCGGATCGAGATTTTCGGCGACATCAGTCCGAGTCAGGCGCTTGCGCTCATTGCCCTTCCCTACGCCGAGCGCAAGGAATACGTGAAAACACACGACATGAATGCGGTATCGGTACGCGACATAGGTGCCGAGATAAAGGCACGCAAGGAGGCAGAGAGCCGGGCGGCGGCGTTAAAGGATGCGCTTGAGACGGTACGTGCTGAGGCGGCGGAGATTGAAGCCAAGGAGAGCGGCTATCTTGCCGAAATTGAGGATTTGAAAGGGCAGCTTGCGGCGTTGGAGTCCGGCACGGACGTTTCGGAGGGGGCGATGCTTTCCGAAGAGCGTGAAGCGGAGCTGCAAGCCGAAAAGGCGGAGGCGGTGAAGGCGGCAAAGGCGGAGATCAAGTCGAAGTTAGAAAAGAAGCTTGCTGCCTTACAGGAAAAGGTAGACGCGGCAGAGACGGAAAAGAAAGCTGCCATAGAGGCGGCGAAGGCACAGGCGGCAAGTGACAGCAAGGCAGCTTTTACGAAAGAGCTTGCATCGCTGCGTGCCGAAGCGGATTCGTATCGGAAAAAGGCAGAGGCGGCGGCGAATGGCGGCATGCAGCGGTTTTCGGCGTACTTTGAGCTGTTTCAGAATGTATTCGGCGAGTTGGTTTCTTCGCTTGAAAAGCTTCGGGCAGAAGGAGACGGGAATGCGGACAAGCTTGCGGAGGGCGTTAAGGGTGTTTTGGATGTTATGAAAGAAAAAATATCGCATTAAGAAAGGAAGTTTTGAAAAATGATACACGAATTAAAAATCAAACCGGCATATTTTAACGCGGTCCAGAGCGGCGACAAGAATTTCGAGGTGCGGAAAAAAGACCGTTTCTATGAAGTTGGCGATTATTTGGCCTTAAACGAATACGATATCGGTTACACCGGCCGGACGGCGCTCGTCAAGGTCAAATACATTTTGGATGACAAAAATTTCTGCAAAAGCGGATTTATCATTATAGCAATTGAACGGTGCGATATCGTGAAGCATTCGGAAAATCTCACGGTTGCGCGCTCCGGCGGTATGACTGCGGTGGGACAGTGGTGAGGAAAATGAATGTTATTTTGAAGCCATGTCCGTTTTGCGGTGCGCCGGGAAGTCTTTTATTTGCGTGCGGCATGTACATTGCACACTGTGAAAATGCGTTGGAATGTGTGCGGACCATGCCGTACAAGGACAAGGCTGAGGCGATCGGAGTTTGGAACAGGAGGGTACAGAAATGAATGTGAAAGAATTTGAAGAAACAGCTTGCCCGTTTTGCGGTCAAGTACGGCTTGGCGGCGGCGACTGCGACTGCGACGGTGCGAAACGTGCGCGGAAAATTGAAGATCAGATAAAGCGTGCTGCAGACACAATTGACGATCTGTTCGGCGAGTCCTGCAAAGAGCGCGGCTACAAGCCGCTGCCGGAAAAAGAAATCGGGACTTTAAACGTGCTTGCGGAGCTTATCGCCAACTACAAGATGCATCAAGCGGCGTTATCTTTTGCCGGCGGCATTCGTGCAAAGCTTTCGCACGGTGCAAAAGGAGCTATCAAGGTGGAGCGGAGCGAAACAAAAAAGGATTCCGCCGAAGTCAAGGAATAAGCTTCCTTATATACTGGAATATATTAGAAAACCAATGCCGCATACTGTTTTTTGAAGTATGCGGCATGCGGAAAAACAATGCGGCGTAGTGCCGCATACAGGCTTGTATGCTATATTATCTTATCGACAGTCCTTTGGAAAGTGCGGGCGGCGCGAAATCCGAAAGGGCAAAACATATGAAAACCGGAGGAAAGAAAAATGCGTGCGTACTATCGCGAAAAAGTGTATATTTGCGGTGACTACATGGATGTACAGATCTATCCGGTTTACGCCAAGGCAGGCATGCGCCGCTCCAAGGCCAAGCCGACCAGCGAGACGCAAGCGCGGTTAAACGAGCAGAACAGCAAGCGGCATTTTACGCGTTTGGTACACGCCAATTTTACGCGCGGCGACCTGGCGTTACACTTAACGTATGACGATGCGCATCTGCCGGAATCGGAAAACGAGGCGCGTGAGGACGGGCAGAAGTTTTTGCGCAAGCTTCGCCGGCTTTACAAGGCGGCAGGATCAGAACTCAAATACATATGGGTTTGTGAAAAGGGTGAGAAGCGCGGCCGGGTGCATCATCACCTGATTTTGAATGCCGGTGTGAGCCGCGATGTGATTGAGCGTTTATGGCAAAAGGGTTTTGCCAACACCAAGAGACTGAAATTTGACAAGAACGGCATTGCGGGTCTTACGCACTACATGACCAAGCAAGCGTTGTTTTTCAAGCGGTGGAATGCGTCCAAGAATCTTATACGTCCGGAGGAGAAAGTGAACGATTACCGGATTTCCGGCAAGAAGGCGGCCGAGCTGGTGGCATTTTCGGATTCGGCGGAGATCTTTGAGAAGCTTTATCCGGGCTATGTTTATGCGGACTGCACGGCAAAGGGCAACGAGATAAACGGCGGAAAGTATATTTATCTATCGCTATGTCGGGCGGAGGTTTTGTGTTACGGAAGGGAGTGAGGTGCATGGGGACGATGTTCCGGGAATGGAAAGGTGCAAAGGTAAGCTACGACCGGCAGGGATATATCTTTTTTATATCGCGGAACTACAAGGAGCTATCGCGTGAAAAGCGGGCGTTGATTGATGCGTTATGCCGAAAGATCGGCGGTGAAGACTATGCGGCGGCCTTAAAGGAATTTATGACGAGCGACCGGAGCGCGGTATCGGTTTGCATGCGTTACTATCTTTCCAAGGGGACGCTATATCGCTATGTCAGGCGGTATTATGAGGAATTTCCGCGGGAGTTTTAGGGCGGCTGGAGGTTTTTTACAAGTTACCGGCAAGTTAGAAGCAAGCCGGCGGCGCAGAAAACGGCATAGAAACGGCAGGCAGGATTTTTCTGTCTGTCTTTTTTATGCTTATATGCAAAAATGGCACGTCGTGACGCGGCTTTGGGTGTAGGATATACGCATAGAAGATATTTCTTTGTGTCGGACGCGAAGTGCCGGCGGTTGGGATGGCGGGTTTTAGATTTTTACAGTTTTTTCCCACGGCAAGCGCGTATGCGTATATGTACGCGCGTGCGAACAGAAGAGAGAAAGCGGTGCGGAAGAGGCAAAAAGAGGATGCGAGAAAGGTGGTGCGGCGGCATGGCGGCATTCGGGCGGCCGAAAAAATACACGACGAAAGCGGCGTTTGTACGGGCGGTAAGCGGTTATTTTGACGGCATTACGGTGATGGCTGAACAGGAAATATTCGGGAAAGCGGTGAAGCGGTTATGCTACACGGAGCCGCCGAGCATCAGTGCGTTATGTTTACATCTTGGGATCAATCGCCGGACGTGGGCAAACTACTCGGATCCGGAAAAGCATCCGGAATTTGCAGACGTTTGCGAGGAAGTACGGCTGCGGATTGAGGCTTATTTGGAAAACGAACTGGTCAGTCGGACGAAGGGCAGTTTACAAGGCCTTATTTTTGATTTGCAGAACAACCACGACTGGAAGCAGAAGAGTGAAGTGGAGCTTGGTGAAAAGACGCGTGCGGCGACGGCTGAGGGATTGAGTTTATCCGAAAAGATTGCGCTCATCAAAGAGGCGGCGGCAAACATTGAAAGCGGCAATGCGGATGGCGGATAATGCCGAAAGCGGAAGGCTTGACGGTGCGGCGGCGGCTGCGCTTTGGTGGAAGGGCCTTTGTGAGACCAACAATGAGACGTTTTTACCGCTTTTTTTTGACGAGCATCGGTATTTAGTCTTAAAGGGTGGCGGCGGTTCGGGAAAAAGCATATTTGCCGGTCGGAAGATTTTAGAGAGGGCGGCAAGTGAGCGCGGTCACCGGTTTTTGGTTTGCCGCAAGGTTGCGCGGACACTCAGGGAAAGCTGCTTCAAGCAGCTCTGCGGGCAATTGGGACAATACTTTTCCGGCTTGCATTACAAGGTGAATCGCAGCGACATGGCGATTCTTTTTCCGAACGGGAGTGAGATCCTTTTTGCCGGGCTTGACGATGTGGAAAAATTAAAGTCGATTTACAACATCACGGGCATTTGGATTGAAGAAGCGAGCGAGATTTTAGAGAGCGATTTCAACCAGCTTGACATTCGTTTACGCGGTGAGACAAAATACTACAAGCAGATTATTTTATCCTTCAACCCGATTTCGCTTCGGCACTGGCTCAAAAAGCGTTTTTTTGATTTTGAAATTGACAATCCGCGCGAGAGGGAGAAGCTTACCGCACGGACGCGTGTACATGAGAGCACGTACAAGGACAACCGTTTTTTAGATGACGAAGCAAAGCGTGTTTTGGAATCCTTCAAGGAGACCGACGAATACTACTACACGGTTTACTGTCTCGGTTTATGGGGTGTGACCGGAAAAACGGTATTTGACGGCAAGGCGGTGACGGCGCGGCTTTCCGAAAAAATACGGCCGTTACGGCGCGGCATTTTTCACTACACGGACGACGGCAAGCGGCTTACGGACATTCGGTTTTTTGACGAGAAAGACGGGCCGATCGCGATTTACAGCGAGCCGGAAGGCGGTGTGCCGTATGTGATTGGCGGCGACACGGCCGGAGACGGGAGTGACAAGTTTGTCGGGCAGGTGATTGACAACCGGGACGGAAGGCAGGTTTGTGTATTACGGCACACATTTGATGAGGACATTTATGCAAAGCAAATGTACTGTCTTGGGATCTACTACAATGTGGCACTAATTGGGATCGAGGCGAATCTTTCGACGTATCCGATCATGGAGCTTGAACGGCTTGGGTATCCGAAGCAATATGTGAGGGAGAGCTTTGACGACTACACGCACAAGGTTAAGCGGTCTTTTGGTTTTCGTACGACGAGTGCGTCGCGGCCGGTGATTTTATCCGCCTTGATCGGTGTGGTACGGGAGGACATTACGCTTATTTCCGACGCGGACACGTTAGAGGAAATGCTGACGTTTGTCCGGAACGAAAGCTACCGTCCGGAGGCAGAAGAAGGTGCGCACGATGACTGCATTATGGCACTTGCCATTGCGCACTACATACGGCCGCAGCAGAGTTATGCAGTCTGTGAAAGCGGTGCGGAAGAAGTGGAATGGACGGAATCGATGTGGGAGGACTACCGAGTGGCAAGTCGTGCGGAAAAGGCATTATTACTTGAAAAATGGGGCAACCCGAAACGGTAAGAGGTATTTGAAAAATGGCGGAAAGCAATGTTTTACGGCTCTGGCAGGAGCGTTTGAAAAGAAGTGAGGCGGCCTACACGGGTGAGCTTGCAAAGATGGACGGACGCGAGGCTTTATATCGCGGTGCGCGTGCGGTCAAGCCGCTTGTGGAGGGCGACAAGACGGTCGAGACGCGGCATGTACGGAATCTTTGCGCGGAGCTGATTGAAGCGGAGGTTGACAGCAGCATTCCGCAGCCAAAGGTAACGGCGCGGCACAAGGAGGATGAGCCGAAGGCGAAGCTGATCGAGGACATGCTGCGCGGCGAGCTTGACCGGTTACGCTTTGAAGAGATGAACGATATTGCCGAGCGGACGGTGCCGATTCAGGGTGGCGGCATTTGGCTTGTGGAATGGGACAGCACCAAGAGGACGCACGCAACGGTCGGCGAGTTGGAAGTGAGTTTTATTCACCCGAAGCAGGTAATTCCGCAAGACGGCATATACACGGGCATTGAAGACATGGATTACATTATCCTCAAAGTGCCGCAGACCAAGGAGTATTTACGCCGCCGGTACAAGGCGGATTTATCGGGCGAGAGTGAGAGTGAGCCGGAGGTTCGCGGCACGTCCGGAAAAGAAGTTGCGAACGAGGATTTAGTGACGCAGTACATTGCATACTACCGCAACAGCAAGGGCGGCATCGGATTATACAGCTGGGTAAACGACACGGAGCTTGAAAGTTTAGAGGACTACCAAGCGCGGCAGCTAAAGAAATGTGCGGCATGCGGTGAGAGGGAGCCGCAGCATGATGAGGGCCAAAAGGCGGTTTGTCCGATCTGCGGCGGCGCAAAATTCATTCTCGGTGAAGAGGACTTTGAAGAGGTTTATACGCCGATTATCCGTTCGGACGGAAGTGTGATTGCCGGTGCAAAACCGGTTCTCGGTGAGGATGGCTCGGTTATACTCATGCCGGAGCGGATCCCGTTTTACAAGCCGAAAATTTATCCGGTTTTACTTCAAAAGAATGTATCGCTTTTTGGGTATTTTCTCGGTGACAGCGACATTGACAAGATTGCTGACCAACAGAACACCTACAACCGCATGGCGGCGAAGGTAACCGAAAAATTAGTAGCCTCCGGCAGTTATTTATGTTTACCGGACGATGCGGACATTGAGGTTGGGACGAGTGAGCAAAAGATCCTTCGTCCGGGCGATCCGTCCAAGATGAGCATGATACAGGTTTTTGACGTAGAGGGCAACGTCACCCAAGATTTGAAATATGCCGCGCAGGTTTACGAAGAGGCACGTCAGACAATCGGGATTACCGATTCCTTCCAAGGGCGGCGCGACACGACGGCGACCAGCGGAACGGCCAAGCAATTTGCGGCGCAGCAAACGGCCGGGCGGCTTGAGAGTCGGAAGGTAATGAAGCGGGCGGCATGGGCGAACATGTTTGAGGCAATGTTCAAATTCAAGCTTGCGTATGCGGACGAGCCGCGGCCGGTTTTATCAAAGGACATTAACGGCAACGCCGTATACGAGGAATTCAATCGATACGATTTCTTAAAGCGTGATGACGCCGGAAACTGGTACTGGAACGACGAATTTTTATTTTCCTGCGACAAGAGTTCGCCGCTTGCTTCCGACACGGAGGCGATGTGGCAGGAGACCAATGCGTATTTTTCAGCCGGTGCTTTTGGGGATCCGGCATCGACCGAGACGCAGATACTTTTTTGGGGAAAGATGGAGACGTTACACTATCCGGGTGCCGGAGAGACCAAGCGGTATTTAGAACAAAAGCTACAGGCGCAGCTCGCGGCCGAGAAACAGGCACAGCTTGGGGCCGAAGCGCGGCAAGCCGAGCAGGCAGAGCTTGCGCGGGCGGATGCACGGGCCGAAGCGGACAAAAAGCGGCAAGAGACCGGTGCGGCATTTGAAAAGCAGCTTGCGGCAAGTCGTGAGAGAGTAGCGGCTGCGGCGGAAAAATAAAAATGATAATGCGGATAAATCGTTCCGCTTATTATAAATTTTATGTGAAAGGAGGAATTGAGGTATGGCGGAAAACGGATACATTGGCAAGATTTCGCACGGTGCTTCGCAGGTCGTGAAGGCTCCGCAGAATGACAGCACGCCGAAGGGAAACGGCACGGTCAAGACCGGCGATGACCTGAGAAGCGGCAAGAAGTAAGCCGGGCAAAGAGTTAAAGATGAAATCGCAGTAAAAGCGGAAAAATACGGTTTTAAGGAGAACGGACAATGGATATTAACTACAATGCGCTTTTTGAACTGGACACGGAACCGGAAAACGGGACGGACATGCCGGAGGATTTGACACTGGCGGACGGCGGTATGCCGTCGAAGGAGCAGAACGACGCCGGTTCTGCTCCGGAAGGCATGGAGAGTGATTCGTCGAATGAAGGGGAAAGTGATGATCCTGATGACAATTCCGACGATGTTTCCGAAGGTACGGATGCTGCCGGTAAGTCTGCCGGTGGCAAGGATGTTACGGGTTTGGGAAAAAAGCAGAGTGCAAGCGAAAATGCACGCTATGCCGCCGCGCGGAGAAAGGCGGAGGCGGAACGGGATGCGGCGATCGAATCGGAGCGGCAAAAGGCTGCGAGTGAGATTGACGGCATTATCAAGTCGCTGCATTTAGCTGACCCGGAGACAGGCAAGGAAATTGCGACGCGTGAGGAATACGAAGAATTCAAGCGCAAGCAGAGCTTAAGCGAACGCGACAGGCTATTACGTCGAAGCGGTTTATCCAAGGAACAATTTGACAAGTTTATCGGAGAGCTGCCGGAGGTGACCGAAGCGCGTCGGATCAAGGCGGAGGCGGAAGCGGTTAAGCGTGAAGCTGAGGAAGCACGGGCGAAGGCGAAGGTTGAAGAGCAGATTCGCGAGATCGCGGAAATGGATCCGTCGATTAAAGGAATTGCGGATTTGACCAAGATGCAGAACTATGACACGTTTTACGAGCTTGTGAAAAAGGGCAACACATTTGTGGATGCTTACAAGCTTGCGACGTATGATGCGCGTATGCAAAGTGCTTCGGAGCTTGGAAAAAAGCAGACGGCTTATGCGGCGGACTCCAAGAATCATCTTATCAAGACCGGCACACGTGGAAGCGGTGCGGTAACGGTTCCTCCGGAAATTAAAGAGCAATACCGTCTTTTCAATCCGGATGCGACCGACGCGGAGATACAAGCGCATTACAGCAAATATCACAAGGCATAAAGAAAGGACGAGTATTATGGGATTTATGATTTATTCGGTGGATGACGGCAGAGTACCGAGCTTCCACGAGATTCCGTGTGCGATTGACGGTGTAAAGCCGGGCATTGCATTAACGCTTGCGAGCGGCACAGCCGCACTTGCGACGGCGACGGCCAAGCCGAGCTACATTGCGGTCGGTTTGCCGCGAAACGGCTTTGTACAGGCGATTCGCGTGGATTCGGACATTATTTTCGAGACGACGTGTTCGGCGGCGGTAACGAGTGTAGACATTGGCACGAAATTAACGCTTCACACGGACGGTGCGCAGGTGACCGCGACGGCGACAAACGGCATTGCGGAGCTTGTATACAAGGAATCGGGCGGCGCGAGCGGTTGTGCGGTTCGGGTAAGATTTTAATTTAACGGGAGGCAGATACATATGGCAAATATTACATTTTCCGAGGGTTCGGGAGTTAATGACAGTGTATTCGGCAAGAGTCAAGAGCCGATCAAGATGTTTATCGAGAAGCGTGCGGAAGCTTTTGAAGCGCAATCGATCATGAAGGAGCTATTCAACGTTTCGACCTCGTCGCACTGGTCGGAAAAGTTTACGGCCATGACCAGCATGGCCGGATTCCAGCCGGTTGGCGAAAACGGTGACTATCCGGTTGACGGTATGCAAGAGGGTTATTCCAAGACCTTTGAGCACATGACGTGGAAGAGCAGTTTTTCCATTTCGCGTGAGATGGTGGACGATGCGAAGGTACTTGATCTCAAAAAGCAGCCGGCGGCATTTACGGCGTCGTATTACCGCACGCGTGAGAAATTCGCGGCGGCACTTTTAGGCGGTGCGATCAAGAAGGAGACGTCGGTGGAGTTCTCCGGGCAAAAGTTTGCGACAACAACGGCTGACGGTGTTTGTCTTTTCTCGAAGGTACACCCGTCGAAGCTTGGCAAGAGCAAGCAATCCAACCTGTTCACGGATGCGTTTTCAAATGACGCGCTTGCGGCCATGGAATGCGCGATGCAGGAATTCAAGGACGACAATGAGCAGATTTTGGATGTTGCGCCGGACACGATTGTGATTCCGAACGACTACACGCTCAAAAAGAACGTATTTGCGGCCATTGGTGCGGACAAGGATCCGGCGACGGCCAACAATGGTTTCAACTACAACTTTGGTCGCTGGAATGTGATCATTTGGGGCTATCTCAATCAGTTCATCACCTCCGGCACGAAGCCTTGGGTTCTTGCCGACACGCGCTACAACAAGGAATATCAAGGTGCTGTTTGGCTTGACCGCACCTCTTTAGAGGTGACGAGCAAGATTGCCGATAACGATGCAAACGTTTGGAAGGGTTATGCACGCTTTATCGGCGGCTTCAATGACTGGCGTTTTGCGGCGGTTGGTGGAGTGACTGACGGCACGACGCTTATTTCCGCCTGACAGGCGTCTTCTGACTGATACTGCAAAATCACAGACGTATAGGACACACAAAAACAGGCGGTCTTCGGATCGCCTGTTTTGGAAGCGATGAGAGGGACACGGCGATGACATTAGATCAAGTGATACAGATGGCGGACTCGCTCAAGCCGAATGCTTTTTCGGCCGGTGCGAAGACGGAATGGGTGAACGAATGCGAGGGCATGGTTCAGACGCAGGTGATGTTATTTGCGATTGAAGAAGTCATCACCTACGATTACGCAAGCGACAAGGACAAGGAATTACTTGTTATTGCGCCGCACAGCAAGATATATTGGGCTTATGTATGTGCGATGATTGATTTTGCAAACGGCGAATACGACAAATATGCAAACTCCATGCAGATGTTCAACGCCTTCTTCGGTGAGTACATGCGCTGGTTTGCCAAGGTTTACCGACCGGCGGACACGCATGCGGGAACGATCGAGGATGATCGGTTTTGGAAAGGCTACTATCTTACGGCATATGGGCTTGCGGTCAAGCACGGGTACAAGGGCACGGAAAGCGAATGGGTATCCTTTGTTGGGCTGCATCCGGAAAGAAAGGACAATCCGCACGGAGTGACCGCCGGGCAGGTCGACGCATACACAAAGGCAGAGACGGACGACCAAATTGCGGATGCGATCACGCCGGTGGAAGAAGCGGTAGCCGAAAAGTTAGACAAGGTTACGGAAAGTGCCCCGATCGATCGTGTTTACGGTGTAAGCATGGCAGGCAAACAAATCATGCTTGAAGCGCACCGGGAGTTCAACAGCCCCGGTTACATACCTGTATACAATGAGGACGGAGCAATAAAAACCGGCACGCCGAAAAAAGACACCGATTCCGTCAACAAAAAATATGCGGATGACAAAGCCGCCGAAAAGTTAGACAAGGTTTCGAGCTTTGTCCGCGTTTATCCGGGTGTTTATGCGACGGTGGACACGGACGGCACGCCGTATTTAATTACGGCGACAAGCGATTTAAGCTACATCGGGACGAGCAG
>CAKSCV010000016.1 GCA_934444645.1 uncultured Eubacteriales bacterium | reverse complement strand
CTGTTCTTTTGCTCTTCGCTCTAATTTTGTGCTGTAAAGCCGGAGCGTCGCACCGATTCAAATCATTGCCGGCGATATCCGGAAAACTGCTGTTTTTTGCGTTGCCGGTTACCTGATGAACGCCGGTCACTTTCGCAAAAACACCGTATCGACCGGCGATTTGAATCGAGGTCGCAGGACGGAGTCCCGCGTGCTTTTTGGTTACTTTTTGCACGATGCAAAAAGTGACAATCCGTTCTCCCTCGCAGGAAGTATTGAGGTTCCGCAAACCTCGATTCAGCCCACCGCAGTGACATCTTCGCACCGCAACAATTAAAACCTTTCAAGGGAGCTCCGAGGTTTTCCAAACCTCGAATCAGCGCACACAAGAAACAAATCCGCACAAGCCCAATTAAATCCTTTTGAAACTTTCCTTTCGGAAAGTTTTGTCCCTGCCGGGACGGCACACTCCGTGTGCATTTAGCCGCCCTCGGCGGCTGTTTCCCCGGCGGAAAGCCGACAAAAAAGAGCCGATGCACATTGCATCAGCTCTTAATGTTTGCATTTTACTGCATGAACCCCCGGAAAATCGGAGTTTTGCCGCTAAGCCAAAGCTTACTTAAACTTGCGCTTACGGGCTGCCTCGGATTTCTTCTTACGCTTTACGCTGGGTTTCTCGTAATGCTCTCTCTTGCGAAGCTCGGTGAGAACACCACTTTTTGCGCACTGTCTTTTGAATCTGCGGAGCGCACTGTCAAGCGATTCATTATCCTTGATCTTAATTTCTGCCATCTATTTCCCCTCCCTCCGCTTGTGACAAAGAGATTTTTTATACCACACCATATTATACCTCAAAAAGAGGCATCCTGTCAAGAGAATTCCGAAAAATATTATAAACAAATTGTTAATTTTGCAAAATATCCGCGGAATCCCGTTTTTCAAGCCTCTGATGCTTCGGAATTACCGAACAACCAAGTTGACCAGCTTATCCGGCACAGCGATTTCCTTGACGATCGTCTTGCCTTCGATCTGCTTTGCAAAGCGTTCATCGGCCTTGACGGCAGCAATGGCGTCTTCCTTGGACAAACCGGCGGCAAGCATGATGGTGCCTTTGAATTTGCCGGAAATCTGAACGGCGACCTCGACGGTCGTATCCACCGTCTTTGCCGGGTCGTATTCCGGCCATTTTGCAAGCGAGGCAAACGACTTCTCGTCGCAGAATGTGTGCCACATTTCTTCGGCAAGGTGCGGCGCAAACGGGCAGACAAGGCGGATAAAGACGTTTAATTCGTCGGCAGTCAGCGAACCGTGGTCATAGATTTCGTTGATGAGCGACATCATGGCGGCAATCGCCGTGTTCATTTTGAGCGTTTCGATGTCTTCCGTGACCTTTTTGATGGTCTTATGGAAGGAGCTTTCGAGCGCGGGCGTAACGCCTGTGCCCTTGACAAGCTCGGTCAAACCCGCAAAGCGTTCCAAGAAGCGTTTGCAGCCCTTGATGCTCTGGCTCGACCAGGGAGCGGATTTTTCAAAATCGCCGATGAACATTTCGTACAAACGCATGGTGTCGGCACCGTACTCGCTGATGATATCATCAGGATTGACGACATTTCCGCGCGATTTGGACATTTTTTCGCCGTTCTCGCCCAAAATCATGCCGTGTGAGGTGCGTTTGGCATATGGTTCGGGGCAGGAGAGAATGCCGATGTCGTATAGGAATTTTGCCCAAAAGCGCGAATACAGGAGGTGCAGCGTGGTGTGCTCCATACCGCCGTTGTACCAATCGACCGGCATCCAATAGTCGAGCGCTTCCTTGGAGGCGAGTGCCTTATCGTTGTGCGGGTCGCAATAGCGTAAGAAATACCACGACGAACCGGCCCATTGCGGCATGGTGTCGGTTTCGCGTCTTGCCTTGCCGCCGCATTTCGGGCAAGTGCATTCGATCCAATCGGTCAGCGATGCAAGCGGACTTTCGCCGTCCGTGCCGGGTTCATACGATTTGACCTCGGGCAGCGTGAGCGGCAGCTCGTCTTCGGGAACGGGAACCCAGCCGCACTTATCGCATTCGACAAGCGGAATCGGTTCGCCCCAGTATCTCTGACGCGAGAAGACCCAGTCGCGCAGCTTGAAGTTGACTTTGCGTTCGCCCTTGCCGGTTTCGGTGAGCCAATCGATGATTTTTTTCTTGGCGTCGGACACTTCAAGCCCGTTTAAGAAATCGGAATTGACCATTTTGCCGGTCGCCACATCGGTAAAGGCCTCGTTCTGCACGTCGCCGCCGGCGACAACTTCGACAATCGGAAGACCGAACTTTTTGGCAAAATCCCAGTCGCGCGTGTCGTGTGCCGGAACGGCCATAATTGCGCCCGTGCCGTAGGTGACAAGCACGTAATCCGAGACGAAGATCGGGATTTCTTTGCCGTTGACGGGATTTACCGCACGCACACCGATAAGCTCCACGCCGGTTTTTTCCTTCTTGTCGGCAAGCTCGGTGCGGTCAAAATCACTCTTTTTGGCGGCTTCAGCCTTGTAGGCATTGACCTCGTCGATATTTTTGATTTGGGAAGCATATTTTTCGAGGAACGGGTGCTCAGGCGCGATGACCATGTAGGTTGCGCCGAAGAGCGTATCGGGACGGGTGGTGTAGACGCGCAAGCTTTCGCCGGCCGTGGTGGCGAAATCCACCTCGGCGCCTTCGGAGCGGCCGATCCAGTTTTTCTGCTGGATATTGACGCGGTCGATGAAATCGACAAGCGACAGGTCGTCGATGAGGCGTTGGGCATAGGACGTGATACGAAGCATCCACTGGCTTTTTTCGCGGCGGATGACCTCGCTGCCGCAGCGTTCGCAAACGCCGTTCACGACCTCCTCGTTGGCAAGCACGCATTTGCAGGAGGTGCACCAGTTGACCGCCATTTTGGTCTTATAGGCAAGGCCGTGCTTAAAGAGCTGAATGAAGATCCACTGGGTCCACTTGTAGTAGCTCTCGTCGGTGGTGTTGATCTCACGCGACCAATCAAACGAAAGGCCGAGCGACATGAGCTGCTTTTTGAAGCGTGCAATGTTGTTGTGTGTTACGGTTTTGGGATGGATGCCGGTTTTGATGGCGAAGTTTTCGGTCGGAAGGCCGAAAGCGTCCCATCCCATCGGGTACAGCACGTTGTAGCCCTGCATACGCTTTTTGCGCGCCACGATATCGAGCGCGGTATACGAGCGCGGATGCCCGACGTGCAGGCCCTGTCCGGACGGATACGGAAATTCCACAAGCGCGTAATATTTGGGCAGGGAATAGTCGTTTTTTGCATGAAAAACGCCGTTAGACTCCCATTCGTCCTGCCATTTTTTTTCGATTTCCTTGAATTCGTACTTCATGATGTCTGTCAACCTTATCTAAAATTTTAATAAACAAAACTTATTCTTCGATTCTGTCAAACGAAACCTCTTCGCATTCCGCCCAAAGCTTTTCGAGATTGTAGAATTCGCGCATTTTAGGGTCGAAAACGTGAACGAGCACGTTTTCATAGTCAAGCAAAACCCAACCGCCCGTGCCGCGTCCTTCGACGTTGACCGGCTTTATGCCGTCATTTACGCCTATCTGGTATTCCACCTCGTCGGCAAGTGCCTTGACCTGGGTGGAGGAGGTGCCGCCGGCAATGACGAAATAATCGGCGATGACGGTCTTTTCGGTGACGCGAAGGATCTTTACGTCGTGCGCTTTCTTTTTGTCAAGCAGCAAAGCGATATGCTCGGCAAGCTGCTTGGAATCAACGGTATTTGTCATGGATGTTCTCCTTATATGAAAAATGAATGTGGGCGTTTATGCGGCATGGTATTCCCTTAGCAGGTCGTCCATATCCGAAATGACCGGATTTCCGGCAGGTTCGTTTTCCGCGTTTCCCGTGCTTTTGTCCGGCACGGTGTCATCGGAGGAAACGGTCGGCTTTTGGGAAGCCGGTGTCTGTTCGGTCGGATTTGGCGTTGAATCGACGCTTCCTGTCTGATTTTGTGCAGGTGTTACGACGGGAGGCTCGGCGGAGGTGTTATCCGTAGGCTCCGTCTGCTCTTGGGCGTGGTTCGGCTCATCCGGCACGGTTGGTTCGGAAGCATCGGTCGGTTCGGTCGAAGTGCTTGTGCCGGAAGTGCTGCCCGTGTTTTCGCTTCCGGCATCAGTTTTTTTTGAGCTGTGCAGCCAGCCGAGGTCGGGCTGCTTTTCCTCGATATCGGTCGCTGTGAGCGGTTCGCGGCTGGTGTCCTTGCTTGTGCCCTGAACCACGAGGAAGCGGCTTTCGTCGAGCGGTTCGCTGTACTTATTCAAATAGGTGTTGATGTTTTCCATGAGCGCGGTCTTGTTGACCAAATAGTAGGACACGCTGTTGATATAGGCAGGCGTGCCGGGCATGGTGAGCATGACGACCTTGGTTAAATCCAGATCCAGCGCGTTGGTGGCAAAATACAGCGCATCGGAAAGCGAAACGTTGGTATTTAAGTTGGCGTTCACCTCTTTGACGAGGTCGTTGAGCTTGGACACGCCCTCAATGCTCATGAGCTTTTTGATGAAGGCGGTCATGAAGATCTTCTGCGCATCGATGCGGGCAATATCCGCGCCGGCATAGCCATAGCGGAAGCGGATGAAGCCTTCGGCGTCCTTGCCGTTCAGGTGCCGGTTGCCGGCCTTGATGTGGATGTGCAGGTCTTGGTACGGGTCGTCGTAGTCCATATCGTTTTGAACATAAACGTCCACGCCGCCGATGGCGTCCACGATGTCCACAAAGCCGTCAAGGTTGACCTGGGCGTAGAAATCGGCTGAAAAGCCGTAGCAGCGGTAGAGCAGGGTGCTCAAATATTTGATGGCGAATTTCAACTTGATCTTGTATTCCGCATCGCTCTTTTCGCTGCCCTTGGCGTTCATGTACGCCGTGAGGGTCTTGCGGTCGACATCGAGGAAGGAATCCTTGCAGAGTGAGTCGATTTCGGTGTTTGTCTTATCCTTGGCGGCGTCGGCAAGGCGTTTTAATTCCGTTCCGGCAAAGTTGCCGCCATGGCCGAGAACGGCGTTGATCTTGCAGCCGTAGCCGCTCTTGCCGTCGAAGTTGGAGACCGAGATCGAGCCGTCGTCGTCCAAAATCAGCTTTTTGGTGACCGAGACATAGGTGTCGCGCGGAATCTGCATGATGGAAACGGATTTTTCGCCCACGTCATAGGTGGCGAGCATGATCACGTCGGACAGCCATTCCTTGCGGTCGCAGCCGACGGCAAGAAAATTATAGCGGCCTTCGCGAAGCGTGCTTTGCGGCACGGGCTTCCCGGTGTCGTCCACAAGCACGGAGTTGTCGGGCTTGGGTGTGAAATCGTCGTTTGAGACCGGCTTGTATATGTATTTGTGGTACACAAACGTGAGCCCTGCGGCAAGAAGCGCGAGAACAACAAGAATCACGAGAACGAGGAGAATTGTTTTCCAGACGGACTTCTTTTTTTTGCCGGAATGCGCCGAAGTGTGCGCTTTTTGACGCTTCATGCGGATGGCGCGGAATTCCTCGGTCGAGCCGCTTTCGAATTTATTTTTTTTATCAGACATAGTCGTTCAACCTTTCTTTGGTTAGCCGTGAGCGTCGGCATTTCTTGTCGGCGTTCCCTTTGCAAGGAAGCTGTTCCTTGCTTTGACGGTTTCGAGGTCGATAATGTTCCCTTTTGCTAAAAGATAGGAGAGCGTGTCGTCAAGGCAGGCAAGGCAGGCTTCGTCCAAAAGCGCACCGGCCGCGGCTTGTCCGCGTTTTTGCAGGCTCTCATAGTAGAAGGCGCGCACCTTTTTGCAGGAATCGTGCGTGCGGGACGGTTCGATATAATCGGCGAGAAAGAGAATCTTGTCAAAGACGCTCATAGCTTCTTTGCCGGTGGTGTGGCAGTCGACCGCCGAAAAAACGAGGTCGTCCGTGCCGAAAAGCTCTCTTGCAAGGCAGGCAGCCGTCCGGCCGTGCAGCACGGCGCAGGACGGATAGCTGCCGGGATCGATGCCGTATTTTTCGCACAGTGCGAGCTGCTTTTCAAGCGGCTGCTCCTTGGTAATATCGTGCACGAGAGCTGCCGCACGCAGATCGTTTTTCTGCGCGTCAGTTATATTATACACCATTTCGAGCGATTCGGCAAGAGCTATCACCTCTTTTTCTACAAAAAAAGTGTGATTTAACCGTTTTTCGCCGATGAACGAGGGAAGACGCTTCCGTATGCGCATGATTTGCTCCGGTGTTGCCGGATTTTCCGTAAAATCAGACATAAAATCAAGTCCGCCCGTTTCTTAATATTTTCTTAAAATTGCTTTTTTAAACATACAATCCATGTTTTTTTGCGTAGGCGCGCACAATCGGATCGAGAAGCGTTTGTGCGGCTGCATTTTCCTGCGTGCGCAGTGCGGTGCTGGAAACATCGATGACCGTGCCTTCCATGACCGTCGATTCCGTTCCGTATTTTTCTTTCAAGACGGCGGCATACGCTTCAAGCGCCGCCTTTTCGCCGGAATGCCGGGCTTTGGTGTACAGATGACAGCATTTTAACAGCTCTTCGGCGTTTTTCCAGGTCTCAAAGCTTAAAAACATATCGCTGCCGACGCAGAGTGCAAGCGTTTTTTCGGCATAGCGCGCCAAAAGATACCGCACGGTCTCAAACGTGTAGCTGGTGTCGCGGCGGCGTATCTCATAGTCGCTCACGGTGTAGTTGATGCCCTTTTCGCCGAGCTTCAGAAAGGCAAGCCGCGTCATGGCGAGCCGGTCAGCCGCCGGAATGGTGGACGCGGCCTTATGCGGCGGTATAAACGACGGCATGACGATGAGAAGGTCTGCAAAGCTGGCGCTGTAAAACTCCTCTGCAAGCGCGGTATGTCCCATGTGCGGCGGATTGAACGAACCGCCGAAAAGTCCGATGTTCATGGTATTCTAACGCGGAAGCGCGATTTTGCGCTTGTCCTTGTCGCGTGCCATGCGGTAAAGCACAATGCGGCGGCCGATGATCTGCACGCTTTGGCAATGCGCCTTTTCGCACAAAAGCGCGGCAACCTCTTTGGGAGCGGCGTCGGCATTTTCTAAAAGCGTGATTTTGATAAGCTCACGCGCTTCGAGGGCGTCGTCGATCTGTTTGATGAAATTGTCCGAAATGCCGCCCTTGCCGAACTGGAAGATCGGATCCAAGGTGTTGGCGAGTGAGCGCAAATAGGCGCGTTCTTTGGAGGTGAGTGCGGTTGCTGACATAAAAGTATCCTCTTTGTAATTCTTAAAGTAATCGGAGAAGCTCTTGCTTGATGAGCCGGACGGCGTTCGCCCGGTGGCTGACGGCGTTTTTTTCTTCTTCGGTGGCTTCGCCGAAGGTTTTGCAATAGGGGACGTAGTAAAAGACCGGGTCGTAGCCGAAGCCGCCATTCCCGCGGATTTCGCTTGTGATAACGCCCTCGCACGCGCCGGTGACGGTCTTTTCCGTGCCGTCCGGCAGCACGAGTGCGATGGCGCAGACAAAACGTGCCGTGCGTTCGCCGCTCGGGATGCCCTTGAGGTTTTCGAGCAGCTTTTTGACGTTGGCGGCATCGCCCGCGTTTTCGCCGTCTTCTGATGCGTAGCGTGCCGAATAAATGCCGGGTTCGCCGTCAAGTGCGTCCACGCACAGACCCGAATCGTCCGCAAGGGCAGGCAGACCGCAGAACTTTGCGGCGGCACGCGCCTTGATGAGGGCGTTTTCGGCAAAGGTGGAACCGTTTTCTTCGATTTCGCCGGTAAAGCCGACGTCGGCAAGGCTCACAAGCGTCAGCCCGTCGATGGCAAGCATTTCGGTCAACTCATGGATTTTATGTGCGTTTTTGGTTGCAGCAACAAGTTTCATAGCAGTATTCGGCGTTCCTTTCGGTTTTATTCGGCGGTTTCGCCGGTTTCGGTTTCGTTGAACAGGGCGTTGACGAACTGTGAGCGGTCAAACGGCTGCAGATCGTCCATCTGTTCGCCGACACCGATGAATTTGACGGGAATGCCAAGCTCGCTCTTGACCGAAATGATGACGCCGCCCTTGGCGGTGCCGTCGAGCTTGGTTAAGATAATGCCGGTGATATCGGCGGCGTGTGTGAATTCTTTGGCTTGGTTGATGGCGTTCTGTCCGGTGACGGCGTCGAGCACCAACAGGTTCTCACGCGCACAGCCCGGAAGCTCACGGTCGAGCACACGGCCGATTTTGGCAAGCTCGTCCATAAGATTCTTCTTGATATGCAGGCGGCCTGCGGTATCCACGATGAGCACGTCGATGCCGTGGCTTTTGGCGTAGTTTGCCGCGTCAAACACGACGGCGGCAGGATCCGAGCCTTCGGTGTGCTTGATAAGCGGCACGCCGACACGCTCCGCCCAAATTTCAAGCTGGTCGATAGCGGCTGCACGGAAGGTATCCGCGGCGGCAAGAGCCACCGATTTGCCCTGCTTTTTTAACAAATGCGCCATTTTGGCGATCGACGTGGTCTTGCCCACGCCGTTGACGCCGATGACAAACACCACCGACGGCTTGGTATCAAGCTGCAAGCCCTCGTTTTCGCCGATGATATCCTCCAAAATGGCAATCAGCTCACGGCGCGCTTCTTCGGGGTCGGAAATGTGTTTTTCCTTAATACGGTCGCGCAGCGTTTCGATGATGGTTTCGGTGACGTTTACGCCGAGGTCGGAGGCGATAAGCACCTCCTCAAGTTCCTCAAGCATTTCTTTATCCACCTTGGCAAAGTGCTTGAAAATGCTGTTGACCTGTCCGAAGATCGATTCCTTGGTTTTGCGAAGACCCTCTTTCAGTCGTTCAAAAAATCCCATGGTTGTTGTCCTTTCAAAAAATTACAGCTTGACGCCGGTCTTGGATTCCACATCCTCCATATTGACCTTCAAGAAGCTGGAAACACCCTTTTCCTGCATGGTCACACCGTACATGGTGTCGGCGACCTCCATGGTGCCGCGGCGGTGCGTGATGATAATAAACTGTGTGTCGGCGTGCTTTTTGACATAGGCGGCAAACCGATTGACGTTGACATCGTCGAGTGCCGCTTCGATTTCGTCGAAAATATAGAACGGAGCCGGATTGACCTCCAAAATGGCGAAGTACAGCGCAATCGCGGTAAAGGCCTGTTCGCCGCCCGAAAGCAGCGAAATGTTCTTGACGGTCTTTCCGGGCGGCTGGATGTTGATCTCAATGCCGGATTCAAGCATGTTTTCCGGGTCGGTGATGACAATTTCGGCACTGCCGCCGCCGAAAAGCTCGGTAAAGACGCGCTTGAAGCTGACGCCGATCTTTTCGACCGCTTCGGCAAACAAGCGTTTCATATCGCTTTCCAAGCGGCTTATGACATTCTCCAAGCTCTTTTTGGCGCTTTCGAGGTCATGTATCTGCGCGCTCATAAAATCAAAGCGTTCTTTGGTTTCCTTATATTCCTCCACCGCGCCGACGTTGATATGGCCGAGTGCGCGTATTTTTCCCTTGACCGACGCAAGCTCCTTGTCGGCGCCCGGTTCGGGCTTGGGCAGATTCAAGGCGATGGCTTCGGAGTAGGAAAGGGAATATTCCTCAAAGAGCTTGGCGGTGAGCGTATCGTATTCGTTCCGGCTGTTTTCAAGCGACGAGGCGAGCCGCGTCATCTGCTCGAAAAAGACCTCTTTGTCGCGCATAAGCCCCTTTTGGCTTTCTCGGGCGGTAACCGAGGAGCGTTCGAGCTTTTCCGTCTCGGCTAACAGCCCGGCAAGTGTTTTTTTGGCGTTTTCAACGGCAGCGGCAGCGTCCTCCAGTGCTTTTTTGCTGCTCTCCATATCGAACGCGATGCCGGATAAACGTTTTTCGAGAGCTTCCTGTTCTTCTTTCAACGCGCCTATCTTCTTTTGGTTTTCGGTGCGTTTGTTTTCGAGTAAGCGGATGTTTTCTGCGGCGTTTTCCGCGTCCTTCTGTACGCCGAGGGCGGTAAGCTGCAATTCGGCAAGCTCTTTTTTTGCTTTCTCGAGTGCTTCATAGACCTCGTCGGCTGCATGATCAAGTGCGGCGCGTTTTTGGGCGGCCTCTTCGGCATCAAGCTCCGCTTCGGCGCGTTTGGCGGAAAGCAAGGTCAAGCGTTCTTTGATTTTGGCAGAGTCGGATTCGTCGAGCTGGGCGTTGAGGGCTTTTAAGCGTTCCGAGCAGGCGTCGATATGCTCCTTGTGCAGAGCCATGTCATTTTCGCTGCGGTACAGGCTGCTTTGCGCGTTGGCAAGGTCGTTTTGCAGGCTTTCGAGATAGGCGGTGCTTTCGGCGATGGCTTCTTCGTTTTCGGCGATTTCGGCATTCAGCTTTTTGGCGGCAGCAAGCGTCTCGGCAATGGTTTTATCGAGTGCGGCAATGTCGGACGAACGGCTCATCACGCCGGTTTTGAAGGCGGCCGAACCGCCGGTATACGAGCCGCCGGCGTTGACGACCTGGCCGTCGAGCGTGACGATTTTATAACGGAAGCCGAATTTGCGTGCCATGGCCGAGGCGTTGTCGAGGTTATCGGCAACGACGGTGCGGCCGAGAAGGTAGGCGGCGACGCTGTCGTATTTTTTATCGCAGGAAACAAGCGTGCTTGCCACGCCGATGTAGCCGCGGCAAGACGCAAGCGTCGGCTCCTGTAACGTTTTGCCGGAAATCGAGGTGAGCGGCAGGAAGGTGGCGCGGCCGGCGTGCGTGTCCTTCAAGTGGCGGATGGCGGCCTTGGCGGCGGTTTCGTCCTCCACGATGATGTTGGAAACGGCGGCGCCGAGGGCGGTTTCGATGGCGGTGACATATTCGCCGTCCACCGTGAGCAGTCGGGAGACCGGACCGCAGATGCCGGAAAGTGTGCCGGCGTTCATGACGGCCTTGACGCTGCCGGGATAGCCTTCAAGAAGTGCATCCATTTTGACAAGCGTTTCGCGGCGGTGCGTGTCGGCGGCATAGGCGGCGGCATATTCGTTTTTTTGCCGCAGAAAGGCTTCTTTTTTTGTCTGAAGCTCGTCGAGCGTGCTTTTTTCGGCGGCGATGTCGGCCTCCAACTGCTTTTTCTCGGCTTCGCAGTCTTTTTTGCGCGTTTCGGCGGCTTCGTAAAATTTATAGGTCTGTTCGAGCTCCGCGGTCTGCTTTTCGATCTCCGCCTGCAGAAAGCTTTTGCGTTCGGCTTCGGATTTTTCCGAATTCAGTTCGGCGGCTTCGCGGATCTTCAAATCGGTGACCTTTTCGGAAAGTGCGCGGATGTCGGCATCGGCTTTTTCGAGCGACGCGTCGATATCATCGCGCTTTTTTTCCTCCTCCGCAACGCGTGTGCGCAAAGAATCGATTGCGGCGGCATGGGAAGCAAGCGCGGCGTTTTTTTCCTCTTTTTTGGCAACCGCCGCGGCAAGCTCGGTTTCGATCTCCTTGGCGGTCTCGGTTTCGGCAAGGCGAATGCCGGCGGCAACCTCGTTTTTGCGTTCGTTTATGTGAGAAACGTCGTTTTCCGAGATTGAGCGCAGCTTTTCAAGGCGGTTTTTTTCCTCTTCCAACTCGGAAATTTCGCGCCGGGTGTTTTCGGCGTTGTTGGCGACAAACTGCTTTTTGTTGAACAGACCGTCGAGAGCGGCTTCGGAAAGCTCTAATTCCCGCTCTTTGTCGGCGTAATTTTTCGCGGCTTCGGCGTGTTCGTTTTCAAGGCGTTTGGCGGAGGCATCGGCTTTCGAGAGCCGTTCGAGCCACAGCGCGACCTCGAGATTCTTCTTTTGCTCGGCAAGCACCAGATATTTTTTGGCGTTTTCCGCGTCCTTTTCGAGAGGTCCCAAGCGCGTGCCGATTTCGGAGGCGATATCGGTCAAGCGAATGAGGTTAGTATCGGTCTCGGCAAGCTTTTTTTGCGCATCGTTCTTGCGGTAGCGGTATTTGGAAATACCGGCGGCTTCCTCGAAAATATGGCGGCGTTCGTCGCTCTTTTGGGAGAGCACCTCGGCGATTTTGCCCTGCCCGATGACCGAATAGCCCTCGCGGCCGATACCGGTGTTGAGGAACAGCTCATAGATATCCTTTAAGCGGCTGGGCTTGTCGTTGATGCGGTATTCGCTGTCGCCCGAGCGGAAGAACTTACGGGTGACCTTGACCTCGGCGGCGTCGCTTGGCAGCTCGGAGGCGGAATTGTCGATAATGATGGAGACCTCACAAAAGCCGGTCTGGGAGCGTTTGGCGGTGCCGGCGAAGATGACATCCTCCATTTTTGAGCCGCGAAGGCTCTTTGGGGACATTTCGCCGAGAACCCAGCGCACCGCATCGGAAATATTCGATTTTCCGCTGCCGTTCGGACCGACAACGGCGGTCACGCCTTTTTCGAATTCAAGGCGCGTCTTGTCGGGAAACGATTTGAAGCCCCGCAGTTCTAATGCTTTTAAGTACAAGTTTTTACCGTCCTTTATTGTGATGCCGTCAAAACGGCCTTAAAACGACCGTATACGGTGAAATGCCGCTTTGCGGCAGGATCTTTATGCGGTGAATGTCTTGTGTGCCGAAAAGTGCGTTTGCAAGCCACAGCCGGTTGGTTTTGTTCTGTCCGGAGACCTTGGATTCTTCGCCGGGTGCACACAAAACCGTGACTGTTTCCGGCATGTCCGCAGCGTGCGGCAGCGTTTCAAGCGACGCTGCTAACCGCCGTCTGTAAAATTCGCTCTCGATTTTTTCGCCGAGCGCGCTGTGATTGGCGCCGGCATACACGTCGGTGCCGTCCGACAACGCTTCGGTTGCCTGAAGCCCGATGCGGATGGGCATTACGCCGCCTTTTAGCAGCACATCGAGCACGGACGCACCGCGTGTGACGGCTTCTTCGGCAGAAAGAGGTGAATAGCTGCCGTCCTTTGTCATACGGCACAATTCGGTATTCTCAAATACCACGGTCGGGTAAATGCGGCAGGCGTCACAGCGTAGGCGCACAAGCTCTTTTGCCGTGAACACATCGCTTTCTTCGGTCGAGCCGGGCAGCCCTAACATCATTTGTCCGACGAGCTCAAAGCCATAGGCTTTGATAAGCTCGCAGGCGCGTTCGCTGCTTTTTGCGGAATGCCCGCGCTTAGACAGCGCAAGGACCGTGTCGTCCATGCTCTGGATGCCAAGCTCCACACTTTTGACACCGTAGGATTTGAGGATATCGAGAATTTCCGCCGAAATATAGTCCGGCCGCGTGGAAAGCCGGATCGAACCGACTTTTCCGGCGCGTACATATGCATAGGCATCGCCAAGCAGCCGCACCATGAGACTTCGGTCGATGCCGGTGAAGCTGCCGCCGAAAAAGGCGATCTGAACGTCTGCGGGCGGCAGAGCTATGCTTGCAAGCGCGGCATTTATTTCGGGGCGGATGTCGCGGTCGGCAGCGTCCCGGACGCCCGTAATCACGCGCTGGTTGCAGAAAACGCAGGCGTTCGGGCAGCCCTCATGCGGGATAAAAACCGGAATGTTGGCGTGCTTTTTCATGCATCCACGCCGACTTCGCCGAATAGGCGGAGTGCTTCTTTGGCGGCCATCTGTTCGGCTTCGCGCTTGGAAGAACCAAAGCCGCTGCCGATGACGTTGTTGTTTAACGAGACCTGCACCTCAAACGTGCGTTTATGGGAAGGGCCGGACTCGTTTGTCACGGCATATTCGAGAATGTCGCCGCGGTTGTGTTGGATGAATTTCTGAAGCAGCGTTTTATAATCCTCGGTTGAGCCGCTCTGCATGAGGGCTTTGGCGGCTTTTGTGACAAACGGCAGCACAAAGCCTTGTGCCTTTTCGAATCCGCCGTCGAGATATACGGCGGCAATGACGGCTTCAAACGCATCGGAAAGAATGGATTTGCGGTTCCTGCCGCCGGTGTTTTCCTCGCCTTTGCCGAGCCGTAACAGCTCGCCGAGGCAAATCTCCTTGGCATAGTCGTACAGGGCGTTTTCGCAGACGACGCCGGCGCGGATCTTGGTCAAATCGCCCTCGAACAGGTCGTGGTTCTCCTTGAACAAGTGAACGCTTGCGATGAGCGAAAGAACCGAATCGCCCAAAAACTCCAAGCGTTCGTTGCAGCGAACCTCTGCGCCGCGCGCCTTGTTTTCGTTGGAAAACGAGGAATGCGTGAGTGCCGTGGCGGCAAGATTTTTATCCGAAAAGGTATAGCCGATGCGTGTTTCCAAAAGATGTACCGTATCTTCCACAAGCCTTCACTCCTTATCCGTTTTTTTCTCTGCCTGGGCGGCGGCAAAGCGGGCGATTTCGTCGATCATGCCGCTGGTTGCATAGTTTTTTGCCTGCAACACACAATAGGAAATGCTTTTGGCATTTGACGAGCCATGTGCCTTGATGACCGGCTTTGCAATGCCCAAAAAGGGTGCGCCGCCGTATTCGGAATAATCCATTTCCTTTTTCAGCTTATCCAGACTGCCCTTAACGAACAGTGCGCCGACTTTGGAAAGTGCGTTGCGGTAAAACAGCTTTTTGAGGGTGGATTTTACGAAAATGCCGAGGCCTTCGCACATTTTAAGGACGATGTTTCCGGTGAAGCCGTCTGCCACCAATACGTCCGCATTGCCTTCGGGAATTTCGCGTCCTTCGATGTTGCCGACGAAGTTTATGCTTTTATCGGCTTTTAACAGCTGATAGGCTTCGCTCTGCAAGGGCGTGCCCTTGTGTTCCTCCGCGCCGTTGTTGATGAGCGCGACCTTTGGACGGGCGATGCCCATGACCTTTTCCATGAACAGGCTGCCCATGACGGCAAACAGCACCAGATTTTCCGGCGTGCAGTCGGTCTGTGCACCGGCATCGGCAAGCATGGTCGGCGAGCCGAGCGGAATGATGGCACCGAGGGCTGCCCGGCGAACGCCTTTGATGCGGCGGATCTTTAAGGTTGCGCCGGTAAGTAATGCGCCGGTGTTTCCGGCACTGACGAGGGCATCGCCTTCGCCGTTTTTCAACAGTTCCAAAGCGACCGCCATCGAGCTTCCGGCCTTTTCGGCACTCATGACATCGCCCGGTGCGTCCTCCATGGTGATATGCGGTCCGGGTGCATGGACAATCCTTGCACCGCCAAGAGACAGGCCGTTTTTTTGAGCGACGGCGCGCAGGACTGCTTCTTCGCCGACCAAAACAGGCATTACACCGTATTTGGCTGCTCCGTCAAGCGCACCCTTGACGATCTCCTCCGGTGCGTTGTCGCCGCTCATGCAGTCGATAATGATATTCATGTTTTGTTCCTTTCCGTGGATGTTCGTGGGCGTTTACATACGGCAAAGTGTTATTTGGCTTTGCTTTCCTTGGCCTTTTTGGGCTTTGCGTTGTAGGCGCAGTCTTTGTTATAGCAGACGAAAACGTTTTCTTTGCCGCGCTTTTGCAAGAGCATACCGCCGCAGACGGGGCATTTCTTGTCGGTCGGCGTGTCGTTGGTGGCGAATTTGCACTTCGGATAGGCGGTGCAGCTGTAGAACGCGGCGCGCCGCTTGCCGTAGCGAAGCGCAAGCTTGGAGCCGCAAAGCGGGCAGGGAATGTCAAGCTCTTGCGCGATGGGCTTGGTTCCGTTGCATTTCGGATACGAAGCGCAGGCATAGAATTTGCCGTACCGGCCGCTGCGGATGACCATGGGGCCGCCGCAGATATCGCATTTGATATCGTCGGGCGCGGGTGTGACGCTTGCTTCCTTCTCTTCCTTGGTGATGGGATTGCCGTCCTTATCGAGTGCCTTGGTATTGCGGCATTCGGGATAATTCGGGCAGGCGGCGAATTTGCCGAAGCGGCCGCTTTTGATGACCATGCGGCTGCCGCATTTTTCGCAGAGGATATCGGTTTCCACCACCGGCAGCTTGTAGCTTTCGCGGTCGATGTTCTTAAACGCGTCGTCGACTTCCTTTTCGAAATCGGCATAGAACGGACGAAGGACGTCTAACATCTTCTTTTCGCCGTTTTCGATTTCGTCGAGCGATTCCTCCATGCCGGCGGTAAAGCCGTAATCGACGATCTCGGCAAAGTTGTCACACATGAGCTTTGTGGTGATTTCTCCGAGCGGTGTGGGAACAAGCGTTTTTGCTTCGCGTTCGACATAGCCGCGCTGAATGATGGTGGTGACCGTCGAAGCGAAGGTGCTCGGACGGCCGAGGCCGCGTTCCTCGAGCGCTTTGACGAGCGTGCCTTCGGAATAGCGTGCCGGCGGCTGCGTGAAGTGCTGCAAGGGCGTAATAGCCGTGCATTCGAGCACATCGCCTTTTTCGACAGCCGGCAGAATGTTGTCTTTTTCGCTGTCTTCGTCGTTCTTTTCGTCGGTTTTATAGTCGTAGAGAGCCATATAGCCCATAAAGCGGACGGTATAGCCGGACGAACGGAAGGGAACGCCGCCGCATTCGGTATCGATGGTGACGGTATCGAGAACGGCGGAGGCCATCTGGCTGGCTAAGAATCTGTCCCAGATCAGACGATACAGCTTATACTGGTCGTTCGAAAGATATTCCCGAATGTATTTGGGCGGATAGCTCATATCGGACGGTCGAATGGCTTCATGCGCATCCTGGGCGCCGTTGCGCGACTTGTAGAAGCGGCGTTTTTCGGGATAGTATTCCGGGCCGTAGACCGATTTGATATATTCCTCGGCACTGTCGGCGGCACCTTTGGAGATATGCAGCGAATCGGTACGCATATAGGTGATGACACCGTGCGTGCCGTCGGTTCCCATCGAAATGCCTTCATACAGCTCTTGAGCGGTCTTCATGGTTTTGGCGGAGGAGAAGCCGAGACGGCGATAGGCCTCCTGCTGGAGCGTAGAGGTGATAAAGGGCGGCGCGGGATTTTTATAGCGCACCGATTTTTTCAGTTCCTTGACCGTAAACGGCTTCCCGGTGATTTTTTCAAGCACGGCATCGGCTTTTTCCTTGTCGGAAAGCTCGAATTTGTTGCGTGCGCTTGTGAGATAGGTCGCCTTGAAGCTTTTTCCGTCGGCGGTTTTCAACATAGCGTCGATGGTCCAGTATTCTTCGGCCTTGAAGGCGCGGATCTCATTTTCGCGGTCGACGATCAAGCGCGTTGCCACCGACTGCACACGGCCGGCGGAAAGTCCGCTTTTGATCTTTTTCCAGAGGATCGGGCTGAGCTGATAGCCCACGATGCGGTCGAGAATGCGGCGCGTCTGTTGCGCGTCTACGAGGTTCATGTCTAAGTTTCCCGGATTTTGGACGGCGGCTTTGACGGCGCTTTCGGTCACTTCGTTGAAGCGGATGCGCTTGGCTTTGGTCTCGTCAAGCTCAAGCACCTGCATGAGGTGCCAGGAAATGGCTTCGCCTTCACGGTCCGGGTCGGTAGCGAGGTAAACGGTCTCGGCTGCCTTGGCTTCCTTTTTCATCTCTTTGATGAGAGGGCCTTTGCCGCGGATATTGATGTATTTCGGCGTGAAATCGTGTTCGACATCGATGCCGAGCGTGCTTTTGGGAAGGTCTCTGACATGACCGACCGATGCGATGACTTTGAAATTCTTTCCCAAATAGCTTTTGACAGCCTTGATCTTATTGGGAGATTCGAGGATTACGAGTTTGTTTGCCACAATAGCCTCCTGTATTTGATACGAAAAACCGAGCGGCTTTTCGGAAATATGCGGGGTAACGGATTTGTTTTTAATGGGCGGACTGCTTACGAGAGCCTTTCATATCGGCCGCCGGGCAGACTTTGAATGAAACCGAACAGCTCAAGTAAGGTCAAAGACGAAAGAACGTCGTCGGTTTTGATGCCCTTTGCGGCGATTTCGTCAACCGTGAGAACGGGAAATTTCTCAAAAAAGGAAAGGATGTGCTGTTCTTCGGCTGACAGCATGGTAATATCTAAGCCGGGAGAGGTGTTTTCTGATTCCGGCGCCGGCGTTTGGTTTGCGGCAGCCGGAGCTTTTGCACGTGGAGCTTCTGCGGTCGGTCGGATGTTCGTAGAGACGGACTTTGCGTATTCCTGCATCGGTTCCGGGTAGGCGTATTTGCGTTTTGGAGTTTTCATGTGCTGCGGCTTGGGCAGCTGCCGCTTGCCGGAATCGCTTGCCGGGTCGCTTGCCGGGTCGTATGCCGGGGCGCTTTGAGGTTTGCTGACCGGCTTTTTCGGAGGTAAGACCGAAAAGGCCTGCTCCACGGCTGCTTGCTCGGCTTCCAGCGGCACGAACGGTGTGCCTTTTGTGATTATCCTGTGCGGAAACTTCAAAGAATATTCCGCCAAAATATCCGAAGCACCGGTCACCAGGGTCGCGCCGCCTTTGAGAAGCCCGAGAGGCCCTGTATACAGGTCGTCGCCGACTTCGCCCGGAACGGCAAAAATGCGCCGTCCTTGGCTTAGGGCGTGGGAAGCGGTGATGAGTGCGCCGCTTCCGGCGTTTGCCTCGAAAATGACGGCGGCGATCGAAAGTGCGCTGATAACACGGTTGCGTACCGGAAAATTCCGGCCGTCGGGACGGGTGAACGGCGCAAACTCCGAAAGAATGAGCCCTTGTCGGGAAAGCCGACAAAACAGCTCCTTGTTCTGCGACGGATACACGCGGTCGATGCCGCAGCCAAGCAGCCCCACCGCATAGCCGCCGGCATCAAGTGCGCCTTTCATGCACGCCGTGTCCGAGCCGAGCGCAAGTCCGTTGATGACAACGCCGCCGCACGAGGCCGTTTCATAGGCAATGCGATAGGCGGTGCGGAAGCCATGCTCCGAGCATGAGCGCGTGCCGACCATGGCAAAGCACGGATAATCGTCGAGCAATTCCACCTTGCCGCGGTAATATAACACCGGCGGCGGATTGCTTATGGCTTTCAGGCGGCCGGGATAATAGGGATTGTCATAGGTTAAAATGCCGATGTGTTCTTTTTCGCAGAATTCGTAATACCGTTTTGCGTCGGTTAAATCCTTGTCGCACAGACGCGCGATATCGCCCTTGGTGATGTCAAGTGCCTTGTAATCCTCGCTTCCGGCATGAAAAATGCTGTCGCTGTCCGGAAAATTTTCGAGAAGAAGCTTGGCGGAGGGCGAGCCGGGATACAGCCTGGAGTTTAGCCAAAGGTAGTACAAAAGCGCATTGTCCACGTAGTTTTCCGCCTTTCATATAAGTTTGAAGGAATTGAAGCAGGACCGATGTCTGCGGTTAACCGGCGCTTTGCCGGCGCACCTCCCACAGCAGAATCGATGCTGCAACGGCGGCGTTTAAGCTCTCCGCGCCGGGTGCCATCGGGATGTATAGGCTGTGCGAGCAGGCCGCCTTGACCACCTCCGATGCGCCGTGTCCCTCATTGCCGATGACAAAGCTGTCGGAAGCGCAAAAATTTACCGAACCGAGCGCAAGGCTCTTATCCGAAAGCTGCGTGCAGAACACGCGGCTGCCGGTTTTTTGCAAAGATTCGATCGTACCGGCAAGGTCGCTTTCGCGGCACAGCGTCAGCCGGAACAGACTGCCCATGGCGGCACGCACCGTTTTGGGCGCATAGGCGTCGGCACAGTCGTCCGAAAGAACAAGCGTATGAAACCCGAGTGCAAACGCGCTGCGGAAGATCGCACCGAGATTGGCGGGATTCTGTATGCCGTCAAGCAGGATAAGACCGCCTGCGGCAAGTGCGGCGTCGGAAAGCGCCGGCTGATTCGGCTTTTTCAGGCAGGTATAAATGCCTTGCGGCGCCGATTCGGTCGAGAGCTTTTCAAACACCTCGTCGGTCACGCGGTAAAGCGAAGCACCGACGGCTTTTTGCAGCAAATCCGCATATTGCTTTTCGGCTTTCTCGGTGAAAAAGACTGCTTGCACCGAAAGACCGGCGTCAAGGGCTTCTTCAAGCAATTTCTTGCCCTCGGCAGCAAAAAGGCCGGTCTTGTCACGCGCCTTTTTGTCGCTCGACAGAGAGGCTGCTTCGAGCACCGTCGGGTTTTTGCGTGAAGTCAAAGTCAGGATGTTTTCCATGTCATTCGACCTTTTTGGCGAACTTCATGATGATCTCATCGGTGCCCAAAAGCACCAGCGCATCGTCCTTGGACAGCGGATTGTTCGGGTTGATGGAAATATCCACTGAATGACTGCTCGGATGAGAGATGGCAATGACGTTGATGCCGTAGGTGTTGCGTACATCAAGACTGCGCAGCGTTTTGCCGACCCATTTTTCGGGAACGGCGATCTCGATGATGGAATAGTCGTTGGAAAATTCGAGATATTCGCGGATCTTTGATTTATTGATGCGGTACGCAAGTTTGGTGGCCATGTCGTATTCGGGATAGATAATATCCACAAAGCCGAGCTTTTCGAGAATTTTCTTGTGGTCGTCGCTCATGGCGCGCACGGTGACGGCGGAAATGCCGACTTCCTTGACGGCAAGCACCGAAAGAAGACTGCGTTCCATGCTGTCGGAAATGCAGATGACCGCCGCGTCAAAGCTTTTTAAGCCGGCGGCACGCAAAGCTGCTTCGTTTGTGGTGTTGGCGCAGACGGCGTTGGTCACCTGATCGGCGACGGATTGAATGGCATTTTCGCTGTCGTCAATGCAAAGCACCTGATGCCCGAGCTGGGAAAGCGTAACGGCAAGCGTGTAGCCGAAACGGTCGAGACCGATTACAGCAATACTTTTCATGATAAAATCCTTTCAGAATCGATGAGCTTTTCACTTTCTAAAAAACTAAACCGGATGCCTTTTTCAGCCATCAAAGCTGTTCTTTTTTGTTAAAAATCACTCATTTTCAACTTTCAACTTTCAATTTTCAACTATCCTAACAGCACGTTGGTTTCGGGATAGGTGATGAGGTTTTCGCTTCGCGCCTGATTGAACATGATCGCATAGGTGACCGTGATAATACCGACACGGCCGAAAAACATGAGCAAAACGATGATGCCCTTGGAAATCACGTTCAAATCCGGTGTAATGCCGAGCGTCTGACCGACTGTGGCAAAGGCGGAGATCACCTCATACAAAACGTCGGCAAAATACAATTCCGGCTCAATTAGACAAATGACGAGCGTGCTGGCAGAAACCACGGCAATGGCGACCGACAGAATGCCCATGGCACGCAGTACATTGTTTAAGGAAATGCTGCGGCCGGCAAAGACAAAATTGTTGTGTCCGCGGATAATGGCTGCCATGGCGATGAGAATGACCGCAAAGGTGCCGACCTTGATGCCGCCGGCTGTGGATCCGCTGGCGCCGCCGATGAACATGAGCACCATGGAGACGGCTTTGGAGGTGGAGCTTAACTCAGACAGCGGAATGCTGAAAAAACCGGCTGTGCGCGTGACCGCCGACTGGAAAAACGAGGTCAAAAGCAGCTTGGGGCGGGAATAGGCGTCAAACGCCGGGTTTTCGTTTTCAAAGGCGAATAACAGCACCGTTCCGAGGACGAGAAGACTGCCGGTTGCCCATAATACAAGCTTGGAATATGGCGAAAGGCGGCCCTTGCCGCGAAGGCACATCCAAAGATCGCGCCATACGAAAAAGCCGAGACCGCCGACAATCACGAGAAGGCTGATGACAATCGACAGGTATGGGTCGGCAGCATAATCGGAAAGGCTGTTGCCGCGGCCGAGAATATCAAATCCGGCGTTGCAGAAGGCGCTCACCGCATGAAATAAGCTTTTGGCAAGACCGTTTGCCACGCCGAATTCGGGAACAAAGCGGAAGGCAAGAAACAGTGTGCCGAGCCCTTCAGCCGCTAAGGTGACGTAAAAGATGAATTTGGCAAACTTGACAATGCCGGACAGATCCGACAGATTCAAGCTTTGGGCAAACACCATACGTTCGCGCGGCGTGATGCGGCGGCGTGCCAGCAGGGAAAACAACAGGGCAATCGACATAAAGCCGAGACCGCCGATCTGGATTAACAGCAAAATCACGCTTTTGCCGAACACCGACCAATAGGTGCCGGTTTCCGCGACGGTAAGACCCGTGACGCAGGCGGCGCTGGTGGAGGTGAACAAAGCGTCGATAAACGGCGTGGACACGCGCGTGGCGGTGGAAATCGGCAGCATGAGAAGCACGGTTCCGACAAGAACCACCGCCAAAAAACCGAGGACGATGATTTGGGTGGCGTTGAAGCGGAAGAGTGATTTTTTCATAGGATTTAAGATGGCGAAAACCTTCCTTTTTAAGAATTGAAAGTTGAAAATTGAAAGTTATAAAAAAGGAAAATTGCAGGTTGAAAAGGCAAAATGAAGCGGAAAGGGAATGCGGGAATCCTCGTGAAGAATAGCCGGAAGCCGTGAAACGGCAGAGGACACATTCAAAGGTCAAGCAGACTTCTTCACAATAGCTTTTTTTATTTTATACTGATTCGGCTTTCAATTCAATGATTATATATGAACGGAAACGCGTTTTCTTGAACTATTTGTAAATCAAATACATTGTAATTGTTAATTTGAATGCCGTTTTTTGAAAAAATGCTGAAAAAATGCGGTTTTTGCGGCATTCGGAGCCGGCAAGACGGCTGTATAAGTAGAAAAATGAAGTGTGTGCGGCTGTATCGGCGGATAGTTAACGCTTTTGTAACAATTGAAGGGCGGCGGTGTGGTATGATAATACTATATAAAACGGGAAAAGAGGAAGGGTATGTCCGTTATCTGGAAGAACAAATATGCGGCGATTTCCGAGCCGCAGCCGCTGTTTACGGTACTGATTGCTGCGGCAGGAAGCGGCAAACGGATGGGCGGCGTATACAAGCCGCTTGCGGAGCTATGCGGCAAGCCGATGCTTGTCTATGCGCTCGAGGCGTTCGAAAAGAGCGGCTTTGTCAGGCAAACGGTGGTCAGTGCGCCGGGGGAGCATCACGAAGAGATAAAGGCTTTGGCGAAAACATACGGCATCACCAAGCTAAAGCATATCGTTTCGGGCGGTGCGACGCGTGCCGAATCGGTCATTTGCGCCTTTCGGGCGGCATTTCCGGACAAATCGGCGGTCACACCCTTTTTGGCGGTGCATGATGCGGCGCGCCCGCTCATCACCGAAAAGCAGATAAACGATGTCTTCTTTTCCTGCGTGCGCTTTGGCGCGGCGGTGGCTGCCACCAAGGTGCGCGATGCGGTCAAATATACCGGAAACGACTGTGTGATTACCGAAGAGATCGACCGCAGCGGCCTTTGGCAGATTCAGACGCCGCAGGCGTTTGACACCGACATTTTTCACACCGCGCTTGCGACCGTTCCGAAAGAGCAGGCGGCTTTGGCGGTTGACGATGGGGCGCTTGTCATGCAGGCAGGCTTTCGGGTGATGTGTGTGGAGACCGGATTTGCCAACTTCAAGGTGACCTATCCGGAGGATCTTGCCATGGCGGAAGCGATTCTTGCGGCACGCGCACAAAAAACAGAATAGAGAGGGAAAGATATGTTTGATTACCGGATCGGGCACGGCTACGACGTACATAAGCTGGTGGCTGGCCGAAAGCTCATTTTGGGCGGTGTGGAGATTCCGCACGAAACGGGACTGTTGGGGCATTCCGACGCGGATGTCGTTCTGCACGCGCTCATGGATGCGCTGCTCGGAGCGGCGGCTCTCGGCGATATCGGCAAGCATTTCCCGGATACCGACGACGCCTACAAGGGCATTTCCAGCTTAGAGCTGTTAGGACGTGTGAAGGCACTTTTGGAAAAAGACGGCTATTCGCTTGCCAATGCCGATATGACCGTCATCGCGCAGGCACCCAAGCTTGCGCCGTATATGCCGGGGATGCGGTCGAACATTGCAAAGATGTTAGATGTGCCGGAGGGCTGTATCAACGTCAAGGCGACCACCGAGGAGCATCTCGGCTTTACCGGCCGTGGAGAGGGAATTGCCGCACACGCGGTGGTGCTTCTCAAAGGGAAGCCTGTTTCCGCGTCATAAAAGAGATTTGCGGGACGCTTAATATTAAGGAAGAAAGCAGGGAAGATTTTTGGCACTTGTACGTCTTGATAAATGGATCGCGCAAACGCTTATCGTCAGCCGCAAGGACGCGTCGGGCATGATCCGCGCCGGGCGTGTGACCGTTAATGGGCAGAAAAGTGTTCCCGATGCCAAGGTCGACCCGGAAACCGATACGGTCACGGCAGACGGGAAGCCGATAGGCTATGCGCAGCATCTCTATTTCATGCTCAACAAGCCGGCCGGTCTTGTCTGCGCCAACGAGGACAAGCGCGACGGCACGGTGCTGTCGCTGTTTCCGAAGGAATACCGCGACAAGGGTCTTTCGACGGTCGGAAGATTAGACAAGGATACCGTCGGGCTGTTACTTGTCACCAACGACGGCGTGCTTGCACATAAGCTGCTTTCCCCCAAAAGCCATGCCGAAAAGACTTATTTTGTGCGTGCGGATAAGCCTTTTGTGCCGGAGGACATCGAAACCATGCGGCGCGGCATTGTGATTGACGGCAAAAACACGGCTCCTGCGCGGTTAGAGCTGTGCGCAAGCGATCGTTTATGCGCGCATGTGACGCTGACCGATGGAAAATTCCATGAGGTCAAGCGGCTTTGCTATGCCTGCGGCGAAAAAGAGGTTTTATATCTGCGGCGCGACCGCTTTGCCGGTCTTGTCTTGGACGAAACGCTTGCGTGCGGTGCCTGGCGTGCCTTGACAGAGCCGGAAATCGCGCTTTTGAGGACGGGGTCGGCAGAAAAAGACAAAATAACCGAAAATTTATGAATATATAAATATTTATTCACAATTGAGTGGTATACTAAACTAAATTCGTAATTTACCGATTCTTGAGGAAAAACGATGAAAACGTCTTGCATTTTGAACAACGAACATTATTATTACTACTATTGCCAGCGCCGTATTTCGCAGCACGATTAAAGGATTCGTTCTGCGGACCGGCGCGTTCGTTGTTGTCCGCAGACGTTAACAGAAGCTGTTCGCCCTGCGGTTTTCGCAGGGCTTTTCTTTTGCTTTTTTGCTTAAAAAACGACATTTTATTTGAGGAGCTTAAACCATGATTATCACAGACATTTTGACCAAAAACGCGGAATTGTACGGAGATGAGGTAAGCCTCGTCGAGGTCAATCCGGAAATTCAAGAGCGCATTGACCGCGCTTGGAAGGAATACGACCTTGTTGAAGCCCTTCCCAAGCCGATCCATCGCAGAGAAATGACCTGGCGTGAGTTTGAAGGCACGGCCAACAAGCTTGCGCACCACTTTCTTTCCGAGGGCGTGACCAAGGGCAAGAAGGTTGCCATTCTTATGATGAACTGCATCGGCTGGCTGCCTATGTATTTCGGCATTCTCAAAACGGGTGCGGTGGTTTGCCCGATGAACTTCCGTTACAGCGCGGACGAAATCAAATACTGCTTGGAGCTTGCCGAAGCGGATGTTCTCATCTTCGGCCCGGCATTTATCGGACGTATCAATGAGATAAAGGACAAGCTTTCCGGCATCAAGGAATTCATCTTTGCCGGCGGCAGAGAAGAATGCCCGGACTATGCGGAGTTTTACGAGGATATCATCGCCGATATGCCGACGGCCAACGTGCGCATTCAGATCGAGCCGGAGGACGATGCGGCCATCTACTTTTCGTCCGGCACAACCGGTTTTCCAAAGGCGGTTTTACATACGCACGCGTCGCTGCTTGCCTCCTGCTACACCGAAAACAACAACCACGGGCAGACCAAGGACGATGTGTTCCTCTGCATTCCGCCGCTGTATCACACCGGCGCGAAAATGCACTGGTTCGGCAGCTTCCTTGTCGGCGGCAAGGCGGTGTTATTGCGCGGCGTGAAGCCGGAATGGATCTTAAAGACCATTTCCGAGGAGCGCGTGACCATTTGTTGGTTGCTCGTGCCGTGGGCGCAAGACATTTTGGATGCCATCGACAGCGGCGCGGTCAACATGGCCGATTATGACCTTAGCTGTTGGCGGCTCATGCACATCGGTGCACAGCCTGTGCCGCCGAGCCTTATCAAGCGTTGGCTCGAGCATTTCCCGAACCACAAGTATGACACCAACTACGGCCTTACCGAATCGCTCGGTCCGGGCTGTATCCACCTTGGCCTTGAAAATGTGAACAAGGTCGGCGCTATCGGCATTCCCGGCAAGGGCTGGGAGGCTGAGATCTGGGACGAGAACCACAACCCGGTCGAGCGCGGCAAGGTCGGTGAGCTTGCCGTCAAGGGCGTTTCGGTCATGAAGTGCTACTACCGTGACCCGGAGGCCACCAAAAAATGCCTGTTCGGCGATTGGCTGCTCACCGGCGATATGGCGGAAATGGACAAAGACGGCTTTATCTATTTGGTCGACCGCAAAAAGGATGTCATTATCAGCGGCGGCGAAAACCTGTATCCGGTTGAAATCGAAAACTATATCCGCGCCTATGACAAGGTCAAGGACGTGGCTGTCATCGGCACGCCGGACAAGCGGCTCGGCGAAATTGCCACGGCCATCATCGAAATCAAGGACGGCATGACCTGTACGGTGGCGGAAATCGAAGAATTCTGCAAGGGAATGGCACGCTACAAGCGTCCGAAGCAGATTATTTTCGACGATATTCCGCGCAACCCGACCGGAAAGATCGAAAAACCGAGACTTCGCAAAAAATATTGCGTCGAAGCCGTGGTCGCCATACAGAACGAAATCAAAATGTAAACGTGCCGGAAAACTGCAAATTTACGATTTGTTCACATAAATCTGCAAATAACTCTTGCAAAATGCAGCTTCGTGTGCTATAATTTAACCGTTGCGTTATGGGTATATAACGCCGAATGAAACGGGCATTCCTCTGCACGCTGCGTATGAATGTCTGAGATTTTAAGGAGGAAACCGAAATGAATACCATCATCGAGGCTTTTGCAAGCGAGCAGCTTAAAAACGAGATCCCTTCTTTCAACATCGGTGACACCGTTCGTGTGCACAACCGCATCAAAGAAGGCAACAGAGAGAGAATCCAGATGTTTGAAGGCACCGTTATCGCCAAGCGTAACGGCGGCATCGGCGAGACCTTCACCGTAAGACGTATTTCTTACGGCGTCGGCGTGGAAAAAACCTTCCCGATCCATTCTCCGAATGTGGTCAAGGTGGACGTTATCCGCACCGGTAAGGTAAGACGCGCAAAGCTCTTCTATCTGCGTGACCGCGTCGGCAAGAGCGCTAAGGTCAAGGAGCGCATCGAAGGCTAATCAAGGCCGCAAGCGTAAAAACGATTCTCCGCCGCGCGTTCCTTGTGCGGCTATGCCCCCAAAAACCGGGGTTGACAAAAAGAGACCCTGTATCGGGTCTCTTTTTATCGTTTGAAAACCGGAACGAATGCTGCGGTTTGGAAAGGAATGTCTTCGTATGGAAAAAATGAGTCCGAACGAACCAAAAACGAAAATGAAAAAAAGCGAAAACGCGGCGAAAACGGAAGAAATCAAGCCGACCGGCAAAAACCGCGCGAGAGCCGAAATCTTTGATTGGGTGCAAACCTTCTGTCAGGCGCTCTTTGCTGTGGTATTTATCTTTACCTTTTTATTCCGCTTTGTGACGGTGGACGGTCATTCCATGGATCGGACGTTAGCCGATAAGGATCGGCTGATCATCAGCAACATCGGCTATACGCCCGAGCGCGGCGACATTGTCGTGATTCATGATCCGGATGCTGCCGTGGACGGCGTTCAGCTCTTCCGCGGGCCGATCATCAAGCGAGTGATTGCAACGGCCGGTGAAACGGTCATTGTGGACTATGACAACTGGACAATCCAAATCATCGATGCCGACGGAAATGTCCATGTATTGGAAGAACCGTATGTCAATTTCCCTGCCTACGATACCGGCGACAACATCGGTATCCCGCGGGATACCAAAAACGGCACGTATATTTTTGATGTGTACCATGCGACCTCTTCTCAGCCGAACGGCATCCGGATGGGGCTGATGCGTGCGTATGTCGAAGCGGAAAACCGCGAAAAATACCCGATTCGGCAGCCGGACAAGAACCGGTATCCCAAAGCAATCGGCAATCTTGTTTCGCACACCGTCGCCGAAGGCCATGTGTTTGTCTGCGGCGATAATCGCGCCAATTCCCTTGACAGCCGCTTTGTCGGCGATATCGATACGCGCAAAATTTTAGGGAAAGTGCTTTGGCGCGTGTTCCCGTTTACCTCGTTCGGCACGGTCGGACACGTAAAATATGCTGCGTGACTGCATTCCAAACAAAACCATGAAAGCCGGTGCGGCGTGTTCCGCACCGCTTATTTGTGTCTGCCGGACACGCTCCGGCGGCTGCACCGAGTTTACTCTATATCCAAAGGAGACCAGCTATGAAACCCTATGATATTGTCATTGTTGGCGGCGGCATCGGCGGTCTGATGACCGCTTACAGTGCCTATGAAAAAAATAAGGACGCAAAAATCTGCATCATCGACCGCGGCAGTCCCATCGACAAGCGCACCTGCCCGATCATCGCCAAAAAAGCCGATAAATGCGTGTCCTGCAAGAGCTGCGGCATCATGCAGGGCCTTGGCGGCTGCGGTGCGTACTCCGACGGCAAATTCATCATTTCCACCGAGTACGGCGGCTGGCTGCCGAATTATTTGGGGCCGGAAACGACCATTGATTACATCGAAAAGCTTGACCGCATTCTGGTTTCCTACGGTGCGCATGAAAACATCTATATGCCGAGCGACGAGATCAAGCTCGAATGTCTCAAATATGACCTTCGCCTTCTTCAGGCGCGTGTAAAGCACCTTGGTACCGACGGCAACTTCAAGACCATGTCGCGCTTAATTGCCGACCTTGCCACCAAGGTGGATATCTTCACCAATGAGGATGTCACCGATATCGATGAAGTCAAACGCGTTGTGCATTCGGATAAGGACGAGTATACCTATAAGAAGCTTGTCATCGCAGTCGGACGCGTCGGTTCGGGGTGGTTCGGCGAGCTGTGCCATAAGAAGGGCATTCCGGTTGCCAATAACCAAGTGGATATCGGCGTGCGCGTTGAGCTTCCGCGCCTTGTGTGGCGGCATATCTCTAAGGTCATCTATGAGCCGAAGATCCTTTACCGCACCAAAAAGTACGGCGATATCTGCCGGATGTTCTGCTTCAACGACGGCGGCGAGGTGGTTATGGAAAACTCTGACGGCATTATGACGGTCAACGGACATGCCAACAACGACGAAGCCAAAAAAACGCAGAACACCAACTTTGCACTGCTCTCCACCGTCAACTTCACCCAGCCCTTTGAAGAACCGATCGCTTATGCAAAGCACGTCGCGCACTTAAGCAATATGGTCAGCGGCGGCGGTGTGCTCGTCCAACGCTTCGGCGACCTGCTCGAGGGCAAACGCACCAACGATCACCGCATCGGGCAATCCACCGTGCGTCCGACTCTCAAGGCTGTGCCGGGCGATCTGTCGCTTTGCATTCCCAAACGCCAGCTCGACAACATCATCGAAACCATGTATGCCATCAACAACATCGCACCCGGCACCTCCAATTACGATACGCTCCTCTACGGCGTCGAAGCCAAATATTATTCCGTGCGCCCGAAATTCGTCGGCGAACATTTCGAAATCGGCGACGGCATCTACGCCATCGGCGACGGCAGCGGCGTAACGCGCGGTCTTTCCCAAGCCGGTGCCATGGGTCTTTACGTCGGCGAGCATCTCGATTATTAAAACTTTCGTAAGTTTTTGCGGATTTCACAGAAAAAGCCTTGACAAACAAGGCTTTTTTATGACATAATAAAATGAATTGAAAATTGAAAGTTGAAAGTTGAAAATTGAAAATTAGGGGAGACGGGTTTCAGTTGAAGCTTTGTGTGCTGATAAGCATTACGCCGGCACGCGGAGCGTGACGGAAGGGTTGTTGGTAAAAAGCTAAGCCTTTTTGCTGTAAAAAGCCTGTACGAGAATCAAAAGCTTGAAAACGCCCCGACAATGCTTTCGACACAAAATGCAAGTTCTTTTGCCAAGCTTTTCTTCGAAAGAAAAGCGTAAAAAATAAAATTCCGGAGCGAGTTATGCAGACAGATTTGTTTGAACAGATCAAAAATGCCTTTGACGGCATGTCAAAGAGCCATAAGCGGATCGCCGCCTATATTCTGGAGCACAGCGAAAAAGCGGCTTATATGACGGCTACCAAGCTGGGCGCAGAGGTGGGCATCTCCGAATCGACCGTCGTGCGCTTTGCCATCGAGCTCGGCTTTGCCGGTTATTCGGAGTTCCAGAGCGAATTGCAGAAGAGCCTTCGCTCGAAGCTGACCGCCGTCCAGCGCATCGATGTCGCCGATAACCTCATCGGGGAACGCAACATCGCTTCCTCCGTGGTCAGCGCCGACATCGGAAACCTTAAAGCGTCGCTTGCAAATTTGGACGAAACGTCCTTCGAAAGCGCGGTCGAGACCATCTGCCGGGCAAAAAACATCTATATCATCGGCAAACGCTCCTCCAATATGCTCGCCGATTTCATCAATCACTATTTCCGCTATATTTTCGATAACGTCCACCTTGTCAGCACCAATACCACCATCGATATGTTCGAGGAAATCTTCCGCATCGGTGCCGACGATGTGCTCATTGCCATCTCCTATCCGCGCTATTCCAAACGCACCAAAACCGCCGCCGAGTTCGCCAAACGCCGCGGTGCAACCGTTATTGCCCTCACCGACAGCGATATCGCGCCCATCACCACGTTTGCGGATATCAAGCTGTTTGCCAGAAGCGATATGGCCTCCTTTGTCGATTCGCTTGTCGCACCGCTAAGCATCATCAATGCGCTCATCGTTGCCATCGGCCGCAAAAAACGCCTGACGCTCGAAAAAACCTTCAACGAACTTGAAAAAATCTGGGATGAGTACGACGTGTACGAAGCTCCCATCAGTAAATAATCCCATGAGTCCCATGAACGAAACCCACATGAACGAAACCAACATGAATCAGCCGCGCGTTGCCGTCGTCGGCGGAGGAGCCGCCGGACTTGTGTGCGCCTGCCTTGCCGCACAAAACGGCGCACAGGTCACCTTGTTCGAAAAGAACCGCTCCGAACGAACCCTCGACAGCGAACGGTATTTTGACAACGCCTATCTCGGCAAAAAACTGCTCATCACCGGCAAAGGCCGCTGCAATGTCACCAACGCCTGCACCATGAATGAGTTCACTGCAAGCGTGATAAGCAACCCGAAATTCCTGTATGCCGCCTTTCGCGCCTTTCCGCCCGAAAAGGTCATGACTTATTTTGAAGCCTTGGGCGTGCCGCTTAAGACCGAACGCGGCGGCCGCGTTTTTCCGGTCTCCGATAAGGCACTCGATGTGCTGCGCGCTCTCAAAGGCGAGCTCAAACGCACCGGTGTGCGCGTGATCAACCGGAAAATCGCTGCAATCGAAAAAAACGGTGAAGCCTTTCGCTTAACCGATGAACGCGGCGAAACGTATGCCTTTGACCGCACGGTCATCTGCACCGGCGGCCGTTCCTACCCGCAGACCGGCTCGACCGGCGACGGATTTGCTTTTGCCGAAAGCCTCGGACACACCGTCACACCGTGTGTGCCGTCGCTCGTGCCGCTTGAATGCGAGGAACAGGCACTCTGCTCGGGGCTTTCCGGGCTGTCGCTCAAAAATGTCACGCTTTCCGTGACCGATACCGAACGGAAAAAGACGGTCTATTCCAAACTCGGCGAAATGCTGTTTACGCATTTCGGCATTTCCGGACCGCTCGTGCTGTCCGCATCGGCACATATGCGGCCGTTTGAAGCGCATAAGTACCGCGCCGATATCGATTTGAAACCGGCACTTGAGCTTTCACAGCTCGATGCGAAGCTCGTGTCGCTGTTCGAAACCGAACACGCAAAAAATCTTTCCAATATTCTTTGCACCATGCTTCCCAAAAGCATGACCGAGCCGTTTTGCAGGCTCTGCGGCCTTTCGCCGGACGCCAAACCCGGTTCGCTTACCAAAAGCGACCGCCGGCGGCTCGCCGAGACCTTCAAACGCTTTTCGCTCCATATCACGGCCATGCGCCCGATTGAGGAAGCCATCGTCACAAGCGGCGGCGTGAGCGTCAAGCAGATAAATCCGTCCACCATGGAATCCAAGCTTGTGCCGGGCTTATATTTTGCCGGGGAAGTGATGGATGTGGACGCCTACACCGGCGGCTTTAACCTGCAAATTGCCTTTTCGACGGCCTATCTTGCCGCCGTAAATGCCGCAAAACCTATCCTTGGGGAGGAAACACCATGATTTCGATCGCCCTTGACGGACCGTCCGGCTCCGGAAAATCCACACTTGCCAAAGCGCTTTCCCGAAAACTCGGCTATCTGTATATCGATACCGGCGCGATGTACCGCACGGTCGGCCTGTTTGCCAAACGAAACGGCATTGATCCGCACGACGCAGCGGCTCTCGCGGCACATTTTGCACAGATCGATATCGAGCTTAAGTGGCTCGACGGCGCCCAACACGTTTTCTTAAACGGCGAAGACGTTTCGGAAGCCATCCGCACGCCGGAAATGTCCATGTATGCGTCTGCCGTGTCGGCTCTGCCGCCTGTCCGTGCGTTTCTTCTCGATCGCCAGCGTGCATTTGCCGAAAAAGAAAACGTCATCATGGACGGCCGGGATATCGGCACGGTGGTTCTGCCGCACGCGTCGGTCAAGATCTTTTTGAGCGCCGACGACCGCAAACGCGCCGAACGCCGCTATAAAGAGCTTGTCGCCAAAGGACAGAACGTCACGCTCGACGAGGTGCTTTGCGATATGCGCAAGCGCGACAAAAACGATTCCACCCGTGCCGCCGCACCCTGCGTGCCGGCGAAAGACGCCGTTTTGTTTGATAACAGCGACCTCGACGTCGACCAAACCGTCGAAAAAGCCTTGGAGATCATTTATGGAAAACTTGGAAAAACCGAATGAAGCTGGAAACACCCCGAAAACCGGTGTTTCCGTAAGCGGCTCGCCGCATCCGGCCGTCACGCCCTATAAACCCAACCCCATGCGCTTATACCGCTTTGCCGTCGGCTTTTTGTCCGGTATTTTGCGCTTTCTGTTTTTCGCCGACATCACCGGCGCGGAGCATATGCCCAAAAGTGGCGCGTGCTTTGTCTGCGCCAACCATATTTCCAACTGGGACCCGGTGCTTGTTGCCATTGCCGTCAAGCGTCCGGTGCATTTCATGGCCAAGGTGCAGCTGTTCCGCATTCCGGTTTTGGGAAAACTATTACGCGCACTCGGCGCGTTTCCGGTGGATCGCGATGCCGCCGATATCGGTGCCATCAAAACGGCACTCACGCATTTGAAGCATGATGAGCCGCTCGGCATTTTTCCGCAGGGAAAGCGGATGCGCGGCGAAGTTCCGCAAACCAAAGATATCAAAAGCGGCGTCGGCATGATGGTCTACCGCACCGAGGCACCGGTTGTTCCGATTGCCATCTACACCAAGGATTACAAGGTGCGCATGTTCCGCCGGGTACACGTACACATCGGCAAGCCGATCGCCTTTGAAGAATATGCAGCCGGTGCCAAAAGCCCTGAGGAATACCAGCGTATCAGCGATTTTGTCTTTGACCGCATCCGAGAGCTTGATGAAAGCGCGTATCCCGTAACAAAGGACAGTGAGAGCGGCACATGAACCATACGATTGAGATTGCAGAGTCCTGCGGCTTTTGCTTCGGTGTGCGCAGAGCCGTCGAAATGGTGTACGATCTGCGGCATAAAACCGATAAGCGGATCTATGTCATCGGAGAACTGATTCACAACGGTATTTTTATCGAACGGCTGAAGAAGGACGGCATTTTCTGTCTGGAAAGCGAAGCGGACATTGCGGCTCTTGCGCCGCAGAAAGCCGAAATCGTGCTTGTGATCCGCACACACGGCGTGACAAAGCAGCTTTCCGAACGTCTTTCGGCAGACGGCTTTGAGGTGGTGGACGCGACCTGCCCGTTTGTGCGGCGGATTCACAAAATCGTGGAGGAAAACACGCGCGACGGCTCGCCGGTCGTTATTGTCGGCGATAAAAATCATCCCGAGGTCGTCGGCATTGAAAGCTATGCGCACGGGAATGCGGTGGTCTGCTCGAATGAGGCGGAATGCGCGGAGTTTATGAGAAAAGAATGTCGCATCCGTGAAAAAACGCCAATATTAGTGTCTCAAACTACCGGAAATCATGAAAAATATGTAAATTGTCAGAAAGTTCTGAAAAAAGACTATACAAGCGCAAGAATTTTTGATACAATATGTAGTGTTACGGAAAATCGTCAGAATGAAGTGAAACAAATGGCGTCGCGCGCAAATGTCATGTGCGTGATCGGCGGAGCCAAAAGCTCCAATACGCGAAAGCTGTACGAAATTGCGCGGCAGTTTTGCAAGAACGTCTATCTGTTTGAAAAAGCGGCGGACGTGCCGGAGGAGGACTTTCGGCTGCTTGCCGGTGATGCCGGAAACGGTCATCAAACGTTTACCGTAGGGATTACAGCAGGTGCTTCCACACCTGATGATATTATAGAGGAGGTAAAAGTCAGAATCGACGGAATATTAAAACATCTGTCGGACTGATGAAAAACAACGATGGACACATCCATGATCAACGACGGCATGAGCTTTGAAGAAATGCTCGATGCGTCATTCAAAACTCTCAGAACAGGAGAAAGAGTCAAGGGCACTGTAACGAGTGTTACACCGACTGAGGTTCATGTAGACCTCGGTATCAAATATACCGGTATGATTCCGTTGTCCGAGCTTTCGGACGACCCGACCGCCAAGACCGAAGACCTTGTCAAGGTCGGCGATGAAATCGACGTTGTTGTTGTAAAGCCCAACGACGCCGAAGGCACCATCCTTCTTTCGAAAAAGCGCATTGATGCGGACAAGAACTGGGAGGCTCTTGTCGAAGCCGAACAGAACGGAACCGTTCTCACCGGCAAGGTCATTGAGTTAACCAAGGGCGGTCTTGTTATGATCAGCCCCTTCGGCCGCGTCTTTATTCCGATCTCGCAGACCACGCTCCCGCGCCGCGAAGAGCCGTATGATGAAAAGGATCTCGCACCGTTTGCCGGTCAGACTCTCGAATTCAAGGTCATCGGCACGGATGCCCGCAAGAAGCGTGCTGTCGGTTCCGTCAGAGCCGTTGCTACCGAAAAGAAGAAGGCTGCCGAAGCCAAATTCTGGGAAACCGCCGAAGTCGGTCAGACCTTCACCGGCAAAGTGAAATCCATCACCAGCTACGGTGCATTTGTAGACCTCGGTCCGGTTGACGGCATGGTACATATTACCGAGCTGTCCTGGAAGCGTATCAAGAACCCGAGCGAAGTTGTCAAGGTCGGCGAAGAGATCGACGTTTATATCAAGGCTCTTGACCCGGAAAAGAAACGCATTTCCCTCGGTCACAAGATGGATGCCGACAATCCTTGGACCATCCTTTCCGAAAAGTACAGCGAAGGCGATGTTGTCGATGTCAAGATCGTCAGCCTCACGCCGTTCGGTGCTTTTGCCGAAGTGATTCCGGGTATCGACGGTCTTATCCACATTTCGCAGATTGCCGATCACAAGATCGCAAAGCCGGCTGACGAGCTCTCCGTCGGCGAGGTCGTTAAGGCGAAGATCACCGCCATCGACTACGACGCCAAGAAGGTCAGTCTCTCCATCCGCGCACTTCTCGAAGCAGAGAATGCACCGGAGGAAGAAGCCGCCGAAGAAGCCGCTGAAGAAGCCGCAGACGCTGAATAAGTGCTTACAAAATCAAACAGCCGAAGAATGTCCGCATTCTTCGGCTTTTGGTATCTATCTATGTTGACGAGAGGTAAACCATGCTTGTACCGGAGTATTATTTCGATACGGTGTACGATATTCCGCTTGCGCTTTTCAAAAAGGAAAAGGTACGGTGTGTGCTGTTGGATATCGATAACACGCTTGTGCCGTATGACGTGCCCGAACCGACCGAGGAAAACCGAAAATGGTTTGCGCTTCTTGCCGAAAACGGCATCCGCGTCGTTTTTGTGTCCAACAACAAGCCTGACCGCGTGAAGCTCTATGCCGAAGCTCTCGGCTTTCCGTATGTTTTCAAGGCCGGGAAGCCGTTAACAAAAAAAATCCGTGCGCTTTTGAAGGCACAGGGCATTGACACCGAAGACTGCATGGCGGTCGGCGATCAGATCTTTACCGATGTGCTTGCCGCGTCAAATCTCGGTATCAAATGCGTTCTGGTGCGCTCGATCAAGGACGTGCAAACCGCATTTTTCAAGTTCAAACGTTTTTTTGAGAAACCGTTTGTCCGCATCGGCAAAAAGCGTATGGCAAATTTTCATCTGCCGGAGGCTTCCGACAATTGACGAAAAAGGAGAATGTCTATGTCCGATTTTCCCAAATTCGGTCCCGGCGGCAACGCCGACAGCTTTTACAAGGACGGTAAAAAGAGCACGCTGCAGGCACCGGAATGGGTCAAAGCGTTCGGCCTTGACGCGTATGAATACGAGGCCGGCCGCGGCGTGAATGCGTCCGACGAAACGTTTGAAAAGCTCGGCGAAGCGGCTAAAAACGCCGGTATCGCCCTGTCGATTCATGCACCGTATTTCATCTCGCTTTCCTCGGTGGAGGAGGCCAAACGCATCGGCAGTGCGCGCTATATCCTCGAAAGTGCAAAGGCTCTGAAGCTCATGGGCGGCGAAACCATGGTCATCCACGCAGGCTCCTGCGCGAAGCTCGACCGGGTGTTAGCAACCGAATATGCCGCCGACGCGTTAAGGCACGCGCTGGAGGAATTGACCAATGCCGGCTTGTACGGCTTTAAGCTCGGCATCGAGACCATGGGCAAGGTCGGTCAGCTCGGTACGCTTGATGAGGTGCTCACGCTCTGCAAGGTGGATGAAACCGTCGTTCCGGTGGTGGATTTCGGCCATATGAACGCACGTGAAAGAGGCGGCGTTTTCAACACGGCTGACGACTATAAGCGTGTGTTTGACCGCATCGCGGCCGAAAAAGCGCCCGAAGCCGCCGAACGGCTGCATTGCCATTTTTCGAAAATCGAGTATACGGCAGGCGGCGAAAAGCGGCACTTGACCTTTGAAGACACGGCTTTCGGCCCGGAATTTGAGCCGCTTATGGAGGCGATTGCATCGCTCGGCGTGAAACCGACCATTATTTGCGAATCGGACGGCACGCAAGCGGAGGACGCGCTGGCAATGAAACGGGCGTATGAACGGCTGCAAGCTTAAAAGTGCGAAAAATAACGTCATTGCACGGAAAAATTCAAAAAAACTATTGCATTGCGGCTCTCTTTGTGGTATAATACATCTGTAATATTTTGCGTATTTAATTTATTGGAGGATCTAACTCATGGTTACAGCAGGCGAATTCAGAAACGGCATTACGTTCGATATGGACGGCAGTGTTATGCAGATCATCGAATTTCAGCACGTAAAGCCCGGAAAAGGAGCGGCTTTCGTAAGAACGAAGCTGCGCAACGTCATTTCCGGCGCGGTTGTTGAAAAGACCTTTAACCCGACCGACAAATATCCGGTTGCTCTTGTTGAAAGAAAAGAAATGCAGTATCTCTACAACGACGGCGAGCTTTACTACTTCATGGATATGGATTCCTACGAACAGCTTCCGATCGACAAGTCCAAGCTCGGCGACAACTTCCGTTTTGTCAAAGAGGAAATGATGTGCAAGATCATGTCCTACAAGGGCAATGTTTTCGGCGTTGAACCGCCGATGTTTGTGGAACTCAAAGTGACGGATACAGAACCCGGCTTCAAGGGCGACACCGCTACCGGTGCCTCCAAGCCCGCTACTCTCGAAACCGGCGCTTCCATCAAGGTTCCGCTTTTTATCGATATCGGTGATGTTCTCAAGATCGATACCCGTACAGGCGAATATCTCGAAAGAGCTTAAAAATCCGTTAAAATCGCAGAAATCTGCGGTGAAAGGAGCTTAATTATGGAAATCAAGGAAAAAGTATCCCATCTCAAAGGCCTTATGGAAGGCATGGAGTATGACACCCATTCCAAGGAGGGCAAGCTGATTGCCGCGATTGTTGACATTCTCGACGATATGGCAGACGAAATTGCCGGCCTTGATGAAGATGTGGAAACGTTATATGATTATGCTGACGAACTCGACGAGGATCTCGGCGAAGTCGAACGCGAAATCTACGGCGATTTCGACGAAGACGATTACGATGATTATGAAGACGACGACCAAGAGCTGTGCGACGGCTCTTGCTGCGGCGAGCTTCCCGACGAAGAATAATCAACCGACAAAAAAAGGAAACCGCCGCAAAGCTTGCGGCGGTTTTTCTCCGTCAAACGGTTTTGTGCGGAGTCTGAAGCGTTTTGAGCTCCGACGGAGTTTTCCCGAACGCCCTTTTTATGACCGCGGAAAAGTAATTCTGTGAGTCGAAGCCGCATTTGTCCGCTGTCTCCGTGACAGTGTAATAGCCTGAGGTTAACAGCTCCTTTGCCAAAGCAAGCCGGAGAGAATGAATATATTTCAACGGCGTTGTTCGGTGTTTTTGCGCAAACAGCTTCCGGTAGTATGTATCGCTCATGCCGGCAATTTTGGCGAGAGTTTCGACTTTCAGGTCTTTGTCGGCAAAATGCATATGTATGTACTCGATTGTTTCGGCAAAGTTGTTTTCCGAAAAATCGTTTATCTCGGTTTGCTTGTATGAGAGAATGCAGGCAAGGAGCTTGCAGAGCTCTGCTTGGCAGAGATAGTGACTGCTCGGCTTTTTTGTGTGCCATTCATCATACATACGTTCAAAGCCGTGCAGGATCATTCGGCTGTCGGAAGCGGAGAACACTTCCATATCGTTAAAGGAGCCGTTTAACAAATCAAAGTGAACGACAAAAAGGTCTTCTTTTCCGGCATCGATCCGAAAGGAAAAATGTGCCGGAAGATAGAGAACATCGCCGGGCGAGACACGGCGCACACGGTTTCCTGCGGTAAAATCCGCATAGCCGTGCCGCCGCAAAGAAAGTGAGTGAAATGGTCTATCCGGGGACAGCGCGTGTGATTCATCCCGTTGAACGCGGAATACGCTGAGAATGCGGATCTCATTGTTCGGGTTATCGAAAAACATTTTTATCACCGTTAACAGGATATAACATTTTTGCTTCCGTGTCAAGCGTTGTTTCGAAATTTGTATGTTTTGAAAGAAAAATTCGATGGTAATTCATGCCTTAAAGAGGTATACTGTTTATGCAGCTATACAAACTATGCAGCTATACAAAAGGAGTGAATTGCAAATGTCGATTATCATGCTTTGCCCGAAAAAGTGCGGTACGGCCTATGAAACGGCGGCGGATGCTTTCAAAAAAATGTACCGCCTTACCACAGGAAAAGAAATCAACGCTTCGGAAGAGGATGACGGAAAAAGCGATCTGGTTATCATTGGCTCGGACGCGGTGAATGATTTTCTGTTAAACGAAATGCTTGACCGGAATGTGCCGGATTTGGGAATACGATACGGTACGGACGACTACCGGTGCAAGACTTACCGAAAAGGCACGCGAAGGGTTCTGATATTGGCAGGCGGTCGGGCACGTTCCACTATCTATGCTGTGTACGGCTATTATGAAAAGTATATGGGATGCCGTTATTTCTGGGATGGCGACGTGATACCGAACAGCGGAGAAATCGTGCTTGAAGGCGTGGATGATTGCGAATCTCCCCGCTTTTCCTACCGAGGCATACGTTATTTTGCACACCGGGGCTTAAAGCGGTTTCAGGCGGAGCATTGGTCGCTGCGGGACTGGCAAACGGAAATCGATTTTCTCATGAAGAAAAGGCTGAATTTATTCATGCTCCGCATTGGCATGGATGATGTTTGGCAGAAGACTTTTCCGGACGAGGTGCCCTATCCCGAAACGTATCGGGTGATTACGGATGAAAAAGGGTATGATGACCGTTCGGATTTTTGGAGTTTAAGGTATCGCGGCACGTTAAGAAAAAAAATCATGGAATATGCCGAACGCAACGATTTGATGTCGATGACGGATACCGGGACAATGACGCATTGGTATTCGCGAACACCAAAGGAGTTTCTCCTTTCAAGAAAACCTGTTTTTTTGGAGCAGGCGGACAGGCAGTACAATACATATGCCACCGGGCGCGTGTTTGATTTCCGTGTCCGTGAAAACATGGACGCTTATATGCAGCTTACCAAAACCATGGCGGAGGTATATGACGGCAACACGTTTCTTTTTCACACAATCGGACTTGGCGAAAGACGGATGTATGAAGAGGATCGCCGGAATTTCATGCTGAAAAAGCTGTGCTATCGCCGAATTGCCGAAACACTGCGCCGGGTCTATCCCCATTCGCTCTTAATGCTTGCTACGTGGGATTTTGTCGGTTGGTGGCGTCCCGAAGAGGTTCGCGAATTTATTGCGGAGTTGGATCCGGAGCGTACCATTCTGTTGGATTACACATCGGACGGAAGAGATGAGAAGCAGAGCTTTGTGAATTGGGGCATTGTCAATCGGTTTCCGTGGATATTCGGGCTGTTTCATGCCTATGAGGCGGAAAGCGAGTTGCGCGGAGAGTATGACCGGACGGAGGAACGACTGAAAATTGCGGCGGAAGATCCGATGTGCAGGGGGATGGTTCTGTGGCCGGAGCTTTCGCACAGCGATCCGCTTGTTTTGGAATACCTTTGCACAAACGCATGGCATCCGTTAGAGCAGAGCGTTGAGCAAATGACAGCTTGTTACAGTTACGGCAGATACGGCGTGTTCGGCGAACGGATGAACCGGTGCTGGCAGAGCTTTTTACCGTTTTTGAAGCTGTCCGGATGGGGCGGTTATACCGCCGTCAACAAGCCGAACGAACGCTTTGCCACCGATAATTATTGGTTCACTCACAGTGATATTTTTACAAAGCCGGTGTATTTTGTGATAGGGAGCGACAGCCAACAAAAACCGGTTTTGGAATACTACGAAAAGGCAGTCAAAAAAGCCAAACAGCAGATTGAGTCATTATCCGAGGTTTTGAACTCGCTTGCGGCAATCAATGCCGAAACAGAGGACAAATTCATTCGCCGCGATACCATCGACATTGCGCGCACCGTTTGCGGTCGCTTCTTGAATTACCTGTTGGCAAAAGCCTTTTTCCGCTTCGGAATGTCGGCAGAAACGGAAGAGATTCGAATCGTTTACCAGCGATTGACAGCACTGCTGTCCGAGCTTTTACGGCATACAAAGGATTTCTCCGTTTACGAAACGCTTTTACAATTACGGGAAACAGCACCCGTTAATCCGGATTTTGAGAGAACGCTGAAAGAGAATATTCTTAACAACTATTGTCGACAATATGCTGTGGAGCTGATAGACAGCGTATTTCAAAAAGAAGGCGAGGCTGTCTTTGACTGGCTTCAAAAACCGTATGAGCAAGCAGAGCTTCGCCGGATTTCGGCGGATATTTGCCGCGAATTTATGCAAACGCCGCTTTCCGATATGCAAAAAAAGGCAGAAAACAGTCTTCCGGAAGTGCTGCGTCGCATTGTGACCGAAATTGAGAAAGCGCAAAAGATTCTGTAAAGAAGCACATGTTTGTTTCTTTTTAGAAAAGTAAAAAACTCACCGAAAGGTGTTTCTTTGAAAGGATGAAGAAAATGGCAGAAGAATGCACACATGACTGCGGCACTTGCTCGGCGGCCTGTTCGTCGCGCGAGAAGCCGGAAAGTATGCTCGAACCGTTAAACGAAAACAGCTCGGTGAAAAAGGTCATCGGCGTTGTCAGCGGCAAGGGCGGCGTGGGCAAATCCATGGTTACCTCCCTGCTTGCTGTTTTAATGGCACGCAAAGGCTTCCATACGGCGATTTTGGACGCGGATATCACAGGGCCTTCCATCCCGAAGGCGTTTGGACTTCATGGCAGACTTTCCGGCTACGACGGCTTGATGTTACCGATGGTGTCCCATGGCGGCACCAAGATCGTGTCGGCCAACCTGCTTCTTGAAACCGAAGACACGCCGGTCATTTGGCGCGGCCCGGTTATTGCCGGTGCGGTCAAGCAGTTTTGGACGGACACTGTTTGGGAGGACGTGGACTTTATGTTCGTGGATATGCCTCCGGGAACGGGCGATGTGCCGCTTACCGTATTCCAGTCGATTCCGCTTGACGGCATTGTCATTGTGACAAGTCCGCAAGAGCTGGTTTCGCTTGTGGTCAGCAAGGCTGTCAACATGGCGAAGAAGATGAACATCCCGATTTTGGGACTTGTGGAAAACATGAGCTATGTTGTATGTCCCGACTGCGGCAAGCGCATTGAGATTTTCGGTCAGAGCAAGACTGCCGAAACGGCGAAGGAGCAGGGGCTTGAGCTGCTTGCTCAAATGCCGTTTGATCCGAAGCTTGCGTCGCTGTGCGATACCGGTGAGATCGAAAAAGCATCGGTCACGGTGCTTGACGGTGTGACCGAAAAGCTCGAAAAAATGCTCTAAGCAACAAAACAAACCGGTCGCCGCGGAAGGTTAATTTCCGTGACGACCGGCTTTTTTATGCGGCGGCGGTTACGTTTTCTTTTTAAACCCACAGACGCACCACCGTAAAAACGGAATGCGTCGGATTACTTCATACAGAAGCAGTGCGCCGCCGAAAGCGGCAAGTGCCGAAAGCCAATATTTGAGCGTGGCCGGAAGTGACGTCGGGTAAAGATACAAGGCGCACACGGCAAGCGGCAGATAGTGAAACAGGTAGAGTCCCCAGGCTTTGCGGCACATGAAGCGCGTAAAGCAGTTTTCCCGGTCACCCCACCGCTTCATGCACGCAAGAATCGCCAAAACCGCAATCCAGGCATAGGCGTTGCATAACGGCGTATCAAGCACGGAATGCTCGGCATACGGCTTGCCCCAAAAGAAAACCGTAAACGCTGTACCGAGGGCAACAGCCGCCGCGCCGAGCGGCAGATACGCTTGTTTCAGGCGGTCGATGACCGTGTCGTGCGAAAGCACAAAGTAGCCGAGAAAATAGCCGACGCCGTAAATGCCGAAGCGGTACACAGTGATGACCGGCACATTACCGACATTGGCTCCCGCCCAAACGAGAACGCCGCATAACAGCAGCACCGCAAGATTTGCCTTCTGACCGTGCTTCCACAGTGTATCCTTTTCAAAGCGGCGAAATGCGATAAGGAACACCGAATACAGCCACAGAAGCTGGATATACCATAGCGGTCCGGTGCCGGAAACGCAGAAAATCAGATACAGCACCGGCTTCGGTACACCTTGCATAGCGGCAAGACCGCCGCCGATTTTGACATTGAAATACCCCAAAATCCACCAAAACACAAACAGGCCGATTGTTGACGGCACAAGCAGTTTGGTTGTTTTTTGACGCAAAAAATCCTTTTCGGAATGGCTTTCCAAATGAAAGCGCGCACTCATGCCGGATACAACGAAAAGCAGCAGCATGAACCACGGATACAGCACGTACAAAACAGCATCCTGCTTTTGTGTTTTGGAAAAAGCACCGACACCGCCCGGAATCCCGGCGGCGTTATACATATAGAACACATGGTAGACGACGACCAAGACCACGGTCATCCATCGGATATTATCGAGATATTTACGGCGCACAGTGTTCCCTCCTTGTTTTTTGAAAATAGTCCGCCAAGGTTTGGCGGACTATTTTCGGGATGATGGGTATATCATCGCTCTGTGGCGGAAGTCACCGAGGTGTGGTTTCCGACGAATGCTCCATACGATTTGTGTTCGATTAACCGACGATCTCATCCGGATCATCAAAGGCTGTTCTTGCCGGAATGACCCATATGATCTGCGTTTTTTCGTCCCACTCAACGCGGCAATCTAGCGCATTTGTGATATCGCGCAGCTTGTAATAATTGTTGTTTTCAATGTTATAGCAGGTTGCCTTGATCGGCACGCCGTCTAAGGTTAAAAACGCCGATGAGGAATAAGCGGTTCTTGTGACGCCGTCACCCGGTGTTAATTCACCGCCGACCGCTGTGTAATCGTAAAAGCTTAACATATCAATCGAATTGGTTGCGCCGTCGTACTTAATATCAAAGGTTTTTATGGTTCCGTCAAGGATTTCTGCAATATCTCTGAGCTTAAAGTAGTTGTTGTCGTCGATGTTATAGGCAACCGTGTTGAACTTGCGGCCGTCTAAGCAAACCGTCTGCGTTTTCGAAACGGATTGCTTGCTGAATCCGTTTCCGGGATAATAGGTGAAGGTATCGTGCATATCATCCTCATGAACCAGATAGCGAATCTCGCCGTCATAGAAAATCGTATAGATTTTGCCGGTTATGATCCAAGGGTCGTAATCGGCAGGATCGATTTCGGGAAGCGCTAACATATCCGCGTCGCGGTCAAACGAGTACTCTTCGATACCGTATACATTGACCCATTCCCGGTCGTGTATTTTATTGATGTCACCGTTGTTGGAAAGAACCCATTTGCTGTATTCCGACATCATTTTCTCGTCAACGTTGATATAGCCGTAACGGTATGCCTTCAGCTTTGCAAGTCCCTCGGCTGAATAGGTGAATTCGCCCCATTCGCCCCAAGGCGTATCAACCGACAGAACGCCGATCGGCGCGCCGAGCACGGCTGTGTCGGCTGCGGACAGAGTTTTGGTGAATTCATCGAGATTGCTTGTCGGAATATAGCATTCCTTTGAGTTAAACCAGATTTTTGAATGGACGCCGTCATAGTTCATTGCGACAACATCGATGGCTGCACCTTTTTTAACCGAGCCGACAACCGAAGAACCGTCGGAAATATCACAGTCAACGGCTGCGATGGCTTTGTACTGCGTTGCCGGTTTTTGGGTGTTTGCGAGCTGCATATTCACGTACTTTGTTTCAACATAATAAAGACCTTTTTTATAGTAGATCTTATAATGTCCGTTCTCCGGCGTGGCATTGACGATCTGCAGGGATTGGTTGATTTTGATAACGCCCGATTTTACATAATCCGTATTGTCGGGCGTGGTTTTCACCATTAAAAGACCGGTTGCCTTGCCGACCGCTTCAATTTTCGGAGCTGTTGATACCTGATTGTTGATATCCAAAATATAGCAATTCTTCCGCGGAAGGAAATATACGCCCGGCTTCCAGCTTGTGAACGCCGTACCGTCCTTTTCGCCGCACTGTCTTATCGAGCCGCGCGTTTCGTCCACACCGCCTTCGCTCCATACGGCAACCCATTTCTCGTTATAGGCGACAACTTCCATTTCATTCGTTGTTGTAACATAAAACGCGGTGTTTGCAAACGCATCGGTTCTGGTTCTTTCCGAAAACAGCGGCTCATATCCGATGGCGCGAAGTTCATCCAGTCTGCGGATATGATAGTTCATTGGCGGATCTCCGGGATAGAACGAGGCCTTTACCGAGCCGATCTTTCCCTCATCGCCGATATGGACAATTGCCAATCCCACAAGCGGCAAGGAAGCGGGACGGTCGTGTCTTACCCATTCGGTCGGCACTTTGGCATAGAAATTCCGTTCGGTGCCCTCGGTCGTTTTGCTTCCGCCGTATATGTAATCGGACAGAAAGGTCATTTCGATGGCGTGCTGATACTTGTCCGTGTCGGTGGAGGCCCATTGTTTGTTTAAATCCTTTTCAACCGCCTCACCGGCATCCAAAATCGGTGTTGTTTCCCGCGCCGTTGTATAAGCAAGGACATAGCCGACGGTGCCGTCCGAAAGCTCAATTTTATGAAACTTTCGGTTGTCCTCACCGACTACATAAGCCTCCAAAACCGTTACCCTGGTTCCTTTGCCGATCGTGCTGATGGCGCCTGAATAGGTGGCTTTTTTGGTAACATTGACGCTGCCGCCGTATACGACATAGGCGACATCGCCCGCCTTCAGTTCGGCTGCAAACGCGGCCGTACCAAGCAGTATCCATGCGCATAGCACGGCTGTTAAGATTTTCTTCAACACAACAAATCCTCCTCTTATAATGAAGTCGTTTTGAACGGCTTTTTTTTCTTAATTATAGCATTGCGGTGCGCGGCTGTCAACGGTTTTTTGGCTTATTTTCCCGAATGCGTTTATTTTTCTTGACTTATACGCAAAAATCTGTTACAATAAAAAGTACGAAATGCGCCGGAGAACAAACGGATTTCCGGCAAAAAGAAAAAATCATTGAAAGGAATCGGCAAATGAACGAAAAAGATATTTGGAAGCTTGTGCTTGCGGGACTCGGCGAAAATCACAATTTATCGCCGATGACGGTCAATTTGTGGTTTGATACCATGTCTATGGAAAAACTGACGCCGGAGGCTGCCTTTTTCCGCACGGACAACGATTTGAAAATGCAGATCATTCAGTCGAAATATGCCGATATCCTTTCGGACGAGTTAGAAAAGATTCTCGGGTTTCGGGTAAAGCCGGTGATCGTATCCACCGAGCACGGCTCGTTTGAAAGTCAGCTTGCGGCTTTACAGAGCCGGATGCGTTCCGAACAGCTGCAGGAGATCACCGAAAAGCTGGACGCGGTCTCGGACACTGTGCCGCTGTCGGCTGTAAGACCCGGAAAAGACCCGTCGGGCATCATGGTTTCTTCCTCCCTTTTGCCGGAATATTCGCCGGAATACACGTTCGAAAACTTTGTTGTCGGGCGCTCCAACGACCTTGCCTACAAGATGGCTTGGTCGGTCGCCAACCAGCCGGCCGTGGTGGCAAATCCGCTCTATCTGTACGGCTCGCCGGGACTCGGAAAAACGCACCTGTTATATGCCGTTACGCATTTGTTGAATGAAAACCATCCCGAATTCAGGATCATCTATGCCAAGGGCGAGGATTTTACCAACGAGCTTATCGAATCGCTGTCCAACAAGACGCCGATTCTGTTTCGCGAAAAATACCGCAGTGCCGATGTGCTTCTCATCGACGATATTCAGTTTATCGCCGGCAAGGAGACCATTCAAGAGGAATTTTTCCATACCTATGAAGCCCTCTTTGAAGCCGGAAAACAGATCATCGTCACCTCTGACCGCCTGCCAAAGGACATCAAAACGCTTGCCGCTCGCTTGCTTTCGCGCTTTGAGCACGGCATTATCGTCGATATCCAACCGCCGGATTTGGAGCTTCGCGTGGCAATCTTCAAGCGCAAGGCCGAATCCTTGGGAATGCAGGTGCCGAACGACGTGCTCATGTATCTCGGCGAAAATATCAAGGACAACATCCGCCAGATTGAAGGCGCGCTCAAAAAAATGCGTGCGCTGGCCTTTATTCAGGGCATCGACGTGTGCATGGAACACGCCAAAACCGCCGTGGCGGACATCTTAAACGCCAAAGCGTCCGCCGTGACGCCGGAACGGATATTGACCTTCGTTTCCCAAAAATACGGCATTCCGACCGAGGATATCATCGGCAAGCGCAAGACTGATGCCATAGCCACGGCACGGCAGGTGGCCATCTACCTGTTACGCGAATTGACCGAAATGTCCTTTGCCAACATCGGCAAGGTGTTCAACCGCGACCATTCGACGGTGGTGGCTTCGGTCAACAAGGTCAAGGACCGCATGAAAGAGGATTCCAGCTTTGAAGCGCAGATCGACGAAATGATCAAGGATGTGCGCGCTGCCGGCTATTAAGCCATAGGAGACATTTTGAAGTATTTACCGAAACTCGGCACAAAGCCGCTTCCCATGAGCAAAGAAGAATTGCCCGACGGCGCGGCGGTCGATTTTGTATTTGTGTCCGGCGATGCGTATGTCGATCATCCCAGCTTTGCCACGGCGATCATCGGCCGCATTTTGGAAGATGCCGGCTTTACGGTCGGCATTATCGCCCAGCCCGATTACAAAAACCGCTATAAGGACGGCAGCGGCAAGGGCGTTTGCGTGTTCGGAAGACCCCGACTCGGTTTTATGGTCTGTTCGGGCAACATGGATTCCATGGTGGCGCACTATACGGCCTCCAAAAAACGCCGCAGCGAGGATTATTATTCGCCCGAATGCAAAATCGGGCTTCGTCCCGACCGCGCGGTCATTGTGTATTGCAACCGGATCCGCGAGGCTTACGGCGATGTGCCGATTCTCATCGGCGGCGTGGAGGCGTCGCTTAGACGGTTTGCGCATTACGACTATTGGGACGACAAGGTGCGCCGCAGCATTTTGATCGATTCCGGCGCGGATATTCTGCTTTACGGCATGGGCGAATACAACACGACGGCGGTCGCCAAAATGCTCGATAAGGGCGTGCCGGTCAAGAAAATCCGCGGCATCCGCGGCACAGTGTTTGCCGCCGAGCCGGATTATAAGCCGGAATTCGAGTTTATCGATACCTATAAATACGACGAGCTGAAGACCGATAAGGAAAAGTACGCCAAAGCCTTCAAAATTCAGTATAACAACCAAAGTCCCGTGGACGGCAAAGCCATTGTGGAATATTACGACAACAAGAAGATTGTGCAGAATCCGCCTCCGCCGCTGTTGACGCGCGAGGATATGGACAGGGTGTATGCACTGCCGTATACGCGTGCGTGGCACCCGAGCTATGACAAGGTCGGCGGCATTGCCGCTTTGAGCGAAGTGCAGTTTTCCATCACGCATAACCGCGGCTGTTTCGGCGGCTGTGCGTTCTGCTCGATTGCCTTTCACCAAGGCCGAAACGTTGTGTCAAGAAGCATCGAATCGGTGGTCGAGGAAGCCAAAATTCTGACGACGCTGCCCGGCTTCAAGGGCTATATCCACGACGTGGGCGGCCCGACGGCGAACTTCCGGTATGGGCCGTGCGAAGCTGTGCGAGAGGGCAAAAAGGGCGTTTGCAAGAACCGCCGGTGCCTTGCGCCGACGCCTTGCAAGAATCTCATCTGCGACCAAAGCGAATACGTTGAGCTTCTCGAAAAGGTGGCGGCTGTGCCGAAAATCAAAAAAGTGTTCGTGCGCAGCGGCGTGCGGTTCGACTATGCCGTGTACGACAAGGACGAGACCTTCATCGATATTTTGGCGAAAAAGCACGTCAGCGGTCAGCTAAAGACCGCGCCGGAGCATATTTCCAACAATGTGCTGCGCTACATGGGAAAACCGGAGATTGCGGTTTACGAGCGCTTCTGCGATAAGTATTTTGCCGCCTGCAAACGTGCCGGACTTGAGCAGTATATCGTGCCGTATCTCATGTCCTCCCATCCGGGAAGCACGCTTGACGATGCCATTGATCTGGCGTTGTACTTAAAGAAGCACAAGATCCGCCCCGAACAGGTGCAGGATTTCTATCCGACGCCCGGAACGGCGGCGACCACCATGTATTATACCGGTCTTGACCCGTTTACCATGCAGCCGGTCAAGGTGACGCGCGACTATGAGGAAAAACGGATGCAGCGTGCGCTTTTGCAGTCCACACGCCCGGAAAATGCCGAGCTTGTCCGCAAGGCCATCTTGCTTTCGGGGCGGGAGGACGCATGGCAGTTACTCGGCCATCGTCCGGAAGCCCGGGACAAGGCAACGAACGCCAAATCGGGCAAAACAACAACGCGTGATCGCAATGACCGCCGCGCAGCGTCCGACAAAAACGGCAGAAAACCCGGAAAAGAATCGTTTGACAAGCAGAAAAAGAACGTCGGTTACGGCTCAAAAACGCCGAAAAAGGACGGTGCAAAACGCACCGCCCGGGAGAAAAACGGCTATCCGGCGAAAAACGCTTCTTCCCGTAAGGGGAAGCGGTGAGCCGGTTCGGTTACAGACGGTCTTCACCGTCGGTGATGATGTTTCGTTCGCGGAACAGAAGCGAAATGCACCAAAGGCCGGCAAGTCCCACAAGCACATAGATAATGCGGCTGACGATTCCGGCCTGACCGCCGAACAGCCATGCCACGCAGTCAAACTGAAAAAGACCGATGCTGCCCCAGTTGAGCGCACCGATAATGGTTAATATCAAAGCAATTCTGTCAAGCATTGATGACTCTCCTTTAACGGATTTTGTGTTGATAGGATAAAATGAGCTTTTTGATTCTCATTTTATTGTCAGTATGCCCGTTACGAAAGCAAAGTATACATCAAAAAATTTTTGAAGCGATCATCGACTACCGAAAGGAACAGACTCTTTATGCGAATGCGAAAAAAGAAAAACGGCGAAAAGCGGATGCTTGCCTGCGCCGACATTCATGTGACAAATCCGACCGAATATAAAGGAAAGTGGCGTTCGCTTGCGGACGGCCGAACGGTGTTATGCGCCGAGATCGGCTGCGGCAAGGGCGGCTTTATCACAGAGCTTGCGCGCCGCAATCCCGCTGTGTTTTACGTCGGCTTTGAAAAAGTGCCGGACGTGATTGTCATGGCCATGGAAAAAATCAAAAACGCCGGGCTTTCCAACGTCGTCTTTGTCTGCGGCGACGCGGAGACTTTGCCGGATATATTCGAAGAAGGGGAGCTTGATGCGCTGTATCTCAACTTTTCCGACCCGTGGCCGAAAAAGAAGCACGCCAAGCGCAGACTCACCTATACCGCCTTTCTCGGGAAATACCGCCATGTTTTGAAGGACGGCGGCAAAATCTTTTTCAAAACCGACAACCGGCCGCTCTTCGATTTTTCGCTCGAACAGTTTGAAAAGGCGAACATTCCGCTTTCCGACGTCACGTTTGATCTGCATAACAGCGTTTACGAAGCGGATAATATCCACACCGAATACGAAGATACTTTCTCTGCCAAGGGCTTTGCCATCAACCGCCTTGTCGGCACGATCGACAAATCGCTTCAGCCGCTCGAAACGGCGGAAGCCGATGCGGATGAAACGGATAAAACGGACGAAGCCGAACCGGCAGACGGGAACAGCGAGGCGTAATGAATGTTTGATTATGTAAGACTTGCCCAAGCCGTGCCGCACGTCAAAGTCGGCGCAGTGCAGGAGAATACCGCACGGATTTTGGAAAAAATCGACGAAGCTGACGGAAACGGCGCGGCGTATGTGATCTTTCCGGAGCTTGCGGTCACCGGCTACACCTGTGCCGATCTGTTTTTCTCGGAATCGCTGCTTTGCGAAACGCTTGACGCATTAAAAACCATCGCCGAAGCGACTGAAAAACGGGATATCACCGTGCTTGTCGGTGCACCCGTTCGCATCGATTCGGTGTTATACAACTGTGCTGCCGTGCTTTCGGGCGGCAGGCTCTGCGGCCTTGTTCCCAAGACCTTTTTGCCCAATTACAACGAATTTTATGAAAAGCGCTGGTTTGCCTCGGCACGCGACTTAAAGCGCGACACACTCGATTCGCTTGAACTCGGCCAAAGCACCTCGTATCCCGTGCCGGTCTCCAACCGGCTTGTGTTTACCGGTCGCGGCGGCGAGACCTTCGGCGCGGAGATCTGTGAAGATCTTTGGACGCCGCTTTCGCCCGGCACGCATTTGGCGTTGTCCGGCGCGGAAATGCTCTTTAACCTTTCGGCAAGCAACGAGACCATCGGCAAGCGTGCCTATCGCCGCGAGATCGTCAAGACCCAATCGGCAAGCGCACTTTGCGTGTATGCCTATGTTTCGGCCGGCAGCGGCGAATCGACCACCGATCTCATCTTTTCGGGACACTCGGTGGTGGCCGAAAACGGCTCGATCCTCTGCGAAAACGATGCGCTCATCGACGACGATTATCTGCTCTGCACCGATGTTGACCTCGGCAAGATTCGTGCCGACCGCCGGAAGTTACGCAGTTTTTCGGATTGTGCAAGTGCCGACGCCGAAACGGGAAATGTGCGGCGCATAAAGCTGTATGCGCCGCTTACAAACCGCCAAACGCGCGACGATGCCGGTGCGCTGTATCCGCTTCGCAAGCTGCCGTTTGTGCCGCAGACCAAGGCAAAGCGCACCGAACGGTGCTTAGACATTTTCGAAATGCAGGTGGCCGGCCTTGTCGGACGGCTGTCGGTGGCGGCGCAAAAGGTGGTCATGGGCGTTTCGGGCGGCCTTGATTCGACGCTTGCACTGCTTGTCTGCGTACAGGCCATGAAAAAGCTGCACCGCCCGGTGACCAACGTCATCGGTGTGACCATGCCGTGCTTCGGCACGACCTCGCGCACCTACAACAATTCGGTCGCCCTGATGAAAGCACTCGGCGTGACCTTCCGGGAGATCAACATCAAAGAAGCCTGCTTACAGCATTTTAAGGATATCGGACACGACGAAGCTGTGCATGATATCACTTATGAAAACGTCCAGGCGCGGGAACGCACCCAGGTGTTAATGGACGTGGCAAACGGCGACAACGCGCTTGTCTGCGGCACGGGAGACCTAAGCGAGCTGGCACTCGGCTGGTGCACCTACAACGCCGACCATATGAGTATGTATGGCGTGAATGCCAGCATCCCGAAGACGCTTATTCGTTGGATGATCGAGAGCCTTGCCGAGGGTGAGGTGTTTCCGGGCTGTGCCAAGATTCTAATGGATGTGGCGGATACGCCCATCAGTCCCGAACTGCTGCCGCCGGACGCAAGCGGCAAGATTGCACAAAAGACCGAGGACACGGTAGGCCCCTATGCCTTACATGACTTTTTCCTCTATTATGTGCTTCGTTTCGGCTTTACGCCCGAAAAAATCTATTTTTTGGCGTGCCGCGCGTTCTGTGAGGATTTCGACGCGGACACGATTAAAAAATGGCTGAAAACATTCTACCGCCGGTTCTTTACGCAGCAGTTCAAGCGTAGCTGCCTGCCGGACGGCGTGAAGGTCGGAAGCGTGTGCCTGTCGCCGCGCGGAGATTGGCGTATGCCGAGCGATGCATCTGCCGCCGATTGGCTTGCACGAGTCGAGAAGTTATCATAACTTGACGCAACAAGACCGCGGATTCCACAACGGAATCCGCGGTCTTGTGTTGTGTAAATAGAGAAATGACAACCCTTCCGTCACGCTTCGCGTGCCACCTTCCCTTACACAGGGACGGCAACTGCTACCGCAGCTACTATCAGCGCACAAAGCTTTGCCTTAAAATCGTTTCCCCTAATTTTCAACTTTCAATTTTCAATTTTCAATTTTAAATTCTCAATTCTCTTGATATTCCACCGCCGCACCGAGCGTTTCCGCTACAAACCGAAGCGGCGCATACGTGCGGTCGTTTTCGAGAAAGATTGTCGCGTCTAACGTGCGCGGCTCGTCGTTCACATAGGCGGTGTTTTGCCCGATGATGAGGCGAACCGTTGTGCCGTTTTTGACAAACGAAGCGGTTTTCGTGCTGTCATCCCAAAAGACCTCCGCACCGAGCGATTCCGCAAGAAAGCGTACCGGCACAAACGTGCGGTCGCCAAGCAAAAACGGCGGTGTGTCAAGCGTTTTGACTTCCGCATTGACGAAAGCCGCAGTTTCGCCGAGCGTCAGGCGAATGTTTGTCGTGTCGGTCGAAACCGTCACGATCCGGCGGTAGGAAACCGGCTTGCTATACGAGATCTTCAAGATGCCTGCGCCGTTTTCGGTAATCACGCTGCAAAGGCCGAGCTTTGCGTTATACTGCAAGCCGCTGCAGGGGCGGCGGAAAATCTCCTTGCCGTCTGCGTCGAGAAGCAGCCAGTTTTCGCCTTGCTGCACCGTCCACAGCGGTTTTTCCGAAAGGTTTACGCTGTCGGCGGCGTAGATATCGTCGTAAACAAACGGAATGCGCGTATTTCCGTCCGCATCCAAAACGCCGTACATGGATATGCCCTTGCAGCCGACAATAAAGCCGTCTTGGTAGGAGTATCGGAAATTCGTGAATTCATACGGCGTGACCTCCGTGCCGTCCGGACGGATTGCGGCGAAAAGGTCGCCTTTTTTTGCCTGCAAAAGCGTGTCCGACAGACGCTCCAAATAGTCATAGTCAAAGGGCAGAAGCACGTTTCCGGCACGGTCGATCATGCCCCATTTGCCGTCTTTTTCGACAAGGATCCGGTCGTTGTCGAACAGGTTTAACGCGCCGTATTCGACCGGTACAGCCGGTTTTCCGGCAAGGTCAAACACGCCGGTCTTGCCATGTGAAACGGCTTGCACAAGCTCGCTTCGCTTCAGCTTGTCACTCGGATACATAGCGTAAAATAAGGACAGATTATCGTATTCCAGCGGCAGAAGAATGTTGCCGGACGTATCGACCATGCCGTACCTTTGACCGGACGAATCCGAATTGTAAACGATGAGGACATTGTCCGCGATAAAATACAGGTGCGAATAGGCAGGAGGAATGACCACGTTCCCGGCATAGTCGATATATCCTTCGACAGAGCCGTTTTCGCTGTCGCTTGCCACGTGAATAAGCTCCTTTTCGGGACGGCTGAAATCCTGCGCCAAATGGTCATAGTCGAACGGGATGAGAATGCTTCCGGCGCGGTCGATAAGGCCGTATTTTTCACCTTTTTTCGCAAACAGCGGCGAATCGTCATGCGTTTCGTATAAGGTGGAATCCGTTCGCGGAAAATATCTCGGCGTTAAATAATCGTATTCGAACGGCAGAACGACGTTTCCGGCATAATCGATCACACCGAATTTGCGGTCGGTGTTTTGGGCAACGAGATATTTGTCGCCGAGCGCGGTAAAGCCGTAGATGTAGTCAAACGGTACAACGACAGTCCCGTCGGCGGTGCATACGCCCCATTCGCCCGGACCGAGAGTTCTGCCGGGCGTAATGTTTTTTCCGAGGGCAAAATGACCGTTTGCAAGCAGGCGGATGTCGTTATATTCTGCCGGAACGATTTCTTTTTTGTCCGACAGGCGCACAACGCCGCGCTTATAGAAGTAGGATTCTCCGCCGAAAAAAACGGCAAAATCTTCTGTAACAGAGTCAAAGGAACGATAGAGCGGATTCGGCTCGATGAGCCACCGGTACGACCATGCGGCATTCGTGCCGAGAGCAAAAGAAACAAGAAAAACCGTGGCAAACAGCATTGTAAGCAGCATTTTTAAGGAGCGTTTCATATGAATCCCTCACTTTCAAATTATTTACAGTTTATCACCGTTTGTTTAGACGTAATATGGTTTCAATTTGTTCCGCAGCGGCTCACAAGCTCGGAGGCAATGTCGCGGTAGGCGGCCGCGCCTTTGGAGTTTTTGTCAAAATAGATGGCCGGCATACCGAAGCTGGGTGCCTCCGAAAGGCGCACGTTGCGCGGCACGGGCGTTTTGAAGAGCTTGCCGGGAAAGTGCTTTTTGATTTCTTCAAGCACCTGCACCGAAAGATTGAGCCGGCCGTCGTACATGGCGATGATCACGCCGACAAGCTCAAGCAGCGGATTGTATAACCGCTTGATCTGCGAAATGGTGAGCGTCAGCTGGCTTAAGCCCTCAAGCGCGAAGTATTCGCACTGCATGGGCACGACCACGCCGTCAGCGGCACTGAGGGCATTCACGGTGAGAAGCCCGAGCGACGGCGGACAGTCGATGAGCATATAGTCGTAGTCGTTCCGAAGCGAATCGAGGGCGTGCTTGAGCTTGTATTGCCGGTCTTTTTCGTCCACAAGCTCCAGCTCCGCACCGGCAAGCGAAATGTCCGATGGCAGAACATCTAAATTTTCAAACGCGGTTTTTGCGATGCAGGCATACGGGTTTGCTCCCATGAGCAGGTCGTAGGCCGAGTTGTCGCCGTTTTTTTCGATGCCGACGCCGCTGGTGGCGTTGCCCTGCGGATCGAAATCGACAAGCAGAACCTTCTTTCCGAGCATTCCCAAGGAAGCGGCAAGATTGACGGCGGAAGTGGTTTTTCCGACGCCGCCTTTTTGATTGGCAAAGGCGAGAACCGTGCAGGATCGTGAATTCATAAGCATTCTCCGTTATAGTTTATCGGCTTTCTCCGCCGCTTCGTCCAAATGGCTGTCAATGGCTTCTTTCAGACGTTTTAAGGCGTTGGTGAGGGTGGTATCGTTGAGCTGGGCACCGGCCGCGTCAAAGTGACCGCCGCCGCCGAGAGCTTCGGTGATGAGCTGGACGTTGATGGTGCCGTCGGAGCGGGCGGAAATGTGTACATTGCCGTCAATGCGGCACAAAACGAACGACGCGCACACGTTTTCCACGGTGAGCAGCCGGTCGGCGGCCTTGGAGGCGGCGATTTTATCTTTTAAGTCGGCCTCTTTTTCGCTCACCGAAATAGCGATTCTTTCCTTATAAATGTGAATGTTGTTTTCGAAGACCGTTTCGCGCATAAAATCGCCGACCGAGGTGTCGAACAAGCGCGTGGCGGCATACGGTTCCGCACCTTCACTGCGCAGATATTGAGCGGCACCGAAGGTTTTGATGCCGGTGTTTTTGGTGAACTGCTTGGTATCGAGGATGATGCCGGAAAATAACAGGTTGGCTTCGGGACGGGTGAGCGTTCCGGGCGGCACGGCCTGCTCGAGGATCTCGCACATCAGCTCCGAAACCGAAGAAGCGGCCGGTTCGATATAGGCGATCTTCGGCGGATTGACGAATTCGCCGGTTTTGCGATGGTGGTCAATGACCACAAAGGAGTTTGCCGATTCATATAATTCCGGCAGCTCGAAAAAGGACGGGTTGTTCACGTCGCACACCACAAGCAGTGTATCCGAGCGGATTAACTCATGTGCCATTTCGCGGTCAATGAACAGATCGTCGTATTCGCCGTCCTGGAAGCGCATACTTTCGAAAATCTTTTTTAGGTTGAAGTCGTGGATGTTGACCACCACGTTAACCGGCGTGTTCAAGAATTTTGCCATACGGCTGACCGCCACGCAGGAGGCAATCGAATCGTGGTCGGCGTACTTATGACCCATGACAATGACGTTGCCGCTGTTTTTGATGAGTCCCGTCAATTCACCGGCAATCACGCGCGAACGAACCTTGGTCTTCTTCTGCACCGATTTGGAGCGGCCGCCGTAATATTCAACGCTGGTTTCGCTTTTGACGACGGCTTGGTCGCCGCCGCGCTGGAGAGCAAGGTCGAGGGCATTTCGCGCCGCGCTTTCCTTTTCGGCGAGCGTGCCGGAAATTTTGGAAACGCCGATGGAGGCGGTGAAGGGCATATTGATGTTGTCGATCTCGATTTCGCGGATCTTATCGAGAATATCAAACCGGCTTTCATCCAGCTTTTCAAAATGCCGCTGTTCGAACAGAATGATGAACTTGTCCTTGTCGTATTCCTTCAGAATGCCGCCCAAAGAAGCCGTCCAGGCATCGAGCGTACTGCCGATGAGGGCGAGGGCGGTGCGCTGTTTGTCTTGGATAAACTGCACGGCTTCGGAAAAGTTGTCGATGACCACAAACGCGACCATGACCGACTTCATTTCAAGCTCTTTCTTCAGAGTGCATAGCTCGGTGGTGTCCTCCCAAACCGTGATGCAGTGTCCCTTGCCGACGGTTTGCGTTTTGTAACAGCTGACGTTGTAATTGATGCCGCGGTAAGAAACCGGGATCGGTTCGCCGAGGTCGCGGAAAAGCCGTGCTGCGCCGAGCGACGGGCTGAAATATTCGGACAGCTTTTTGCCGTATAAGGTGGTTTTTTCACCGGCCATAGCCAAAAATGCTTTGTTGTACCACACGATCTCACCGCTGCCGCCGACAATGACCACCGGCGAGGAAAACGAGGTCACAAAGCCGAGTGTCAGACCGGACAGCATCGGACTGTCTTTGGTCATGCCGCCCTTTTTGATTTCGCGCCAGACAAAAATCACGTGTATGACGAGGTAAATGCCGCAAAAAGCGACACCGAGACCGCCAAGCGCCGGCTGTTTCCGTGCAAAGGCGGCAAGGGTATACAAAATCAAAAGCACAAGACCGGCATACAGGCTTTTGTGCGAACACAGTTTTTTCAGAAAGTCTTTGAAAGATACCAAGAAAATCCCTCCCAAAAATCGGAAAGTGAGGACGCGTTAACGGATGCCCGAAAAGCGGCTGCGCAAGTTTTCGTTTAACTGTGCGGCAGCACCCGCAAAGGCAAAAACGGTGATGAGCAATCCGCCAAGTCCGAAAAGCAAGCCGAGTATCACAAAGCCGAACGCGAGGATTGCGGCAGCGGCGGCACGGCTTTTGGTTTTGGTGTAAAGCACACCGTTCAGAAAGCGCAGGCCGAGATAGGCAAACGGATACGTCAAAATGGTCGAAAGATTCATAAAGGCGATGAAGGCGACGCTGTTTGACCCGGTAAGACCGGTGATAAAATAAATGATATAGGACACATAAAACATGATCACGCTGACCGAGGATACGGAAAAACGCCAAACCCGTCCGTCAAGGAAAGCCTTTTGCGCGTGCATGGCGCAGACGATCGGCTTGCAGATAAGAAGCGTGAGTGCGCTTCCCATCATGGAAAAGCACACGGCAAACGACGGCAATGCGGCGCGAACCGAAGCGGCGAGCGTTTTGCCTGCCTTTTCGAGTGCGGCAGCATCGGCCTCCGCCGCAGGCTTTGTGCCGGTAAGCGGGGCTTGCGCAGCGTTTCCGAGAAAGGCTGTAAAGAATTTTTCGGCATAATTTGTCAGCTCATCGACGGCTTTGCCGAGAATTTCAAGGCTGAACGAGCCGTAGGTGCGCTCAATGAGAAAACAGACGTGTGCGGCTAAAAGCATCGCATAAAACACGCAAAGCACGGCAAAGGTCACGCTTTTGGAAGCTTTTTTGACGGTGCAGGCATAGAGCGCAAGCGCGGCAAGCAGGCAGAACACGAAATTGACAAGCCCTTGCAGGATGTTCTCCGTAAATCCGTCGGCAAAGAAACCGCGCGCAAGCAGACTGACCGCGCAGATGACCGGCGGCAGCGGAATAAAGCGCACATCGCTTGTGACAAGCAAAACGGCATACAGCACGCAGAACGCGGAAAGCGCGCCGAGACCGATGAAATTAAACAGCGGAAACAGCTCCAAATGTGTGATATATAGCAGTGCGACACAGGCCAAAAGACAGCTGATATACGGCGGCTTTTTCTCGGTCGGCAAAACGGAAAGCGGGTGGTCTTGCAAAGCGGACACTCCTTTTTGATGTGTATTGCGCAAAAAGATATATGGCTATAAATATCTATGTTACAGTATACCACAGTTTTTTGTTTTTTGCAAGCCTTTTGCAAAAGAGAGGAAAAAGATGCGTGTACAATTGTCACCTATCTATAGGCAGCACAACATAGCACAAAAAACGCTCACAGACACAAACCTCTGTGAGCGTTTCTTTTTATCGCATTTCAACGAATACCGACAAATGCTTATTCGCCGCCCGCGACACTTTCACCGCACGGGATGACCACCGTCCGTTTGCCCTGCGGCAGAGCGTCGCCGGTCAAGCCGTTGGCATTTCGCAGGGCTTCGCGCGGCATTTCATATTTTTTGGCAATACTCCATAAATCTTCGTGCGGCTCGGGATAACAGACAATGTATTCGGCACGGCAGACCGGCTTTGGCTTGTCATAGTGAACGTCCGTTTCATGGATGGCGGTGATTTTCTCTCGGCCGAGGCACACGCCGCTAAGCGTCACATCGCAGGAAAACACGATTTCGCCGTCACGCAAAACCGCCCGGCAGTCGCGGATTTCGGCGTTTATCACATACCGTTTTTCGGGCGATGCTTCACGAATGCTGTCTAGCGGAAGACGAACGTTTACCGGCAAGGAGGTGCCGACCGTTTCGGCTTTTTCGTTCGCACCGGTGACCCAGATGACACCGTGTCCGTTCATCACAGGCTTGCTGTCAATGATTTCAGGCGTCAGCGCGTCCAAGCGGATTCCGGCATCGGCGATCTCGGTGAAGCCTTCGCGGTCGGCGCGCAGGTTCTGCTCAAACCGGGTATGCTCTTTTACGGTTTGCTCGACCGTATCATAGGTATAGACGCTTTTTTCGAAATCACACTCATAGGCACTGCAAAAGCCGTCGTCAAAATAGGTGACCGGCACTTCATCAAACAGATCTGCCCGGATCGTGCAGCCGAGGGACGCATGGATCACCCGGTTTTCGCCGTAAGCGTCAAACGAAGAGCTGACCTGCATGTCTTCCGGACAGATCCGGCCGATGACATTCATGCCGTGCTGCGCGTCGGAACAGGGAATTTCGCCGTCAAACGGCAGTTCTTTGGTCAAATACACATATTCCGCGTCGGTGCTTTCGGTACCGCTTTCGGCACGGTACGCACATTTGAACAGAACATTGCCGCGATAGTGCACGACCTCGTCGCCGCAGGTAATGTCGTCTAAGCGGAAATCCGCCGTGTAATCGGCAATATCCGCAATCGGCGCCATGCTGCCGTCCAAGGTGATATCCTCTTGGAGATCTATGAAATCACTTTTCAGCAGCTTGTGTACGGCGCAAGCCGTGTTTTCGGCATGAAGCTCGACCTCTGTGTTTTCCGGCGATAAAAGCTCGATCCCGCCGCAGTCGTAGACTGTTACTTTTAAGGCAAGTCCCAAGGAAATGTTCACGGCACGCGGCCCTTTCGGCTTGGCGGAGACCGAAAGAATGCAGGCGTTTTCTTCGATTGTCGGTGTGCCGAGCGGTGCCGGAATCGCGGAAGCGTCAAAGGTATAGGAAAAGTCGCGCGGAAAGACGGCACATTTCAAGTAGCCTTGTTTTTCGTCGCTGTACAGCAGGCGCACACTGTATTTGCCGGTAAAAGTCAAGCTTCCGTCGGCAAGCGATGAAGAGAGGGCATAGGTGTCGGCATCGGCACGGACGATTTTTCCGATGCCCGGGAGATATTCGGGCAAGGTGATTTCGAATTCCTGCGGAAGGTCGGCTTTATCGCTGAAAAGCGGATTGCATAAGGGAAGGGTGTACGGTTCCATAAATAAAACTCCTTTGCCTGTGTTTTCTTTAATAAAACATATGCAAAGGAGCAGATGCGTATGACGAATTGCTGCATTTGACGCTATCTTTTTTTCTCGCGCAAGAACAGCCGCAGAAACGGCTTCAAAAAACGCGGCGGCTTGAATAAGACAATCTTCATGCAATCTTCCTTTCCGGATTCTGTGTTAGCGGCATTTCATAGCCAAAAAGCCTGCAAGGATCAGCAGAACGGCCTCGATACAGACAAGCACCGCCGGCGGCAGAAAGCAGGCAACTAAAATGCCGAATCCGACGCACAAAACGCCGATGCCGATAAATGCGGTCAGTTTTTTCATGCCGTTCGCCTGCCTTGTCAGAAAAATCTGAGATTTCACTCTCGGTGTATTGTATGCGAAGAAAACCGGATTTGCCACAGGGAGGTGTGAATTTTTGCGTTTTGGCTGAGAATTTTTGCGCAAATGCGGTTTTTCCCTTGACAGAAAGCAGGTTTTGTTGTACTCTAAGAATTGGATACGGAAAATAAACGGGAGGGGGATTTTCATGCTTATCGGAGTGGATATCGGCGGAACAAAATGCGCGGTTTTGGCGGCAGAAGAAGCCGCTTGCGGCGTGTGCATCCGGGAAAGACGCGCGTTTGAGACTGCCGGGAAAACGCCGCAGGAGGTGCTTGCAGAATTTGATGAAATCATCGGGGAATATCGTCTCTCTTATCCGGAGGACGGTATTCGTGCCGTCGGAATCAGCTGCGGCGGACCGCTTGACAGCAAAACCGGCGTGATTCTTTCGCCGCCCAATCTGCCGGGCTGGGATCACATCGAGATCACGCGGCATTTTACCGAAACGCTCGGTGTTCCGGCGCGGCTTATCAACGATGCCAATGCTTCCGCTCTTGCCGAATGGAAATACGGTGCCGGCGTCGGCACGCAGAACATGATTTTTCTTACCTTCGGCACGGGGCTCGGTGCCGGACTTGTGTTAAACGGTGCCTTGTATGAGGGGACAAACGGCATGGCAGGAGAGGTCGGGCATATGCGGCTTGCGGCCTTCGGACCGTCCGGCTATGGCAAATGCGGCTCGTTTGAGGGCTTTTGCAGCGGTGCCGGAATAGCGGAGCTTGCGCGCGGCTTTGCCCGTGAAGCGTTGCAGCGCGGCGAAAAAGTCGGCTTTGTGCCGGACGGCGACCTGCAAAAAGCGGTTATTACGGCAAAAAGCGTTGCCGCTGCCGCGTATGACGGTGATGCGGCGGCACAAAAGGTGTTTCGCGTTTGCGGTGAAAAGTTGGGCGAGGGACTCGCAGTGCTCATCGATTTATTCAATCCGGAGGTGATCGTCATCGGCAGCATTTTTGCCCGGTGTCAGGATCTGCTTTGGCCGTATGCCGAGCCGGTGATCCGTGCTGAGGCGCTCGGCAGGAGCGAAGCAGTCTGCAGGGTCGTTCCGGCAAAGCTCGGCGAAAAGATCGGTGATTATGCCGCACTTGCGGTTGCCGCAGAGGCTTAAAAGGCGGCGAAATTTGTTGCGGCAGCAACAAAGAAGGATGCCGCCGAGGGCGGCGGACAGCACACGGAGTGTGCTGTCCCGGCAGGGATACCGCCGCAAGGCGGAAAGAAAAGCCGCCGAGGGCGGCGGAATGCGCCCGGAGTGTGCTGTCCCGGCAGGGATACCGCCGTAAGGCGGAAAAAATAGCCGCCAAGGGCGGCGACCGGTTGCCGCAAGCAACAAAAAAGACGGCATAGCCGCCGGAAGAAGCCGCGGAGCGGCAAAAGGATTTAATTGGATTGTGCGAATTTATTGTTTATGCGCGCTGGTTCGAGGTTTGCAAAACCTCGAAGCTTCCTTGAAAGGGTTTAATTGTTGCGGTGCGAAGCTGCGGCTGCGGTGTGCTGATTCGAGGTTTGCAGAACCTCGGAGCTCCCTGCGAAGGGGACGTTTTTACATTCTTTTTGCGTCGTGCAAAAAGAATCAAAAAGCATGCTCGGACGTGCAAAAAGTTGCCGGTGGCAAGTTTTTGTGCGTCGGAGACCGCCGAAACAGGGAGAATTGCGAACGGACGTGAGCAAGGCGACCATGTTTCAAGGAGAGAGGTTTGCGAGTCTCAATACTTCCTGCGAGGGAGAACGGATTGTCACTTTTTGCGTCGTGCAAAAAGTAACCAAAAAGCACGCGGGACTCCGTCCTGCGACCTCGATTCAAATCGCCGGTCGATACGGTGTTTTGGCTAAAATGACCGGCAATCATCAGGTAACCGGTTTTGCGAAAAGCTGCAACTTCGCTAGGTATCGCCGGCAATGATTTGAATCGGTGCGAGGTTCCGGCTTTACAGCACAAAATTAGAGCGAACAGCAAAAGAACGGCTGTATTCTTTGCAGACAGTAGGTTAAGGGTGGTGCGAAGGGGAGATGGAGGGTGGAAAAGGGTTTCTTTGGATAGTAATAAGGAAAGGTTTCTGCAAAAGAAAGGCTTTTTGTACGTAAAAAAGGCGGTTTTGAGGACAGTAAAAAGTTGTTCGAACAAGCGGTGTTTTGGTTGCGAAAACGAGAGGCTTTTGAGGGAAAAGCGTAAAGCTTTCTGTAAACGAAAACCTTTTGGTTTGTGAAAATGGGAATTTTTTGCGGACAGCGAAGAAAGGCACGTGCAAAAGAAGTTTTATGCGTAAAAAACGGCTTTGAGTGAAGTTCGTAAAGTTTTCTGCTAACGAAAAACTTTTTGGTTCGCGAAAAAAGCGTTTTTTCGGCTCATGCAAAGCCACCTGATAAAGAAAAGTATTTTCCAGCACAGCAAAAATTCAATTTCGCACCTCACCCAAACTAACGTGCAGCAACCCTTTTAGAATAGCGCTTGCCGCTGTAAGCTTGCAGTACAACAATCCATTTTCGAAAAATATTAGTCTTGCGTCTGCACTACGGTAACCCTTTCGCACCGATTCAAAGCCTCTTCGCCGGCGTTTTGTGGGCAAAACCGGTTTCGACACGTGCCGCCGGAAATTTCTGCAAAATTGTTTCCGGCAGAGCTTTGAATCGTCCCCGGAGTCCAGAGGTCGCAAACCTCTGGTGTACTTTTGGTTCTTTTCGTACAAGCGAAAAGCACGAAAAACGTCCCCTTCTGGGGAGTTCCGAGGTTTCGCAAACCTCAAATCAGCACACAAAGATAACACATTCATACAAACCAAATTAAATCCTTTTGAAAAGTTCCGAGGTTTTGTAAGCCTCGATTTAGCGTGGCAAAATTTCAACTTCCCACCGCACCAAAGCTAACGTGCAGCTGCAAATCTCCTCTGCGACAACTTACTGTGAGCTTGCAGTACAATAATCCTTTTTCAAAAAAACATCGGTCTTGCGTCTGCACTACAGTAACCCTTTCGCACCGATTCAAAGCCTTTTCGCCGGCGTTTTGCAGGCAAAACCGGTTTCGACAGAAGCCGCCGGAAATTTTTGCAAAATCACTTCCGACAGAGCTTTGAATCGTCCCCGGAGTCCAGAGGTTCGCAAACCTCTGGTGTACTTTT
>CAKSCV010000015.1 GCA_934444645.1 uncultured Eubacteriales bacterium | reverse complement strand
TGCGTCTGCACTACGGTAACCCTTTCGCACCGATTCAAAGCCTTTTCGCCGCCGTTTTGTGGGCAAAACCGATTTCGGCTCGTGTCGCCGGAAATTTCTGCAAAATCACTTCCGGCAGAGCTTTGAATCGTCCCCGGAGTCCAGAGGCTCGCAAGCCTCTGGTGTACTTTTGGTACTTTTCGTACACGCGAAAAGTACGAAAAACGTTCCTTTCGCAGGAAGATTCGAGGTTCTGCAAACCTCGAATCAGCACACCGCAGCCGCAGCTTCGCACCGCAACAATTAAAACCTTTTTCAGGGAGTCTCGAGGTTCTGCAAACCTCGATTCAGCTCACAATACTACAACTTCGCATAAACAAAATTAAATCCTTTCACCGCCTTGCGGCGGCTTTTTCCTGCTTTTTGAAAGCGCAAAAAGCAGGAAAAAAAACGGAGCTGCACCATGCAGCTCCGTTTCACTTGGCGTCAGCTTCCCTTAAAAGACAATATAGTCGCTCGGATCGACGGCGGCACCATCCTTGTGCATTTCAAAATGCAGATGACTTGCCTCCGCCGATTCACATAACGCACTGTTTCCGACACCGGCAATGGCTTCGCCCGTCAAAACCGTGTGCCCGACCACCGTTTCAACCGGTAGATCCGGCGAAAGTCCTTGATAGATCGACTCCACGCCGTCGGCGTGCTCGATGACAACCGTCGTTCCGTACAAAACATCCTCGTAAACCGCTTTGACAGTGCCGCTCGAAACCGCTTTGACCGGCGTTCCGGGATCTGCGGCAATATCAATGCCGGCGTGTGTGCGATAGTCGTACATGGTTGCCGAATAGACCGGAACTTCCATCGAATAATCCTTGTTGATAAATCCGGAGCATGGCTTCACAAAGCCTTCGTACCCGATTTCAAACGTCGGCTCGTCCGGCTCTTCGGAGCATGGCGTACGCTTGTCGGATGCGGTCTCGGTGCTGCCTTCCTCTTTATTTTCGGATGCTTCGCGCGGCGTATCGCTTTTCGGCCCATCTTTCGGCTTTTCCGCAACACCGTCTTTGGTCTTGGAAGCGTCGGCTGCCGGCGTGACGGTTGCGTCAATACCGCTCGGCGCATCCGAAACCGGCGTGTCTAACGTCAAATCGTTTGCCGAAAGACGCTTGCCTCCGGACGGCGTCGGAAGGTTTGCCCGGTTTTCCGACGGATTTTTGTCTTCAGAAGTCTCCGACGGCGAACGATACAGCGTTTTGTTGCCCGAAGGCGTTTCTTTCGGCTTGCCCGAAAAGGTCGCCGTGATCGTGCTGACGGTTACCGCAACCACCGTAACGGCAAGCGCAATGTATACGCCGCCGCTGACTAACTGCTTTCGCACATCGTTTTTGCGCTTTTCGAGCGTTTGCTTGGCTTCGCCTGTCTCAAAAGGATTTTCATTTGCATCATGATTTGTATTTTTCACACAAAAACACCTCCGGCTATATTTTTACCTTGCCGGGAAAAATATATACGGAGGTTTGAAAATTTGGTTTATTTGTAACTTTCAAATAGCTTTTGTGTGGCGGAGTAGTCGAGCGGATCGGACAAATCCACCGTAACAAGGGCATTCGCTTCATGATATTCGCCGAATTTGGCGATCAAATCGTAATTTTCCGCAAAATCGGCCACCGTGAAGTTGGTCTCACAATCGGCAAGCACGCCCGAAAGACCGCTTATCAGCTTATCCGGATCGATTTTTAAGATCTGCGTCAGTGCCTGTGAAACGAAATCCGCCTGCAAAGTGGCGCGCCGTGCATCATTGCGGCGCTCGTCGGTGGTATAACCGGCAAAACGCAAAAGGCCGATAATCTGCCGGGCATTCAACACCTGACCGCCGGCTTTCAAATTGATTTCGGGATTCTCCGCCGTGCCGCTGCCGACATACACCATGTCCTGCGGAACGGTGTAATACAGACCACCGGTTTTTTCAAACAGGCTGATGGCGGCATCGGTTTTGAAGAATGCGTAATAATCGATATCCATGCCGGTGATGGCGTGAACGGTGTCCACAATACGCAAGGTGCGTTCGCTGTCGCGGCTGATGTGCGGAATATCCTTGATGCGAACGCTTGTTTTTAAGGTAACATTGGTGTTCGGATCGGTGCTGGTGATGACAAAGCCGGAAGACGTCGGAATCGAGGCTAACACAAAGCGGCGGTTCTCCTTGTCGGCTTTGAGAAAGAGAAGTCCGTCAAGCTCTCCTTCGGCATCATAGCCGCCGATGACGGCGGTAAAGGTCTTTCCGGAAAGCACAGGCGTGGTGTCGGTTGAACCTCCCGGCTGTTCGGGCGAATCGGTGTTCGTGGAAACATCCGGCCTTTTCGGCGAGTTATCGCCCTTTAATAAGCCGGGAACGGCAAATGCAAAAGCGCTGAAGGCCACCAGACCTGCGATAAAGGCAATTAAAAAGTTGCGCACGTTGGGCATTTCGGACAGCTTGCGCTTTTTTCTCGCTTTTTTGACGCCGGGTTGCGGCGTTTGCGGACGGCCGGAACGGTTCGGCGGCCTTGTCGGTGTTGAATTCAAAAGTATCACCCTTTCGGAAGTCTGAATCGCAGGGAAGAGGTTATGTACGGTTTTCGGCTTTGTCGTATTTTTCGACGGCAATCACGAACGGTGCGTCGGGCGAATTGACTAAATGAAAATGCGAGACGCAGAATTTCTTTTTGTCGTAACCGGCAAGCTTCTCTAACAGCATTTCTCCCTCGGTTTGCCCTTCGGCGTGTCCCGGATAGACCGAGATTACCAAAACGCCGCCGGGCTTTAACAGCGTAATGGCGTCCGTGACCGCCTTTAAGGTCGATTCGTGCATGGTGTGGACGCTTTTGTCGCCGCCCGGACGGTAGCCGAGATTAAACATTCCGGCATCGATCGGTGAGGAAATATAGCTTGTGGCATTGGCATGGCTGTCCAAAATCAGCTTTGCGTTGTGAAAACCGGCTTCTGCCAGCCGTTCACGCGTGTTTTCGACGGCCTCCGGCTGAATATCGAACGCATAGACCACACCCTGCGGCACCAGCGAGGCAAGATACAGCGTATCGTGGCCGTTGCCCATGGTGAAATCGGCAAGCACTCCGTCTGCCGGAATGTTCGCCTGGTTTAAGAAATTTTTCGCAATATCGAGAAGCTGAAACATCGTCCAAATCCTTTTTTTCTTGGAATACCGTTATTATAGCATTTAATCGGCCGTTCGTCAAGAGCATAGGCCGTTTTTATGCGCAGGCTTTTATGCGCGCGTCAGCTTGCGGAGCCAGGAATAGCTGTTGGTTTTGAAAAACGCCGCGCCGCATTTGAATATCTGGTCAGAATTGAGACAGAGGACAACGGCAGCCGGATGCCATTTGAATACGAACGCCGCCAAAAACGATAACGGCAGCGTGATGCCGAAGATGCTGATAAGATCGTTGTAAAATACAAATTTGCTGTCGCCGCCGCTGCGCACGATGCCGCAGAGCGACGGCATTTCATAGGCTGTGCCGAAGCCGGTCACGCATAACACCAAGATGAATAACCCGGCAAGGTCATGCGCTTCGGGCGAAAGGTTGCCATAGAGCGACAGAACCGGCGCACGCAAGAAAAACAAGGCTGTGCTGGTGCAGGCACCGATGCATAAAAAGATGATCTGCAGTGTCTGCGTGTAGCTCTTGACAACGCTTTTGTCGCCGGTGGCAATGGCTTTCCCGATCATAACGGCGGCTGAGGCGGAAGCACCGACCGAAGCCACCTTCAAAATCTGAAAAATCGAGTTGGAGGCCGCGTTTGCCGCAATGGCGGCATCGGTCAAATGTCCGAGAATGACGGTTTGCAGAGCCGTGGACGTGCCGAAAAGAGCGGCAACAATAAGGAAAAACTTGCAGTGCCGGAAGTAGTCGCCCATGAGAAGCCGATCGGCCGTGAACAGATTTCCGAGTGACGCGCCGAGCTTTTTGTCAAAGCAGAAAACATATACAAGCACAATCGCACATTCAGCCGCGCGGGCACACAGCGTGCCGATGGCAGCACCCGTTACGCCAAGCCGCGGAAAGCCGAGATTGCCGTTGATAAGCAGATAGTTGATGCCGCAGTTGATGCAGAAAGCGGAAGCCGAAACCGCAAAGGCAATCTTGACGGTCTCCACACTGCGTAACATTGCAAGCGTCACATTGGTGACAGCAAACAGCAGATAGGTGTATTTGACGGTGTGCAGATACTTCACGCCCTCGGCGATGATGGCTTCGTTGTTGGAAAAGCAATGTACCAATTGATAGGGGAACAGACTTGCCGCCGCAAAAAAGCCGAGTGCAATGATACCGGCCGTCACATAGGCGGCCTTGGCGATCGACTTGATGGGCTTGGTTTTGCCTTCGCCCCAATACTGGCTGCAAATCGAGACGAGCGCGTCGCCGGTGCCGAGCATCAGCTGCTGCAAAACGAACTGTAATTGGTTGACCGCCGCCACGCCGGATAAGGCGGTCTCGCTGTAGGATGTGACCATGACATTGTCCACGAGATTCACGCTGAGCGCGATCACATTCTGCAGCACGAGCAAAAACATCATGGAAAAGAAGTGTTTGTAAAAGCTTTTGTCTTTAACCAAGGTCATCGGGATCCCTCATTTATGCTTGCATAGATTCGCAAAAAGGCGGAAGCCCGCAAAGACTTCCGCTTTTGTCTGTTGATTTTGAAAATTAGTACGTGCCTTCGGTGTCAAGAACCATTTCCTTGGTTTCCTTCTTGTAGGTGGAACCGGCAATCTTCTTGTTGAGCAATTCCAAGAACAAATCGCCGTCAACCGGAAGGTCAACCGGCTTGCCGAGCCAGCTCGAAAGGAAAATGGCGTTGGAAATGCGAAGTCCGTTGATGCCCTCTACGCCGGGAGCCATGAGCTTTTCACCGTGCAGGATGGCATTGGTGACGTTTTGCGTAATGCCTCTGTGCTGTTCCTTTTCCATCTTGAAAGCAGAGCAGTCCACATCGATGACGTCGTAACCGGGCGAAGCAAAGCCGGTATCGCAGTTGAAGGTCCATTCGCGCTCGGGAACTTTGCTCTTCCAGAACTTGAAGGAATTGCCTTCTTCGCCGTCAATGACGATCTTACCCTTATCGCCGGAGATTTCGAGACGGTTGGTGCCCGGATATTCGCCGGTGGTGGTGATAAACACGCCGGAAGCGCCGTTTGCGTATTCGGCGTAAACCGTTACATCGTCTTCAACCTCAATGTTGTGGTATTTGCCTTCGTGGCAGAACGCACGGATCTGGGTCGGCATGCCGAAGATCCACTGCCAGAGGTCGAGCTGGTGCGGGCACTGATTGAGGATAACGCCGCCGCCTTCGCCGCTCCAGGTAGCGCGCCAGTCGCCGGAATCGTAATAAGCCTGGGTGCGATACCAGTCGGTAACGATCCAAACGCATCTCTTCAGTTCGCCGAGCTCACCGTTCTGAACCATGTCGCGCGCCTTGCGGTAGAGCGCGTTGGTTCTCTGGTTGAACATGAGGCCGAATACCTTGTCGGATTTCTTGGCGACTTCGATCAATTCCTCAGCCTGCTTGGTGTAAACGCCGATCGGTTTTTCGGAGATGACGTTGAGACCGGCATTCAACACGTCGATACAAATCGGCGGATGAAAATAGTGGGGGACAGCGACAATCACACAGTCCACAAGACCGCTCTTCAACATTTCCTTGTAGTCGGTGAAACGAGCCACATCATCGCCGAACTTTTCCTTTGCCCAATCGAGTCTCGACTGCTTCAGATCACATACAGCCGCAAGGCAGGCACCCTTGATGTCGCCGGCATACAGATACTGTGCGTGACCCGAACCCATATTACCGATACCGATAATACCAAAACGTACTTTATCCATTTTTGTCAACCTTTCTTGTTTTATATGATTTGCACGTGTTTCATAGCATTGTTTTTTGCAAAGTTTATGGCGTACCTTGCCATACACGTATATTATACAGGCAACCGCACGCATTTTTCAATGCATAATGCGATTCTTTTTCACGGTGTTTTTTGTGTAATTCGACGATTTTCTAATCCAACAAAATTGCCGGTGCGCTTGCCCACGGATGAAACAGACTGGTGTTCCATTTTTGTTCCTTGCCCCAGGCCTCATAGCAGGTCGTTGCACCTTCGCCAAGCATATTCATCCAAGCGCCGTCGTCGGCAATCAATGCCTCCATCAAGGCTTTTTCGCCGCATTCCCTGAGGGCGTACAGCGCAAAAAAAGCCATATAAACGCCGGCACAGGTGAGCTTCTTTGCGCGGATGAGGTTTATCATGGCGCGCTTGTTTTCTTCGTCTGTCCAAATGCCGCCGAAGAGCGCTGTCACGTTGGAATGGAACGACGCGTGGTGCGAGCCGATGGAATCCACAAACAGTTTTTGTTCCTTGTCATAGAAGGCATTGATGTATGCCGTTTTTGTGTTTTCATACAGTCCGGTCGGTTTTTCGCCCAAAATCCGCGCGATTTCGTCGGTATGGCCGAGCATACTCACATAAAACGCATTGATAACGTTGTGGAAGCCTTCTCCGATGGGCCTTTCAAGCGGAAAATCGTAATTGTCGCGTAAGTTCGCCGGCCAGTCCACCAAATTCCATTTGGCTTTGACGTTTTCGATAAGGCCGTTTTCACGGCGATAATCCGCAAAAAAATCGCAGACACCGAGTACATACGGATACATTTGCCGCAAAAACGCCTTGTCGCCGGTGAAGCGGTAATACCACAGCACCTGGAACGGAAACTGAAGCGAATAATCGGCAATTTCCTGCATGAGCGATGCCGGAGCGACGGTCATGAGCCCTTTGCAGATGAAGGTGGATTGTGTGTAGTTTTCAAGCGCCTTGCGGATCATGGACGGGTCGCCCGTGAGAGAGGCGTGTGCCAGTCCCGCTATGGTCACATCGCCGAGATATTGACCTTTTTCGCGCGTCGGGCAATCGACAAAGCATTCTTGCACGCCGTATTTTATCGTGTCCGAGCAAAGCTTGTAAATGGCCGCAAGCTTTTGGTTTGTTCCGGTATAGTGCTTGATCTCGCGGAACGGATAGTGCCGCACGACAAAGCGGATCGAGTCGGTATCCACCGTCACACCGTCCGGAAGCTCAAGCTCCGCATAGCGGAACGCCTTGTAATCGTATTCGTTTAATTCGTCCGCATTTTTTCCCGAAAGAATGAACTTTTCTTCATAGTCGCAGTTACAGCGCATCTTGTAACGCACCGAACCGTCGTCGTTCAACTCTTCGCCAAAGCGCAGCGTCAGCATGTCGCCCTTTTTGCCGGAAGCGCGGAAGGTCAGATAGCCGACGGCTTCAAAGCCGAAATCGATAAACAGCCCGTTCGGTGTTTTGCGAAGCTCTTTCGGCTTCACGTCGCAAAATGCAAGTTGCTCGGTCGGCTGACGGAACATAATGTAGTCCGCGTGTGCGCGAAAATGCGCGTTTTCCCAGACACTGTCGTCAAATTCCGGCTGCGAGAAGCCGCATTCCGCCGCCCGTGCGTCATAGCATTCGGCAAACTGCGTGTCATAGCCGAATTTGCCGCAGGCGGAAAAACCGGTGTGATAGGCGCATTTCCACGTTTCATCCGAGGTAAGCACCTGTTTGCCGTCCAAAAACAGTTCACACGCAAGACCCTGCCGCAGGTCGGCACTCACCCAAACGCGATTGACCAGCCCTTGATAATAGGTATGTACGGCAATCACATTGGTGTGCGGATGTAAGTATCGGGTCACATCGATTTCATTGTAATAATAATGAAACGGATAGCCCGGCGCAGGTCCTTGGGTGACAAAGCGGCCGTTGATGTACAGCTTGTAATAATCGTCCGCCGAAATGCGCAAAACCGCTTTGCCGAACTCCGGCAGCGAAAACGTGCGGCGGAACAAAATGTGCTTGTTTTGATAGGCTTCGTTTCCCGGGATTTTTACGTCGTCGCTTTCTTTGTGGAAAACGTTGATGGGTTCAAGCGCACAAAAGTCCTTGTTTGTGATCCATTTGGCTTCAAAATCCTGCATAAAGGTAAACTCCTATATCTCGTTTTCAAATTCGGCAAGCGCCGCACCGATGACTGTGGCAAATTCCGAGTTTTTCGGAATGACGAAATTCATATCGAACATCTGCGACAGGATCTCAAAAATCGGCACTGCCTGCGGCATTTTGGAAAGATTGCCGGTAAGCACCACGTCGCGCGTTTTTTTGCTGCGTGCGGCAAAAACGGCAAGCATTCCGATGGATTCGAACACCATGTTGACAATGCCGAGCGCAAGGTCGTTTTTGGTGGCCATGTCATCGAGCTTTCCGAAGTTGGAGGCGGTCATATAAGAAGGAAGACCGCCGAGGTCTTTTTTGGTAATGTCGCCGATGCGAAGGTCGATCTTTTCGATGTCGCCCGTTTCGGCAAGGCCGATCAAATGGTCAATGTCGGAAATGCCCAAAATCTGCTTGGAAAGTCCGACGATCGTGCCGCCGCCGACGCCCGTGCCGCCCATGTATTCGAAAATCGTTCTGCCGTCTTTGTTTTTGGCTGAAACGACTGCCGTACCGGTGCCCATGCTGACAATGATGGCGTTTTCGTAGCCGGAAACGTATAAACCGCCGCGGCCGACGCATTCGAATTCGGACAAGTGCCGGGTTTCGATCCCGTACAGCCGGTCGTCGACAAATGCCGAACCGACGCCGGTGATCATGACCTTTTTCACATCGGAAAGTGCAATGCCGTTTGCAGAGGTAAACTTGCCGAACGCGCCGTAGACCGACGCGACCGGGTCGCTTGCCTTGACGAAGATCGGCGAAAGAATCTGTTTATTATGCGGTTCGTCTGCGGTAAAGCCGACAATTTTGGTCGTGCTGCCGCCGACATCAATACCGATGATAATGCTCATAGTGTCTCATTTCCGCCGCAAAAAGCGGCTTTTTTATTTGGAAAGGTTTTTTTCGACCGCATGGACAATGGTGTTAATAGCCGGAGAAACGACCAGATTGACGAGAAACTCGGCAATAAAGTTCAATCCGGCGCAGCCGATGATGAGAAAATACACAACCGTTTGTCCGTCCGCACCGAAGTTTGCCAAATTGGCGCTTAACGTGTCGTTTACAAGAAGCAGGCCGCCGAGAATAAACAAACCGGTATTGACGATCGGCGCGACGGCGGCAGCGGCAACAGAAGCCGCAAATGCGTTCTTCTTTGCAAGCGCACGGTAAATGAGTCCTGCGCAAAGACCGGCACAAATGCCTTTACCGAAGCAGATGACGGCTGTGGCAATCGGCTGTGCCTGAAACAAGACAGTGGTGAAGTAATCCGTACCGGAAACACCGGCAATATAGGTCATCGCGCCGAAGATAAAGCCCAAGAAAGCGCCGCCTTTCGGGCCGGTCAAAACGGCACCGATCACGATCGGAATCAAAACAAGGCTGATGCTTGTCGGCCCGATGTGAATGAAAGCACCTAAAAACTGAAAAGCAATGACGATTGCCGTTAAAATGGCAAGCTCTGCGGTTCTTTTGATGTTCTGTTTGTTTGTCATGATGTTTCTCCTTTTTGTGTGGTTGGTTCGTTGGTGTCTGTTATCACGGTGCATACACCGTGTCGATCAGCTTAAGAAGGTCGCTTCCGGTCATGTCCTCGCTTACCGTAAAGCGGTAAAGCGCACGCAAGCTTTGCGGCAGCCCTTCGACTAATACATTCCTGCCGCCGCTTTCGGTGGAAAGCGTGACGGTGATGCCTTCGCCGGCAAGAATGCTTTCGGATAACGGCGAATAGATGCCGTGCGGATAGGAAAGATAGCGAACCGGCTCGCCGAAGGTCTTCTCAAACGCCGCGTTAAACTTGCGGCAATCGTCCTTGACAACGCGGATAAACTTGCTCGGCAGCTCGTGCTTTAACGGTTTGACCGCAAAGCGAGCGGCGTTCTTTTGTGTTTCGAGCGTGTCGCTTTGGTGCATATCGTAGGTGTGCGAGCCGAATTCGGCAAGTCCCGAAGCCTGCATTTTGCGTGCCGTGTCAAAATCAAAGTGTTCGAATATGGGCGTTCCGGTGTCTTTGTAGCTGTCTTTTCCGACCGCCCAGCCGATATAAAAGAACGCGGCTTTCATTTTGTATTTTTCAAGCAGCGGCAGAGCAAGCACTGCGTTGCTTTCATAGCCGTCGTCAAAGGTGATGCAGATCGGCTTTTCGGGAAGCGGCGTGCCGTCCCGGACGAACGCTTCGGCCTCGGAAAGCGAAACGGCTGTGTAACCGGCAGCGGTCAGTGTTCGCAAATGCTCCTCCAAACGGGAGGCCGAGATGACCGAATCGCCGTAACCGCGTTCGTTTGTCACATGGTGGTAGAGTAAAATCGGCAATGTCTGTTCTTTTGCCGTGTCGGTTAAGGCAAAGCCGCTCTTTTCACCGGCAAAAATGTCGGCTAAGATGCGGTTTCCCAAGCAGGTGCGAAACTCGTTTTTGTTGTAGAAAAAGCGTTTGTCCGCACATAACGGAAGCGTGGAATAATCGTAAAAATCGGCTGTGTTTCCGAGAGCTTTGCGCACCGTGCCGTAGCAAGCCGCAAGTGCCCCGGTCATTTCCGGCGCATAGACCGGCGAAAGCACCGTGATAAGGCGAATGTTCTTTTGCTCACAAACGCGGCGCATTTTGTCGTGCAGCGTAAGCACGCGTTCGGACGAAGGCACTCCGGCGGACGACTTTTTCGCCGCAAACCGATAGTCGTATTGGTTCTCGTAGACCGCCGCATCGCCGATGCGCATCACATCGTTTATGCCGCGAAAAACGCTTCCGTCGGCAAGATTCTGCACCGGAAAAGCACTTTGCGCTGTATTACCGGAGAAAAAATCGCACGCCGCAATCGAAAAAAGCAGAACGGTCGGCTGACAGGTTTCCACCGCAAAATCGAACATCTTCTCGGTTTCCGAAAGGTTCCCGGCGGCAAGATGATAGGCTTTCACCGAAAGAAAAGATTCTAAAACGGAAGCATCATAGCCGTATGCCGGAAACGAACCGAGAAGAAAGGCGCGGTAGTCCTGTTTTTTTGTCAGCAGCCGCAAGCGTGTGTCCTGCCGCGCGTCGGTCGTTCGCTCTGCCGTTATGGATGCAGAAAGCTCCGTTTGCTGCGCAAACACGTCGGACGAAGCAAAACAGGTCTGCCGGAAGAACGCGGAAAAACCGAGCAAAAGGCAGATATAAGCGACGGCAAACAGCGCATGGCGGTGCAGAAAGGCTGTTTTTTTCGAAACCGATGGCAAAAAGCCGTCGGTGTGCAAATGTCTATTTTTCATAACACATAGATTATACCCATAAAAACGGCTTTTGTCAAGGAAAAAGCACCTTGTTTACAAATCATAAACGAGAAACGCCATTTTGCGGCAAAAAAACTTCCTGCGGCATGGATATCCGCAGGAAGCTTTGCAAATTTGCTTTATTTTACGGTGACCGTTACGTTGTCAAATTGATAGTTGACGCCTTGGTTGTCCGCCGGATTGACATAGAACGAAAATTCGTCGTTTTCGTGATAGTCGATGCCGTCCGGAATCTCAAACGTGAATTTCAGCGTTTGCCAGCCGTCCTCGGGCGAAAGCTCGCCGATCTTTTGCGGATGGTCGTATTTGCCGTCCGCGTCGGTAAAGCGTGCGTTGAAGAAAATCTGCGTGGAAAAATCGGTTTTCCCGGTACGGTTGGAGAGCACCTTGAAATCCACCGACACTTCATAGGTCTTGCCGGGCGTCCAGACCACGCTCTGACGCGCATAGTTGTAACCGGCAATCGCCATGTTTTGGTAGACATTCGAGTTTTTCTCTTCATCCCTTACGATGGTGATGACCGAATCGCCCGGCTTGTTGAAGAACGCAGCGTTTTCGGTGTCTTCGGCATCGCCGCCGACAAGCTCAAAGCCGCGTGCCAGCTTTTCGGCAAGCTCTTTCTCTTTTTGCGCTTTGAGGTCGGTGTCCTCGATGATGCGGATGTAATCGATGGCATATGTGCCGCTTGCGCTTAGCGGATCGACGCGGATGCCGGTAATGATGCCGTTCCATGCCGCATTTTGCGTGCAGGAAATGGCGTATTCGATGAATTTGCCGCCCGAGGAGCTGCTTTCATACGGCACGGTGAAGCATTTGTCGCCGTTCCAGGCTTTGTCGGAATCGGTGATGAAGAAGACCTGAAGCGTTTCGCCGGTCTCGCGTGCCGAATCGTGCTTAATGCCGATGACGATTTTGTTGTAAACCGAAGCGTCAAGCGAAAGGGAGGGGCTTAACAGCAACGGGTCGTACCAGCCTTGGCTGTTCTTTAGGGACGCGCCGCTAAGCGCACCGTCGGTCACCGCCACGCTTGTGTTAGCACCCGTCCAACCTTCGCTGTCGCCGGTGATGGCAAATTCGTAGCTGCCCGGCACGCGGCTTGCACGGATTTCTTTGTTTTTTTTGTCAAAATCGCTCTTTTTTAAGGTGACCGCAATGGTTTTGCCGTCGACCTCATACGAAACGCCGAGCGCATCGTACAGCACCTTTAGCGGAATGACCGGCAGACCGTCTTTTAGGGCAACGGCCTCCTTCAGCGCGATTTCTTTGCCGTTTGCAAGGGCTTTGTCACTGCCGACGGTGAAGGTGATTTCCTTATTTCCGGCGGAAGCGATATACAGACGGCCGGTGTGGCGATCCCATTCGAAATAGAAGTGGTGACGGGCGAAGAATTCGGAATAGGCTTCTGCCGCCGCATAGAAGTCGTCGTTTCGCGCTTCGATCGGGAACACCGGCGTATAGGCTTTGCTGTCGACCGTCAGCGTATACGGCAGCTTTTCTTCGTCCACGCCGAGAAGCTCGAACGAAGCGATCTCGAATTCGCCCGCACCCGTGATCGGGTCAATGCGGAACGCGGTGATGTCGCCCTTCCAGTTTTCGCAGGTCGCCGTTTCAACAACATATTCGACCATATCCGTCCCGGCTTTCACGTCAAAACGGAAGGATTTTGATTCGGAATAGCTTTGGTCATCCGCCGTGAGAAAGAAGATATCGCATAACGAATCCACGCTCACGCGCATTTTGATGCGTAAGTTTGCAATTTCCGAAGCGGCGATGGGCGCAAACCGCTTTTCGTCCTTGATGCGCACGGCAGGGTCGCCGGTCTCGCAGGCACCTTTGAAAACGCCGTCGAACGCCATGGAGGTGTCGGTTAGGTGCATAAAGCCGGTGAGATCTTCGCCGGTGGCGGTGTACAGAAGCTTATCCGAAACGATTTTTTCGGGCTGTTCGATATCATAGCGTTTGAGGGAGGTTTTTGTTTTCGGATACATATGCCCAAGCCGTGTCTTTTGCGCGTCGGTCGGATAGATGTTATCCGTGTGGTCGGTTTTTCCGGCAAGCACTTCGGCGACGTTTTCGAGATAGCCGAAGCCGTGAAGCCCGGCACAGGGCATGACATACGTGCCTTCGCCGTATTCGTTCCAGGTGGAAACGACAAGCGTTTTGGCTTTCCAGCCGTCAAAGCGCGGCAGATAGTCGTTTTTAATGTATTCAAGCACCTTTTTGTGGTCTTCGAGTGAGATCATCGGCTTGCGCACATTCGACCAGCCGATGTTGTTGAAGCCGACCGAAACGGTGGGGATGATGTGAAGCGCACCGTTTGCGGCATTGTTTTCCAACCGGGCGATGGTGGTCTCGTACTTGTTGCCGTCCTGCTGCCAATGGTAAGCGTAAGAAGCGGCAGCTCCCATGTTTGCCATGGTTTGGAAGGTGGCGGCGTCCTTTTTGTGGTAGTCGAAGAAAATGACCTTTACGCCGTCGAAGCCGTACGTTTTAATGTCCTCGTTCATGAATTCGATGGCGGCTTTTGCGCCCTCATCGGTATCGCCGAAGGCCTTGCGGAAGTTCGGATAGCTCCAAACGGTAAAGACGATTTGGTTGTCGATGGTGTAGTAGCGGCAGTCGGTGAAATAGTATTCCACCCAATACGGCCAAACGAACTCTTTGAACTGCTCGAGACCGTAAACGTCGGCATTGTTTTCCCACATGATGGCAAATTTCATCAAATCGGAATATTTTGCGTTGAAGAAGCCCTCATGCAGTGCCCAATAGTTGATCTGCGGTTTTTTGATGGGTTCCTTGATGTCGGTTGACGGCGAATACCAGCACATATGCTGAACATCGATGCCGTTTTCCACCATGAATTTGATCTGCCAGTCGGCTGTTTCCGGAATGCCCTCATCGTAATAGCCGAGTGCCGGCTCAATGTCGGGATATGCGGAGACTGCACCCCAGCCGGTGCCGTCGTGCCAGAGGTTGCAGACGTTTAACAGCGTGTCGTAGCCGTCGTCGCCGACCGGCTTGGGCGTCGGGCAGTAGTCGTCGTATTCGTGCGTGAGGAACACGACCGCGTCGTCGAAGATCACCGAACCGCTTGTCGCGCCGAAGGTGATGGTGTCCACCGTGGACGCGGCGGCATCAAACGCGTATTCGCCGACCGTTTTGCCGTTGATCTTGTATAAAACCTTGCCGGTGACGGTGTCGGCCTCGATGCGTAATGTCTGCCAGATATTGTTCACATGATGGCGCAGCTTGGTGCCGTCCGCCTTGAAGATGCCGTCGGCGTTGACGACCAATTTCGCCACTTCGGTTGCACCGCTTGAAAGCGAAACAAACCCGGTGTCAGCGGTGGTCGGGAAGAGCATGAACGATTCGAAAACCACCTTGCCGCTTATTTTGCGGAAGGTCTTCTTCGCGGCCGCACCGGCGGAAAGCCGTGCACTGTTGACATCGTTGTTGATTTCACCTCCGGCACGAACCACCTGCGCGTCGCCGGTTACTTTCCAACCGCAAAGCGGTGTGTTTTCCGGCACGAGGAAGCGTTCGTTGACGAGATAATCCTTGTAGAGGTCGCAGCGTTTCATCACGACATACGCCATGCCCTCTTCGTCCGAACCGATGTAGAACCGCGCGGCGGTGACGGTCGGAAGCGTGAAGGTCTTGTCGATTTTTTCACCGTTGATAAAAAGCTCTGCCGTATGGTTGTCCAAATCCATCCGGACGTTGACGTAATACGTGCCGTCTTTGACGGCAACGCCGGTGTCGGTTCCGTTTAAGAAGAACTTACTTTCCTTGGTGTCAAGCGACAGCAGCGGCGTTTTGCCGTCGTCGGTCACACGGAAATATAAGCCGCTCTTGCCAAACTGGATGTCGGCAATGAAATCGAGTCCCAAAAGGCCGCGCGAAACATCGTCAATGTCGCGCCAAACCTCGACCTTTTCGCTCGGATTGAAATCGGAAAGACCTTCGCCGCCCGCGCTTTCCGCAAAGCGTTTGTCGATAAACCACGGCGAAAGGACAGCACTTCCGGCATCGCCCGTGCGGAAGGTGCTTTTCATGTCGCGGATTAAATAGTACGCGTCGCCGAAATTGGCGTCGGTGAGCGTTTTTTGGAGTCTTGTGGCGGGAAGCGCAATGCGGCCGATGATGGCTGCCGCCTCCGCACGTGAAATGTTGTTGTTCGGCAAAAACGTGCCGAATTCGTCGTTACCCATAAGAACTCCTGCCTTGTACAGCGTAAGGAGCTGATTGTAATACCGGTTGGTTTCGGGCACATCCGGAATTTCCTCCACCGCATTTTGCGCGGCAAGGTAGGATGCCGGAACGGCGCCGGAAAATAGCAGAGCCATTTCGCTTCGGGTGGCGGGTCTGTCGTAATCGTCAAACAGATCCGGCTCAAGAATGCCGTTTTCCGCGGCATACGAAACATAATCGTCGTACCAATGCGCACCGTCCTGTGAGAAAGCCGTGTGTTTCGCATAGTATGCGTCATGCACGCGTGCGGCGATGGTGACCGCTTCGGCAGCCGTCATGTTTCCTTCGGGCGAAAAGGCACTTTCTGCCGTGCCCTTCATAAAGCCGAGCTCGTAGGCATTCGATACCGACGACGCGTACCAAGCGTCCTCCGCCACGTCGGTGAACATGCCGGATTTGTACGATTGAACCTTGGAAAATTCCGCCGCACCTGCCGCAAAGCTGCCTGCACCCAAGGCAAGACAAACGCTTGCGGCAAGCCCGATAAGGACTTTCTTTTTCATGTCATCGCTCCTTTTTTTGTATATGAGATTATTATACGGCGTTTTCGAACTTCTGTCAAGAAGAACAAACGACCGTATTCGCATTTTTCGACCGCGGTAAAACAAACGTTTTTTATCTGACATTAAGAAAACTTTACGCGTATAGGGGAAAATTGTCCATTTTTTGTATCTTTCCCATGTCAAAGTGTATCCTCTGATTTTATGCAAACTTTACGCAAATTCATTATAGCATACCGGAATTCGGCTTGTCAAGGTCTTCCGCCAAAGACGGCAATTTGGGCAAATGCGCGAAAACGGCGCAAAAAAACGGCTGTCCGAAACGGAAACCGTACCGGACAGCCGAAAATTTCGAATGCTTTTATTTTGCGTCAATGGTCGAAACGCACATGGTGATCTCTTCGAGAACGTCGAGCAGTGCCCGTACCGTGTCAAGCGACGTAAAGACCGTCACATTGTTTTCCACGGCACAGCGCCGGATCATGTTGCCGTCGGAGTTCATGTCGGCACTGCCGTAATCGCGCGTGTTGATGACATAGTTGATAAGCCCCTTGCGGATGGCGTCGGGAATCTCGTTGGAGCCGTCCGAAATGCGTTTTCTTTCGCGGTTCTTGATGCCGGCCTTTTCCAAGAACACCGACGTGCCGTGCGTGGCTTCAATATCAAAGCCTAGGCTGTAAAACCGCTTGATGAGCGGAAGAACCTCCGCTTTGTCCTTGTCGGAGACCGTCACAAGCACGCTGCCGGTGTTGGCGACATTCATGCCGGAGGCTTGCAGTGCCTTGTACAATGCGCGCGTCATATTGTTGTCGTAGCCGATGGCTTCGCCGGTGGATTTCATTTCCGGCGAAAGGTAAGCGTCCATGCCGCGCAGCTTGGAGAACGAGAACGCCGGAACCTTGACATACCAACGCTCTTTTTCGTTGCCGTAGAGCTGGTCAATGCCCTGGTCGCGCAGACTTTGGCCTAAGATGACCTTGGTTGCGATGTCGGCAAGACTGTAGCCGGACGATTTGGAAAGGAACGGCACGGTACGCGAGGAGCGCGGATTGACCTCGATGACATACACCTTTTCACTGGGGCTGACGATAAACTGGATGTTGTAAAGCCCGATAATGCCGATGCCGAGTCCCAAGCGCTTGGTGTAGCTTAAAATGCGCTCCTTGACCTTGCTCGAAACGCTGAAGGTCGGATACACGCTGATGCTGTCGCCCGAGTGAATGCCGGTGCGCTCAATTAACTCCATAATGCCCGGTACAAACACGTCTTTGCCGTCGCAGACCGCGTCCACCTCCAATTCCTTGCCGGAGATGTACTTGTCAACAAGTACCGGTTTGTCCTCGTCGATCTCGACTGCCGTGCGCAAGTAGTGGCGAAGCATTTCTTCGTTGGAAACAAGCTGCATGGCGCGGCCGCCGAGAACAAAGCTCGGACGCACCAAAACCGGATAGCCGATTTCGGAAGCCGCCTTGATGCCGTCCTCGATCTTGGTGACCGCTTTGCCCTTCGGCTGCGGAATGTTCAAGCTTTCCATGACCTTTTCGAACGCGTCGCGGTTTTCGGCTTTTTCGATGGCGTCCACATCCGTACCGATGATCTTGACGCCTCTGCGGCGAAGCGGCTCGGCAAGGTTGATGGCCGTCTGGCCGCCGAGGCTTGCGATCACGCCGACAATCGGCTTTTCAAGCTCGATGATGTTGGTGACATCCTCCACCGTGAGCGGCTCGAAATACAGCTTGTCGCTGGTGGTGTAGTCGGTCGAAACGGTTTCGGGGTTGTTGTTGATAATAATGGCTTCGTAGCCCATGTCCTTGATGGTCATGATGGCGTGAACCGTCGAATAGTCGAATTCCACGCCCTGCCCGATGCGGATGGGACCAGAACCGAGAACAATGACTTTTTTCTTGCCGCTGACCATCGATTCGTTTTCATCCTCATACGTCGAATAGAAGTAAGGGATATAGCTCTCAAATTCGCTGGCGCAGGTGTCGATCATTTTGTAGACCGGGAAAATGCCGTTTAACTTTCGCATTTCGAATACGTCAAGCTCTTTTTCGCCCCACAGGTCGGCAATGGCGCGGTCGCAGAAGCCCATGCGCTTTGCCTTGCGAAGAATGACCGGATCGTCCTTGCCGGCGGCAATTTCACGCTCGGCGGCAACGATGTTCCGGAACTTTTCCAAGAACAGCATATCGATGCCGGTCGCATTGCAGATAACGCCGAGGTCAACGCCGTCGCGCAACATCTTGGCAATGGCAAAAATACGGTCGTCCGTGCCGCCCTTGATGTATTCGAGAAGCTCTTCGGACTTCCATTCGTCGAACTTCTTCATGTGCAGGTGATACACGCCGATCTCAAGCGAACGGATGGCTTTAAGCAAGCTTTCCTCGAGCGTTCTTCCCACGCTCATGACCTCGCCGGTCGCTTTCATCTGTGTGGAAAGGTGATTGTTGGCGTCGGCAAACTTATCGAACGGAAAGCGCGGCATTTTGGTGACCACGTAGTCGAGCGTCGGCTCAAAGCTTGCCGGGGTGTTTGCAATCGGAATCTCATCGAGATGAAGCCCGACCGAAATTTTGGCTGAAACGCGTGCTATCGGGTAGCCGCTTGCCTTGGAGGCAAGAGCGGACGAACGCGAAACGCGCGGATTGACTTCGATGAGAAAATATTGGAAGGACAGCGGATCAAGCGCAAACTGCACGTTGCAGCCGCCCTCGATTTTGAGCGCACGGATGATTTTCAAAGCACTGTCGCGCAGCAGCTGATATTCCTTGTTGGTGAGGGTCTGGCTGGGCGCGATGACGATGGAATCGCCGGTGTGAATGCCGACCGGGTCGATGTTTTCCATGTTGCAGATGGTAATGGCTGTGTCGTTGGCGTCGCGCATGACCTCGTATTCGATTTCCTTATAGCCCTTGATGCTCTTTTCCACCAAAACCTGATGAACCGGCGAAAGCTCCAACGCATTTTTCATGGTTTCGCGCAGCTCTTCTTCGTTGTCGGCAAAGCCGCCGCCCGTACCGCCGAGCGTAAATGCCGGACGAAGCACAACCGGATAGCCGATCTTTTTGCCGGCCTCGACGCCTTCTTCAATGGAGTGCGCGATGACCGACGGCAGCACAGGCTCGCCGATGCGTTCGCAAAGCTCCTTGAACAGCTCTCTGTCCTCGGCCATTTCGATGCTGGCGGACGACGTACCGAGAAGCTCCACACCGCATTTTTCGAGCGTTCCGCTTTTTTCGAGCTGCATGGCAAGATTGAGACCGGTTTGACCGCCAAGACCCGGAATGAGCGCGTCGGGATGCTCCCGGCGGATGATTTTTGCAAGATAGTCAAGCGTTAACGGCTCCATGTAGACCTTGTCGGCAATGGCGGTGTCGGTCATGATGGTGGCAGGGTTGGAGTTGACGAGAACGACTTCGTAGCCTTCTTCCTTTAAGGCAAGGCAGGCTTGCGTGCCGGCATAGTCGAATTCAGCGGCCTGCCCGATCACGATCGGTCCTGAGCCGATGACCATGATTTTCTTCAAATCGGTTCTCTTAGGCATTTTCGTCCTCTCCTTTCGCGCATTTCATGATATCGATGAACTTGTCAAACAGATAGGAGCTGTCCTGCGGACCGGGCGCGCTTTCGGGATGATACTGCACCGAAAAGACCTTGTCGGCTTTGCATTCCACGCCCTCAACCGTGTTGTCAAGCAGATTGATGTGCGTGATTGCAAGGCCTGTGCCCTCCACGCTTGCAGAATCCACGGCATACGAGTGGTTTTGGCTGGTGATCTCGATCTTGCCGGTTGCAAGGTTCTTGACCGGATGGTTTCCGCCGCGGTGACCGAATTTTAATTTATAGGTCTTTGCGCCATACGCAAGCGAAATCATCTGATGGCCGAGACAGATGCCGAAAATCGGCAGTTTGCCGCGCAGCTCCTTTACAAGCGTGATGACCTCGGTCACATCCTCCGGGTCACCCGGACCGTTGGAGAGGAACACACCGTCCGGCTTCATGGCAAGTACGCTTTCGGTATCCGTGTCGAACGGAACGACCGTCACATTGCATCCGCGCGCGTTGAGCGAGCGGATGATGTTTAATTTTATGCCGCAATCGACGGCCACGACATTGAATTTCGGGTTCGAGGTGCGGCTGTACCACCGTTTTTTGCTCGAAACAAAGGACACAACGTCGTGCTTTACGGGCGTTTTCGCAATGATCTTCAAAGCGCTTTCGACGGTTGTGTCCTTTTGGCAGATGAGCGCCCGACGGCTGCCTTTTTCACGGATCGAGCGTGTGAGCTTTCGTGTATCAATGCCGGAAATACCCGGAATGCCGCATTCCTCCATGACCTCGGAAAGCGTCTTGGTGTAGCGGAAGTTGGACGGAAAATCGTTGTATTCGCGCACGATGAGACCGCCGATGGTCGGGTTTTTTGTTTCATAATCCTCGTCCGAAATGCCGTAATTGCCGATGAGCGGATACGTCATGACCACCATTTGTCCGGTATAAGACGGATCGGACAAAATTTCCTGATAACCGACCATGGAGGTGTTGAAAACGACTTCGCAAACGCTGTCGGCGGTTTTGTCGCCGAACGCATAGCCGAAATATTCGCTTCCGTCCTCCAAAATGAGTTTCCTGTCAAATTGCTTTTCCAACGTACTTGACCGACCCTTTCTTTATTTGTTCCGGCAGATGTTTCCCTGCGTCATGCCGGAAAAACGGACACAGGGACATATGTTTTATTCTTCTTATTATAGCATTTTGTCCGTTGTTTGTCAAGAACGGAAACGGCGGGAAGAATGCCGAATTCTCACAGTAAAACCGTAGGCACAATCGTGGATATTTGCCAAGAAAACCGGCGAAAAACAAACAGCCGCGACTGTGCTGTATCGCGGCTGTTTGCAAGCTGTTATCGATTTATGAATGCGTGTAGAAATACACCTTTGACGCGCGTTTTTCGGAAAGCGTCACGCAAAAACCGTTTTTGGCAAGCGTGCCTCCGGAAATTTCGAACGCTTCGTCTGTGTCGGAATCGGTAAAGGTGTAAACGGCGTTTTCATCGATTCCGCCAAGGTCGAACGAAGCGGCGGTATACGGAGACGTGTCGCGGCGGAACACCTGAACGAGTCCGTCTTTTCCGTCCGGTCGGTCAAACTGCCAAGCGCACCACACATCGGTTTTGTCCGAAGATTCCGTGAGAGGGTAGAAGTCCTCCGAAAAATACGGACGCGCTTTTTGGTATTCCGCATAGGTCTTGCGTAAAAATTCCATTTTTTCGGGATCTTCGCCGAAGCTTTCATCCTCAGCATAGGTGAAGTTGGTGGCAAGCGATGTCCCATAGCTGCTGCGAATGCGGTAGAGGTCGTAGATTCTGCCGCAGCCGGTGCCGGAATAGGGCATCCAGCTGTTGAAGGAGAGCGTGTGGCATTGGGCGGCGTAATCGTCGTAATTGGCCGGGCATTGGTAGTCGCTGCGCCAGAGCGGCACGCTGCGCCGGAGCGTTTCGATGTCGATGCGTCTGCCGCCCGACGCGCAGTTATCAATGAGAAGGTGCGGAAATTCTTCGAGCAGCGTGTCCCATAAGCGGTACAGACCGTTAATGTAGGCAATTTCATTCATGCCGACGCGGTTTTCTTCCTCAAAATCCACCCAAAACGGCTTCGGCCAGGTGTTGAAATCGATGCGTAAGCAGTCGAGCTTCAAAGTCTTTATGTGTTCGTGTAACATATCGTGGCAGGCTTGCCATGCAGCCTTGTCGCCAAGCTTCAATAACAGGTGTCCGTAACCTTCCTTGCCGCGGTCATAGAAATATTCCGGATGCTCTTTGAACCAAGCGGATTCGACGCGTGCCCGTTCCGGCTCGAACCACAGAAGAAACTTCATCCCGGCTGCGTGCGCCGCCTCGGATACATCAACAAGTCCTTTCGGATGAATATCCGGGCTGACCGACCAATCGCCGGTGTGTAGTGGCCAATCGCCTTCAAATTCGTTGGGCGTGGGAAGCGTGCCCTTGCCGTACCAGCCGGCGTCCATCCATAAATACTCGTAAGGCAGCTTGTATTTTTGGATCGTTTCAATGCGTTCAAGCACCGATGCGGTGCGCATACCGCCCCAGACGTTGGCGCAGAACGGCGCAAGCGCGTCGCGGCCGGCACTGCCGATTTGCGAGTAGCATTCTTTGACCAGTCGCCGCCACTTGTTCTGCGATTCGACCACCGTGCCGGTGTAGGGAAGCACCACAATGCTCGACGAACGGTATTTTTCGCCGGGTTTTAAGTAAAAATCGACCTTTTCAAGACCGGTGCGCACACGCACATCGTCCGTTCCTCGGTTTATCTTGCATTGCCAGCTGCCGCTCCAGCCGATGGCAAAAATCACGCCGGCATTCTCTTTGTGAATGTTGAAAAACGGTGCGTGTCCTTCGCTGGAACGTCCGCTCGAGGTGGAAAAGCTTTTTTCCTCGTTCGGATAAATGTGGTTGACGCGGCGGTTTTCGACGATCTTATCGACATCGCAGGCAAATTCATCGGTCGTCCAGTTGGAGCCGCACGGCGCATAGATTTTGGTGGCCGTTTCCGGGTCGGGATAGTAGGCGGTAAAGCGGTAAGGCTCCTCGTGCGGCAAGGGCAAAGTAAAGTCCGCGTCGAACAGCTCGGAGATCTGCCCGGTCGGTTCGTCCGAGGTGTTTTCAAGCTCGTTTACCCATTCATAGGCACCGTGCTTGCCGATTTTTTTGGCGATGCTAGTGAGCGTCAAGCCCTTGGCGAAGCGGTAGACCGTGATGAGCGAATCGCCGTTTTCGGTTTGCGTGGTCTCAAGAAGGCTTTCGGTATGCGGTTTCCCGTCGTATAAAAAGCTGAAACGGGGACTGCTTTTTAAGAAATCCATGGAAGTTCCTCCCGATAAATGATTTTCAGAAATAATTTACAGAAATAAGCAGGTTCCGGCAACGGCAAGAAGTAATCCGAACCATTGCAGCGGCGTAAGACGCGTTTTGAAAAACAGCTTGTCCGCAAGTGCCGAGCAGAGAATGCTTCCGCCCGTGATTGCCGGATACAGCACGGTGGCAGGCAGCAGCTCCGCACCGAATAACTGTAACAAATAGGAAAAGCCGCCGGCACACGCCGCACAGACCGATACGCCGAGCACGAACCAAAAATCGGTTTTTATGCCGAAAGCTTCACGAAGCGCGCTTTTTCCGCATTTGCGGTACAGCACGACGCCCAAAACCGATGTGAGCAGCATGCCGGAAAGTGAAGACCAAAACGCAAAGCCGAACGTGCCTGCCGTCGGCAAGACCGTTTCGATCTGATGCATTTTCGAAAGAATGCTGACAAAGCCGTTTAATACGAATACCGCGCCGCATAGCAGCCAAACACGCCCGGACACGCGCTTTTGCTGTCCGGCACCGGCGTTGTACAACGCGGTCGAGAGAATGATGAGAACAAGTCCCGCCGAGCGTAAAACCGTCAATTCTTCGTGCAGAAACAGCACCCCGTACAGATACGGCAGCGTCATGCCGCCGGTCATCAAAAACAGCGTGTAAAGCGTCATGCCGCCCTTTGCCAAAAGAAGAAAGCCGATGAGCGTGTAAACAAGGCATAAAAACTCTTTTCCGGCGGCAAGCGCAAGGGAAAACGGCGCAAAAAAATCGGTTTGCGAACCGGCACGGACGGCGCAAAGAACCGCAAAAAATACGGTTTTGACAAACCCGGTCAACCATAAAAACACCGTTCCGGCAAGTACTGCGCTGCCTTTTTTCTTTCCGTACAGCTTTTGAAGGACAAAACTTGCAGCAAGCAGCAGATCTGCCGCAGCAATGAGAAAAACGCCGTGTGTGTTCAAGTAAGAAAACTTCTTCCGTTTGTGAATCTTTTCTATATGGTATCACGAAAAATCTTATAAAACTATTGACTTTTCGTCCGAAACTATAATATAATAAGCAAAAACGAGAAAAGAAGGGAAGCCCGATGCCCTCCATGACAAAAAAACAGAAGCTGCCGCTTTTTCCGGCGTGTGAGCTTTCGGTCAGCTGTTCCGAAACCACCCGGAAAACGCATCGGTTTCAGATCGATAACCACTGCCACGATTGCTGTGAGATCTATGTCAACGTAACGGGTGACGTGTCGTTTATGGTGGAGGAAACGCTCTATCCCGTGTCACACGGCGATGCCGTCGTCACAAAACCGTGGGAGCACCACCATTGCGTTTACCGCAGCGATCGGCCTCACAAGCATTATTGGCTGTTGTTTTCGGCGGAAAGCGAAGCGCTGTATCCGCATTTTTTCGACCGTGAGCCGGGAAAACGGAATTTGATCTCACTGCCGGTCGATCAAAAAGAAGTGTTAGTCGCGCTTTGTCAGTCGCTTTTAGAAGATGCGAAGGACGATTTAGGCCGCTATGCCGATTTTTTTGCCATGCAGCGGCTTTTGGCGCATGGAGCGGCTCATTCACACGGAAAGGCAAGCGCATTGCCGGAGGAGCTTGCCGCCATGCTTGCCTATGCGGCGGATGCCGCACCGGGTGAGCTTTGCGCCGCAAGCCTTGCCGCCGCCGGACATGTCAGCCTCAGCACCGCCGAGCGGCTGTTTCGCGAATATATCGGCTTAACGCCGCTTAAGTACATCACCGAAAAGCGGTTCGACAAGGCGCGTGCCTTGTTAAAATGCGGCAAAAACGTGACAGAAGCCGCTTTGGAGAGCGGCTTCTGCGACAGTTCGTATTTTATTCTGCAATTTCGCAAGCGGTACGGCATCACGCCGAATGCATTCCGCCGACAGCCGTAAGGCGGCTTGCTTACGGCAAAAATCTTGCCGGACTCGGCTTTCCTTCGAGTTCGTCGGCCATGTTGAGCGCCAGCACGTTCCAGTTGACAAAGCCGGGATTCATGATCGGCTCGCGTGTTTCGGGATTGTAATATTCGTGCAGGTCGCCGGTTTTGCGAAGATCGTCGCCGAGAAGGCTTAGTGTGCGCTTGCAAAGCTCTTCGGCTTCGGCGCGGTAGCCGTAATTCATAAGACCACGGAAAACGGCATATTGCGCGATGATCCAGATCGGTCCTAACCAGTTGGAGGGATTGCCGGTCGGCTCGAGATTGTACATCTTTTCATCTCTCGAAAGTGACCGGATGCCGCCGGGGGAGAAGAAGGTCTTTTCATCCAGAATGTGGTCTTTGAGGACGGCCGCCTGTTCGGGCGCGGCAAAGCCGATGAGCATGGGCAAAAAGTTCGACCAGCACCGCACCTTGATAAAGAGCGTGTTCCAGAAAACGCCGAGCCCCTTGTGAAACCAGTCGTAGGGACGCGTCTTGATGTCCACATCCACGCTGTAAAACATACCGTCACGCGCGTCGTAGCATTCGTTCTGAATGGCTTCAACGAGCTTGTCGGCTTTCTCTGCATAGGAAACTGCATCCTCCGAAAGACCGAACGCTTCGCAGATCTTCGCCATGCTGCGCAGCTCACGTACAAGGAAGCTGTTTAAGAACACCGAAGCGGTGGAGAAGCGCGGACGGCCGAAGGTGGCAGGATCGTTGTCCACGCCGATCATGACGTCGTCTGCCCAAACGTACAGACCGCATTTTTCGTTGTAATAGTAACGGTCGTAGCATTCAAAATATTTTTTCAATTTGTCAAGGTCGCCGCGGATCCATTCGAAATCGTTCGCATAGCCGCTGACAAGGCAGATCTGCTGGCATAAGAAGGGCTTATGCATATTGAGGATTTCGCCCTCGTTGTGCTTCTTGATGAGGTACGGCTCGGCGGCGTCCGGCTCGTTGACCATCATGGGTATGTAGCCGTCGGCAAGCTGGAAATTTAAGAAATTCTTCACGTTTCCCTTGCCGCATTCGATGAGCTTTTCGGCAAAATCCGGCTCAGTCTGTTCGTTTTCCGCAACGCCGATCATGGCGTACATCGCCCAGAACGTGTCCCAGTCCCAAAGGTTGCCGTCGTAGGCGGAACCCGGGTCAACAAAGGGATATTTGTAGTTGCCGTATGGCTTTTTCATGACCTTGTCGAGCTTGGAAAAAAGGTAGTCGCGGATAAGCTCGCGGTCGGTTTTGGTGTTGGACATGGTGGTGGCTCCTTTATGTATCGTTTATTTATGGAATTAAGCAAGCTTTTCAGCACAGTAAACGGCGTGTTGGGTGTCTATAATCAGACATTCGCTGTCTGAAAACGGATATATGTACAGTATATCGCCGGAAGCGTCTGACAACGTGATTTCCGCATAAGTTCCTTCATACAGCAAGCTGCACGTGAGGTTGTCCGCTGTAGCGGCTGAGCTTGCTTTTTGCTGCAAAAAGTCCGGGAACAGGACATAGGAAGTGTGTGAAGTTACAGTTAGCGGATCATCGCCGATGATAAACTGATCTTTTGAGAACACGAGCTTGTCTCCGACGGAAAAGCAGGAATCGGGGCCATTTTCAAAACCGGTTTCCGTAATCTGCCATGAGCCATAGTAATCGGTATAGAGTTTTTCAAAATAGCGGTTGCGTTCCAAACAGGAAAGCTTTTCCCAAACGGTTTGAATTTTGCCGTTTTCTGCCAAGAGGGAAAGTAACAGGTCATTATCGCGGAAAAGACTGTTAGTTTCTTTATTTAACTCAGAAGCATAGAAAAAACGAATGCAGTTACTGTCGCCGACTGCTTTTGTTTTGATAGAATACGCGGCTTGAAAACCGTCAACGGAAATGTCGGCGAAATAGGAGCCGTTTTCTTTATATACCTGCATTGCATAATGTTGATTGATGTTCGGCGGTACAAATTCGTTGTAGATATAATCGCCTAACCAAGAATCAAGGGATTCGGAGGTCTCGTCGAAATTTGATTTCATATCCGGAGTGTGACGATTGAAAAACTGTATCAAATTAATGGCAATGGATAGAGCTAAAATAATGGATAAAACAATGACGGGAACGGAGATACGGGAGGGTTTTGTCATAAGTCCTTGTCCTTTCTGCCTTTTTTTGCTTTTTGAAATTTGTTCTTTGCTTCTCCGATTTGATCGCCCTCCGGCGTTTTATACAGCCGTATAAAACCGCTCTCATTCAGATTTTTGAGAATGACCGCGCCTATCGGGAACAGAAACAGGCCTCCGATGCCGCAGAGCTTTAGGCCGATATACATGGCGAAAAGCGTTGCCAGCGGATGCATTCCGACCGAGCTTCCGAGGATCTTCGGCTCGGCGATCTGCCGGATCACCGTTATTATACCATAAAGAGCCGCAAGACACAAGCCCAATTTTGTATTTCCCGTAAAAAATGCGCCGATGCTCCACGGAACAAGCACTGTACCCGTGCCGAACACCGGCAAAATATCCACAAGCGCGATGACAAGTGCCGAAAGCAGCGCATACGGCAGTCCCAAAACCGAAAAACCGACCGCAAGCTCGGCAAAGGTCATGACAAGCAGGATGGCATACGCGCGAAACACCGATACCACCGTGTCGAAAAATTCGCGCTTCAGCTCCCGAATAAACGCCGCCTGCTTTTCCGACAGCTGCCGCCGGATAAAGGCCGTTATGCGCTCATAGTCACTCTCGAAATAAAAAAGTGCCAACAAAAATGTGCCGAACGATACAAACACGCGCGGAAGAGCCTTGAAAAACGCGAGAGCCGCATCGGCAAGTGCCGGGAGAAAGCGGTTCGCCGCGGCAAGAAGCAGCGTGTCCACGTCGCGGAAAATGCCGTCTAACTTGATTTGCACACGCTTTCCGAAGTCCGGCGAAAGCTTTGCCGCAAGACCGGCGGCAGAATCGGCAAGCTGCCGGGCGCGAGCCGACAGAGCACCGCTGTCGAAACCGGTTAACAGCTCCATCAGCTCTTCGGCTGTTTTGGAGACCAACAGCCATATACTGCCGAGCGTCACGCCGAAAAACAGCGCGGTAAACAAAAATACCGCAAGTCCGCGCGGCAAATGCGCCTTTCGGCATAAAAACAGAATGATCTTTCGAAATAAGCACGCAAAGACAAAGGCCGCCGCAAACGGCAGCACTGCCAAAAACAGATAGCGGAAAAAGAGATACAAGCCGAGTCCGATGGCAGCGGAAAGGAGCAGCTTAGACAAGGAACGCTTGACAGCGGATTCGTTCATGGCGCTCTCCTTTGTGAAAAAAGTGGATTTTGGAATGTTTTCTGTGCATATAGGATTGAAAATGTAAATTTTTGCACCGTTCGCTTTCAGAAGCGCGAAATCCGTGTCAAAATGCTTGATTTTGAAAGAGAATTGTGCTATAATACTCTATCATACAAAAAGGAATGAACCAGATTATGATCCATATTGCCATCCTCGGCTTCGGCGTGGTCGGTTCGGGCGTTGCCGAAGTTCTTTCGACCAATGCCTCCGAGCTTGCCGCACGTCTTGACGGAGAACAGCTCAATATCAAGCACATTCTCGATTTGCGAACCTTTCCGGAGCACCCGCTCGGCGACCGAGTGACGGCAGATTTTGAGACCATCGTCAACGATGAGGACGTTTTTTTGGTGGTGGAAACCATGGGCGGCTCTCATCCGGCTTATGAGTTTTCCAAACGCGCCCTGCTTGCCGGAAAAAGCGTTGTCACCTCCAACAAAGAGGTGGTGGCGAATTACGGCGCGGAATTACTTGAAATTGCCCGGCAAAACGGCGTGAGCTACTTGTTCGAAGCCAGCGTCGGCGGCGGCATTCCGATCATCCGCCCCATGTGGCAGTGCCTTGCAGCCAACCGCATTCGTTCGGTTTCCGGCATTTTGAACGGGACCTGCAACTATATTCTCACAAAAATGGCCAAGGAGCACGCGGATTTTGATGCGGCTCTTGCCGAAGCACAGCGTCTCGGCTATGCCGAACGCAATCCGGCGGCAGACATTGAAGGCACGGATACCTGCCGGAAAATCAGCATTTTAACCTCTCTTGCGTATGGCGAGCACGTGCGCCCGGAGCGGCTTCTCTGTGAAGGAATCACGAAAATCACCTATGACGACATCGCTTATGCCGAAGACTGCGGCTATGCGGTGAAGCTTGTCGGACGCGCCGCCCGCGCCGAAGACGGCAAGGTCTATGCCCTGACAGCACCGCACCTTGTGCCGAAAGACAACGCGCTTTCCGGCGTGAACGATGTGTACAACGGCATTTTGGTGGTCGGCAACATTGTGGAGGATGTGCTGTTCTGCGGCAGAGGTGCCGGAAGCCTTCCGACGGCAAGTGCCGTGATGGCGGATGTGCTGGATGTCATCCGCGATTGCCGCAAGACCATCGGCTGGAAGAATAAAGAAGCCACGTTTTTAGGCGATATCAGCGATCATGTGACCGATTGTCTTATCCGCACCGCGGCAAGCGAAGAAACCGTCAAAGCGGTTTTCGGAAGCCAAACGACCGTGCAGACGCGCGGCGAAAACCGTGTGTTCTTCACCGGAAAACGCTCGGAACGGGAGATCGACGAAAAATGCCGTGCGTTAGATGCCGAAGCTCTGAAATTACGCGTGCTTGCGTAACGGATATCCACAGTATATGCATTTTCTCGGTTATAATCACATTTTTTGCGAAAATATTCCGCGGGAAAAATGTGTTAATATAGCATAAACCAAAAAGAAAAGCAAAAGGAGGAGCCACTATGCTCAAAAAGCTGCTTGCAGCTTTGCTTGCCGCCTGTGCCGTGCTGACGTTTGCGGCTTGCGACAAGGAAGACACCAAAACACCCGACACAAACCCCGATATCACCGTGACAGACCCGAACAAACCGGACGAAGCGGACAAAACGGACGATGAACCCCAAATTGACTACACGTCCGACCTTTCCACCGACCGTTACGACGGCTACAACTACCGTATGCTCGTGCGCAAGGGAAAGGTCAGCGACCAGTATCTTGAAGAGGATTCCGAAGACCTCGTGGAAAGCGCGACCTATAAGCGCAACAAGGAGGTTGAGGAACGCTACGGCATCACCATCACCGTTTCTGAATCAAGCGATTCCAACTATGAAATCGACGCGCTCAACTCGATTCTTGCCGGCGATGATGCCTACGACCTTATTTTTGCCCATTCCCGTGCCGCTTTTGTGTATGCCATCCAGGGCGCGGCCGTGAACTATAACGACATTAAATCCATCCATCTCGATAAACCCTGGTGGACACAGGACATCACCGACAGCTGCAATATCAACGGCAAGCTGTATGTGCTTGACGGCGATATTTCCTCAGAGGGTCTTGGCGCAACCATGTGTTTGTTTTTTAACAAGCGCATTTTCGATGAGAATGGCTATGACTATCCGTACGAAAGCGTTAAGGAAGGCGATTGGACCTTTGACGAATTCGCGTATTACGCCAAAAAGGGCGGCTCTGACCTTAACGGCGACGGCGTCATGGATCCCGAAGTTGACCAATACGGCTTCCGTGCCGAAGAATGGGAATCGCCGATGAACATTCTTTATACCGGCGGCCAGAAGATCTACAATAAAAACGACGAAGGCGAGCTTGAGCTGACGCTGTATTCCACCAAAACGGTTGAGATCTACGACGAATATTTCAGTCTTCTCAACAATGAGTCCTGCATTATCTTTAACCGCACCAACGGCTATAAGGGCAGCAAAATGTTTTCTGAAGGCAGAGCCATGTTCACCGATACCGAACTTCGCCATGCACAGACGCTGCGTAATATGGACGACGATTTCGGCATTCTCCCGTATCCGAAATTCGACGAAGACGATGTATATGCCACGGCGACCAACGGCGGATCGCACCTTCTTGTCATTCCGATCACCGTCAGCGATGTGGAGCGTACCGGCGCCATCACGGAAGCACTCTGCGCTATCGGTTCGCGCGATGTTATCCCGGCGTTCTACGAGAAATCCTTGAAGAGCAAATATGCGCGCGATGAGGAATCCGAAGAAATGATCGATATCATCCGTGCAAGCCGTGTGTACGATATCGGCTATGTTGCGGGCGGCACCTTCCAGTCCTGCGGCTTTGATCTTGCCAATTCCACCAACCACGATTTCGCCTCCTATTATGCGGCAGGCGAAACGGCAGCAAAAGTCAAGCTTGCGGAATTTAACCGCGATTACGCCGGTCTTGAATAAACCGCAACAAATAAAACATCTCTTCCGATCCAAGCTTGTAAAATGCTTGGAGAAAACCGAAGAAAGCTAAAAATTAAATAAAAAACGTATCAGAGCATTGAAACCACAAATTTCAATGCTCTTTTTGGCATATGATACCACTCGCTTAGCGAGTGGAATCCAGAGAACCCCACCATTTTCAGGCGGGGTTCTCTGGATTCTGAGGGCAGCCGAAGCGGCTGCCCTTTAAGGGGATGTGCGCAAACAGTGTTATGCGCCAATGCTTGCGCATCGTTTTGCAACAGCTCTTTGCAGGTTGAAAAATTTCCCCTATGTTAAGCCGGTTTTTATTCCAGATTTTCAATCATACGGGTAAATACAGCTGCTGCCTGTGCTCTTGTTGTGTTTGCATTCGGCAAAAAGCTGCCGTCGTCATTGCCTTTCATAAGCATGTTTGCAGCCGCCCAGCTTACAGCGTTTCTCGCATAGCCGGAGATAGAAGCGCTGTCCGTATATGCCGTATTGCCGTTTGATTCTACGTCATATCCTTTGAAATCTGCATAGCGGTAAAGGATTGTTGCCATCTGTTCACGGGTGATCGGATCGTTCGGCGCAAAACGGTCTTTGGAAACGCCGGAAACAATGCCGTTTGCATTTGCCCATGCTATTGCCTTGCCGTAATAACCGCCGATTTCAACGTCCACAAACACGGAGTCGCCGGCTTGCGGTTCTTTTTCCATACGGTAGAGGATCATGACAAACATTGCTCTGGTCACAAAAGAGTCCGGTGAAAATTCCATCTCGGTGGTGCCCTTCATCAAGCCAAAATCATATGCGAATTTCACCGAAAAGTAAAACCAGTCTTTTTTCTTAACATCGCCGAACGGATTTTCCCACTCGATGTCGGGTTTCACCTGGATGTCCTTTTGTTTCTTTTTGAGTACGCTGCCCGTTACCGCATTGATTCGGTATGTCCATTGCGTCCTATTGTCCGCAAAGACGAGATGATAATAAGGCGTTTTAATACCGCCGTCTACCAATTCTTCCTCCAAGAAAGTTACCCTGTCGGTGCAGCCGGCATCGTCAACGGCAATCTTTTTTGCGTCGGAAAGCAGAATGTATTTTCTGCCGTAGATAATCTCTCCCGTTTTTGCGTCAATCTCATAGTGATACTGGTTTTTGCCGGTGTAAAACTCAAACAGGTAGCAGGGGCTGTTTAGGCTGCGAATAAGCTCGGCTTTGGTGAATACAATTTTTTGCGCGTATTTGTCAAGCCCCGCGTCCTTCAGTGCAATCTTTTTTGCTTCCTCCAAAGAGATATAAGCCGGCTCACTGATATCTTTGTGTTTCTTTTCCAGTATATCGCCGCTTACCGCATTGATTCGGTATGTCCACTGTGTTTTCCTGTCGGCAAACACGAGCCGGTAGTAAGGCGTTTTGATGCCGCCGTCTACCAATTCTTCCTCCAAAAAGGTAACCCTTTCGGTGCAGCCGGCATCATCAACGGCAATCTTTTTTGCGTCGGAAAGAAGAATATATCTTCTGCCGTAGATAATGTCGCCCGTTTTTGCGTCAATCTCATAGTGATACTGATATTTACCAGTGTAAAACTCCAACAGGTAATAGGGCTTGCCTTGATTGCGGTTCAGCTCGGTTTTGGTGAACACGATCTTTTGTGCGTATTCGTCAAGCCCTGCACCCTTGAGTGCAATTTTCTTTGCTTCCTCCAAGGAAATGAAATCTGCTTCGCCTATGTTCTCAATATGCTTTCCCATCACAGAGCCGCTTATCGCATTGATTCGGTATGTCCACTGCGTCTCATTGTCTGCAAAGACAAGCAGATAATACGGTGTTTTAATACCGCCGTCAACCAATTCTTCTTCGGTAAAGGTAACCCTTTCCGTACACTCGGCGTCATCAACGGCAATCCTTTTTGCGTCGGCAAGCAGAATATATCTTCTGCCGTAGATAATGTCGCCCGTTTTTGCGTCAATCTCATAGTGATACTGATATTTACCGGTGTAAAACTCCAACAGGTAATAGGGCTTGCCTTGATTGCGGATCAGCTCCTCCTTGGTGAACACAATCTTTTCCGCATTTTCAACAAGACCGGCGTCTTTAAGTGCGATTGACTTTGCTTTTTCCAAAGAGATTAGATCCGCCGCGACGATAGTCTCCACTTTCTTTCCGAGTATATCGCCGCTTACCGCATTGATTCGGTAAGTCCAGCGTGTTTTTGTATCTGAAAAGACAAGCAGATAATAGGGCGTTTTAATGCCGCCGTCTACCAACTCTTCGTCGGTAAAGGCAACCTTTTCGGTGCAGCCGGCATCATCAAGGGCAATCTTTTTGGCTTCGGTAAGCAGGATGTATTTTCGGCCGTAGATGACTTCTCCCGTCTTGGCGTCAATTTCATAGTGATACTGATTTTCTCCGGTATAAAAATCCAACAGATAGCAGGGTCTGCCTTTATTACGGCTCAATATCTCTTTGGTGAACGTTATTTTTTGCTTGTTTCTGTCAAGCCCTGCGTCCTTCAGTGCAATTTCTTTGGCCTCATCCAAAGAGATAAATATTGCTTCCTCTGTGATTTTTTCCGAATCCGAATCTTTTGTAATCTTCGCGGAATCTGCTTCCGCTGAACTCTTTTCGGCAGTTGTTTCCTCTGAAACCTTTTCAGATGTTGTTTCCTCTGTGATCTTTTCAGGTTTTAACTCCTCTGAAATTACTTCTTCTGTGATCTTTTCAGCCTTCGATTCATCCGTAATCTTTACAGCCTTTGACGCGTCTGCAAAGGCCGTCATCGGTATCAGCGAAATCAGCATTGCAAGGCAAAGCAAAACTGAAATCGGTTTAAACATTTTGATTTTCATAAACAGTTACCTCCTTACTTGCGGGTTAATGTCGTTTTGCAGCTTTCTGTTTATGCCGGAGCACGAGCATCCGGCGATTTTTTCTTTCATAGGCTGCACGCTCCTTTCGGGGATGTAGTCCTTTATTGTATTTTCGGCGTAAAAAACGAAAAAGGTGAGCCCGATTTCAAAATGCTTTGAAAACGAACACACCTTAATAAACACCCGCGAACGAATAACGGAAAAAGGCAAATCTACGCCTATGCCGCGAGTAAATGTATGTATTGCTTTTCCGTCGTCGCTTCATACTTGCCAAGCCCTTTCCATATAATACTCTTCTGCAAATATATTGTATAGTACTTTTTCTATTTCGTCAATACTTTTCAGATAACTTCAGAAAATTCGGCATTTTGCACAACATTTAAAAATCCGTCTCGAAGCCTCCATACCGTTGAATCTTTTCAAGCTGTTTTTTATTTATATGACCCGATCGACCGGAATTTTTTTGCCCATAACGGGACTCTTTGCCTGATAACAAAATTGCTTTATTCGATTATTCTATTGACAGAGACGTTTTTGTGTGGTAAGGTAAAGGCAAGGAAAATGTCGGCGGCAATCAACCTTAAAAATCTAAAAACAGAAGGGAGAAATCGCTATGAAACCACATACTTCTTGGGGCTATGAGCGCTATAAGCCGTTGTTTTATGCGTCGGGCGATATTTATATATGCCGTATCGCACCGTTTGCGGGCGGTTTTACATTTGATACGAAGGAATATCCGGACACCGCTTTTGAGGTGTATCTGCGCAAGCGTTCGGAAACGGAATTTACGTGCGTCGGCAGGATGACCGGACGGACGTTTACCGTAAGGGAGCTGGATGATGCGACGGATTATGCGTTTTATGTATGTGAAAACGGGAAAAAGAGCCGTGAGCGGCTTGTGCGGACCGGAGAGGGAATCGGCGACAGCTATGTGATCAATTACCTGCATCCGGACGATGAGATCTATGCGTTTTCCGGCCGCTATCTGTGCAGTCCGTCGCTTGTGCGGCATCCCGACGGCTTCTTGCTTGCTTCCATGGATCTATATCAAACTCGGTATCCGCAGAATCTTACCTTGATTTTCCGTTCGGACGATGACGGCGTGCATTGGACGCATCTTGCGGAGCTGTTTCCGTGCTTTTGGGGAAAACTGTTTATCCACCACGGCAAGCTGTATATGTTCGGCGCATCGACCGAATACGGCGACCTGCAAATCGGCTGCTCCGAAGACGGCGGCAAGACCTGGAGTGCGCCGACGGTTTTGTTCCGCGGCTCGGGCGGCAAAAACGGTGAAAGCGGATGGCAGTGCAACCCGGAACCGGTCGTCGAGTATCAGGGGCGCATTTGGTATACGGTGGAGTGGGGACAGTGGGAGAGAGGCTATCATGCGCCGGCAGTCTTATCCGCACCGGTTGATGCGGATCTGTTAAATCCCGAAAGCTGGGTCGTCACGCAGCCGGTCAAATACGACAAGAGCTGGAAAGGCTTGCCGCCCGGAGACAGCACCGGCAATATCGAAGGAACCTTGACGGTGTTCCCGGACGGAAAGCTGTATGATGTCATGCGGTACGATATGACAAAAACCACGCCGAACGGCGGCATGGCCATCATCTACCGGGTGGACACCGAGCATCCGGAGGAACCGCTCACCTTTGTGCGAACCATGGATTTTTATGCGAACTATGCGAAATTCGAGATTTTGCACGACAAGGAAACCGGCGCGTATCTGACGATCGCTTCACGTTTCCGAGACCTTGCGCATGCGCATTGCCGCAACCTTTTGTCGCTTATGTATTCTTATGATATGGTCACCTGGCACGTGGCGTGCGACATCTATGACAAGTCCGACGAGGATCCGCAAAAAATCGGTTTTCAATACGTGGATTACTTTATGGAAAACGAGGATATTCTCTTTCAGTGCCGTGTCGGATGGTATGGCGCGGCAAGCTACCATGATGCCAATTATGCGGTGTTTGACCGCATTCGGAACTTCAGACAGCTTTTGAAATAAGAAAGCGTGCTTTCCGGCGATGGCAGAAAACAATAACAAAACCGACGTCTGCGCAGGTTTTATCCGGTGCGGACGTCGGTTTTTATCGTTTTAATTCTGTTTTACGCTCTTAACGTTACACCGAAATCGCGTTCCAGACCGTTCAAAATCTTGTTGACGATCTTGTCGCAGTCAGCATCCTCAAGCGTCTTTTCGGGCGAACGGAGCGTCAAGCTGTAAGCCATGGATTTTTTGCCAAGCCCCAGTCTTGCGTCGCGGTAAATGTCAAATACTTCCACGTGTTCCAGCATCTTGCCGCCGTACAGGACGATCGCCTTCTTCAGCTCGCCGGAGGTCAGCTTTTCGTCGCAGACAAACGCAAGGTCGCGTTCGATGGCAGGGAATTTCGGCAGCGGCTTGTAGTGCTTTTCCGGTTTTTCAAGGGCAAGCAGCGATTCGGTATCGCAAATGCACGCATACACCGGCAAGTCAAAGCCGTAGTTTTTGGCAATGTTCGGATGAACCTCACCGAACACGGCGTATTCCGTGCCGTTTTTGTCGCAAAGTGCGGCGCATCTGCCCGGATGGAAATAGGGAAGCTCGGTCTTTGCGACCGCTTCGGTGTCCTCCACGCCGAAGACCGACAAAACGTGTTCCGCAATGCCCTTCATGTAGAAGAAATCACCGTTGTTGTAGAACGCAATGACGGTGGTCAGACGTTCGTCCGGCTGTTCGCTGAAGGCACGCTTGATGTAGACCTTGGCGTTTTCGTAAATGGCGCAGGTTTTGTTGCGGTAGCGGCGGTTGGCGGCAAGCACTTCGAGTACACTCGGAAGTGCGGTGGTGCGCATAATGCTGGTATCTTCACCGAGCGGATTGGAGATCACGACCGAATCGCGTTCCTTGGCGTCGGCGGCAAGGCCGATGTTATCGTAATACTTGGGACTGATGAACGAGTAGGTCTGGATCTCATAAAAGCCGTGCAGCGTAAGCAGATTGTTGAGCTCGGCGATACTCTTCTGACGGGCGTTGCGGCCGCCGACAATGGCTTCCGATTTGAAGTTAGTGGTCGGGATCTTGTCATAGCCGTAAATGCGGATGACTTCCTCGGCAATGTCGTGCATACCCTCCAAATCGGCACGGTAAGACGGCGGATAGAGCTTGCCGTCCTCAAGACGGATGTCGAGCCGCTTGAAGGTATCAAGCATGGATTCGACCGGCACATCGGTACCCAAAAAGGCGTTGATTTTTTCGGGATCGAACGGGATGACCGTCTGCGGCGCTTTTTCCGGGAACATATCGATGATGCCTTCGACCACTTTGCCGGCGCCGAGAAGTTCGATAAGCTCGCAGGCGCGTTCGATGGCAGGCAGCGTGTTTTCGCGGTCAAGACCTTTTTCGTAGCGGCCGCTGGCCTCGGTGCGAAGCCCGATGTCGCGCGCCGTCATGCGCACGCTCGGTCCGTTGAAGTTGGCTGATTCAAAGACAATGGTCTTGGTTTCGGGCACGATCTCGCTGTTTTCGCCGCCCATAACACCGGCAACCGCGACGGCCTTTTCTGCGTCGGCGATAACGAGCATTTTGTCGGTCAGCGTGCGTTCCACACCGTCGAGCGTGGTGATCTTTTCGCCCATATCGGCGCGGCGCACCGTGATTTTGCCGCCCTTTAAGTAGTTGTAGTCAAAGGCGTGCATCGGTTGGCCGTACTCTAAGCAAACATAGTTTGTGATATCGACGATGTTGTTGATGGGGCGAACACCGCAGGCGCGCAGACGTTCTCTCAACCACTTGGGCGAAGACTCAATCTTGATATCCTCGACCACACGTGCCGTGTAGCGCGGGCAGAGAGCCGCATCCTTGACTTCGATGCTTAAATAGTCGTTTATGGTCTTGCCGCCGTGCTTTTCGGCATGAACGACCGGTGTGTGTAAGTGAAGCGGTTCGGCAAAGGAGGCTGCCGTTTCACGCGCAAGGCCGATGACCGACAGACAGTCCGGACGGTTGGAGGTGATTTCAAATTCCACGGCTACATCGTTTAAGCTTAATACGTCCTTGATGTCATCGCCCGGCTTGCAGTCCTCTTGGAGTAAGAAGATTCCGTTTTCTTCGGCATACGGAAAATCGTTGATGGTAAGGCCGAGTTCGCCGAGCGAGCAGAGCATACCGTTGGAGGGCAGTCCGCGCAGCTTTCCGGCTTTAATGGAAACACCGCCGGGAAGGGTAGAGTGATCGAGCGCGGCGGGGACAAGATCGCCCGGCTTGACGTTTTGCGCACCGGTGATGATCTGAATCGGTTCGCCCTTGCCGACATCCACCATGCAGATAAGAAGGTGGTCGGAATCGGGATGCTTTTCGACGGAAAGCAGCTTTCCGACAACAACGTTTGTAATTTCCTTGCCAAGCTCCTCATAGCCCTCGACCTTGGAGCCGGTAAGCGTCATTTTATCGCAATATTCTTTCGGTTCAAAGGAGCGGTCAACGTAGTCCTTTAACCAGTTCATAGAGAGTTTCATAGGTGTTTCAACCCTTTCATTAAAATTCATTAAGAGGTGCGAAATTTGCTTTTAAGGCATTTCGCGAAAGCCCTTGCCGATGATGTCGCTTGTGTTGGAGATAAGCACAAACGCGTGCGGATCGATCTCCTTGACCACCTTGTGAAGCGATACGGCCTGTGAGCGGCTTAAGGCGACCAAAATCATCTTTTTGTTGTCGCCGGTAAAGCAGCCGGTTGCGTTCCATGCGGTTGCGCCGCGGTGAAGATTGATGTTGATATATTCGATGACCGGGTCGCTTTTGGCGGTCACGATGATAAAATATTTGGAAAGATTGATGCTTTCAATGACCGAATCGACCATAAACGTCTTGGCAAGCAAACCGATTAACGAAAATAAGCCTGTCTGAATGTTGAACACGAAAAAGACCGAGCAGACTACCAAAACGTCCGCAGCAAACAGTGCCTGTCCGACATTGATGTGCAGCTTATCCTTTAGAATGAGTGCCACAATGTCCGTGCCGCCGGTCGAGCCTTTCAGATTGAAAATGATAGCAGAACCGAACGCCGGAAGCAGAACGGAAAAGCACAGATCGAGAAGCGGCTCGTCCGTGAGCGGCTTGTCAAGCGGCAGCACCGCCTCAAACAGAAACAGAAATGCCGACATGAGAAGGCTGCAATAGACCGTGCGTATGCCGAAACGCCGTCCCAGAAACGCAAAACCGACAAGCAAGAGAACCACGTTCATCACCCCGACAAACGTCGCCGGAGTAATAGCCGGCACAAGCTTTCCCACAAGCACCGAAATGCCCGAAAGCCCGCCGGTCGCAAAATTGTTGGGATACTTGAAAAAGTAGATGCCGACCGTCATAAGAAAGGTGCCGAGCGTCAATAACAGGTATTCCCTGACGGCACGGGCGGAAGGAGTCCGCGGCGGCTTTGCGGCAGCAGCCGTTTCCGGTTGTCTTTCCATCGTCTTTAGAATTGTCCCAAGAAGCGCACGTCGTTGTCGTACAAAAGACGCATATCCGAAATGCCGTACTTGGTCATAACGATTCGTTCAATACCCATGCCGAACGCAAAGCCGGAATAAACGTCCGGATCAATGCCGCTCATGCGCAGCACGTTCGGATGTACCATGCCGGCACCTAAAATTTCGATCCAGCCTTCGCCCTTGCAGACGCTGCAGCCCTTGCCGCCGCAGACAAAGCAGCTGACATCCACCTCGCACGACGGCTCGGTGAACGGGAAGTGGTGCGGACGGAAGCGAATCTCGGTCTTGTCGCCGAACATCGCCTTGGCAAACGTCTCAAGCGTGCCCTTTAGGTCAGCCATGGTGATGCCCTTGTCAATGACAAGTCCCTCGCACTGGTGGAACATCGGCGAATGGGTGGCGTCCACTGCGTCGGAACGGTATACACGGCCGGGCGAAATGACGCGGATCGGCGGCTTTTGGTTTTCCATGGTGTGAACCTGAACGGTGCTGGTCTGGGAACGGAGAAGAACCTTGTCGGTGATGTAGAAGGTGTCTTGCGTGTCGCGTGCCGGATGAAATTCCGGCGTGTTGAGCGCGGTGAAGTTGTAGTAGTCGGTTTCGACCTCCGGGCCTTCGGCGATGGTGAAGCCCATGCCGAGGAAAATGTCCTCAAGTTGGGTCTGTACCTTGGTGAGCGGATGCAGTCCGCCGATTTCGAGCTTTGCGGCAGGAAGCGTCACGTCGAGCGTTTCGGCTTGGATCTTCTTTTGCGTTTCAAGCTCGGTGACATGGTTTTTTGCCTTTTCAAAGGCCTGCTCGATGGAGGAACGAATGCTGTTGCCGAGTTGACCGATGATCGGACGTTCTTCGGCGGAAAGCTGTGCCATGCCCTTTAAGATGGCGGCAAGCTCGCTTTTTTTGCCGAGATACGCCACACGCATCTGTTCAAGACCTTGCGTGTCCGAAACCTTTTCAAGGTCGGCTAACGCTTTTTGTTTTAACGCTTCTAACTTTTCTTTCATGGTGTTTGTCTCCTGTTATATAGATTCTTTTTTGTTGTTTGTGAAAACCGGAAAAAGGCGAAAAAAAACGCCCCGAAAAACGGGACGAATGATCGCGGTACCACCCATGTTCCTGACAAGTCAGGCTCTCTTGCTCCGCAAAAACGGAACGTGACGTATAACGGCGTTACCCGTTGACGGCTTTGACCGCCACCGCTCCCAAGCGAAATGCCGTATAACCCGCATAAGAATCTTTTCAGCACGCGATCCCTCTCTGCGTATGCGTTTTTGCCATACAGCGCTCTTGTTCGATGCGTTTTGGACATAGATATCCGATTACTGCCACAGTATACCATATCTTTTTCAAAAATGCAAGTCTTTTTTGCGAATTCGACGTTTTGAAGCAAAAAAACTTGCTTTTTCGCCCGAACTCCGGCAAAAGAAACAAACCGCCTCCGGAAAACCGAAGGCGGTGTAGCTGTTTTATGCCGGAACCGTCATACCTTCCATTTGCCGGCATAGGCGGCGAGTTCCTCCTTGACGGCCGTAAACGCATCCGTGTTCCGTATCCCGTCGAAAACGTTTTCTTGCATGGCACATAACACTTCGGCGGCCGTGTTGTCGGTGTTGCCGGTGGAAAAAGAGCCGTCCTCAAATCCGATAAACAGCAATGAGGTGTGTTTTTCCTTGTTTTCGCACTGCTCTAAAAAGCGAATGGCGTGTTTGGCGGCTTTTTGCAAATGGTCAAGTGCTTTTTCCGTGTTTCCGACACCGGCGTAGTATTCGGCAAGAAGCGTGTGTGTGTAGCTCAAAGACGAATGGAAAAAGCCGAAATCGCCGTTTTCAAACAGCAAGTGAAGCAGCGCGACGGATTTTTCCCGGATTTTTGCCTGCATTTCGTCGGTATAGGCGTATTCGCCCGCATCGAGCTTGGCGTTCGGAAAGCACAGAGTGTTGTCGAGAAACTGAATGAGTGTGAAAAGTTCTCTTTGCTTTGCCCGAAAGCGTTCCGTGCCGTCCTTGACGGCGGATAACAGACATTCTCTCGAAATGCACATAGGCGGCATGGATTCGGCAAGCCTCAAGGCTTTTTCCTTATTCCCGGCGTCTTTGTAGGCGTAGCAAAGTAACTGCATCGCGTCATGGCGCAAACGGTCGTCGGTACAGCCGGCGAGAAGGGATTCTCCGAGGCGCAGTATCTCGTTTCGGTAGTTTTCCGCAAGAGCGCGCTGTTCTTCCGCTTCGCTCTGCTTGGCTTGGTCATACTGCGAATCGGAAACATACATGAGATCGTGCATCAGTGCGTAATTTTCGGGATATTGACGTAATCCGTCCTCTAAGATATCGCGCGCTTTTTCGTAGTAGCCGCGCGAAGAATAGCCGTCGGCTTCTTTGCGGATATCGCCGATGATTTGTTCTCTTTTGGAACTATCCACGCCGAGCAGATAGTCGGTGGTGACATGAAAGAGATTGGCAAGCGGCACAAGTAAGGCTATATCCGGCATGGCGGAATCGTTTTCCCAGCGGCTGACCGCCTGTGCGGAAACCGAAAGAAGCTCCGCGAGCTTTTCTTGCGTCATATCGGCTTCCCGGCGCAGTTTTTTGATGATCTGACCAAAAGTCATGGGTGATTCTCCTTAAAAAATAGATTTCACAGATCCGGACTGTGCTTTTATTATACCAAACTTTGCGGATTTGTCCATAGCTTCGTGATTGAGATTTTTTCAACTAGCGGTTGAAACGGCATAAAAAAGCCGCTCTCGGTCTTTCCCGAAAGCGGCTTGCAAACTATGAGATTTAGGCGTTTTCTGCTGTGTCGATAATGCTCTGTATAAAGGCGTTTTCATCCTCCGGATGCGCTGCTTTGTAGGCAAGAGCCGCTTCATACAGGCTTTTGGCTGTGGCGTTGCCGTAATAGGTAATGCCGTCCTTCTTCACATACGCGCGCACGTGCAGAAGCTCCTTGTAGAACGCTGCTTTTTGCGGAATGCCGCAGAGCGTTGCCGCAAAGGAGACCGTTTCGCCGGAGATGTCTTCACGCAGATGGTTGATGTTCTGTTCGGCACTGTATGCAATGCCCGTGGATACGGTTTGGGGCGTGTTCAGCTTGTCGTTTGCAAGAATGAACCGACTGTCTTCGCCGCCGCAGATCGTGCTGTCGGTAAAATACTTGTCGCGCGTGACCATAAAGCCGATCTCGTCACAGGGGAAGGCAGCTGCTTTGTTGAACACTGTATTAAAGCGAATGCCGCTTACGCCGCTTGTGCGGATGGAAGTCTCGTCGGATGTGACGGGCGTTTCCATAGCGTTGAAATCCGCATTTTTCGGAACACAGGCATAAACAGCCGGCACCCATTTCTGATTTGTGAAATCGCGGCCGCGGATGACGATATCGTTTTCGTAGACTTCGACCGTAAGACCTTCACTGCCGGGAACGGCTTTGTTTGCATCCGACCACAAATAGCCGCAGGAGGCGGTGTTCACATAGCTTGCGCCGCTCGTGCCGCCGTTAACAAACGGTGTTTTCGAATGCAGGCTCCAATGGCTGTGACCGGTAAAGAGAACCGTGTTCGGATAGCTTTCAAGGATGGCCTGCATTTTGTCATCGTCGTTGATGCCGCTCCAGTTTTGACCGGCAAACGACCCGGCGACTGTGTTGTCGATGGATTGGTGCATAAAGACAAAGGCGTTGGCGTTTTCGGAGGCGGCCTTGCTTAGCAGTCCGCGCAGCCATTCGCGCTGTGCCTCGCTGAAATAGCCGTCTGCCGTGCCTTGCTTGCTGTCGGCAGCGTCAAATGTGCCGCGCGCTTCTTCACCCATAAAAATGAAGTAATCGCTGCCAATCTTTTTGTAACGGTAAAACTCGTTTTCTTTCCAACCGGCAAAGTCGCGGAACCGCTTCCAGTTGTTATCGAAAAATTCACCGCTTGCCGCACCTTCGATTTGCTCATAATAGAATTCATGGTTGCCGACTGTGTAATAGAACGACATGTCCGAAAGGCCGGTATCAGAAATATATTTGGCGAGAACAGCATATTCTTCCGGTTTTCCGAGATTAACATTGTCACCTGCCGTAAAGACACCGATCGAGGAGGCGCGGCGGTTTTGAATGTCGGCAAAGGCGGCAAGAACGTTTTTGCCGTTGTTACTGTCATAGTTTTCCGAAACGTGCAGGTCGGAAATAACGTCAAACGAATATAATCGCTTGCCGAGCGTGTGTTTTTCCGCATTCAAGTCGCAATAGGCGAATTCTTCCGACAGCTTTGCCGTGCCGGATTCCACTTCATAGGAGGTTCCTTGCACGCCGCACGCGTATAAACGCGTGGCTTCTGCCGGGATGAGGTTCCCGACTGTCGGAACATATGTATATTTGCCGGTGGTTTGGTCGTATTCGCCGTAGCCGATATAGGTGTAGTCCCCGAGAATGCCGTTTTGGTCGCCCCAATAGAACAGAACACCGTCGGTGACGGTTTCGGCGGCAGTGGCTGTCATGACGCCGTCCGCATAGCCGAGCGGGGCGTTTTCGGCAGGCTCAAAGGCCACACTTGCCGGAACGATCGGCAAGCCGGAGCTTTCCGCAACGGTAAAGGTGACGCTTTCGACGACCGTGTAGCCGCCGTCCTTTAAGAGATAGACGGTATAGCCGCCGGGATCGGACGGCGCGGTAAAGGCCATGGTTCCGTCGCCGGCATTCGGCACGTATTTCCAGGTTTTCATATCGGGAGTGCCGTCGCCGGGACGACTGCTTCCTTTTCCTTTATAAATGCAGACCCAGGCTTGGGTAGAGGCAGCGCCTTTATAGGTAACCGTGATGGTTTCATCGGGACGGTAGACCGATTTGTTGATAAAGACTTTTTGCTGTTTGGCAACTTCAAAGGAAAGACTTTCCAAAGGAACATAGCCGCCTCCGTCCGAAAAATAGTAAAGGGTGTATTTGCCCGGTTCTGCCGGTACTTTCATTAAGAGCGTACCGTCGCTTGCAGCATATTTGCAGTATTTCCAGGAATAGTCGTTGTAGTTGTTGCTGTTCGGGATGACGCCGGAGGCGAAAACGCCGATCCAGCTGCCGTCCGCCGGCTCTGTTACGGTTACCGGAAGAGACGTGCCGGGCGCAAACACGGTTTCGGCTAAAGCGATGTGCTTCGGTTTGGCCGGCTCGATCGCGGTGACGGAAAAATCATCGGCATACACAACGGCACCGGCAGAATCGACGCGGAAGCCGAATTCATACGTTGTGTCGTTCGGATTTAAGATTCCGGCGTTGACGGTGGCGGAAAAGTGATACTTGCCGTCGGAGGCTTTATACTTGAAATTGCGCATATTGTAGTAATGATCCGCATGGTAATCGGTCTTTGCCGAATACAGATAGAGGGTCACGTAGCTTTCGGTGACAGCTGCGTCCGGATCAAACCAAAACGTGCAGTCAAATCGATAGGCTTTGTTTGAGTCGAACGAAAGCGGAAGCAGCGAGGCTTTGGTTTCAAACCAAGCGTATTTGGTGCTGGTAAACTTAAACACATGGTTTGCACCGGTTTCGTCGGTTGGGTCGGTTGCCACCGCCGCGTCGGCAGAGTTGGTATAAAATCCGGCTTCGGCAATGGAGGAAACGTTTTCCGCATTCCCGTGCGGAATCTGTTCGGTGCTTTCCGCCATGACCGCCGTGGAGAACAGGCAGATAAGCACGCAAAGGATAAGAGACAGTGCGAAAGCTTGTTTTTGAGTTTTCATTTCTCGGACTCCTTTTTTGAAGAATAAGGTAAACTATCTGCATATAAAATTATAGCAGATATCCTAAAGCAAGTCAATTGTCTGTCTTTGCATTTTTTTTGGAAAACATGGCTGCTTTTTCGTTTTTACAAAAAAATAGGAGCGAAGAGAAAACTCTTCGCTCCGTGCAAACCGAAAGCCGGCAAAAAAAGGAGAGATGTGAGTGAGAAAAAGGCTGACTTTCGGCTGTGCAGGCTTTTAGGCGTTCAGAATGTCGTCAATGGCCTCTTTGTTGTCCTCATAGGCAGAACCGCCGGCGTCTTTCACGCTTTGAGCGGCTTCCTTCATGGAGGAGGTCACGGCTTTGCCGTAGGAGGTCACGACCTTGCCGTGCATGGCAATGCGGACATACGGACGACTGATGATGGATTCGCTGTAGGAGGCTTTCGGAATGCCCGTGCAGACTGCCGTGTAGGTTACGTTGCCCATGGTGTCTACATCGTATTGCTTGTCCACAAGTACATTGTTTTCGGCGTCCTTCTGATAAGCAATACCCGAAGCATACAGCTTGGAGGTTTCATAGCCTTCGGCTGTGAGATCGAATTTCAGATCGTTTGCGGTCTTGCCGATGGTGTCAAGCACGCTCTTTCTGGTAACGATGAAGCCGTATTCGAGCGCGGAAGCCTTGAGAGAAGCCGAAACAGATGCCGAGAAGCGGATACCGGTCACACTGTCGACACGAACCGAAACATCGTTCGAAGCGGTCGGTGCCTTAGCGGCCTGATACCAAACTGCAAGATCATCGATGTAATACGTGCCCTGCGTGCCGTTTAAGCTGTTGATGATGCCGATCTGACCGATGGACGGAATATCTTCCGGCACACGGTAGGTACGGCTGAATTCTTTCCATTCGCCTTCGGTGTAATTGATCTTTAAGGCATCCCATTTCGACCAGTCGCCTTCGAGTGCGTATTTCCAGATGTCCGGACCCGTGCCGCTGTCTTTCTGCGTGTCGGCGTAGGCGAGAAGTCGGCAAGCACCGCTTTGTCCCTTGGGAACAAAGACCTTACCGGTGATGGTGTAGAAGCCGGTGTTTGCTAACGGAGCCGAGAATTTGATGGTCGGACGCGAGTTGTCGTTCTTCTTGTTGACCTTGAGAACCGGATTGCCGGAGCCTGCCGGATCATAGACGTTTTCGTAGGTGGCAAACCAGGTTCTGGTCGAAAGCGTGCCGTTTCCGTCGGGATCATAGTTGGAATCGGCAAACTGGTTGCTTTCACCGTTGTTGTCCCAGTCAGGCGCGTCTTCGTAAACTTCGGAAGAGAAGTCTGTATAGTAGAGCAGCGTGCCGTAGTCGCCGGTTGCGGCAACGTCTTCAAACACGGCATGCAGCACGGTGTTGGTTTCCGGAACGGTGGTGAGGATGTTTTCCTTGGTTCCGTCGGTCGACCAGCCTAAGAAGCTTTTCCGTTCGTTCTGAACGAGAACCATCGGAAGAGCGGCACCAACCGAGGCGGACTTGGAAGCGACCTCCGCTTCGCCGTTCATGTAGGTGAGCGTTACGCTCGGTGCATAGTAGATGGCATAATCATCGAGGTAGTAAACGTTGCCGTTGGCATTTTGTGCAAGCGAGAAGAAGCCGAGCTTTCCGAGCTTTGCATAATCGTTCGGAACATTAACCTTTTCGGTCACGCTGATCCAAGAATCTCTGCCGAACGAGAACTTTCTGTAACGCTTATCCCAATCCGTACCGGTATCGTCCGTGTTGTTGACATTAACGACCGTGTAGATGGCAGCACCGTTGGAGGAAGCCGGAACATAGACCTTGTAGGAAATGGTGTAAGTGCCGGCGGCAAGAGAGGGTTCTGCGGCACCCATGTTGGTGAAGAAGGTTTCAAAACGCGGAAAGTTGCCGGTCTGCGTCATCTTCAAAACAGGGTTTGCGGCAGTTCCTGCCGGGTCGTTGACGATTTCGTTTTTCGCACGGCCATTCACCATGTTGCCGGTGTAGGTCGGGCCGAGAAGGGCGTCGTTCTTGTAGTTGCCGGCAAAGAAATTGTAATTGCCGGTGGTTGTTCTGCCGTCATCGTGCGTCCAGCCGGTGTAGCTCTGCGCGGCGAAAGCGGTGTTGGAGAAATCGTTGTAGTAGATAAGGTTGCCGTATTCGTTCTGGGTTGCGATGTCCTCGAATACTGCGTAAAGGGTAACATCGTTTTCCGGAACGCGGGAAATCATGTTTGCGCCGTCCGGCGTGGTCGACCAGCCCTTGAAGAGCTTGCCGTCGGCATTTGTGAACTTGGTGATGAGCGAGTCAAAGTTGAGGTCTTCCGTGCCGAGGTTTTCAGCGCCGTTCATGAAGGTGACGGAGGTAACGCCGACATCCTTGACGACTGCATAGAGCTTGATATCTCTGTTGGCAGCTGCGACGGCTTCGGGAGCGTCGGCAACGGTCGAATCCTGGTTAAGCGACCAGCCGACAAGCTTTTTGCCGTCGACGGATAACGTCTTGGTAAGGTCGAGCGGAAGCTCGGTACGGAACGTGCCGTCGTTTTCGCAGGAATTTACATAAGCCGTATCAACGATTGCACCGTTGTAAATGTAGGAAACTTTGTAATACGGAACGATCGAGACGTTGTCATAGTAGTAGTACGTGCCGTCATGGCCGGAAACAGGGCTGCCCCACCAAGAATCGACCTGGATCTGAATGTTGGAGCGGTCTGCACTGTAACGGGCTGTTGCAGCAGCCGTGTACCATTTGTTGTCCTTTATAGCAGCCGCGAAGCCGCTCTGAAGACTGACGTGGTCGCCGCCGTTGCCGGAGTTGCCGTTGATAAGCCACAGGCAGGCGTTTTCCGGAGAATGGTTGGAATAAATGTCAAATTTTACAAAGTACGGACGATAGGCTTCGATAAACTTGTTATAGTACACGCTCATGTATTGCGTGGTTACCGGGACGGAAACCTTGAAGGCCTTGCCGCCGTCTTCGTTGCCGGTAACGCCTTCCACATCAAATGCAGTGACCGAGTTGTTGGCGCCGCCGGAAAAGCCGGTCAAAGCAGGCTCTTCATCAAAGGTGAGCGGATTCTGATTGCCGGTGGCAATGTTGATGCCCGGGGTTTTGCCGTCGTTGACAATAACGGGTGTGCCGCCGACCGTGAAGGTCTTGTATTCCAATTCGGAAACAGCGATCTTATCGCCGGCTTTGTAAACCTCAGAGCCGTATACATAATCGCCGTCTGCTGCCGGGAAGGTGTAGATAGCGCCTTCGGAAAGCTCAACTAACTGAAGCTTGCCGTCGGTGCCCTTAAGCATGAAGGAGTTTGCCGGATAGAAGTAGTAGTACATATTGCGCAGATAGGAGGTCGTTCCCTGAGGACCGTTTATGCCGAACGCAAGGAACCGTACGCTTTCGCCTTCCATAGCGTTGTTGTTGTAGTTGTACTTCGAGCCGTCATACGTACCGGTAGCCGAGGTGCAGGTGGACCATTCGCCGTTCTTGAGCAAGGTTAAGTCAAGACCGCTGTTGGAGTCCGAACCGTTATCAGTGCCCTTGTATACCTGTGTGCGGCATAAGAAAGCGTAGGTGGCGGTGTCGTAGCTTGCCGGATCGAGGAACATATCCGCTCTGCCGGTATACTTGCCTTTTTGGAAGTTAAACTGACCGGGATCAAAGTACAGCGCGCCGAAGCCGAAGCCGCCGTATGCGCTGCCGGTTACAAGCTTTGTGACCGTCTTGTCCGCATCCTTCGGATCGCTGGCAAGAGAAGCCGACGAGCCTGCTTCAAAGTACTGAATGTCGCGGGCACCGTTGTCGTAGATTTTGTGACCGGTGATATACGTTGAATCGAGGAAATCGTATTTCATCGTTTCACCGCTGACATAAAGAAGGGCTTTGCCGAGACCGTCGACAAGGTAATTGTCGCCTAAAACTGCTGGGTCGTTTGACACGGCAAGAGCCGCGCTTTCACTGCCCGGAACGGTTTCAGCTGCGCTTTCCACGGTTTCCGGCGTGAACGCAAAAACGTTCGGCATCATGGAAACACACATAAGAAGCGCAAGAATGAGTGCTGTTGTACGTTTCATAAGAGACTCTCCTTTGGAAATTTTATTGTGAGTGAAAAATGTTTGCTAAGATAGTTGACAAACATTTTACTCTGTATTATAATATAACATAAAATCGAAAACAATGCAACATGCGCAGGCAATTGCGCGCATATGAGCAAAAAAATGGTAATTTCGAAGGGAAGTGAATCGAAAATGAGCACGGAAAGAGAGAAAGATATTCTCCGGATAATTTATGAAAAAAGGCAAATAACTGTAAAAGAATTATCACGGATTCTTTACACAAGTGAGTCTTCCATCCGGCGAGACCTTGAGCATTTGGAGAATCAGCACCTGTTAAAGCGTTTTCATGGCGGCGCGCGTGTCGAAGCCAACGGCGTTTCGCTTTTGAAGGTTCCGTATATCATGCGTGAGCTGACCTTTACGGAGGAAAAAGAGCGGATCGGGCGCAAGGCGGCAAGCCTTTTGCATGAACAGGACTTAGTCTATTTGGATTCGTCCTCCACGGCGACCTATATTTTGCCGTATTTGGATTCCTTCCGCGATCTTATCATCATTACAAACGGCCTTGAAACGCTCAACCGTGCGATGGATTACGGCTTCCGCGTCATCTGTACAGGCGGCACGCTTCAGCGATCGGCACGCGCCTTTTACGGCGAAGAGGCCTTTCACACCATTTCCAATTATTATGCCAACTATTGCTTCATTTCCTGCGCGGCATTTGATGACCACGGGAATGTCACCGATGTCAGCGTGGAGGAAAATGAAATACGGCGCGCCATGATGCAGCAGTCGAATCACAAAATTCTGTTATGCTCCAGCGAAAAGCAGGGAATCCGCAAGTTTCACCACTGCTGCAATATCCGCGATCTGGAGGCGGTTGTCACTCCAAAGCCGCTCTCGCATGCCTTTCCGACCGAAGCACACGCAAAGACGATTTTGGCGGAATAGCCGTTCACAAAAAACGCGTACAAAATATAAAAAGCAGACATTCGAAAGGTTTCTTCGGAATGTCTGCTTTTTGTTTTTGGGGTGATTGAACTTAAAGCTTGGCTAACATATCTTTTACATTTGCAAGCATTTCGGTGTATTTGGCAAGCTTGGCGCGTTCGGCTTCCACCACGGCTGCCGGTGCTTTATCGGTAAACGACGCGTTGGAGAGCTTGCCGTTGACACGGGCAATTTCCTTTTCGGCGTTTTCCTTTTCCTTTTCGAGACGGGCGCGTTCCTTTTCGAGGTCAACGATTTCCGCCATGGGAATGTATAGCTTTGCACCTTCGGAAACCACGCTGACACTGCCGTCGGCGTCATACGAATCCACAAGCACCACTTCGCTTGCCGAGGCAAGCTTTGTGAAGAACACGGCCGTGTCGGCATTGAAGCTGTCGGCGTATTCGGAAACCACATACAGCTTTGCTTTCTTGGACGGCGGCACGTTCATCTGCGCACGCACGTTGCGCAAAGCGCGGATGGCGGCGATGACGCGTTCCATCGCGCCGCATTCGGCGCGGAAGTCGAAGCGTTCGTCGTATGTCGGCCATTCGGCGACAATGAGCGGCGTATCAAAGCCGAGGTGCGACCAAATGCACTCGGTAATGAACGGCATAAACGGATGCAAAAGCTTCAGTGTGCCGCTGAGAACGTAAAGCAGAACGCTTTGCGCGTTTTTGCAGGATTCGGTGTCCTTTTCGAAAAGGCGCGGCTTGACAAGCTCGATATACCAGTCGCAGAGCACGTCCCAAACGAATTCATATAACTTTGCCGAAGCAACGCCGAGTTCGAATTTGTCGAGGTTTGCCGTGACTTCTGCCACGGTCGTGTTGAATTTGGAGAGGATCCACTTGTCTTCCAGACCGAGCTTTTCGGGAATGGCAGGCTTTGTGTCGTCGTCGAGGTTCATGAGCATGAAGCGCGAAGCGTTCCAAATCTTGTTGGCAAAGTTGCCGGAGGCCTCGACCTTTTTGTCGGAGTAGCGCATATCGTTTCCGGGCGAGTTGCCGGTGACAAGCGTGAAGCGCAAGGCATCCGCGCCGTATTTGGCAATGACCTCGAGCGGATCGACGCCGTTGCCGAGAGATTTGGACATTTTGCGGCCTTGCTCGTCGCGCACAAGTCCATGGATAAGAACCGTGTTAAACGGCGCCTTTCCGGTATGCTCAAGACCGGAGAAGATCATGCGCGATACCCAGAACGTGATGATGTCGTAGCCGGTGACTAACGTCGAGGTCGGATAATAGTATTCCAGATCCTTGGTTTTTTCCGGCCAGCCGAGCGTGGAGAACGGCCAGAGTGCCGACGAGAACCAGGTGTCGAGCACATCCTCATCCTGACGCATGGGTGCGCCGCATTTCGGGCAGACCGTCACGTCTGTTTTGGATACGATGGTCTCGCCGCAGGCGTCGCAGTAGAACGCCGGAATACGGTGACCCCACCAAAGCTGACGGGAAATGCACCAGTCGTGGATATTTTCCATCCAGTTGAAATATTTTTTGGATTGGTTTTCCGGAACAAAACGAATCGTGCCGTCGCGGACAACCTTGATAGCAGGTTCTGCAAGCGGAGCCATCTTCACGAACCATTGGTCGGAGATGAGCGGCTCGACCGTCGTGCCGCAGCGATAGCAGACGCCGACATTGTGTACGGTCGGTTCGACCTTGACGAGCGCACCCATTTCTTCGAGCTCCTTGACGACCGCATCGCGTGCCGCGTATCGGTCCATGCCGGCAAACTTGCCGCAGACCTCGTTTAAGGTCGCGTCGTCGTTCATGATGTTGAGCTGCTCCAGATTATGCCGTTCGCCGACCAAAAAGTCGTTCGGGTCGTGCGCCGGTGTGATCTTCACGCAGCCGGTGCCTTTTTCCATGTCGGCGTATTCATCGGTAATGACCGGAATTTCGCGGCCTACAAACGGAACGACAACCTTTTTGCCGACAAGGTGCGCATAACGCTCGTCGGCGGGGTTGACCGCCACGGCTGTATCGCCGAACAGCGTTTCGGGACGGGTGGTCGCAACGATCACACATTCGTCGCTGTCCTTGACAAAGTATTTGATGTGCCAGTACGAGCCGGGCGTTTCGGGATTATCGACCTCGGCGTCGGAAAGCGCCGTCTTGCAGTGCGGACACCAGTTGGCAATGCGGTGACCGCGATAGATAAGGCCTTTTTCGTAGAGCGAAACAAAGACCTCGCGCACGGCCTTCGAGCAGCCCTCGTCCATGGTGAAACGCTCGCGCGTCCAATCGCAGGAACAGCCGAGCTTCTTCAACTGATTGATAATGCGCGAACCGTATTTGTTTTTCCAATCCCAAACGCGCTCTAAAAACTTCTCGCGGCCGAGGTCATAGCGCGTCAAGTTTTCGTTGACGCGTAAGTTTTCCTCCACCTTGATCTGCGTAGCGATACCGGCGTGATCCGTGCCGGGAACCCATAAGGCGTTGTAGCCGCTCATGCGCTTGTAGCGAATGAGAATGTCCTGTAAGGTCTCATCGAGCGCGTGACCCATGTGCAATTGTCCCGTGACGTTGGGCGGCGGAATGACAATGGTGTACGGCGGTTTCTTGTTTTCGGGCGACGGCGTGAAATAGCCGCCGTCGTTCCACATCTTATAAATATCGTCTTCGATAGCTGCCGGATTGTAGCTTTTTTCGAGTTCCTTCGGCATGATGTCCCTTCTTTCGTATATTTAGAAAACTATGTTTTTCTTCTTATTTATATATCTTCGACCGGCACAAGCTCGTTCATGACAAGACCGGTAATAAGCTTCGGATAGAAATAGGTGGATTTCTGCGGCATTTTTTCGCCGGCAAGCGCCACCTCCTTGATTTCGGAAACGGCGGTCGGATGGATGAGAAACGCACAGTTGCAGTCGCCGGTTCCGGCAAGACGGATGGCTTCATTCTTGTCGCGCGTGTAGGCAAGATTGATCTGACGCGCCATGTTTTCCTTGTCGATGCCGAACAGCTTTTCGAGAATGAGCGAATGCAGCACGGTCACGTCTAAATTCTTGTACGCGTCGGATTTGCCGGGATTGAGCGCATCTAATGCTTCGCGCGCCTTTTCGGTGTCCTTTAAGACTAACAAGTAGAATCTGTCCGAACCGGCACATAACACATAGGCTTTTTTTGCGGCATTTTTTTCAAGAGCCGCATCAATTTCGGATTTTTCAATCCGGCAAACGTCAAAATAATCGCGGAGCTTTTCCAGCGTCGCCGCCAAATCAAAGCTTTCAAGTCCGCGAACCAGCCGGTGCGTCGGAAAGACCACAAGTCCCGGATTTTCCATGTCGATTAACATCATCATGACATAGTTTCCCGGATGGTTCTCATCCTTGATAACGCCGTCCTCGATCAGCTTCTTTTTGAAATTCAATGCCGTTTCATAACGGTGATGCCCGTCGGCAATGAATAACTGCTTGCTTTCAAAGGCCTTTTCGATTTTGTCGGTTTCGGCACTTTGCTCAAGCTTCCACAGACGCTGGATCACGCCGTCCGGCGCGGTGAATTCGATTTCCGGTTTTCTTTCGGTAAGCACTGCAATCTTTCCGGAAATCTCGTGCGCTTCGTCGGTATACATCGAGTAGATCGGGCTGAAATTGCAGTAGGTCGCGCTCATGAGATTGAAGCGGTCGGCCTTGGCCTTCGAGAGGGTTTCCTCGTGCGGCAGAACCACGTTTTCGGAAAATTCGCACAGTTTAACACGCGCAAAAACGCCTTTAATGCGGTAGGTTTTGCCGTAGGCGGAAAACTCTTCTTCATAAACATAAAAGCCGGGCGTCCTGTCGCAGGCAAGCACGCCGTCCTGACGCATTTTTTTGTACAGTGCCGCCGCATTCGCATACGCGTTTTCGCCGACCGGAAGCTCTAAACGGATGATGTTGTTTTCGCTTTCCCTGATATAAGCCTCGCGCTCGGCAGGGGATACAATGTCGTAGGGCGGACAGACGTTTTTGGCGATGTCGCCGGCTTTGTCCGTAAAGCGGAGTGCCGGGAAAACCTTTACTGTTGCCATAGGTGATTCTCCTTATGTGAAAATATACAATTCTGAAAAAATTATAATACAAAAAACATTATACAACATATCTCTTTTATTTTCAAGACTTTTTTGCAAGAAAAACGCTGTAAAGCAGAATTTTAGGATATTTTCCCTTTCCGACGGGATTTTGTGACGCATAGTAAAAGAGGAGGGAAAATCAAAAAGCATCCGCCTGCGCATCTTCAAAGCCGAACGATGTGCCGCGCATGCTTTGTATTTCCTGCCCGGTGGCAGTTAACAGGATAATATTAAAGAACGGCAAATGTCAGTAAAAAAACGCAGAAAATCCGCCCGAAAGCAAAAATTGTAAAAAACCTCAAAAAAACCTCAAAAATATATTGACATTGCCCTAAGGTCAGGGTTTATAGTATATGTGGAAGCGGAAAAAGACCTCGATGAGCAGCCGGAAAACAGCCGAAAACGATTTGAATTTCGGTCATCCGCTTTTTTCGCTTTTGTCAGCTTTTCCGCTGCTTGCCGCCTCCAATTTGGCTGCACCGGCATTGATAGCGTCTTGCACGTGCTTTCGGTATTGGATCGGCGTACAAAAGCCGAGACGCTTGAAAAATCGGTGAAAATAGGCTTTTTCGAAGCCTAAGCTCTCTCCGATCTCCTGGATGGGAATATCGGTCTCGCGCAAGAGCTTTGCGGCTTGGTTGAAACGGTATTGATCCACAAGATTTGAAAAGCTGTTGCCGGTGTATTTTATCAGTATCCTGTACATTTGCGTTGTGGAATAGCCGAAACGGCTGCTTAACTCCGAAAGCGTTACGGTGGCATAGTTGTCACGCAGATAGTTGAGTATCTGTGTGACCTTGTCCTGATAGGTCGTGTTTCCCTTGCTTAATAAGGCAAGGCTGCCCGTTTTTTCCGCAATCAGCAGATGAAGCATGAACGCACGGAACCGGCATTCTAACAGCTTCAGCTCAAAAGACGGTGAGTTATAAGTTTTGTAAGTGTTTTGCGTAAACATTTTGTCGGCGAGCGCCGTTGCCTCCGGAAGATTTTCAATGTTTGCTATTGTATAACGGGATTGCTTTGTGACTGAGTTGAGAAGCGGTGATTTTGAGTACTCGGACATTTCGTCACAAAAACGTTCAAAGAATTCTCCGTCTATCAGTATATTGAAGCTGTTGCCGAATGTCGGAGAATATACGGAATGAAAAACATTCGGATTGAAGAGGATAAATTGATTCTTTTCAAGACGCATGAATTCGCCGTCCACATATTCGTATAAAACGCCGTCAAGACAAAAATTGACCTCATAGTAGTCATGCTTGTGCAGCCCCATGATGATGTCGGGCGATATCGGATTTACCGTTATCTTTTGAACCGTGGATTCTCTGCAGAAGTCAAATAAAAAAACGAGTTCCGAACCCTCTTGCATCAGCATGTTTGCATATTCGGTCATTTTTGCACAAATTATTGCATCGTTCTTTTCTTGGCACGGAATTTGCTTAATATGCCCGTATACGCTTGGAATAGATGCCATCTTTCTCCCTCCTGTCTGCGAATCTTTTTGTATATTATATCCTAATATGCCCGGTTTGTCAACGGCTGCGTTGGGATAATAATGGTTGAATTTGTATATTTTTCCATGGAATATGCAGGATAAGTGACTTGAAAACGACCGTTCCGTTTGATATTATTTTTATATAAAGTAACACTTCCAAGTAAGCGGACTGCAAATTTATTACAATTTGTTCCGTGTTTGAATAAAATTCGTGCCGGTTCCGTTATCATATGGTATATTTATATGATAAATGTAAATATAAAGGCGAAAAACAAATTTAAATTACTGAAAAGGAGACAAAAGCAATGAAACACACGAAAAACCTGTTAAAATGCCTGTTTGCCGCTTTCTGTACGACGGCTCTCGTCTTTACTGCTTCCGCGTTTTCGCCGGAAACGGTAGAAACAGCCGCAGAGCAAACCGAAGCAATAAAAGAAACAGCCGCACTTTCGGCTGTTGTATCCACCAAACCCGGTTTGAATATTCTGACCGGTACCACTGAGCCGTTTGGCTTTGAGGTTGAGACTATAGACGCGCTTAGTGGTCTGTTCAACTACAGCTATGTAGACGGCACTACACAAGAGACCGTTGTTACATGGGAACTGACGGATGATCCTGTGGATGGAAGCAAAGGAAAGACGCTTCGTCAGGCAAAGGCCTGGCAGGCTCTTACCAGTGTGAATTTTGCAGGAAACACATACGAAAAAGAACGTCCTTTTGAATGGGCGGTTGATGCGCTTGGCGCTAATAAAGTCAGCGGAGCTAACCCTGCTTTGATTTTATACGCGAACGCAGCTGCCGACAAGGCTGCTATTAAAGTGAGACCGTCTTTTGAAGTCGGCAGCTGGCAGAGACTGACAGGCGAGGTCGTTATCTCAAGAGATACGTCCGGGTATGATCCTGCTTATTGGGCCTTTAGTGGAAATTTCAAAGGACTTGCCATTGGCTTAAGTGCAAGCTCTGAGCGCGGTGTGTACCCGAGCAGCTACTGCTACCTCTACATCGATAACTACAGCATTATCCCGTACTACAGAGTTACCTATCACGGTGCGGACGGCAATGTCAATTCAAGCGCATACTTCCTCCGTGACAGCGAAGGAACGGTCATGACAAGCTTCACGCCGGATTATGCGCCGATCTTCAACATCGAGGGCGGCAAATACCGCCGCTGCCTCGGCTGGTCGACCGAGCCGAACGCGACCGAAGCGCAGACCTCGTTTGCTTTGAACAATGAAGACCTTGTTCTTTATCCGGTTTTGGGCGAAGAGTTTGAACCGCTCTCTCTTTCGTCGAGTGTTCTTCGTGCAGCCGCCAACGATAAGAAAGAAACCGCAACGATCACTGTTTCCGAAGGCTATACCGTAGCCGACTGGCAGATCGACACCGGTTATTCCGATGCACTCGTCACGGTTTCCGAAGATAAGCGGACTGTTACCGTTGAGCCGACAGGCTATGCCGGTGTGGTGACCGTAAAAGCAACCATGGGCGGCGAGCTCACCGGAACGGAAATCGAAAAGGTGATCCGTCTTTACGGCGGTACGGAATACAAGCCCGGCCTTAATCTGATTACCGGTACAACGGCTGCTTTCGATTTCGAAAATATTACTCAGGACGATCTAAACAGAGCGTTTGCCGATACAACGTGGTCGGAAACCGCGGGTTGGATTCTTACCAAAGACCCGCTGAAAGACGGCTATGCTGTTCGTCAGACCGACACCTGGCATCGGTTGACCACTACGAGCCTTGGCGCGGTGAACGGTGACGCAGACAGACCTATTTATTTTGTTCAGGATACGATTGCGTCGAGTACCACAGGCGTTTATGCTGTTGATGGCAATATTCGCGCAGCACAGTACAGTAACGGAGCTGGTGCGGATGTGAGATGGACTTCAAAATGGGGTACTGTCACCAACTCGAAACTCAATGTTAGTGATAGCCAAAAATGGTTGCTTTCGGCACGTTTCCGCAACTTCGCCTTTACTTGCGGCATGAGCGCCACTCCGACCGAATACTATACCGGTGCTACAAACTATTGTTACATCGATAACTGCAAAATCATTCCTTACTATAAAGTCACCTATATCGCAGCAGACAGCACAGAAACGGTTGTTTACGTTGACGGCTTGAAAACCGAATACACCCCGGATCTGACTCTTTTAGGCAGTGCTGCCTACACGGTTGAAGGATCAAACGAAGTCTATACGACAGCCACAGCCATTCCGCTCGCGTACAAGGATATCGTTATCAAAGCCTTTACACCGGAAGAACCCAATACCTCGGACAAGAATTCGATTCGCGTCAGCGCAAAAGGCACAGGAATCCGCTTTGCCGGATTTGTCAGTGCGGCAATGCATAATGCTGCATCGGAATACGGCTTCCTGGTCACACGTGCCGACAACGGAATTGACGAAGCAACGGCGAACGAATACCTTGTTCTTCCGGATGCCTTCGGTGATACGGAATCGGTAAACTTCTCCGGTACGACCGATAACGAAGTGGGCATTAATTTTGTCGGCGGCCGCAACTACATCAAAGGCGGCGCCTTGAACAAAACCGTTCTCACCGATGACGGCGAAACGCCGTTCGGGTCTTACGGCAAGCCCGGCTGGTATTTTACGGCTGTGATGGTCGGACTTGATAAACCGTATACGTGGCGCGGCGTGACGTATGCAACCCGTTACAGAGTGCCGATCGTCGCACGTTCGTATGTCAAGATCGGCGACACCTATTATTACGGCGAGTCCAAAATGGCGTCCATGAAGGATGCTGCCGCACGGCTGTTAGCCAACGAAAACGCTTCGGAGGCTGAAAAGAAATTGGCACAGGATGTTCTTGACAAAGCCGAATTAACGATGGAATAAAGCGAGGGAAAAGCCATGAAATTTTACCAAACGCCGAAAATGGAAAACCTCCGCCTTGAAGCAGAGGAAGAACTTCTGACCTCGGCGGAACTTCCCGACGATGAATATGGTGATTCCGACCGGGATATTGATGTGGATGAACTCTTTTAACCGTTTTCGCACAAAAGCAAAGGAGAACCTGAATGAAAAAAATCTTTGCCGCTGCTGCTGTTGCGCTTGCCCTTACGGCAAGTGCCGGCGCGGCGTTTGAAAAAACCAACACCTATACGCCGGAGCTGTTTACCGACATTCCGGTCACTGAATGGTATGCCTCCGAGGTGGCAGGCGCGTATGAGCTTGGCTTAATGAACGGAATCGGCTCGAATTTGTTCGCGCCGAACGGAAACGTCACGGTAGCCGAAGCGATTACCATGGCTTCACGCGCACACGCGCTGTATTTGAACGAAACCATTCCGGATGCTTCCGGCGAATGGTATGCCAAATATGTTTCTTATGCCAAGACTGCCGGAATTATCGCGGATGAATTCACCGCCGCCGATTTTGACCGTCCGGCAACCCGAAGCGAGGTAGCCGAACTGTTCCGCAAGGCAATGTCTGCGGATTGGTTTACGGCCGTTAACACGGTTTCCGCTATTCCCGACGTTCCCGAAGATGCGTCCTTCCGCGACGGCTTGCTTCTTTTGTACAATGCCGGTATCGTTATGGGCAGCGATTCGTTCGGCACGTTCAATCCCGATGCAAATATTATCCGTGCCGAAGCGGCGGCTATCATCAACCGGGTGGCACTTCCCGAAAAACGGCTTCACAAGACGCTTGACAAGGTTTCGTATTCCGACGCGTATCTGCTCGCGCAGAGCACGACCATGTCCGGCAGCAAGGAAGGCATTGCCTCCGGGTGGCTGCTCGATAACCGCGGCGGTACGCCCCGAAAGACGCTTGCCGAGGAAGGCTATTCGTCGCTGTTCGACAAGGATACCGAAGCCGGAACGGCGTATATCCGCGAATTCAACAAATTCTCGACCGGTAAGGTCACGCTGGATACCGCGTTTTCCGCCAAGGGCGAAGGCGTGTATCTCGAATACCGCAATGACAGCGGCGATGCGGTCTACCGTGCCGAGATAAAGGATAACGCATGGCAGTTATTAAATGCTGACGGCAGTTATACCAAACTGTGCGACCTCGGCGATACGGTCAATTTTACGTTCTATGTAACGGTTGACCTTGACAATCTGCGCAGCAATACAATCATCAACAAAAAAGACTGCGGCACTTATCCGCTTTCGGTTTCGGCGGACAAGGCGAATATCTTAAACTTCCGCTTTGCCACGACCGAAAAGAGCACCGGCATGTTAACGCCCGGCAAGACCGAAATGTTTGTTAACTACGCGGTTTACGACAATTTCGATTACGATGAGCAGGATGCGCTTCCGTTCGATTGGACGGGCGACGCGGTCGCCAAGGATTATGCCTTGCTGCTTGAAAAAGGTACAGCCGGCAAGTATTTCGGTGCGGTCAGCGGAACTGTCGTTGCCGAATTTGAAATGCTTCTCCCGAAGAATGAAAATGTCACCTATACGCTCACGCACGACGGCGAAGCGGTGGCGGCATTCGAAGCAAAGGACGGCGTTTTCACCGTTAACGGCACGACGGTCTATACCGACGCGGTTGCAAATCTTTGGTATCGTCTGCGTTTCGAGCTTGACACATCAAGCAAGACCGTGCTTGTCAAGGTCAACGGAAGAAAGACCGAGACGGTTCCGTTTGCATCAAAAGCCTCAAGCGTCAGCGCACTGTCTTTCGGAAATAAGTCGGAAACGGGAATTTATCTCGATAAAGTGCGCGTTTACCGCACCTTTGAGCATGCCGATTATGTCCCGGTGCCTGTCAAGCCGGCCGGAGAGGACAAATATATTGTCGGTTTAAATGTCTGCCCGCTGTGGCAGAACGGCAAGCATATGGGCTGGTCGTGCATTACGCCGTTTGACGATATCAAGCCGGTGCTCGGTTATTACGACGAGGGCAGACCCGAAACGGCAGACTGGGAAATCAAGTACCTTGTCGAACATGGCGTGGATTTCCAGGCGTTCTGCGTGTTCTTCACCAAAAAGAACGGCTCCGTGTGTCTTGATAACGACGGCTATCCGCATTTATACGAAGGCTTCATGAACGCAAAATATGCGAATATGACCAAGTTCTGCGCCATTCTCGAGGCGGCAAACGCGGCTTCCGCCTCCAGTCTTGAAGAGTGGAAAAAGGACTATGTGCCGTATATCCTTGAAAACCTGATCAAGGACGACCGCTATATGGTCATCGATAACAAGCCGCTTATCATGGTATTCGGTTCGGGTACGATCAAGAACCGCGCCGGCGGCGAGGAGCAGGCAAGAGCTATGTTTGACTACCTCGAAGAGGAAGTCAAAAAGCTCGGCTATGACGGCGTCCTCTTCTTAGGCTCGGTCGGTCCCGGCTCGAATGTCGGCGAATATGCCGCTCTCGGTTATGACGGCAATTTTGCTTACAACTGGGGCACAAGCGGCTACAAGCTTGACGAAAACAAGAAGTGGAACCTGAATTATGCCGATAACGCCGAAAGCACAGGCGTTTACAATATTCCGACGGTTTCGGTCGGCTTCAACAACGTAGGCTGGGCGCGTGTACGCTATCCGATGGCCGGTATGAGCGATTTCAAATCGGCTCTTGCCTGGGTGCGTGACGAATATCTGCCGAAGTATGCGAAAGAGAGCTGGCAGAAGAATTTCATGATGCTCTCGACCTGGAACGAGTACGGCGAAGGCACGTTTATGATGCCGACGACCGACGAAAAGGGCTTCGGCTATCTCGACGCCGTTCGCGAGGTGTTTACCGGCGAAAAGGCAAACGCTTCTGTCAATACCGTTCCGACCGACGCGCAAAAGGAACGTATCAACCACCTTTATCCGCAGTACAGACGGTTATTACGCCGCGAGGGCTACGATGTGGCAATTGATACGGAATCCGATCCGCTTATCGCTGCAGCTGCTGTTGATTTTGCTGCGGCAAAGGCCTCCGATTATATCACTGGCAACATCCGTGACGGTGTTATCGGAGCAGATGGCTTCACCGGTATCTCTTCCAACAATGACCCGATGATCACGCTCTCGACGATTGGTGACCTGAACTTAGATACAAGCGATATTATTGCCATTCGTCTGACGGCTAAAATGCCCAAGGACAGTGTGATCCAGCTGTTTTTCCGCACCAGCGAAGCTGGTAATCTCTCGGAGGATAAATCCTTTATCCTGAAAGCAACCTCTGATGAGGCCGAAACCTTCCTTATCGACCCGGCCAAAAAGGCAACCTGGAAAGGCACGCTTACCGGAATGCGCCTTGACCCGTGTGCGACGGAGGATACGACGTTCACCGTAACGTCTATTGAGCTTTTGCAGCGCGATGCAATAAACAGCGTGATCGGCACCAAGGGCATCGAGATTAACGGCTTTAAAAAAGAGCTGCCGTTTGCGGCTGAAAAAACGGCAGACGGCGACCGTCTTGTTCCGTTTGACCCGACTATCGGCCTTGATTTTGCTCTCGGCGCGTTCCACGAATGGAATAAGGACAAAGGCGTTCTGACCTTGAACTTCAAGAAGCACACAGTTGTCTTTACGGTCGGCAGCGATTCGTATACCGTAGACGGTGCTTCGAAAAAGCTCTCACAGCCGATCAAAGCAACCGACGGACTGCCCATGATTCCGATGAAAACGCTTTGCGATATCCTTGGCTATACCTATTCGGTCAATGAAGCCGGCGATGTGGTCCTCGTAACGCCGGATAAGGTCTACTTTGATGAAATTGAAAAATCGCGCGTGGAAGGCTCTTGGGAATTCAACGTTTCGGGCGATTCTGAGGGCTGGACAAGCGGCGATATGAGCTTGTTAGCCGATGACGGCTACTTGTCCTGCGAATCGGCTTCGGCACATTCCGATCCGACTCTTAAACAAAAAAATGCTGTTAATCTCGTTGCAGGCAAATATAACAAGTTCGAGGTGCGCGTTCGCTACAGCTACACCTCCGAGAAACTCCAGACGCTCACCATGTACTTTTCTACCGACAAGTCGCCGGGAATGAGTGAAAATAAGGCGATCCATGTGAGGCTCAAGACCAAGGACACCGGCGGAGAATGGGAAACCTATACGGTTGATCTTGCCACCTGCAAGGAATGGAAGAATACCATCACAGCTCTGCGTTTTGACCCGTTCAATGCCTACGGTCATATGGATATTGACTACATCCGCTTTATTGAAAATCCGGATTATGACGAAGCATCCGCCGAAAAAGAACGCGAAGCAGAGCTTGCCGCCGAAAAGGAAAAGCACAAGGAGTTATTTGGCATTATTAACGGCGACGCGGAAGGCAGCGGAACCGGCTTTGTCAAGGACAACGGAACGCTTGAAATTGTCGAAGACCCGACAAACCCCGATAACCATTGCTATCTTGCTTTACCGAATACGGATAAGGAAAAATGGCTTTATACCGTTCATAAAATGCATTACACGCCGGGAGCAACATATACTGTTTCCGCGGATGTAATGTTGGCAGCACACGGTACGGATGTCAACCCGCCTTCGGAATTGTCAGCCACTGTATTAGCAAACGCCAGATACGCAGATACGGTCTATGACCATGTGGTCGGACGCTGTGAAGGTGTTGTAGCCGGTGCGTGGAAGCATTGGACTTTCACTTTCACTGTTGCTGAAGACAGTGCCGGACGTAACGGAGATTATTTCTGTTTCTACTCCGATCCAATCGACGGAAAAGGCATTGGCTACTATTTTGACAACGTTGTCATTACCGAGCAAATGCCCGAAAATTAACAAAATATCCGGTTCTTTCAAATAAGAGCCGGATGACCATACAAAATGGGTGAAAATCAGCCCATCTCTCCTTTTTTTGGCAATCTCCGAAGGTGTATGCTTTTGGAGATTGCCGTGCCGCTTTTGTTGAAAGGATATTATGCTATGAGAGCTATCAGAAAAGAACAATTAGAATTTTTGAAATGGGAAATGGGCGTGTTCTTTCATTTTGGAATACGAACCTTTTTTGAGGGCCACCGGGATTGGGATATGCGGGAAATGCCGCTGGACCGGTTTGACCCGGTCAATCTTGACTGTGAGCAGTGGATAAAAACCGTTAAAGAGGGCGGCGCAAGGTATGCCATTTTGGTATGCAAGCATCATGACGGCTTTGCAAACTGGCCGTCCGCATATACGGAGTACTCCGTGAAAAACACACCGTGGAAAGACGGCAAAGGCGATGTTGTGCGCGATTTTACAAACGCATGCAGAAAATATGACATCAAGGTCGGTCTGTATTATTCGCCGGCGCAATTCGGCTCTGCAAAAATGAATGCGAAGGAATATGACGATTACTTTATCAATCAGATAAGTGAGCTGCTTACAAACTACGGCAAGATAGACTATCTTTGGTTTGACGGCTGCGGCAGCGAGAACCATGAATATGACACCGTGAGAATCACGAAAGAAATCAGACGTATGCAGCCGGACATTCTCATATTCAACATGTGGGATCCCGATACGCGCTGGGTAGGAAATGAATCGGGAATTGCTCCTATGCCTAACTACACTATTCAAAAGGATCTGGATTTTTCCATTCGGACGGAGGATAAGGATGTTTTGGAGGACGAGCGTTTTCTCCCCGCTGAGTGCGACTGCCGTATGCGGCTTGCCAACTGGTTTTTCAGTGAAAATGATTTTGACACGATAAAAAGTGTAGATGAGCTTATGGGACTTTATTATTACTCTGTCGGAAGAGGCTCCAATCTTCTTTTGAATCTCTGCCCAGACAGAAGAGGCTTAATTCCCGGAACGGACGCCGAAAGATTTCTTGAATTCGGCAATAAAATCAAAGAAGTCTTTTCAAACAGCCTTGCCGGCATGAAGGAAACCACAAAGGAAAATAACATATATACGATCGAGCTTGCTGCGCATACGCTTGTGAACACAGTTGTTATCGAAGAAGATGTTTCGGACGGAGAAAAGGCAGACGAGTTTTCCGTATATGTGCATCCGTATCCGTATGGAAAGCGAGTGCTTGTGTTTAAGGGGTATACGATAGGCCATAAGCGGATATGCTCATTTCCCACCATACGCACACAGAAAATCGATATCGTGATAGACAGGGAAAATGCCCCTTGTAAGCTTGACGATATTCGATTATATTATGTAAAATAAGATAGGCAAGGGCGGACAATTTTGTCCGCCCTTTTGCCTGCTGCAAATGTGGTATTGCAGCGTGCTTCGATCTGTTCATGCTGTTAGTATATCATAATGCTCCTTGCCTTAGCGCTTCTATAAACCATTTGCATTTCTACTCATTTGCCGATCTGGCTGTTCTCGGTTGGAAATCTCCGAACCAAAAGCAAACAGAACTTGAAAACGCCCGTGTCTGACCGCGCGCCGCCCTGTGGGCTTCGTTCAGTCGTTCCTCCGCTTCGCTCCGTCTCTCTCTCTGCCCACAGGGCAATCTAACTCCATTTGAACTCTTTTGTTTTTTCTAAATCGGTCTCACATCATTGACAAAACTACAATAGCTGTGCCAATTTATAGGCGTAAACAGGCAAAAGAATAACGGCTGTATTTCAAGCCGTTATTGGTATCGAATAGTACAATCAAATATAATAATCTAATACATTCTTTATTTTAGGTTTATTATATCGTGCAAATCCACAAGAATTATATGATCATCATTTTTGGCTTCATTTGTTACAGCATCGGTGAAACCCGATTTGGAGAACAATACATACCATGTGTTGTTTCTTTTCTTCATAAAAGCGTCCGCTTTTTCTTTAAGTCCTTTCAAAACGGCAAGATCAAGCTTTTCGTTTCTCCATTTGCATTCGCATATCAAATAATCTTTGCCCTCGTTTGCAACAATATCAATTTCAGCCTGTGAGTGACTTGCAGAGTCAGAACCCCACCATCTGCCTATTTTAGTAAACAAAATAGGTAAATTGCCTCGGATATTCTGCAACATTAAATAGTCACTGCAAATCTTTTCAAAAACCAACCCCATATAATCACTGTAAGTCGGCTGAATGCGTTTTTTCCATATAGCATCCTGCGCGCCTGTTTCAATGAGGGATCTGTTTGTAAACACATAACGGTACCAAAACCGAAACATAAAATCCGATATACCGTATATTGTTTTTCGAGATGCCTGCTTTTCACCAAACGGAGCCTCTTTGTATAAAATTCCAAGCTCACATAAGATTTTAATATACTTTAAGCATTTGGCAGGTTCTTCGTCAATCTTGGTTGAAATTTCATTTGACCGTGTGGCACCGCCGGCAATCGCCTCAATAATTGCACTGTATATACCCGGTTCCTGCACCTCTTGGCGGAGTAGGAGTAAAGGTTCTTCATATAAGTAAGCTGTTGTTCTCAAAAAAGCCTGCTTAATGTTTTCTTCAAAGCTTTTATCTGATTGGATCTGCTGTAAATATAAAGCTGTACCGCCAAAAGCTCCGTAAAGCATTAGCTTTTCCTCATCCGAAAAACCGTCAAGCAAACGCAAACTTGTGTGATAATCAAAAGATTTCATATGAAGTTGTCCGGTTCGGCGTCCAAACAATGGGCTTTTTGAACTCAAAACCTCTTTTTCCATAAATCCCATATAACTGCCGCAAAGTATGATAAAAAGGTTTCCGTATTGCAGTTTATGGTCGATTAAATGCTGAAGCTCGGATAATAATGCCTTGTTCTTTTTTACCAAATACGGAAATTCGTCAAAAACAATAATCAGTCTTTTATCCTTCTGTCTGTCATTAATATATGTCAGTGCATTCGCCCAGGATGAAAACGGTTCAAGCGTATTTTCACTGTAAAACTGAAATACCTGGTCCGAAAACTTTTCAAGATTTAATTTGTTGTTGCTTTGTTCTGCAGAATAGAAGATGGCATCCTTATTTTTGCAGAATTCATTTATAAGAGTTGTTTTTCCTACGCGTCTGCGTCCATACAGTACAAACAACTGAAATTTATTCTGATTATACATATCATTAAGGTCTGCAAGTTCATTTTCTCTGCCTATAAACATAAGATCACCTCAATATTATAATTAACTTTTGAGTTATTAACTTTTGAGTTAATTATAATACATTTTGTTTCGTTTGTCAAGAGCTATTGCAAAATATCATACATATACTTCGGCACACAAAAAATGACGGCTGTATTGGAGCCGTCATTCTTACAAACAGGTACACTATATAATCGAGTTGAACGATTGCGGACTTTCCGCATTCTGTCTCGGTTTGAAATTGGATTGAGGCTTAAATGCAGCAGCATAATATGCCGAAAGCCATGCCTCATAATGAGTTTTAGTCGTCAACAGCAATTCACTGAGCGAATCAAAGCTCATACTGACTGCCACATGATTTTCCGGCTTGTTTCCGAACCTCGGTACAATCAGCCCCTTTTCGTTTTCTTCGCCGGGACCGCTATCCGCAACAAAAAGGATATCACATTTACTGCCACAGATAATCTGTGCTGTCCTTGAAAGGCTCATGCCGTCATTCCTTGATTTACCCATTTTTTTGAGCCGTTCCGCAGATGTTCCGCCAAGACATTGATATAGCGGCGAACTGTCGGAGGCCTTTTTCTTGTTTTGAAACATATATTTCAGTTCTCCGCAAGATAATTTCCGACACAGCTCCAGCAATTCTTCGACAGATATGTAGATGTTAATTCTGTTCGTCTGACGACTGCCGGCAGGTTTGCTCATATCATATGAAGCAAACCCAAAATGTGCCTTGCCGATAGGAAAGCTATCATTTAAGCTTTCAACAAAACAGTTTTTTGCATCTTTTCGGATTATTTGGTGCTTTTTTGATTTTGAGGCAAAAGTGCTGTATTCATAACATGTTTCTCCCTTCGTTTTGCAGATTTGATTTATCTACTGCTTTTATCATGTGCTTTAAGATAACCCCGCACAATCTTTTGTTTTGATTTAATCGCAAATGATAGATGGTATTGAGTGTTTCAAAATGAATCTCATTCTCGGAAACCTGTTTGTATTCAAGAACGGTAGAAGTTCTTCGGATTCCGTTATCTTCAAGAATAAAAGCGGAACTTCCGAGTTCGAGAGGCTTTTGAAGCACACAATGAATTTCAATAACTTTTTTATCCGATGTCATAACAATTCTCCTTACCTAAATTTTGTTTTTAACGAAAACGACGGAGCTTTTATCACTCCGCCGCATAATGTGATTTCAGATAGTTTTAATCAGAAATCAAGTCTTCAAATTCCGCTTCTGTCAGCGTAGGTATACCAAGCTCACGAGCTTTTTGAAGTTTGCTGCCTGCTTTTTCACCGACAATAAGATAATCTGTCTTTTTTGTAACCGAAGATGCCGGAACTGCTCCCAGTTCAATCAGCTTGTTCTGGATGCCGTCACGGGTGTAGTTTTCAAGCTTTCCGGTTGCAACAACTGTTTTTCCGTATAAAGGTGTGATTTTTGTACGCATAGTTTTATTCTCCTCTTTGATAAATTCTATTTTTGTGAGCAATGGACGCCAAAGCTTTTCTTCGTCTTTGTCCGCATACCATTTGTGAATGTTATTATTCATTGTTTCGCCGAA
>CAKSCV010000014.1 GCA_934444645.1 uncultured Eubacteriales bacterium | reverse complement strand
GCTGCCATCGTCAACCGCGTCGCTCTGCCCGAAAGCAGACTCGTTAAAGCACTTGATAAAATCAGTGACGATGATGCATACAGCTTGATTCTCACCTCTGCACTCACGCACGGCACGGAAGGTCTTGCTTCCGGCTGGAAGCTTGACAACCGCGGCGGTCTTCCGCGCACGACCTTAAAAGAACCCTACGGTGCGCTGTTCGATGTAGACGACACCGCGCCGACCGCCCTCATCCGCGATTTCAACAAGACCTCGACCGGCGTTATCACGCTGTACACCAAGGCCAGCATCGGCGGCGAAGACGGCATTTATCTTGCTTTCCGCAACGAAGCCGGCAAGGATGTTTACCGTTTACAGACCGAAGGCAAGGCATGGAACGCCTTAAAGGCAGACGGCAGCTATGAAAAGCTCCTTGATTTTACAGGCGAGGATTCCATCTTTGAATTTGAGATCATTGTCGATATCGACAATGCCCGCAGCACCACCTACATCAACGGCAAGGACTGCGGCACACGTCCGCTCGCCATTACCGAAAAGGTGGATTTGGCAAGCTTCCGCTGGGGCACCACCGAAAAGGCCAAGGCAACCCTCTCGCCGACCCGTGTCAACGCCTACGCCAACTACACGCTTTTGGAAGGCTTTGATTACGCCGCAGCCGGCACGCTTCCGCGCAGCTGGAGCGGCAATGCGGTTTCCGACGGCAAGCAGTTAATTGTTGAAAAGGATCAATCCGCCACCGCCGTTTTCAACACGGTCAGCGGAAAGATCGCCGCTGAATTCGAGGTTTGGCAGCCCAAGGGCGAAAGCGTTCGCTATGCGCTTCGCAGCGGCGCCAAGGACATTGTTGTCTTCACCAGCGACGACAAGAATTTCTATGTAAACGGTACAACGGTTTACGAAAGCTACTACAAGAACCAATGGTATCGTATGCGTTTTGAGCTTGACACCGAAGCGCAGAGCATTCTCGTCAAGCTCAACGGCCGCAAGATTGCAGATGTCGCTTTCGGTGCAAGCACCACCTCAGTGGACAATCTCACTGTTTCCAACAGCAGCGACACGCACGCCGTATTTGACGCTTTCAAGGTATTCCGTCTGATCGATCACGACGACTATGTTCCCGAACCGGTCGTCCCGAAGGGCACAAACAAATACACGGTCGGTATGAACGTCTGCTCGCTGTGGCAGAACGGCACCGGCTCGACCGGCGGCTGGAACTGCATTTCGGCCTACAAGGACGTTGAGCCGGTTCTCGGCTACTATGACGAAGGTCTTCCGGAAACGGCTGACTGGGAAATCAAGTATACGCTTGAACACGGCATCGACTTCCAGGCCTTCTGTGTGTTCTTCACGCACGGCTGGGGCACTGACCCGCAGCACGTCGGCGCAACGCACCTCTACGACGGCTACATGAACGCCAAGTATTCCGATATGTCCAAGTTTGCCATCATCTGGGAAGCTGCCAACGCACCCAGCCCGGGACACATGGAAAACTGGAAAGAAAGCTTTGTTCCCTACCTCATTGAAAACTACTTCAAAGACCCGCGCTACATCACGGTAGACAACCGTCCGATCCTCTGCGTCTTCGGTCCCGGCTCGCTTTCCGACCGTATCGGCGGCGACGCAAAGGTCAAGGAAATGTTCGATTACCTCGAAGAAGAAGTCAAGAAGCTCGGCTTTAACGGCATGGTCTACCTTGCCTGCGGCAGCGGCTCCGACAGACTCGCCGCCATGGGCTTTGACGGCTGCTATGCTTACAACTGGGGCACAAACGGCTATCGGATTGAAACCAACAAAGAGTCCATTCTCGGCAGTGCCAACGCTAAGAACATCTATACGGTTCCGACCGTTTCCGTCGGCTTCAACAATATGCCGTGGAATAAGGTTCGTTACCCGATGATGACCATGAGCGACTATGCTGCTGCTCAAAAATGGGTAAAAGAGGACTATATCCCGTCTCACGCAACCGAAAAGTGGCAGGACGGTCTTGTCATGCTCTCGACCTGGAACGAATACGGTGAAGGCACGTACATCATGCCGACCACCGACGAAAAGGGATTCGGCTATCTCGACGCACTCCGTGAAGCTTACACCGACGAAAAGGCAGACGCTTCTATTAATACCGTTCCGACCGCTAACCAGGCTTACCGCATCAACCACCTCTATCCGCAGAACTTACACCTCTTGCGCAGACAGGGCTACTACGTAGAAAAAGTGGATGAAACCAATCTTGTTCCGATCTACACCTTTGACCTTGCTACGCGTAAAGACTATGCTCTTTGGGGCGTTGAGAACTCTTCGGTTACCGAAGAAGGCGTTTTCGGTACCTCCACGAGCGACACCATCATTATTTTCCCGGATGTAAGCGCAGAGAAAATCAATCTTGACAATGTTGCCGCTATCCGCGTAACCGCCAAGATTCCGAAGGGGCTCAATCCCTGCATCTACTACACCACCACCGACGATCAGAACTTCGGCGAAAACAAGCGCATCGGCTACCCTGCCAGCGAAACCGATGATTGGGCTGAGTACACGGTTGCTGTTTCTTCCATCAAAAAGTTCAAGGGCACACTGCGCGGCTTCCGCTTTGACCCGGCTAAGATTTCCGGCAAGCCGGTCGCCGTCAAGAAGATCGAATTCTTAGGTGCTGAAGGCGGCAATTTCTCCAACAAGCTTCACATCAACGGCGTTACCACTGAAACCTACTTTGCACCGCAGAAAGCCGAAAACGGCGATGTTCTTCTCCCGTTCGATCCGGAATCCGGCATCAACTTCCAGCTCAACACCTACTTTGAGTGGGATCAGGACAAAGCGCAGCTGACGCTTTACTTCACCAACCATACCGTCGTTTACACCGTCGGCAGCGACACCTACACGCTTGACGGCGCTTCCAAGAAGCTTCCCTATAAGTTCTCCGACATCGACGGTCTGCCGCTCTTGCCGATCAAGACGCTTTGCGAAGAAGTCGGCTATACCTTCAAGCTCAACGACAAGAACGAAATCGACATTGAAACACCGCAGAAGCATTACTTTGAAGCCGATACCAAGGACCGCGTTTACGGTCAATGGGAATTCAATACGCTTGCCGATACGGAAAACTGGAAGTCCTCTTTCATGAATCTGTTCGTCAACAACGGCCATATGTCCTGCGAAACCATGTCGGCAACCACCGACCCGACCATTGTTTACTCCGACACGCTCAAGCTTCAGGCAAGCGATTACGAAAGCTTTGAGCTGCGCATCCGCTACCAATACAATGCCGCAAAGCCGCACACCTTAAAGATGTATTTCGGCACAAACGTTAGCGGCGGTCACAACGAAGCCAAGACGCTTCAGGTTGTGTTAAAGAGCACCGACAGCAACGGCGAATGGGAAACCTACAAAGTCAACCTTGCCGATGTTGCCGAATGGAAGGATGTTATCACCAGCCTCCGTTTTGACCCGTTCGACGCAACCGGCCGCATGGACATCGACTATATGCGCTTTGTCCCGAAGCAAGGCGTAACGCCGGGTCCTGCCGACACCTCCGCATCAAAGGACGACAAGCCGGATGACGCCGGCGACGCTACCCTTTACGAAGAACCCGATATTCCTACCGAAGACAAAGAACTCGGTACGCTCATCTGGTACAACAACTTCGACAAGAACGACGCCCAGCACGCCACCTATGCCGCACAGGGCATCAAGTTCGACTGCAACGGCGTTTCCAGCAACACGGCTGTTGTAGACAATCCCGATTCTGCCAAGGGCGGCAAGGTCTTGAAGATCACGCCGAACGGCGCACACGGCGGCTATGCGGTTGCCTTTCCGAAGCTGCTCAAAGAACCCGGCACATACACCTTCATGGCAGACATCTATATGCCGAACGGCAATAAGATCGACCCGTGGATCCGCTTTGAGACCAAGGACGCTGACGGAAACAGCAGCGACCCGAACTTCTGGGAAGGCGAAAAGCAGGTCAAGAACACCGACGGCTGGTACACCTGGTCCGTGACCATGAGCGTTACCTCCTCGCAGATGATAGGCGACTATTCGGTACGTAAGGCTTCCGCCGAAGAATACTATATCGATAACGTTCGCATCTACCGCATGGATGACTAAACCGTAAGACTTACAAAACCGCCGCAGGCACACAGCTTGCGGCGGTTTTCATTCGTATCGGGCAAACCGCACAAAAAAACGGGCGCGGCCTTTTTTGGTCACGTCCGTTTTCTTTTGTGAAGGATACGGCTTTCGTTACAGCGTCTTTTGAATGCGTTTTACCGCTTCCAAGACGTTTTCGCGCGAATTGAAGGCCGTTAAGCGGAAGAAGCCTTCTCCGTTCACGCCGAAGCCTGCGCCGGGCGTACCGACCACGTGCGCGTTTTCGAGCAGGTAGTCGAAGTATTCCCACGATTTCATGCCGTTCGGGCATTTAAGCCAGATATACGGCGAATTCTTGCCGCCGGTATGCCAAATACCCATGCCTTGCAGGGTCTCCGACACAAGGCGCGCGTTTTCCATATAATAATCGATGTTGGCGCGGATCTGCTTCTGGCCCTCTGGCGTAAAGACAGCCGCCGCACCTTTTTGAATGATATACGGCACGCCGTTGAACTTGGTGGTCTGGCGGCGCAGCCACAGCTTGTTTAACTTCACGCCGCCGCCTTCAAGCTCGTTCGGAACGACCGTATATCCGCAGCGCGTACCGGTAAATCCGGCTGTTTTGGAGAACGAGCAGAACTCGATGGCGCACTTTTTCGCGCCCTCGACCGCATAAATGCTGGTCGGGAGCGAATCGTCGCGTACAAACGACTCATAGGCTGAATCGAACAGGATGACGGCGTTCTGTTCCAGCGCATACGCCACCCATTTTTCGAGCTGTTCTTTGGTATACACCGCGCCGGTCGGGTTGTTCGGCGAGCAGATATAAATGATATCCGCATGAACCGAAGCATCCGGCATGGGAAGGAAATCGTTCTCTTCGTTTGCATTGGCATAGACGATCCTGCGTCCGGCCATGATGTTGGTGTCCACATACACCGGGTAGACCGGATCAGGTACGAGAACGGTGTTGTCGGTGGAAAAGATATCCAAAATGTTGCCGAGGTCGCTTTTCGCACCGTCCGAAATGAATATTTCATCCGATTCCAGCGAAACGCCCTTGGCGGCATAATAGTCCCGGATAGCGTCCTTTAAGAAGCCATAGCCCTGCTCCGGGCCGTAGCCGTGGAAGGTTTCCTTCACGCCCATTTCGCGCGACGCGCTCTCGAGTGCCTCCACAACCGCCGGAACAAGCGGCAGGGTAACATCGCCGATGCCGAGGCGGATAATCGATGCCTCCGGATGAGCCGCCGTGAAAGCGGCGACCTTTTTGGCAATATCGGAAAACAGATAGCTTTCCTTTAAGGCAAGATAATTTTCGTTGATCTTCATACAAATCCTCTTTCTGAACAAATATCTGTTCGGTTAATCGGGCAATTCGCCGGTAAAAGCGACCGTCGCAGGGCCTGTCATGGTGACCGCTTGGTCGGTATAGCGGATGACAAGCTCTCCGCCGACAAGACGCACCGTAACATCGGTATTCTTTTCGCAAAAGCCGTTCAAGCACGCCGCAACGACCGACGCGCACGCGCCCGTGCCGCAGGCAAGCGTTTCGCCGCTGCCGCGCTCCCATACGCGCATTTTTAACGTATTCTTATCGATCACATTGATAAATTCCGTATTGACGCGTTCGGGAAACAACGGGTCGAACTCAAATTCCGGACCGATTTTTTCAAGCGGCAGCTCCGCAACATCCGTATCGGTAAAGACGATGCAGTGCGGATTTCCCATCGAAACACAGGTGATTTTGTACTCTTTTCCGCCGATGGTGACCGGACGCGCGGCGATCGTTTCGCCATCCAGCCTGACCGGAATCTCTTCGGGCTTCAAGATGGCTTTTCCCATATCCACCTGCACGGAATCGACCTTGCCGTCCGCACCGATGTTTAGCCTTAACGTCTTAATGCCGGACAGCGTATCGACGGTCAGCGTACCACGGCGTTTGATACCGTTATCGTACAGATATTTTCCGACGCAGCGGATGGCGTTTCCGCACATTTTCCCTTCACTGCCGTCGATGTTGAACATACGCATTTTGGCGTCCGCCTTATCCGACGGGCAGATTAACACAATTCCGTCGCCGCCGACACCAAAGTGACGGTCGGAAATGCGCACCGAAAGCTCTTCCGGATTTTCGACCGGCACTTCAAAGCAGTTGAAATAGATATAATCGTTGCCGCAGCCGTGCATTTTCGTAAATTTGAGTCCCATGGGAAATCCTTTCTGTCCGAATGCTTTCGGACGTTTGATAAAGCGTTTCAAAAAAGCACAAAGGTGCCGGAGATAGCTCTCACGACACCTTTGTCAGAAACATTATAATTCGATATAGGCTTCTCTGCTTGCGCCGACCGAGATGTATTTGATGTCGCACTGCGTTTTTTGTGCGAGGAATGCCACGTATTTTTTAGCGTTTTCGGGAAGATCCTCATACTTGCGGCAAGCGGAAATATCGCACTTCCAGCCGTCTAAGTATTCATACACCGGTTTTGCGATATCAAGGCGCAGACCGCTCGGAAATTCCGTTGTAATTTCACCGTCGATATCATAGGCAACGCACACCGGAATCTTATCCATATACGAGAGCACATCGAGCTTTGTAAGTGCCACCTCGTCCGCACCCTGCATGATCACGCCGTATTTGGAAGCCACTGCATCGAAAGCACCGACTTCACGCGGACGGCCGGTTGCCGCACCGTATTCATTGCCGGCCTTGCGAAGCTCTTCGGCTTGCTCGCCGCTCATGCGAACGGTGAACGGGCCTGCGCCGACGCAAGTGGAATAAGCCTTCATGATGCCGATGCTCTTATCGAGCTTGACACCCGGAATGCCTGCACCGATTGGAGCGAATGCCGCAATCGTGGAGGACGAAGAGGTGTACGGATAGATGCCGAAATCGATATCGCGCAAAGCACCGAGCTGGGCTTCGAACAGAATGTTCTTGCCGGCCTTATGCGCTTCGCGAAGATAAACGCTCACGTCGCAGACGAACGGCTTTAACACGTCGCCGTATTCGTGCAACCATGCCATGATCTCTTCCGGATCGACCGCCGTTGCGCCGTAACCGCCCTCGATTAAGAGGTTCTTGTAAGCGACAATGTTGGTGACCTTTTCGTGAAGGTCGTCCTCAAAGAACAGGTCGCCCATACGGATGGTCTTTTTCATGTATTTATCGCTGTAAACCGGTGCGATGCCGCGTCTGGTCGAGCCATAGGGCTTGCCGGTGACGCGCGTCAGGCGTTCTTCTTCGAGCTTATCGAGTTCGACATGATACGGAAGAACAATGGTGGCGCGATCACTGATTTTCAAGTTTGCGGGGGTTATGGAAATGCCGCGTTCGGTTATTTTTTTCATTTCACCGACCAAATGCTTCAAATCGATGACCATGCCGCCGCCCATGACGTTGACGACATTCGAACGGAAAATACCCGAAGGAAGCAGATTGAGCTTGAACTCGCCGAATTCGTTGATAACGGTGTGTCCCGCGTTGTTGCCGCCCTGGTAGCGAGCGACGATATCGGCGTTTTCCGAAAGCAGATCGACCATGCGGCCCTTGCCTTCGTCACCCCAGTTGATACCGGAAATTGCTGTTAACATACCTATGCCATTCCTTTCCCAAAAGCCAATAACACCTGTCGAAACGAAAAAATTTGACAAATGGCAATACTTGCTTCATACGCAATATTACAATCTATTATATAATAAGATAAAGAAAATGTCAAGAAGCGGTTCGCCGAATTTACACAGCGTTTATACACATCATCGGATTTCACAAATATCCGGCGCCCTGTGCGCTTATCCTTAGCATTTGCGGATAAAACCGCTTAACGCTCTGCCGTAATTTTGCGCACAAAGGCGGCTTTATGGCACAAACCGTCGCCGTCGTCGTACTTCAGATTATTGTAAAGCACAAGAACGCTGTTATCTGACAGCTTTTCCACAAAGGTGTTGCTGTAGCTGCTTGTATCAAAATACTTGGCAGCCATATAGCTCTTTCCGGCAGAAAGCTCTTCCGAGAGCGTTTTTCCGATGATCGGATAGGAGGAGCTCCACGAAACGCCGTTATCCTCCGAAATTTTGAAATGTACACCGGGTCTGCCGTAAATCAGCAGCACAATTCCATCAGCGAGTGCCACCACATGCGGCGTCACACTCGAATCGGCAACTTTTTCCGGCTTTGTCCACGTGTAACCGTTGTCCGACGAACGGCAAAGCAGCGTTTCACACGGATAGCCCTCAATGCTCATATCGGTACGCATCGCACAGAGCAGATTCCCGTTTGTTGTTTGCGTAAGCGACATTTCACCGCCGTCGCCGCAGCAGCCGAACGGCATTTCGGGCGCGCTGGCAATAAGGCTTCGCTTGCGCCACGTTTTGCCGCCGTCCTCGGACACCACCAAATACGCATCCTCACACTGACGATCCGACACGGAGGGTGTCTGCCCATGTGTAACCGCCGCAAGCGTACCGTCCGCAAGCTCGGTGATGCCGGTGAAATAGGGCGATGAGAAAATATTCGACTGCACATATTCCGGTATGTCGATAAAGGTCCGGTCTCCGGCCGCACTGCCCTTGGCATTGACCATGATTTCACGTTCCGGAAAATCAAGCGTGATCTCTTCCACCGTCTGCGTTTCACCTGTTTTGCGCAAAAGCTCAAGTCCCAAGCATTCTTTCGGCAGATCGCCGTACCGGTATACCCGCACGATTGAGGCGCCGCACGGCACACGGAATTCTTTTTGAAACGGCACATTCACAATCGGTGCCAACCCTTCTTTATAGCGCACGCCGATAAGCTCGCCGTTTTTCCGCTTGACAAAAGGCGGATTGATGCCGGTCAGGTATTTAATGTCATAACGGCTTTCGCCGTCATCGATCCGCTTCCAGGTTTCGCCGTCATCCTGTGAAACAAAGTACAGGTTCGGCACGCATTGCTCACAGATGCCGCTGTCCGCTTCCCCGTTGAAGCGCACGACAAGCTCGCCGCCGGTGTCGCGCCACATCTTCGGAATGGCATACACGCCCCACTTTGAAGTCTGTGTATTGACAGGCGGCGAATAAATAAGGTGTTCCCGATCTATTGTAATTTTCATACGAACGACCTTTCTTTTTTTACAAATCAAGACTTTAGGAGAAAAACAATGTTTGAAAAACTTACCGCCCTTTTCGGCAAAGGCTCCAAGGAGCTGCAAACCAAACGCCGCATTGCGGCAAAGCTGCACGACACGCCGTTCAAATACATATCCGAAAAGGACGAAACCGGCGTGGATACCATTCTTGCGCGCGGCGGACATCTCAATCTCATCGGTGAAAACAAGAAAGAGCTTTGCGCCACGGTCGGAACGAATACGGTTTTCCGGCTGGCGGTGGACGAGATGAGCATCTGGGAATTCATGAGCCTTGACGGCTGCGTCATCACGTTCGTGGATCTCGACACCGGAAAAGAGCGCACCGTGACCGTGTATTACGAAGCGCATTTATCGTAACCGCGAAACCGCGAAAAACGGAAAGCAGGCTGACGCATTTGTGCCGGCCTGCTATTTTTATATTGTTTTGTCAGCCGACGCTCAAGACACCGGCGTCGTCCGGTTCGTAGCGAAGCGTGATATCCGCGCCGACCTTTTGCAGCTTGCCGACGATATCCTCGTAGCCGCGCTGGATATGGTGGATATGATCGATCTCGGTCACACCGTGCGCCATCAGTCCGGCAATGATAAAGGCGGCTCCCGCACGCAGATCGCACGCGGAAATGGGTGCGCCGTGCAGGTGCGAAACGCCGGTGAAGACTGCGTACTGTGAATCGCTTTTGATTTTTGCGCCCATGCGGATAAGTTCATCCACATATTTGAAGCGGTTGTCCCAAACACCCTCCCGGATGCTGGATTCGCCCTTGGCAACACACATCAGCACGCCCATCTGCGGATTCATATCAGTCGGGAAGCCCGGATACGGAGCGGTTTTGACATACGTTCCCTTGAGCGTGCAGCCGAACGCCGAAACGCGCACGGCATCGTCGAATTCCTCAACGTTGACGCCCATTTCAAGCAGCTTTGCCGTCACGGTGTCAAGGTGCTTGGGGATGACGTTTGTGATGGTCAGATCGCCGCCGGTAGCTGCCGCCGCGATCATATACGTTCCGGCTTCAATCATATCCGGAATAATGTCGTAATGCACACCGTGGAGCTTCTCCACGCCGCGGATCTTGATGACCTCCGTGCCGGCGCCGGAAATGTCCGCACCGCAGGAGTTAAGAAAGTTTGCAAGGTCAACCACGTGCGGTTCGCGCGCAGCGTTGTCAATGACAGTCGTGCCTTTCGCCTTGCAGGCGGCAAGCATGATATTGATGGTCGCGCCAACCGAAACCACGTCGAGATACACCGAATCGCCGTACAGATGGCCGTCCTCGGTGGTGATATCGACATAGCCGCCGCGCGAAACCGATTCTACGTTTGCACCGAGTGCCTTAAAGCCCTTGATATGCTGGTCGATCGGACGGATGCCGATGTCGCAGCCGCCGGGATAGGCAGCCTTGGCTCTGCCGAAGCGGCCGAGCTCCGCGCCGAGAATATAGTACGACGCGCGGAATTTCTTCACAAGGTCATACGGAGCGGAACAGGGGGTGATGCACGTTGTGTCGATCTCATAAGTGGTTTTATCAATACGCCGGATTCTTGCACCGACGGCGGTGAGTATTTCAAAAGCATCCGCAATATCGCTGATCATCGGGATATTGCCGAGCGTACATTTATCTTCGGCCAAAATCGTGCCGAATACGATGGCAACAGCGGCGTTTTTCATGCCGCTAACCTCGATTGTTCCATGTAATGGTTTATTGCCGGTAATGACAATTTTCTCCATTAAGAGCCATTCCTTTCAAAGCATGGTGACTGAGTAAAAAAAGAATCTGCCGATACGTATATGCACCCAAAAAGCCCTGCGGCACAAACGCACAAGCACTCTAAGCGCACATAAAGTCCGCCGCAGGGCATTTTCTGCATTCTGCGGCAGGGCACTTTCTGTTTTTTTCGGAAATACCGTTTGTCAAGCAGATGCGCCAACAAACAGTTGACGTAATCCTATAACCACGGCTATTATAGCATACTTTCCTTAAAAAAAACAGAGACTTCTGTCAAAATTAACCTTTTATTCATATGTTTATTTTTTAATGCTATCAACATATAGTGTCTGTGCATGGTTATCTCTATCAAGATATACGATTTCCCATACCGGAATCAAATAATGCGTTGCGCCTCCGGCATAGCGATAGGTATAAACGACCCGTTCGGACTGCACCGCGGCAACCGACGAAAAATCGAGCGCATAGACCGCGTTTAAGCCATCCGTCAGAGTCGGCGCATAGGAGCGCACGGGAGAGGCAAAAATGCGGTTGCCGCAGGCGGCAAGCACGTTTCCGTCCTCCGACACATACAGGTTGACAAACATTCCGACAATGGGATAGTCGGCATACACATTCTGCGAAAGGCTGACATAGCTGCCGCCGTCAGCAGGCGTAACGCCGCAAAGCGTATACGAAGCCTTTGCGCTTTTTGCGGCAGCGTTCAAGACCTCGGCAAAGGCAGCCACGCCTTTTTTCTGCCGTTCGGAAAGCGTCAGATCCGCGCCGGAAAACGCCTCGCTCGGAAGCGACAGCGTATCGCGGTCAAAGGCGGTCGTGGTATACTCAAAGCGAAACGAATCGGTGTAAACGCGAAAGCTTGCAGCGACCTCCGTGCTTTTTCCGACAGTATAGGACACACCGTCCGGCGTTTCCACAAAGCTGACCGGTGCGCCGTCAAAATAGGTATCGGCGAGTTTGGAGGCGACCGTCATGGCAAGCTCCGTGTTTGCGATCTGAAAGGTGTACACGGCGTTATCGGGGATCTTGCGCTGAATGACCTCCGGTTCGATGGCTGTATTCTGTGAACGCACATAGCTTACGGCGTTATCGATCATATCGCCGGACAGATACAAAAGCGTGTTGTTCAAATGGATGCATAACACAAGCAAGAACACATCTACCACCAAAAAGGCGGCGACCAAGAAGGCACAAACCCGTTTCAGTTCCATATGTCCTCCTTTTCTTCTGCAACCCAAACAAGTCGCACCTGGTTGGTTTCCGAATCGTTTTCAAACATGGCGTGGTACGAACACGAACGGTTTTCCGCGTTTTCAAAAAACGGCAGGACGAACGTTTGCGGCAGCACCGGTTTTGTCAGGCTGCCGCCGTCGCAGAACATTGTGACCGCCGACAGCCGCACCAGGCGGTTATTGCGGATATGCACGACGATATCGGCGGCATTTTCAGTGAGCATCACGCCGTTATAAAAATACTTCAAGCGGAACACCGCCGTGCCGTCATCGTCGAGCGAAATGCCGACAAGCGTCGGAGACGCATCGCCGCCCACCAAAATGCGGTCAAACGTGCCGAGTAAATATTTGACGCACAAAATCTGATCCGCAAACGTATAATTTTTTCCGTCGGTCGGATAGTAGCCTAAAAAGTCCGACAGCATAAGGCCGTCCTCAGCAGAGGTATAAACGAAACTTCCGTCCGAAAGGGATACATACAGCTCGCACACGCCGTCCACAAAATCGATGGCGGCGTTGTTGCCGGAGCGGATGCTTTTGACGGTGTTGATATTGAAGCCGAGTGTTTTTAACAAGGCTTTGGTTTTTTCATCGTTCACATCATACGTATAAAACGCACCCGAAGGCATCACCACCACCGAATCCACGTCAAACGATTCGGTGTACACGGCACTTTCCGGAAGCCCGCTTACAAAGGAAAACGCGGCATAGCCTCTCACCCCAGTATATGCCGAGAGCTGGTCGGCGGTGTAAGGCGTTTGGTCATGCGGATACAAAAACACGGCGTTGTACGCATCGTCCAAGCAAACCGCATAAAGATTTTCGTCTTCATCCGGCAGTAAAAACAGATAGCGGACAAAAAAGTTTTGTTCAAGCTCGGGAAAGTCTCCTGCACGAATGGCAGGCACAAGGCTTGCCGCCGGCAATTCGCCGAAAAAGGAGCAGAACAGATAGCGTTCGGCGCGGCACAGATCGGCAGCAAAGGCACGTTTGTCAGCCTCCCGCGTAATTTCAGCAGTGCGGATCTCGCCGGACAGCAACGGATCAAGCACCGCCTCCAGTTCCTTTTGCAGATTTTTACGTGAAGCGGTATCAAAGGTAGCCGCCGTCATGGTGCCGTCCGCTGTTTTGATGCCGATAAACGACGGTGAAAGCAAGGATTTTGCGCCGCTTTGCAGGTTACTGCCGCTGCCGGTGAGGATCCATCGGTCACTCGCAGGAACAGGCGGCAATGTCGAAGTGCGGTTGCCCGTGCGCATATTCAGATAGACACCGCAAAGGGCAAGCATGGCAAAAAACAAGACCGCCGCCGCCGCAAGCAATACGCCCAAAAGCAGGTCTTTTTTTGGCTTTTCCGGGATAACTGCCGCCTTTTCCGACGGCATTGCCGTGCTTTTCGGTGTTTTAAGCTTTCGTTTCATGTCAGCGCTCCTTTCGGCAGACGACTGTCCGACAGGCACAGTCTTTTCCTTTTCTATTATATACGCAAAACGCAGAAAAATCAAGAGCCGTTGGAAAAATCCTCCGACAAACGCAAAAACATCCATAAAAACACTGCGAATCTCCCTTTTTTGGCAAGGCTTTTCTTGACAAGCGCCTACAGCTGTGATAAGATAAGATATCCGGACAAGCGGCTCGCCGTTTTTTCGGTCTTTCAAAACAGAATTTTCCGAAAGGAGCGAATTGCTCTATGGAGACCCCCTTCAAGGACGCCGTCTGGATCATGGCTGACACCGACGGCGACGCTTCGCCGACCCACCGTTACTATTTGTACACCGCTTCGTTTGACATAACCGCCGATGCACCTGTGACGCTGTATATCAGCGCATTTTCGCAATACGCCGTGTTTGTGAACGGCACGTTTGCCGATGCCGGTGTTTTCGAGGATTACGATTTTCACCCGGTTTACGACACCATCGACCTCACGCCGCTCTGCAAACCCGGCCGCAACACGCTTACTGTCGGTCACTATGTCTGCGGCGAAAACTTTTCGACACGCGCCAAAGGCACGCCCGGCGTGATTTTTGCAGTCGTGCAAGCCGAAAAAACGTTAGCGGCAAGCTCCGCAAAAACGCCAAGCACGCACGACACGCGCTACCTCGACACACACGAGCGCCTCACCTATCAGCTCGGCTTCAACTTTGAATTTGACGCACGCGCTTCGTTGCCGCCGTTTCGCGACAGTCTTCCCGTTGAAAAAACGCGCGCACTTACACCGCGCCCGATCGAAAAGCTCACGGTTGGTGCGCCGATCGATGCAAAGCTTACGGCACAGGGCATTTTCCGTGAAAATGACGCTTCATTACCCAAGGCTGCGCGTATGTACACCGCCTTTTTGTCGGCAAAGCCGTTTTCGGCGGTCTCGCGCACCGCAAACGGCAATCATTTAGCGTTTGGTGAGAACGACACGGCCGACGGGTTGTATTTCTTATACGACCTCGGCGGCGAAACGGCCGGGTATCTTTCGTTTTCCTGTGATGTGCCGGAGGATACCGAAATTTTGGTCGGCTTCGGCGAGCATTACGAGGATTTGCGCGTGCGCAGCCTGCTCGGTACACGCAATTTCTGCTTCCGCTTTGTTGCCAAAAAGGGACATAACGACTTTTTCTATCCGTTCCAGCGTATCGGACTGCGGTACCTGCAGCTGCACGTTTACGCAAAGGAAGCGACGCTGCAAAACGTCGGTGTGCTGCCGACCGATTATCCGCTCACCGTCTATCCGTGTCCGACCGGCGACGGTCTGCACAAGCTGATTTACGAAGTCGGTGTCAAAACGCTGCGGATGTGTATGCACGAGCACTATGAAGACTGCCCGTGGCGCGAACAGTCGTTATACGGCATGGACAGCCGCATTCAGATTCTGTGCGGCTACTATGCGTTCCGCGAGTTCCGCTTTCCGCGCGCTTCGCTTGCCTTGATGGCGCGTTCCTTCCGGCCGCACGACGCGCTTTTGGAGCTATGCGCACCCGGCCGCGTTTCCATTACCATTCCGAGCTTTACCGCCATTTTCTTGCGTGAAATATACGAATACCGCTGCTACAGCGGCGACAACACGCTCGTTTCCGAGCTGTTTCCGACACTGCACGCCATTGCCGACGGCTTTATTAGCCGCATCGATGACACCGGATTGATCCCGTTGTACACCGGCACAGAGCACTGGAATTTCTATGAATGGCGCGACGGGTTGGAGGGCAATGAACGCTTTGCCGACACGGAAAAGATTTACGAAGCACCGTTATGCGCCTTTGTCGCCGATGCGCTCGAATGCTTTGCCGCACTCTGCGAAACAGCCGAGCCGAAGCTCATCGCCAAATATGCCGCCGCGGCCGCTTCTCTCAAAGAAGCCGCGCACAAAGCCTTTTTTGATCCGGCGCACGGCGCTTACCGCACACGGCTCACCGATGCCGCGCCTCGGCACGATTTGACGCAGGCACTCATGCTGTATACCGACAGCACGCCGTCCGCCTATGTGCCGCTTGTTGAAAAAGCACTCGCTTCCGAAACGCTCATCCCGGTCTCGCTCAGCATGACGATTTTTGCTTATGAAGCCTTCTTAAAGCGCGGTCACCGCAAAAAGGAGATTTTAGAGGAGATCGAAAACCGCTGGGGTGCGATGTTAAAGCGCGGCGCGGACACCTTTTGGGAAACCGACAAGGGTGCGGACGATTTTTCGAGAGCCGGAAGCCTTTGCCACGGTTGGTCAGCCGTTCCGGTGTATATGTTCGGGAAATATTATGCCGAGGATGTATTCGGCGGCGTATAGCCGTTAACACAAAGAATGAGCCTGTATTTTGCATCATGCAGAGTACAGGCTCGTTTTGCATTTGTCACAGAAAAACGGCGGATATCCTTTTTTTTGAAGGGACCTCCGCCGTTAATTTAAGTTGTTTAGCCTAAAATGCCGTCAATATACTCTTTGTTGGCTTCGTAGGCTTCGCCGCCGGCATCGCGAACCGCTTTTGCCGCTTCGACAAGCGAGCTCTTGGCAGCCGCGCCGTATGCGGTGACTCTTAGACCGTTATTGGTAAACACGGCATACGGACGGATCACTATGCGCGTCGCATGTGCTGTGCTCGGAATACCGACACACACAGCCGTAAAGGTGGTGACACCTGTCGGGCTGACATCATACTGGCAATCGATGCCCTTGGATTTGCTGTACGCCGTTCCGGTCACGTATAACGGTGCGCCGGTCGTGTCGTTTTTGGTGTTGAAGGTCAGCTCGCCGTCCCCGACGGTATCTTCAAGTGCCACGATAAAGCCGTATTCTTCGAGAGCCGCCTTGGTTTTTGCGCCGACCGTTGCCGAAAAGCGTATGCCGTTAATGCCGTCTGCGCCGCTGCGGATCGAAACGGTTTTGCCGGTCGCCGGCGTGCTCGGAGTCTCCGACCAAACGGCATACACCGTCAAATCGCCGGTCAGATCAACCTCTGTGACGGTTTGGTCGGGCGTTGCGTCAGGCGTTAATGCCCAGCCACGGAAGACATGACCCTCCACAACCGGTTTTTTGTCGCTTAACAGATAACCTGTGCCGACGCCGCGTCCGGTATCGGGATCGACCTCATTGTAAACCATGTCTTCATAAAACTCCGGCGCGTTTGAATCATACGTGACCGTGAAAATACCGTCACGGTACACGCGCAAGGAGTCGATATAGGTATCCTGAACACCGGAAAGACGGATCTTCGCCGGGTCAATGTGCAATTCGGAGATTTTTCCGCCGGCCGTCCATCCGTGACCGGTGATGTTGTTTTCTTCAAGACCCATGTCGATCTCAAGCGTCTGATAGTCATCGGTTACGGTTACATAGTACAATTGCGCCGGAATATGCTCGCCCGGGCAGTCGTCGGCTGTCGGAGACTTACACCAGATGCCATTGCCCTTGCCGTTGTTATAATAGATTTTCATGTTGGCAGGAGCAGTGATATCCTTCAGATTGCTGTCCTTCAGGGTATTGATTTTGTACGTATAGGAAATGATGTTGTATTCGAATGCATCAAACGGCGTTGCGGCAACCATCGAAACACGGCTGTCCGTGCTGAGGGAGGTCGGATTCCACTTGCACGCGCGTGCATGAAGAATGCTTCTGCCGTCGTCTTCCATGAATTCCGTATAGGAAAACTTATTGGAAACAGTATTGCCGACATTGAAATTGCCGCTTGCTTTTCCTTCAAAGGCAAAGCCCATGGCAGGTTTAGTCGCATCCTGATAATACGGTGTGAAGTTCATGCCGATAAGGGCATTCAACGTTTCGCCGGAAAGGGTATCGCCGGGAAAATATTTGTTGCCGCCCCGGTCAAGCCAAACGCGGAAGTTTTCGGAGGCTTCACCGGCTTCGGCAGGCGTCGGGATCGTGAAGGCTTCGGCTTCGACCGAATAAGCCTTGCTGCCGAAAATAAGCTCGGTGGCATCGGAGGCATACAGCGTGAAATCCTTGTTTTCAAGCTTCACGCTGCCGACACGCGGGCCGTCCTTGGTAAGCGAATAGCCATATGCGCCGTCCACCTTGGAAAGGTCGGGCACATATTCGGTCATAAGCTTGCCGTGTTCGTCGTAAAGCACATATTCGGTTGCGGCAACCGTTTCGCCGTCAAGCGCGATATAGGTGACTTTATAGTACGGGATATAGCTGATGTTATCCATGAAGCAGTACTTGCCGGTGATGGATTCATTGAACGGGCTGCCATCCTTCGGACCGGAGCTGATAAAGGCAATGCCGCCCGCCGCACCGCCGGTGGCGTGCTTGGTGCCCTCGACGAGCACGGTAATGTTTTCGTGCTTCCACGTGTCGGCAGAACCGGAGCCAAGGCTGTCGGTGTAGACGTTTGCACCTGCCGCTCCGTTGATGAGCGTATACAGCGAGCCGGAGGAAAGGATATCAAACTGATAGTTTACCGGGCGTTCCTTTTCGATCTTCGGATTATACACGGTGATCGGGCGCATATAGGAGAAACGGTAATTGGCATAAGCGGCGGTACGCGAACCATTCACGTCGCTTACACGCGGATTGGAGGTCAAGAACCAGTGCGGTTCATATTTGCCGGAGGAATTGCTCGTGCCGTTCATGATCTTACCGGTCAATACCGTGCCTTCCTTTTCCGTAACGGTGGCAAAAACATCTTCTTGGGAAATGCCTTCAAAATCAAAGGCTTCGGTCGTACCGGTGATGGTGTTCAAGCCGGGCTTCCACTTTTCGCCGCTGAACAGACGGAATGTATGCGTATGCTCTTCGGCGTTCGTATCGGTGGCAGTAACGGTGACGATACCGGCATAGCCCTGTGCGGTCACGGTGAGCGTGTTGCCGTCGGTGGTATATGTTGCTTCGGTCGTGCCGACATCCACGCTCCACGAAGCGGCGTCGGCAGCCGTCACGGTAAAGGACGTGCCGGTCACACCGCGGATGATATCGCTTTCATAGGTGAAATACGTATCGGGTTCCACAACCGGATATAAGGTGATATCTTCGTTTGCCAAAGCGATTTCGGTCATCGGAGCGGATGCGCCGCGCTCGGTCGACCAGCCGAGCACGCCTGCGGGATAGTTGTCGGCTTTGGGCGTGTAGGCGGTCAAGACGTTGCCGTCGGCATCATATAACACCTGCTCGGTCGAAAGAATATTGCCGTCCGTGCCGATGTAGTTGATCTTGTAGTACGGCATCACAAAAAGGTCGTCCAAATACCAGGTGTAATCGGAAGCCTCATTTTTCGGTGCTTTGAGCTGAATCAGCAAAACGTTGCCGCTGTCTTTGTTCCAGGAAAGGGCTTTGTTTTCAAACGAATACCACGAGTTACCCTGTATCGCTTTTCCGAACAGTTCGCCAAAGTTAGCAACAACCTGCCTGCTGTCGCTGGACATGATCCAGGCGCAGATATCCGTCGTGTTCAACACGCCGTAAAGGTTAAAGGAAAGTGCATAGGTTCTGCCCTTTTCCATGCGTGCGGCAACGACATACTGCGGATAAGCTTCGGCAGCGACATTTTTCCGTTCAAGCACAACGCACTTATCTGCCGCGTGACCGTTGACATCAGCCGGAGAGTTTTCGATTTTGCGAGCCGTGGCCCCCTTCGAGCTGACAATCGCAGGGTTATCCTTTGTCCAGCTCTCGAAATCTTCGGGAACGGTTTTGCCGTTGACGGTGTTCAGACCCGGACGAAGCAGCGGATCGACGGCTGTCAAAGCCGTGTCCGCTTCTGACGGATCGGTGGTTTCTTTCACGGTCTCAACAGCTTCAAGCTCGAACGCGCCGGCCGGCACGCACAGAGAAACCAACATGAGAGCGGAAAGCAAAATGGCGCAGATCTTTTTCATGTGAACACTCCTTTTCTGTTTTTTTGTTCAAATCAATGTTCAATTCAATTATAAAGCAAGCCTTGCACCATGTCAATTGCAAATAGCAGCTTAATTCTTGCAAATAATGACATTTTGTGCAAGAATACCAAAGGTGTTTGTTGAATTTGGTTGTTTTCGCCAATATACAGCGGCGGAAATAAAGTGTTTTTTTGCAAAAATTCGTAATAATCGCAAAAAACGCCTGCAAATTTCCGGCTGACGGTCATCAAACGGTCGGAACATACGCAAAAACAGGCCGTCCGGTGCAAGAAAGCACGCATCGAACAGCCTGTTTTTGTCTGTACAGCAAAAGAAAGAGGGTCACGATTTACCACAACAGCCGTGCCGAGGTTGAGACAGCGTAAGCACCTGCATCAAAGGCGTCGCGCACCTCTTCGGGCGTTGTCACGAGTCCGCCGGCAATGATCGGAAGCCCGGTTTCGGAAAAGGTACGGACGGTTTTGCACACAAGTCCCGGCATCAGCTCGGCAAACATCGGCTTTGTCTGGCGGAGCGTATCGAGTGCCGTTTCCACTGAACGGCCGTCCACAATGAAAAAGCGCTGAACCGTGCAAAGACCGCAGCTTTTTGCAAATTTGATCAAATTGCCGCGCGTGCTGATAACGCCGTCCGGCAAAAGATGTGACACATATTCGACGCCGGCGGCATCCTTGGCAAGTCCGTCAATCATATCGAGGTGCAAAAACAGCTTTTTTTGCCGCAGGTGCGCCTCGTGCAAAAGCTCCGGCAGCGCCGAAATGGTGCCCGAAAGCAGAAACAGCACGCCGGCACGGCTGTGTAACGCCGCCTTCCATTCATTTTCGGTGCGAACGGCGGCAATAATGCTTTTTTTCGGAAAAACGACCTGTTCCATAAAAACCCGCTTTCTGTCAAGCGGCAACCGGTAAGCGGCTGCCGCCTATTTGTTTTTGAAACGCTAATCCAAGTTTTTGGTCGCCACAACATCTACACCCGTACCGCAGACGTTTGCCAGAATCACTTGACCGATATGCACCGGTGTTTCGACCGTCACGCCGGAAAGTGCGTTCATCGCATCAAACAGTTTTCCGAACGGAATGGCTTCGGCGGTCTTGACCGACAGCATTTCTCCTGCCGTCGTTTTGACCGTGCTGGTGAGTGTGCGCTTGGGATTGGTGCATTCATCGGCCGCATACGCCGCGCCGCGCTTGCAGGTGTTGCCGGCGACCGCCGTCACCTTGCCGTCTTCAAGCGTCACCTCCATGTGGCAGCCCATCGGACAGCAGGTGCAGATTACGTTTCTTTTTTCCGTTCCCATTATACTCCCTCTTTTCCGTCAAAATCAAGAGAAAAATGCAAATTTCCGGAGGTATTTCCGTCGATCCACTCTTTTTTCAGTTCCAAGCGTTCCATTTCGCCCGGTGCAAGACGCGCCTTTTTGCGGTGCAGCAGAACCGTATCGCCGTCTTTGACCGTAATATACGCGTTTTTGTACACATCCGCCACACGGAAAAATACCGAAACGTTTCCGCTTTCGGTAATGCGCTGCGGCACGGTGTAGCGAACGCCGTCTGATGCGGAAAGCGAAAGGGGCTTCGCCAGCTTCCCGTCGGTCTCACCGCGCAAGAAATGCACCGCACCCTTGCCGGCGATTTCGGCTTCCTCGCTGACGTAGTCCACTAAGTCATGCACATGAAGCACGTTGCCGCAGGAGAACACGCCCGGCATCTCGGTTTCACGGAATTCATCCACCTTCGCGCCGCTCGTCACACGGTCAAGCGCAATGCCTGCGCCGCGCGTCAGCTCGTTTTCCGGGATAAGGCCGACCGAATACAGCACCGTGTCGCATTCGATGTATTCCTCTGTGCCGGGGATCGGGTTCCGTTTTTCGTCCACCTTGGCGATGGTCACACCGGTCACACGCTTTTCGCCGTGAATCTTCAAAATCGTGTGCGAGAGCTTGAGCGGAATGTCAAAATCGTTTAAGCACTGCACGATGTTGCGGCTGAGGCCGCCGGAATACGGCAGAATTTCGCATACTGCCTTGACTTTGGCACCCTCAAGCGTCATGCGGCGCGCCATGATAAGGCCGATATCGCCCGAACCTAAGATCACAACGGTTTTACCCGGCATTAAGCCGTCGATATTGACATATTTCTGTGCCGTTCCGGCCGAATAAACGCCGGCCGGACGCGTGCCTGCCGTGTTGACCGCACCGCGCGAACGTTCGCGGCAGCCCATGGCGAGAATGACCGCACCGGCTTCAATCGAAAACACACCCTTTTCGCTGTTGGTCGCCGTCACCACGCGGTTTTCGGACAAGGCTAACACCGTGGTTTCGGTCATATAGGGAATGCCGTATTCATGCACCTTTTTTTCATATTTATAAGCATATTCCGGGCCGGTCAGCTCTTCGCCGAATTTGTGCAAGCCGAAGCCGTTGTGGATGCACTGCTTCAAAATACCGCCCAAGCGGCTTTCACGCTCCAAAATGAGAATATCCTTCACACCGGCTTCATACGCACTGACGGCGGCACTCATGCCGGCCGGGCCTCCGCCGATAATGACCAATTCTTTTTTCATCATAGTATCTTGTCTACCTTTCCTGTAACGGTCTGTTACTTGGTTTTACCGAGATTTAACTCCGAACCGGCACCGAACTTGGTGACCTTTTCGAACGGAATCCCGGCGTGTTCGGCAATGAGTGCGGCAATGACCGGCGAGCAGAAGCCGCCCTGACAGCGTCCCATACCGCTCCGGGTGCGGCGCTTGATGCCGTCAAGGTCGCGCGCCGGAGGATTTGTGCGCATGGCGTCGATAATTTCGCCCTTTGTGATGCCCTCACAGCGGCAAACGATGGTGCCGTAATCGGGATTTTCACGGATCACGCGGTTCTTTTGCGCCGGCGACATTTCGGAAAATTTGTAATACGCCTTGCGGTGCCCGTTGAAAGCGGGATTGCGTTCTGCCGAAAGGCCGGCTTTCTTCAACAGCTTTACCACATATTTGGCAAGTGCCGGCGCACTCGTCAAGCCCGGCGATTCGATACCGCCGAGCGTTAAGAAGCGATCCGCCGAAAAATGTATGATGAAATCGCCCGTGTCGCCGGCTGCGCGCAAGCCCGTAAACGAGGTGATCACGCTGCGAAGCGGCACGCCCGGTACATCCTCCAAGGCCTGTGCCATGATCTTGGCAAGCCCTTCGGGCGTGGTGGATTTGTCTGTTTTATCGGTCATATCCGTCGAGGTCGGCCCAAGCAGAATGTTGCCGTCCGCCGTCGGCGAAACAAGAATTCCTTTGCCCATGGCGGTCGGCGTGCGGAAAATCGTGCGGTCGCAGAGACCGGCGCTCGCCTTATCGAGAATCATATATTCGCCCGAGCGCGGATGAACACGGAACGACGTATCGCCGACCATGGCGGCAACCGCATCCGAGAAAAGTCCGGCACTGTTGACCACAAAACGCGCCTGTACCGAACGTCCGTCAGCGGCATTTAATGTGTAATACGCGTCACCTTTTTCAATCGATGTTACCTCAAAATCCGTAAGTAATTCCGCACCGTTGTCCATCGCGTTGCCTGCTGCGGCAATGGTGAGACCGTACGGGCAGACAATGCCGCCGGTCGGCGCAAACAGCGCACCGACAACCGTTTCGGCAAGGGCAGGTTCAATTTCATGCACCGCGCGTTTATCCAAAATGCGCAAATCCGGCACACCGTTTTGAATGCCGCGGTCGTAAAGCTCCTTAACGGTTTTCATATCCTCGTCGTTAAACGCGATCACAAGCGAACCGTTACAACGGAATTTCACGCCGAGCGTGCGGCAAAGGCCTTTCATAAGGCGGTTGCCCTCTACGTTGAATTTGGCTTTAAGCGAACCGGGATGCGCGTCAAAACCGGCGTGCACAATGCCGCTGTTGGCTTTTGAGGCACCCATGGCAACATCGTTTTCCTTTTCGAGCAAACAAACCTTTAAGCAAAGCTTGGTTAGCTCCCGTGCCGTAAGTGCGCCAACCACGCCGCCTCCGATGATTGCAACATCCACCATAATCTTTCTTCCTTTCGCATCTGTCATTTTTCTTCCTTAATATTATAGACGTTTGCAGAGAACTATACAAAAAAAGCCGCGACAAAGCAAAGGAGCTTGATTCTCCTTTGTTCGCCGTGACTCAAAATCTCAAACACGTTCTATTTACTATGACCTTTTTATTATAGTACGATCAGCGTCGCTTGTCAAGAGTTTTTTTCTTGTAATATTTTTGTTTTATCGGCTTTTTTGCGGATAACTGACACAATCGTCATGATATTTGTCATTTATCACTGTAATTCAAATTAAATTTTCCGCTGTTTCTTTATTTGTCCATATTATGAAGTCTAAATGTAAAATACGTTTAGAGTTATTGACATTATCACGGTTAAATGCTATAATAGTTAATAATATAGTAATAGCAAAAACACTTATGAATTTCGACGAAACTGATATATATATATATATATATATATTGTTAACAAAAAGGCGAGTGGTTCGCTGCTCGCAAACAGGAGAGAATGCCATGCAGCTGCTGCACGCTAACCGTCAGCCGTTTCAAAAAAACAGCCTCATGCCCAAGGTCTGCCCTCTCGGCGAAAAATGTCGAAAAAGCGCGCGGCATGGCACAAATATCGGGCTTTTTCTGCTGCTCCTGCTTGCGGTTCTGTGCCTTTCGGCCGGTGCCGCCGAACCGAACGCCGTCGATTTTACCGTTGCCGGGGTGTTCTCGGATCATATGGTTTTCCAACAAAACGAGCCGATCTGCCTTTGGGGCACCGGTGCGGAGGAAGGCGCGGTGGTCGGTGCAAAGCTTGCGGATTCTTACGGGTTCGGCACGGTCACCGACGGCGTTTGGCGCATTACGCTTGCCGCGCGGTGCGCATCGGCGGAAAGCACCACGCTTGAAGTTTTCGGTGCAGCCGACGCAAGGCATTATGTCTATGAGGACATTCTCATCGGCGATGTATGGCTTGTTATCGGACAATCCAACGTCGAATACAACGTCGCTTCGCTGCCCGAAGAGCAAAAGCCGCCCTTTGACGGGGCATGGGAGAACCTTACGCGCTTTTTGAGCTTTGACAGCAAAGATTTAAGACTTGCCGAAAAGAAAGCGGACAAAACCGCGTCTGCCCTTCTCGACCGCTACACGCCCTACGCCAAGCCGTGGCGCAAAGCGGCGCATCCCGAAACGCTCAATGCGTCCGCACTCGGTCTTTGTTTTGCAAGCAGCTTATGCAAGCTCGGTTCGGAGCAGATCCCCGTCGGTGTGATTTCTTTGGGCTTTGCCGGAAGGGAGCTTGCTTCCTTCGTGCAGCCGGAAAATGCGAAAGCTTTAAGCGGCTACGGCGAAAAAAGCCTTATCTACAAGCATTTTATCGAGCCGCTGCTCGCTTTTCCGATCCGCGGCGTTATCTGGTACCAGGGAGAGGCCAACGCAGCCTATTACACGGAATATGCCGAAGGCTTCCGCGCCTTTGCAAAACAGCTCCGTGCCGACAAGGCACAGTCCGCTTACACGGATTTTCCGTTTTATATTGTGGAATTGCCGCCCTGCTTTGACGCACCGGAGACTTTTCCCGACGCCGGTTGGCAATATACCGATTTCGGCATGGTGCGCGCCGCAAGCGGCATGATTCCGTCTTTGGTCGACAACAGCTATCTCTGCGCTTGCTCCGATCTTTGGAGTGACCGCACCTACCGCAACAATCTTCATCCCAACAACAAGCCGGCCGTCGCCGAACGGCTTGCACAAATGGCGGCGGCGAACGAATGGGGCTTTTCCGAATACAATGCGGTCGCGGCGCCGAGCTTCCGCAAAGCGCAAAAGGTTGACGAAAGCGGCTGTGTTTACGACGTTTTCTTTGACCATGCCGGTGAATCGCTTGCCTTTTCGGGCGGTGTTCCCAAAGGCTTTGACGCCATCGGAAAGGATTGGGCGTTTACGGACATCACCTGCGAAATCATCGCGCCGGACTGTGTGCGCATCACCTCCTCCGCACCGATCTACCGGCTCCGCTATGCGCCAAAAACCGACAGTGTGTTCGGAGCAGACGCAACGCTGTGCAACGCTGCCGGACTTCCAGCCTGCGCGTTTTATATCGATTTGGAAAAATTCCCGGTCAGCTTCGGTACATATCTGCACATATTTGCCGTGCGTGTATACGGCATTCTCTATCGCTATCGTCTGATTTTCATTTCGCTCGCATTCGTCATTTTCCTCAGTACCGGCCTCCTCATCCGCCGAAAAAAACGGAGAGCCTCTGCTACAAACGCCAAAAGAAAGGACAGTCACGCATGAAGGTTATTGTTTTTGACAACGATTCGGTTCAGGTCTCACAGTTTGAAAAGCTGCTTTACGGAATACTCGGAGATTCGATGCAGTTATACAAAAATCCGTCGTTCAGCTGGATTGTCGGCAGTTACGATGAATATGAAAACGCCCTGTTTTTCCTCGACACGCGCTATAAAGTGGCAGGCGGCAATTTTTTGACGCTTGCACGCCGTATCCGTGAAAACAGCGAAAAATGTCATATCTGCTTTTTGGCTCCGTCAACTGCCGACATCGCCTTTTGCTACAAAAAACTCGTGCGTCCGAGCGGCTTTCTGTTAAAGCCGGTCGATGAAAACGAGCTGCGGCTGCTTATCTCCGACATTCTCCGTTTTGAAAACACGCGGCGTTCTCTGCCGGACGATCCGCAGATCCTCTTAAAAACACGCGGCTCGCGTTGCATGGTGCGCGCCAGCAACGTGCTCTATTTTACCGCCATGGAGAAAAAAGTGGTGTGCTGCACCGAAAAAGACGGCGAGCTGTCGTTCTACGGGTCGCTCGGGACACTCGAAAAGCGGTATCGGGAGTTTTTCCTTCGCTGCCACAGCGGATTTTTGGTCAACCGCCGCCGCATTGACGGCTTTATCAAATCCAAAATGTGCTTGCATTTACGCGGCTGCGAGCTTGAAATCCCGGTCTCCAAAAGCCGCTGTCGGGAGGTTGAGACTTATGTCGAATGTTTGTCAAATGAAATGATTGTTGATAATCCGGAAAATGAGCTGATAATCAGTCGCGTTTGAACAGTCGTTCGGTTAATTATTCCCGTAAAACGGCTGATTATCGGATTCTATTGAATTTGGCTTTTCTTGCGTTTATAATAATAACGTACAAACACTGGTTTGCTACACCATATTTTTTATTTAAGGAGTTGGACAGACTTATGTCAAACATGAAGAAACTGATCACGGGCGTTGCAGCCGTTGTGCTCAGCGTTTCGAGTGCAGTTGGGGCAAGCGCGCTCGAATGGCGGATCAAGGGTTATGATACCTCCGTCCTCGAAAAAGAAGCCTTTGGCACTTACCGCGTAGGCGTTGTCTATGAACAGTACGATGACAACGGACTCAGCACCGGCGTTGTTGTTGACGCAAAAACCGCAGAACTCTATGGCTTGAAGCCGTATGCAACGGCAACCTTTACCGCTCCCGAAACGGAAAAGGCTTGGCCGAACCGTCAGTACTTCAAGGTACTTGCTGACGGCGTTAACACCGGCAAGGTTCTTTACAACGGTGTTCAGAAAAACGTTCAGTACAGAAAAGCAAACTTTATGTGGGATCTCAGTGCTCCGCACGCCATTTATCGCCGCACACAGGCTTACCTCCCGCTTCTCGGCTGGTATACCGATGAAAGCTATCCGGTAGAATATGCGGAAGATGTTGCAACCGTTAAGGCTGAATACAGCAACTACTACGGCTTCGGCATGTGGGAAGTTAAGGGCAATTCCATCGCTTATATGCCTTACAGCAATCCCGAACTTGTTAAGTACACCAACACTGATGCCAACCTCTACTATGATGATGGTTACGGTGCAGTTACCGTTCCCGGCGCTCTGAATGCAAACACTGTTACGAATTTGAGCGGTCATGGCAAGAAGTCCATCGACGTTAAGAAGAGCTTCTCGCTCGTCGTTGCAGGCCCGAAATTCAATTTTGACGGTTCTGTTTCCAAGGGCAACGAATTTGCTGATGTTAAGTCTGCTGCTACCGCAAACGCTGCTACTCTCTCGTATTTTGGCGTTAACGAACTTGTTAAGCACGTTTACGGTATCGACGGAACCTGCGCTACCATGAAGACCGAATGGGTTGATGCAGGCTTTGAAAGAGCTTATCCGTATCGTTACTTCCAGATTCTGAAGGTTGACGACGTTCTTCTCGACGGCAGATATGTCGCTCCTGGTGTTAACCGTCCGTATGTTTACCGTTACATTATCGGTCCGGATGGCAACTACGCAACCGCAAACGTAAAGGAAGTTCTTACTTATGAACTTTCCAAGACCACTCCGTTCCAGTGGAACAAAGATGCTGGCAAGTATGAGTTCATGCTCGATGTTACCAGAAAGCTTTATCTCAACGGCGTGGAACTCGGCTTTGACACGACTGTTACGGTTGTTCCGAGCGGTGTGTTCGGTCGTATTGACTACTCCGAAAAATGGATCAACGGTCAGAAAGTGATTGTTGGTACTCTCCAGGATGCAGGCAACCGTTATAAGGTTGACTTCGTTGGCGAAGTACACGGCATCATCGATTGGGGTAACTACAGCTTCTCGATCGTTAAGGCTGGCCTCGATTACAACTACGGCTACGCAGACGACATCGTCGTTCCGGCCGCAAAGTAATTATAACCCGATAAAACTCCATGAGCCGACCGTGTTTACGGGAAAACGCGGTCGGTTCGTGAAAGCCGATTGTTATACAAAAAAACAATAGCAAACCGCAAGACCGGACGTTCTGTTTCAGGACGTCCGGTCTTGTTTGTGTCATATGCGGTTGAATGCGGTCTTTACCCGTTGATAAGAATGCTGATTTCGCCAGCCGTCAGCTTATCGGTAATGCCGCTCGGATAGCGTACAATAAGACCGCCGTCCGGTGCAATGTCGAGAGCCGCCGCACGCAGTTCATCGTTTTCGTGCAGCACCTGGATTTCTTTGCCGAGCACCGCCGAACGCCGGCGGTATGCCGCCAAGAATTCCTCATCATTGAGCGGTTTTGCGTACATCTCCTCCAGCTCGTTCAAAATGTAAGCGCCTAATGTTTCCTTGGAAAACCGTCCGGCACTCACATCGCGCAATGAACCGATTTTTTGCCTTAATTCCTGCGGAACAAGCGATTTGTCCACCGTAAAATTCACGCCGATGCCGATAATCAACGCATCCGGCGCACCGCCCGGTGCTTCACACAGTATGCCGCAAAGCTTCTTTTGACCGATATACAAATCGTTCACCCATTTGATTTTGACGCTCTCGGTGCCGGTCAGCTTATCCGCCGCACGGCACGCCGCATAGCTGATACGGATGGTGAACAGCGGATCGTTCCGGTATTTTTCGTCTTTTAGAAGGAAGCTGAAATACAAGCCGTCGTTTTTCGGCGAATAGAAGCTCTTTCCTTGTCTGCCGCGTCCGCCAAGCTGTTCTTCGGCAATCGCTGTGAAGCCATGCGGCAAAAACGGCAGATTGCGGCGTATATAGGAGCTCGTTGAGTCAAGCGATGCAAAAAATGCCAGGGTATGTCCCAAACGCTCGGTATGTAACTGGGACAAAAACAATTCGGAATTCAAACGAGTGCCTCCTTTGCCGTTTCTGTGCGCTGTTTCCGTTAAGGAAAGAATTGTAAAAACAAGCGCATAATAATGATACTCCCAAACGGGACGCTTGTCAAGGGATTTTATGCGGATTTTTCCATAATTATCCAAAAAAACCTGCCGCGCCTTTGCACAAAAAAGGAAATTTGAAGTTTTCGGAAAAATCTCTTGATTTTTTTGAAAAACTGTGGTATACTTACTACCGTAAAACATAATATTAGGATGACTGCTTCTGCTGACAGCCCACGGCGTACGGTATGAAGCAAGGTCACACCAGTCGGGACAGTAGCGGCGTCTTGCACCTGAAATCCGCTATAGCAGGGATGGATTCCGGCGGCGAGGGTTGTTTTCTGTACAGTCAGTCGTCGTCGGCTTATGTGTTGAGGTTTGGGCCTTACGCAATTATCCCTCATGAACCATGTCAGGCGGGGAACCGAGCAGCATTAAGTGATACGGATAATGTGCCGTAAGCACACCTGGGCTGAGCATAGCCGGCAAAGGACGTGTATGGGGAACGATTCGATCTGTCGGTGTGTGATCTTGCTTTGCATCGTATGCCGTGTTTGTTTTTGCAAAAAAATCACCCTGACGGGTGATTGACGGGTGATTGGGCGCGTTTTTGCCGCGCTATACGCGAAGCATATCGTGTGACAGGCCGACTTTCTCCAAATAAGCTCCGATCAAGCTGTCCTCCAAGGTTTTGCGGAAGGCGGCGTTGATCGGATGAACCGTGTCCTTGTATTCGCCGCTCTGCGTTTTCTTGCACGGCATCACGACAAAGTATTTGTCTCTTGCATAAATGATTTTCACGTCATGCACCGCAAGTGCTCGGTCGAATGTCACCGACAAAACGGCCTTTAACGGTTGGTCATCAAATGTTTTGCGTATCTTGATATCGGTAATTTCCATCTCCGTACAGTCCTTTCCTTTGCAACCGATTGTACGGATAGTGTTTGCGAAAAAGTGTCGTTTATACCGACAACTCGCGTATTTCTGCTTTTTACCGGAAAGGTTGGATTTTTCATGCATTTGCCTGCAAATTCGGGCGTTTATTTCATCGGGATCGGCGGCATCAGTATGTCGTCCTTGGCGCTTATTTTGAAACGCCGCGGCTTTCGGGTGGCCGGCTATGACTTCAAGCCGAGCGAAACCACGCGGTTTTTGCAGCAAAACGGCATTCCGGTGTACGACACCTATGCGCCGGAGCATCAGGACGGCTATGACACGGTGGTCTTTACAGCAGCCATTGCCGAAACCGATCCGGAGCTTGTTTACGCCAAAGCGCGCGGCGCGGTTTTGCTGTCCCGTGCCGCGCTGCTCGGCGCATTAGTCGCCGACTATCCGCATTCGATCGGTATTGCCGGAACACACGGAAAATCCACCACAACCGGTATGCTTGCACACATTTTCGCCCATTCCGACACCGATGCCACCATTCTTGCCGGCGCCGTGATCCCGTCGCTCGGTTCGACTTATCATGCCGGCCACGGCGATACGGCGGTTTTTGAGGCGTGTGAGTACAAAAATTCGTATCATGCCATGCACCCGACCGTGCGCGTGGTTTTGAACTGTGAATTCGATCACGTCGATTTCTTCGGAAATATGGACAATGTCATCGCCTCGTTCCGCACATATTTGGACACCGACAGCGGCAAAGACCAGAATCTTGCGCTCATCAACGCCGATTGTCCCGGCTCCGTAAAGGCAGCCGAAGGAATCTCGACCAAAACCTACACCTTCTCCGTCAAAGACCCGAACGCCGATTTTTATGCAGCGGATATCACCGGCTGCGGCGGCTATGAGGAATTTGACATCTATGCGATGGGAAGCTTTTTCTGTCATGCAAAGCCGGGCGTACCCGGTATGCATAACGTCTCCAACGCCACAGCGGCAGCCGGAGCGGCGTATTTATGCGGCGTTTCTGCCAAAGCCGTCAGCGAAGGAATCGCCTCATTCGGCGGCGTCAAGCGGCGGTTCGAACGGTTGGGAGAAACCGAGAGCGGTGCGGTGGTGGTGGATGATTATGCGCATCATCCGGACGAGATCCGTGCGACATTAGCCGCTGCAAAGGCTGTTTGTCCCGGCAAGGTATACTGCATTTTCCAACCGCACACCTATTCGCGCTTTGCGGCACTCCTGCCAGGCTTTGCCGAAGCCCTCTCGCTTGCCGATGTGGTGGTGATGGCGGACATTTACGCCGCCAGAGAGACCAACGATGCCGGCGTTTCTGCGGCGGATATCCGCCGGTTTCTGCCGGACGCCGCCTATTTCCCGAGCTTTGCGGAAATCGCCGCCTATGTCAAGGAACGCGCCGGAAAAGGCGACATGATCCTCACCATGGGTGCCGGCGATATCGACAAAATCGCGCCGCTGCTGCTGCCGGAAAGCCAAAATCAAAAATAGAATCCGAAAAGAGCTTGCTGTCAAAATTGATATGTACCCCAAATACCGGACACCTGGTATTTGGGGTACATATCACAATCAGCAAGCTCTTTCTTTCGCAAAAGGCACCTTTCACAGAGAAGCGCGGTAAGCCGTCGGCGTTTGGTTCATAATCTGCTTAAACACGCGGCAAAACGTTTTGGTATCCCGAAAACCGACCTGCTCACCGATCCGCGCGACCGGCAGCCGGTCATCCGCAAGTAACGCACAGGCCTTATCGATCCGACACAGGTTCAGGTATTTATGAAAGCTCGTCTGCGTGGCACATTTGAATTTTTTGCAGAAAAGACTTTTTCCGTAGCCGGTTATTCCGGCAATTTCTTCGATGGAAATATCGGTCATATAGTGTGCGGCAATGTAGTCCATGGCCGTATGCATGGCAGAATATGCTTGCATTCGTTCCGCGCGTTCTTTCGTAACGACCGGGCTCGCCGGCAGCTGCATAAGCTTGGCGGCAAGCCCATACAAATAACTGCGAAGCAGCCAATCGGCAGCAGCCGGATCGGAGAGGCTTTCGCTTTCCGTATGAGCAAGCAGCGTATACAGAGCCGAAACAGTATCCTCTGCGCCGGCGCCTGCCTCCGGCGGCATAAGCACCGGCGTTTCAAAGGAACGTGCGGAAAGAGCTTCATACGCCTCGCCCAACAGCACCTTGCCGAACTCGATATACTGCACATTTGTTTCCGGCTGACAGTCTTTGATTTGATGAAGCACCGCACTGCCCACAAGGACGGTTTGCCCCGGCTTTATCGTGTATGCTCTGCCATCCAAAAGCACCATAAAGCCGCCGCTTAAACAGCGGATAATCTCAATTTCGCTGTGCCAATGGGAATCAAAGTTTCCGAGCAGACAAAGCTTTGCACGATACGGTTTGTTTCCCATGATCATCGGCTGATAAAACATGACGCTTCTCCCCTTCCCTCCGACAGCTTTCAAGCCTATTATACCCATTTGACCGGCACTTGTCAACCTCCGTGAATTTTCGGGTACAAGCCCGGACAATTCGGGATTGCGCAAACACCTTTTTTCCGATATACTGTTCACAGCCAAACCAACAAAACAACGAAACGAGGTATGAAAATGTACAGAATCGGAAAAGAAGAAATTGATGCCGTCGCGCGCGTCATTCGGTCGGGCAATCTGTTCAAAATCAACGACGCCTGCAAGGAAAGCGAACAGTGTGAAGCCGAAATGCGCGACTGCTTCGGCAGCAAAAACGTTCTTGTCATGACCTCCGGCAAAGCCGCCTTGATTTCCGCTTTAACGGCACTCGGCATCGGTCCGGGCGATGAGGTCATTGTCCCGGCCTACACCTATATTGCCACCGCCATGGCTGTGGTTGCCGTCGGTGCAATTCCGGTCATCGCAGAGGTGGATGACACGCTCACACTCGACATTGCCGACACGGAAAAGAAAATCAGCCGCCACACGAAAGCACTTCTGCCCGTTCATATTCAGGGCTTTCCGTGCAACATGGAGGCACTTCAAGCGCTTGCCGAAAAATACGGCTTAAAAATCGTGGAAGATGCCTGTCAGGCTGTCGGCGGCAGCTATAAGGGAAAAAGCTTAGGAACGATCGGCGATGCCGGCGTTTTCAGCTTTAATCAGTTCAAAATCATCAGTGCCGGTGAGGGCGGTGCTTTGCTGACCGACAGCCGCGCCGTCTATGAACGCGCCTTAATTTATCACGACAGCAGTGCCGTCGCCTATTTCGGCAAGCAATTGCAGGAAATCCGGCAGCCTGTCTTTTGCGGCACGGAATACCGCACAAACGAAATAACCTGCGCGATTTTAAGGGAGCAGCTGAAAAAGCTGCCCGGCATTTTGGCGGATCTGCGCCGAAATAAAAAAGCCGTTATGGAGGCGTTGGACGGCAAATACGCCTTTGTGCCCTCCAATGACAGCTCCGGTGATTGCGGAACGACGATCGCCTTTCGCTTTGCAAGCGAAGCCGAGGCGCGCCGTTTTGCCGCAGCCGACGGAATCGGCGGTCTTCTTCCGATCGATACCGGCAAGCATATATATACACACTGGACGGCGATCTTAGAAAAACGCGGTGCGCTGAATGCGGCTTCGGATCCTTTCCGGTTTGCGGTCAACCAAGAGTTAAACAGCCGGTATTCGCCGGAAATGTGTCCGAAAACATTGGAGCTGCTGGCAAAAACCGTATATGTCGGCGTCAATCCCGACTGGACGGAAAACGATCTTGACAAGCTCATGCAAGCCTGCTTGAAGCTTATCCGCTAAACATGTGCCGCGATCGGTCGATTCCGGCTGTCTCTTCATCTGTGTTCACAAAATGTTTTCAAATATTGAGCAAATCCTCTTGCAAAATCGGAAAAGTTGTGTTATAATATCTCTTGTTATCGGAATCGAAAAATGAATAGGAGTGATATAGATGAAGCAGGGAATCCATCCGGAATACGTTGAAGCCACCGTGAAATGCGCTTGCGGCGAAACGTTCAAGACTCGTTCCACCAAGCCGGAGCTTCGTGTTGATATCTGCTCGAAGTGCCATCCGTTCTTTACGGGCAAGCAGAAATTCGTTGATGCAGGCGGACGAGTAGATAAGTTCAAGAAAAAATTCAATCTTGACTGATAAAAGAAGGCGTTTGCTGTGCAAACGTCTTTTTTTATTTCATCATTGCATCAGCCGAAATCAGCCGTCACAAAGGAGGAATATGCATGAAATTTATCCACTGTGCCGACATCCATTTGGATGCGCCGTTTTCACTGCTTTCGCCGTCGGATGCCGGCAAACGCCGCACGGAGCTGCGCAGTGATTTTTCGGGCGCGGTCTTATATGCCAAAACCGAAGGCTGCAAGCTGTTTATCATTGCCGGAGATCTGTTCGATGATGAATTTGTCACGAAAGATACCATGGAAATGTTGGTGCATGAATTTTCGGCTTTTCCCTCCTGCCACTTTGTCATTGCTCCGGGCAATCACGACCCATATACCGAGCGTTCACCCTATAAGCTCACCGAATGGCCGGAAAACGTCCACATTTTCACCTCGCCCGAGATAGGCTATTTTGATATTCCCGAAAGCAATGTGCGCGTCTGGGGCTATGCCTTCACCGCCGAAACCTTTGCAGCACCGCCGCTTGCCGGTTTTCACGTACCGGAGGATGCTCATGGCAAGATCAATCTTCTTGCCGCTCACGCCGATTTGGGCGCGCCGCTGTCGCCGTATGCGCCGCTTGCGGTAAATGACCTTGCAGGCAGCGGCTTTGCCTATGCCGCTCTCGGACATATCCACAAGGCAAGCGAGCTGAAATACGCCGGGAAAACGGCGTATGCCTATTCCGGCTGCATGGAGGGCCGCGGCTTTGATGAAACCGGCTACAAGGGTGCGCTCGTCGGCGAGATCTCCGAAGAAAAGCTTGAATTGCGTCCCGTGCGGTTTTGCAAACGCCGGTACGAGATCGTATCCGCCGACATCACCGGGGCGGCAACGACGGCGGATGTTGCGGAAAAGCTAACGGCTTTAGGCATCGAATACGGAAACGACACGGCTCTGCGGCTGATTTTAGAGGGTGTGACAACGCCGGACTTCGTGCCGGACACCGCCGCCATCCGTGCGCTTTTGCCTGAACCGTATGCGCTTGAGGTCAAGGACAACACGCTGCCGCTGTACGGCGCGGAGGTGTTACAAAAAGAAGGCACGCTCTTAGGCGCATTTTACCGGAAGCTGGAGCCGGCACTTGTTTCGGAAAATCCCGAGGAACGCGAAACCGCGATTTTAGCACTTAAATACGGTCTGAAAGCCTTAAACGGCCGGGAGTTATAAGAAAGCCGCATCATATCGTTCAAAAAGCGCCGGTTTTCCGGCGTTTTTTTGATGAGTCTTACCACTTGACAGATTTTTAAGTTTTTTATATAATATAGTTGTTGAAATAACGATTTTTTCGTGTCCTTACCGACGCGTTTTGAAAGGCTGAAAGCGTATGATCACTCTTGAAAAAAACGGCATTTATTTGGTGGATGGCAAACCGGCGCACTCTGCCTCCGTTCGCCCCGAAGAAGCCAAAAAAGGCACGATTGCCTACAAAATTTTATCTGCACACAATACGTCCGGCAACGACGCCGCGTTAAAGATCCGCTTTGACGCGCTTGTTTCGCACGATATCACCTATGTCGGCATCATTCAGACGGCTCGTGCCAGCGGACTTACGGAATTTCCGGTTCCCTATGCCCTCACCAACTGCCACAACAGCCTTTGCGCCGTCGGCGGCACCATCAACGAGGATGACCACGTGTTCGGTCTGTCTGCCGCACGCAAATACGGCGGCATTTATGTGCCTGCCAACCAAAGCGTTATCCATTCGTTTGCCCGTGAGGAGCTTTCCGGCTGCGGCAAGATGATTTTGGGCTCGGACAGCCACACGCGCTATGGCGCGCTCGGCACGATGGGTGTCGGCGAGGGCGGTCCGGAGCTTGTCAAGCAGCTTCTCAAAAACACGTATGACGTTGCCTATCCGGCTGTCGTTCTGGTATATCTTACCGGCAAGCCGCGCCGCGGCGTCGGTCCGCACGACGTCGCCATTGCGCTCACCAAGGCGGTGTTCGCAAACGGCTTTGTCAAGAACAAGGTTCTCGAATTCACCGGTCCCGGCGTTGCGTCGCTGCCGATCGATTTCCGCAATGGCATCGATGTCATGACCACCGAAACCACCTGCCTTTCCTCCGTTTGGGAGACCGACGATGTCGTGAAAACGCATTACGCCGTACATGGCCGTCCGGACGGCTACAAGAAGCTTGCGCCGGAAAAGGTGGCCTATTATGACAGTATGATCACCATTGAGCTTGACAAGATCGAGCCGATGATCGCCCTGCCCTTCCACCCGTCCAACGCCTACACCATCCATGAATTTACCGCAAACGCCGCCGACATTCTGGCGGACGTTGAAAAGACAGCCGCCGAAAAATTCGGCAAGGTCAAGCTCGACCTCGTTTCCAAAGCGCATAACGGCAAGGTCTTTGCCGATCAAGGCATTATCGCCGGGTGCAGCGGCGGTCTGTTTGACAACATTTGCGAAGCCTCCGCTATTTTGAAGGACAAGAGCACCGGCAACGGCTATTTCAATCTTTCGGTCTATCCGACCAGCGTCCCTGTCAGTCTTGCGCTCACGCGCGGCGGCTTTACCGAATCGCTTCTCGAAGCCGGTGCGGTGATAAAACCGTCGTTCTGCGGCCCGTGCTTCGGCGCCGGAGACGTTCCTGCCAACAACGGTCTTTCGCTGCGCCACACCACACGCAATTTTCCCAACCGCGAAGGCTCCAAGCCCGGCGAAGGACAGCTTGCCGGTGTTGCCCTCATGGATTCACGCAGCATTGCCGCAACAGCGGCAAACGGCGGCGTGATCACGGCAGCCACCGACATAGATTACGACTTCGAACCCGTGCCGTATACGTTCGACAAGACCGTTTACGAGCACCGTGTGTATTACGGCTTCGGCAAGCCGATGAAGGACGAAAAGCTCATCATGGGTCCGAACATCACGGATTGGCCGAAAATGTATCCGCTTGCCGACAATCTGCTTGTCAAGCTTGCCGCCGTCATCCGCGACGATGTCACCACCACCGACGAGCTGATTCCCTCCGGCGAGACCTCGTCCTACCGCAGCAATCCGCTTCGCCTTGCGGAATTTGCACTGTCGCGCCGCGAACCGCTTTATGTTTCGCGCAGCAAAGAGATCGATGCGGTCGAACGCGCGCGCATTGCCGGCGAAAAGCCCGAAGAGCTTGCACGCGTGCTTTCCGCGTTCGGAAAGTCGGACGAGCTTATGAAAAACACGCAGTTCGGCTCTTGCGTATTTGCCAACAAGCCCGGCGACGGCTCGGCACGCGAACAGGCGGCGTCCTGCCAAAAGGTGCTCGGCGGCTTTGCCAACATCTGCTACGAATTTGCCACCAAGCGTTACCGCAGCAACTGTATCAACTGGGGCATTCTGCCGTTCACCATCGACAAAGCCGAGACCTTCCCGTATGAAAACGGCGATTACGTTTTTGTGCCGGATATCCGTGAAAAGCTTGCCGCAGGCTGCGAAGAGTTTGCCGCAAAGGTGCTTGACAAAGCCGGAAAGCTGCACGACATCACGCTGTATGTCAAGGGACTTACCCAAGACGAAAAGGAAATCATCTTAGACGGCTGCCTCATCAACTACTATGCGTCGCATAAGGCGTAATGTATAAAAAACCGCGTTTTTCCCATGCTATTCATAGCTTAATTGGAAAGGAAATTGCACCATGAAACGAAAGCTCGCTTTACTTCTTTTTGCAGCACTTGTCAGCGCATCGCTGTTTGCCGGATGTCAGAATAAAAACACCGAAAAGCCCGATCCTTCCGAAAATACGGAATCGAACACGCCGAGCACCGGCGATATAACGGGCGGCGAAGCAAACAGCGCCAACCAAAACGGCGAATCCGAAAGCAGCACCGATCCCGAACAAAAGACGGATGCGACCGAAACAGCCGGTTACGCCGAGGCGTATCTCGAAGTGGTCAACGCCTTTAACGACGAACACAAGGATGCCGAAAACATCGTCTACAATCTCATCGATTTTGACGGAAAGGGCAGCAAAGAGCTTGTCATTTACCTGCAGAGCACAGGGGTAAGTATGTACACCTATGCGGACGGCAAGGTCTATACCGTTATGGACGGCCTTGGCTTCGGCGTCGGCGGTATCACGGAATTTGAATATATTCCCGGAAACAATCTCATGCGGAACTATGACTTCAATTTCGCCGGTGCAATCTGCTATGAGAACTACTATCAAATAAACGAAAAAAATCGTTTGGACTATTTGTATGATCAGGTCTTGTTCACCACGCGGTTTGAGGACAAAAACCACAATGAAATGCCGGACGACGATGAACCGGTCGACGCAAACACCACCTACTATTACTACGGTGAAAACGAGCTTTCGAAGGAAGACTACGCCTCCCTGCAGATTGAGGGAGACTATCAGCCCTTGGTCGGTGAAATGACTTTTGACGAATTAAAAGCGGCTCTTACCGAATAAGCCGCGAAAAGGAGATATTTTCCATGCAGAAAATTCAAATGAAAACGCCGCTTGTCGAAATGGACGGCGACGAGATGACCCGCATCATCTGGCAGATCATCAAGGAAGAGCTGTTAGAACCGTTTGTGGAATTAAAGACCGAATACTACGACCTTGGTCTTCCCGAACGCGACCGCACCGATGACCAGGTGACGGTTGACGCAAGCTATGCCGCCAAAAAATACGGCGTTGCCGTCAAATGCGCCACCATCACGCCGAATGCTCAACGCGTCGAGGAATACCATCTTAAAGAAATGTGGAAAAGCCCCAACGGCACCATCCGCGCAATTTTGGACGGCACGGTCTTCCGTGCGCCGATCCTCATTGATTCCATCAAGCCAGTCGTGAAAAACTGGAAAAAGCCGATCACCATCGCCCGTCATGCCTACGGCGACGTGTACAAGGCCTCTGAAATGCGCATTCCCGGCAAGGGCAAGGCAGAGATCGTCTTTACCGATGAAAACGGCAAGGAAACGCGTCAGACGGTCTATGATTTCGAATGCCCGGGCGTTTTGCAGGGACAGTACAACAAGGACACGTCCATCCGGTCGTTCGCGCACTCTTGCTTCAAATATGCCATCGATACCAAGCAAGACCTGTGGTTCTCCACCAAGGACACCATCAGCAAAAAGTATGACCACACGTTTAAGGACATTTTCGCCGAAGTTTACGAAGCCGATTACAAAGAAACGTTTGAAAAGCTCGGTATTACCTATTTCTACACCCTGATCGACGACGCTGTCGCACGCGTTATCCGCAGCGAAGGCGGCTACATTTGGGCGTGCAAGAACTACGACGGCGACGTCATGAGCGATATGGTCTCCACCGCGTTCGGATCGCTTGCCATGATGACCAGCGTCCTTGTCAGCCCGGACGGCAACTATGAATACGAAGCCGCGCACGGCACGGTCACGCGCCACTACTACAAGTATCTTGCCGGTGAAACCACCTCCACCAACCCCATGGCGACCATTTACGCCTGGAGCGGTGCGCTTCGCAAGCGCGGCGAGCTTGACGAGCTGCCCGACCTCGTTTCGTTTGCCGACAAGCTGGAGGAAGCCTGCATTGACACGTTGAACGACGGCATCATGACCAAGGATCTTGCCGGTCTTGCCGAGGGCATTACGGTCAAAACCGCAACCACCGCCGAATTCATTTCGGCTATCCGCGAACGACTTGAAAAGAAGTTGGCGTAACCGGGTTACGGATAATTACTTAACAAGAGTTTCCTTGTATAAAAATTCAGACCGCTGACTTTAGCTTTGTCAGCGGTCTTTGAGCCGGCACGAGTCGGCTCATTTTTTATAATTCTTCCGGGACACCATATTTGCAAAATAATTCTGCATACGGAGAACTATATGTCTTATACTGTGTGTAATCAATATCCACTCTTCTCTTATACCATTTTCCTACGATTTCATCGTTTGGAGTTTTTTCCTTCGTTTCCAGATAACAGTAATATTCGTATCCTGAGCCTAACATTCTGCTATATGCTGTTGCCATTATACTTTTTTTATTGTTGTTAGGCGAAAAAACAAATATGCTTTCTCTTTTTATGTTATTATCCTCGGCTTCTTTTATAATATCATCGATCTTCTTTACAGCTTCCGCATCTATTATTTTAATGACGGTGCCGTTTTCGGCCTTAAAGCTTTCCAATATATGTTTTTTGTACTCTTCAGAGCTTAATTTTTCATAATCCATATTTCCTTGCAAATCCATAAGATTTTCTATTTCACCGGCAATTTCAACACTGTTACTGCCAATCAGTTCTTCATTCGGCCTTAGTTTCAATTCCACGCTTTTCAGCTCATCATTGTATGCTGAATGATTCATTTTTTCTACTGATATAGGAGAATTGCCGCATATTTCATACAAAGAATATTTTTCTTTTGTAGACAATCCGTATTTCATTCTGCTTATGACAATGTCTAGTTGTTCACTCGTTATTACATCCTCAGAACCGAACTCATTTCCATATCCAATCATATATCCGTTTTCTATACAAAAGCAAATCTCCTTCTCGTTCCAATCCGAAATATCGCTATATTTGCCTTCATATTTCACCGGGTCTATTGGTGGGGTATTATAAAAATTTTTAGCCCGATACACCATACACGCAAATTCCGCTCTTGTAATATCCTGCTTTAGTCTCAAAGAGCCATCTTCATATCCATATACAATATTATTCTCAAGGGCGGCGCAAACAAAAGGTTTGCGCCACTCTTGCTCAAATTCATATCCATCCGTATAGGAAGTCAAAACGTCTTCATCTGCTTCACTTAAGTCAATATTAGACTGCGACACCACCGCCCATATACATTCTTCTCTTGTAGCAGCCCCTACAGGAATTGTTAATGAAACCATGGCAATGCTCAACACTATCATCATTCTATTCAGCAACAAACTGCACCTCCAATGGCATAGAACTCATACCGCCATTCTAAAATCTAACAACAAAAAAACGAGCCCAACATTCTTTCTCATCAAAGAGGAATGTCTTGCTCGCTATAGTGCATCATTCTCATATGTTCTACATATTTAGTTGATTCAATAGAGGAACATAACAAGTATTGCAATTTGAACAAGATAAGCCTCTTTGAAAATTACTTACTATATGTTATCATGTTATCTCTTCCGTTTGTAATATTATATCATATATCATTTCAAAAAGCAATAGTTTTAGAAAACTTAGGTAATTTTATATATCTTTATACTTCTTCTGAAAAGCCCGGGTAGACAGTGTTCTTGAAATTGCAGGAGGAATGACCAATGAATAAGAACTATTTTTCTCCCGAATTGAACATACGACCGCTTTCCGAAGACATTCTCACCGGCAGTGAGGGCAAAATCGACGGCAGTTGGTTAGAGGATGAGGATGAAGAAGCAGACGCTTAAAATGCCTTAACAAGCACAAACGCTCCGAGAAGAATTATCTTTCCGGAGCGTCTTTTTGCCGATTTTACCGAAAAACACATATTGTTGATGAAATAACACATGGCATATTCGGGTAAATATGGTAAAATAGTGGTGATAAAGCTTCAGAATACTGCATTTGCAAGGAGGTTCTTCTCATGCCCTTATTTCCCGAACACAAAACCGCCGGCGACACAAGCTGGTTTATCCATGACCGGTTCGGTATGTTCATCCATTTCGGTCTGTATGCGCTTCCGGCGCGTCACGAATGGGTAAAAACCAACGAATTCATCTCCGAGGAAAAGTATCAAAAGTATTTCGACCACTTCGACCCTGACCTGTTCGACGCGCGTGAATGGGCAAAAAAAGCCAAAGCCGCCGGTATGAAATATGCCGTTCTCACCACCAAACATCACGAGGGCTTTTGCTTATTTGACAGCTGTCACACCGACTACAAGATCACCAACACGCCGTTCGGGCGCGACCTTGTCAAGGAATATGCCGATGCGTTCCGCGCCGAGGGCTTGCACGTCGGCTTCTACTACTCCCTCATCGACTGGCATCACCCGGATTTCCCGATCGATTCGCTCCATCCGCGCCGCAACGACCCGAATGCCGAGGAGCTTGACAAAGGCCGCGATGTACGCAAATACGCCGAATATATGCGCAATCAGCTCACCGAGCTGTTAACCAATTACGGAAAAATCGACATTTTATGGCTCGACTTCTCCTACACACATCCGAATCCGGCGTCGGTCAAGCCTTGGATGCAGCATGGCGGCGGCAAGGGCAAGAACGAATGGGAATCCGAAAAGCTGATTTCCCTTGTACGCTCACTTCAGCCGAACATCATCATCGACAACCGCGCCGATTTGGAGCAAGACCTTTGGACGCCCGAGCAATACCAGGTTCTTAGCTGGCCGAAACACCCGAAAACCGGCGAACGCGTGACCTGGGAGGCCTGCCAGACCTTCTCCGGCTCGTGGGGCTATCATCGCGACGAAAAGAGCTGGAAATCGCCGCGAATGCTCATTGAAATGCTCATCAACACGGTCTGCATCGGCGGCAACCTGCTTATGAACGTCGGTCCGACCTCACGCGGCAATTTTGACAAGCGCGCTGACGCGGCTCTCGAAGTCTTTGGCGAATGGATGCGCTTAAACGGCCGCTCGATTTACGGCTGCACCATGGCAGATCCGGAGCTTCCCGTGCCGCGCGGCTGCCGGTTTACGCAGAGTGCCGACGGCAAGCGGGTATATGTGCATCTGATGGAATATCCGTATGCATTTCTCGAAATGCGCGGCTTTGCCGGAAAAGTGGACTATGCGCAGTTCTTGCATGACGGCAGTGAAATCAAATTTACCGAAAAATCCAGCACGCATTTCAGCGAATGCCGCACCGAAGCCGACGACCTTTTGGTATTGGAGCTGCCGGTTCCGGTGCCCGATGTCACCGTGCCGGTCATTGAGCTGTTCTTGAAATAAAAAGCAAGGCGGAGACCCTCACAAGTCTCCGCCATTTTTATGCTCTTCTTTCGGGAAGGACTTGATCGTCTGACCCGCCGACAGCGGAAAAAACGTAGGCAGCCTCGGTCGTGCCGGCATATATCTGCGTGCGGTATGCTTGAAAACCAAAGGTCTGTTCGATTTTGCCGTTTGCGTCCATCGCCAAGAATGCGGATTCTTCGGGCAAGAGTGCTTCGTTTGACGAGAGGTAAAGCCGCCTTTCTCTTTGTTTGCCTTTGTTTTCAGGCATTCGCCTTGCGTTCCTCCTCACGGTACAGCTTAACAAGGTCTTGCAAGATTTCGGTGTGCGAAAAATCGCGGTTGTATACGATGTTCATTTCGCGCGGCATACTTAAGTTTTCAATCGGCAGCACGGCAAGCTTGCCTTTTTTTAATTCGTCCATGCACGCGCTTTTCGGTAAAATCGAAACGCCGAGTTCCTTGCGGATCAAGTCCTTGATGGTTGCGATATTGTCAACCTCCATGGCAATATTAAAGGAATGAATGGATTCGTTGATGCTTAAAAGCGCGGCTTCAAACAAACGGCGCGTGCCTGAGGATGGCAGCCGCAAGATCATTTGCTCATTTTTCAATTCGGCAAGCGAAACCATCGAACGCGCGGCAAGCGGATGTGTCACGGGCAGCACACAGGCAAGATAATCCGTATCGAGAAGGATGTGATTGAAGGAGGGATCGCTCGGTTTTCCTTCAATAAACGCCAAATCGAGCTGATACGTGGCAAGCATATTATAAAGATGTTTTATGGTATCCGTAATAACCGTTATCGTAATGTTATCCTCTTGAGCGCCGTATTTGGCGAGAATTTCGGTGATCCGATTGCTTTCTGCCGTGTGTGTGATGCCGACGCGGATTTTTGTCATATGACGTTCGCTGTCGTTCAGTTCCTCTAACATTTTGTCGTAAAGCGACTGCAGCCGTTCAGCATACCGAAGCACGATTTCTCCCTCCGGTGTCAGGCGTAAGCCGGTTTTGGCACGAATGAAAATGCGGGTGCCGAGTTCGTCCTCCAGCTGTCCGATATGATGGCTTACAGCCGGCTGTGTTAACGACAGCTTTTCGGCGGCTTTGGTGAAATTTTTCTCTTTCGCAACTGTCAATAACGTCGCGAGCTTGATGTCTAACATGGCGTCTCCATTCTGTAAATTTATGTTACTCTAAAAAAATATAACTTGACTTTATACATAAATAGTGTATCATATAGAATATGGTTTTTCAAGCCCTGCGAGGCGTTATTTTGTTAAATCTCAAAAAATAATTCTGTAAAGGAGGAAACAGAATGCTCGAAAACCTGTCAAAGCACATCCAATCGGCGTCAGGCGTGGCGACGATCATCATTTCGGTCTCCTTTATGCTGCTGTTCGGCTTTCTGCTGACGCGCATCACCAAACGTCTGAAGCTGCCGAACGTCACGGCCTATATCCTTGCCGGCATTCTCATCGGACCGTATTGTCTGAATCTTGTGCCGAGAAATGTTATCGACGGTATGTCGTTTTTGGCGGACATTGCACTTGCATTTATCGCTTTCAGCACCGGCGAATATTTTAAGCTGGATACCCTCAAAAAGAACGGTCTGAAGGTCGTTGTCATCACCGTGGCAGAAGCGTTAATGGCGTCGCTTTTGGTGTTTGTGGTCACGTATTGTATTCTCGGCGTGAATCTTGCCTTCTCGCTTGTTTTGGCGGCACTTGCCTCGGCGACCGCTCCGGCTTCCACCGTGATGACCATACGGCAGACCGGCGCAAAGGGCGATTTTGTCAATACGCTGCTGCAGGTCGTGGCACTCGACGACATTGTCGCGCTCGTGGCGTATGGGCTGTGCATTTCGCTTGCCGTATCGTCGATTTCGGGAGCGGCTTTTCATATCATGAGCGTGATAAAGCCGATCGCGGTCAATCTTGGCGTATTGCTTCTTGGCTGTGTGTTTGGGTTCATCATGAAGCTGTCGTTATATAGGCACAGCACGGATAACCGTCTTATCGTCTCGATTGCACTGCTGTTCGGTTTTTGCGGTATTTGTGCACTGTTCGGCGTGTCGCCGCTTTTGGGCTGCATGTCCATGGGCACGGTCTACATCAATACTACGAACGACGACAAGCTGTTCAAGCAGCTGAATTATTTCAGCCCGCCGTTATTGCTCTTGTTTTTTGTCCGCTCCGGACTCACCTTTGATTTGGAGGCACTGTTTAATCCCTCCGACGCGGTCGGAACCGTTCCGCTCGCCGTGATCGGCGTTGCCTACTTTTTAACGCGTATTCTCGGCAAATACGCAGGGTCTTTCTTCGGCTGTGCCGTCGTGAAAAAATCCAAAGAGGTACGCAATTATTTGGGGCTTGCCCTCATTCCGCAGGCAGGCGTAGCCATCGGACTTGCCGCCCTCGGTGCGCGAACGCTCGGCGGCACACACGGTGCGGCGCTTGAAACGGTCATCCTCGCGTCCAGCGTTCTGTATGAGCTTATCGGACCGCCCTGCGCGAAATTGTCGCTGTACTTATCCAAATCCTACTCCACAAAGCTTGAGGACATCGTGCCGCTCGACGAGGAAACCGCTGAAAACGGCGTGCCGAAAACACAGCTGGAGCTGTTGATCGAACGCATTCAGAAAATTCAAGAGGAGCTGCCGCCGCACCCCGATTCCGAAGAGGAAAAAGCCTTTACAAGTGCCGCAGAAGAGCAGTATAACGCCATGTTTCCGCTTCGGAAACGGCAAGCCGGACGCTGGTAAGGGCAAAGCGAAAGAAAGAGAGGTTTTGTTTTATGGATCCCATTGCAATGAGACTTGGCGCATGGTCGGTTGAAATCGGCGCAGCGTCGGTCATTTTCCGCATTCTGCTTTCGGTACTTCTTGCCGCTGTCATCGGCTGTGAGCGTTCCAGCAAGCGTCATTCAGCCGGTCTTCGCACGTTTATCTTAGTGTCGCTCGCCTCCACGGTCGCAATGCTTCTTGACATTTATTTGTCGTCCCAAGGCGATGAGCTTTATATCATTTCCGCCGCCACCGTCATTGCCGCCGCCATCATCAGCGTCAATTCCATGCTGTTCAGCTCCCGCAACCAGATCAAAGGCCTTACCACCTCCATGGGGCTTTGGGCAACCGGCATCATCGGGCTTACCGCCGGCGCCGGACTTTACACCGTGACGCTTGTGTCGTTTGCCGCGCTTTTGTGCTGTCTGTCGCTGTTTCCGGCATTTGAGACCTATCTCAAAAACCGTTCCAACCACTTTGAAGTGCATTTGGAATTAAAGAGCAGCGAATATTTGCAGGATTTCGTCACAACCATTCGCCGCTTGGGACTGTTTATCGACGATATCGAATCCAATCCCGCCTATGTCAATTCGGGTCTCAGCGTGTATTCCATTGCCATTTCCATTGACAGCACGGAGCTGAAAAAATACAAAACGCACAAGGAAATCATCGAAGCCCTCAAAACGCTGGACTATATTTATCACATTGAAGAAATGCACGGATAAACGGGAACGCGGAAATCCATGCAGCAAAAGGCCGACCGGCATATCTGTCCGATATACCGGTCGGTCTCTTTTACACATGCTGCGCTGTTATCTCTGTTGGCTTACATACAGGCGCACGCGGCTGTTGATAATGCCTACAACCTCGTCCACCGACTTCTGGTTGTCGAAGTACGGTTCGGCCTCGTTTAAGATAATTTCGTTGACGTCCTTATTCTCCCGCGCAAAGAAGTTTGCACTGTTCACCATCTCATACAGACGCGCAACGTCCTCCTCGGTGCTCTTGCGTTTTTCCACTCTCGTATCGCCGACCCAGGTGTAACGCGGCTGTTCGACCTGCGTTTCGTTGCCGTTTTCGTCATACTCCGTATAGTATCGCGGCAGAAGATCGTTCTTCATCTTCTTTTCAACAATGCTCTTTTTGATCGGGAACGTATAGGAACCGCCGCCGTAGCGACCCGAATTGCCGCTTCTGTCGCCGGAGAACTGATTTTGATATTCGTCGGAAAGCAAGTATTTCAGAACCTCCCAGCAACCGGCCGTCACCTTGGAATTGGCATTGACGGCAAGCTCGGCATTCGGCTGAATGATCACGCCCGACGCGTCTTCGGAAGCTGTCGGGAAGCCGATCAGCGCCACTTCCTCGCCCATATAGTTTTCAAGCTCCGGAATCATATCGAAGTTGTAAATATACGCCGTATACAGCTTGGTTGTGCCCTTGCTGTACGAAAGCTGCTGCTCCTGCCAATAGTTGTCGTTGTCCTGCCACTTGTCCTGGTAAGCCTTGTAATCGGCAGGAAGATCCTTTATATAAGCGAGGATATCCTTGAAATTGTCGTTGTCAAAGGAGCAGTTGCCGTTTTCGTCGATGAACTCATTTTCGGCAATCATGAGCATGATCGAGCCGTAACTGTCACGGGTTGCTTCGGAAATCATCTGCTCGCCTTCGCCGAGCGAACGGTGCATTTCGAGGAATTCCTTCATGGTCCAGTGCGTTCTGTCTCCGAAGATGGACTTCTTTCCGGCAAGCGTCATAAAGTTGACCGTCGGGACAATCGTATACAGATGTCCGTTGATTTTCGAGGCTTCGAAAACGTTTGCAAGGTAATCGTCTTTGTTGAAGGATTCATCGGCTTCCATGAATTTTTCAAGGTTGGCAAAAACGCCCTTGGAAATGTAACTCTTGTAATCCATGCCGTAGGAATCGACAAAAATGATATCCGGTGCGTCGTTCTTGGAAAGGATATCCTTGTCGAGGGCTTCATATGCACCGTTATAATTGTTGGATTCGTTGTCATACTTGGAATAATCTTTGAAAACGACCTTGTATTCATCGCTGGTGCGGTTGAATTTCAACAGTGCTCTCTTGATCTGATAATCGATATAACGGCCGCCGACCGTGATGACATACTTTTCCTTGACGGTGGACGGATCGACCTTGGAAAGCATGAGAATGTCGTTCTGACTGGATTCATAATCGTAGAAGGAAAGAAGGATTCGGCCATCGTCCAAGAAGATCGGAGAGCTTGCGTTGCCGCTTGTCATATCGATGTCGGAATTGGTGTAGCTGCAAAGCTCGGTCGGAGCGTTATCGCCGGGATTATAGCCGAAAACGCCGCTTTCGTTAATCAGCGTGAATTCATAGCCGTTCGAGCCGGGTGAAAACTGGTAGTTATACAGCTGATTAATGCCGGTAAATTCGGTCTTTTCGCTCTTGCCGGTGTTCGGGTCGAATTTGAACAGCTCTTGCCCGCCGTCGCCCCAAACGATATAGTAAACCGTGCCGGACGCACCGACATACAGGTTATCGATATACTGGTCGGTAATCTTGTATTCGGCTTCCTTAGTGACGGTATCGGTATTGAAAACCTTGATGGTTGTTTCAACGCAGAATAAGAGCTTGCCACCGCTGAACACCAAATTGTTAGGCGTGGACTGATAACTGTTGCCGCTTTCGTCGGTCACCATAAGGTCGGCGGAAATATCCGTTTCCGAAACAATGTTGCCCTCGGCGTCCACCTTGACAAGGTAATAGGAATTTGTGTTTTCGGTATATCCGCCGCCGCTAAAGGAGGAATCCACCGTTGCATCGCCCTGAAAAACGCCGCCGATAATAGCTCCGTCGTCAACAATCGTTCCGGGTACGGTGTGATCCGGTTCGGGGACCGGCTGATCGCTGTCAGCGTCGGTATAGCTATAAACATTCTTCACATACCAGATAGAGCCGTCGGTAGGACTTACCGCCACGTTCTGGATATAGGTCTCGGTATTCTGTCCCTCGGCCTTTTTGATGGTCATTTCGGAAGCGTTCTTGAAATCGAGGTCGGTGATGTAATATTTATCCTCGTAGGTATCGGTGGTATAGCCGCAGACAAGCAGCTTGCCGTCATTCATTTTGTAGACTTGATTGATTTGAAGATTCTCAAAGATTGTGCCCACCGTGCTGATGGAATCCGCCTTGTAAATATTGGTGAGATCTCTTGTGGTGAGTGCGCCTTTTCCGGGCTTGCCGTCCACGCTTGAACCCGGCTTGCAGGCGGTAAGCGCCAGCGACGAGAACGCCATAACGGCGGCAAGTGCAAGGCTGAGGAGTCTTTTCTTCATGTTGAATACCATTTCCTTTCTTTGTTTGAAACGTGTTGCGTTTCGGTTTATATGTTTTTGTTCTGCCCGAAATTATGAATACGAGAGTTTGTCTTTGATTTTGCTCACGACGAGCCTGTCAAACCACTTTTTCATAAAGCGGATCAGGCGGTATAACAGGATAAGTGCCCAAATCGCCGGATACACTGCAAACACAAGAAGCACGACAAGCATCACGGCAAGCACCTTTTCGGCGTGTCGTGCCGCCATTTCCTCGGGCGTGATATTCACGCCGGTCGGGAGCGGTTCGTCGGCGTTGACAAGCTTCGGAACGGTCTTAAAAAGGTTTCCGAGCGAGAACCGCTTGGAATTCTCGACAAGCAGGTATGTGCCTTCGGGAAGGTCTAAGCATTCCTTAACGGTATCGACCGCAAAGTTCTTGACCGGATCGACCATAATCAGATCGTAGCAGGTGATGTTGATGCCCGCGTCCGACTTGATGTCCGCCGCAGCAGCCGGTTTATCGCCATAGAAATCCTTGATGTACGCAGATTCCTTATAATCGGGATACACGCCGCTGACGTAAAAGGTCGCAGGTCCTATCTTGACCGGATAGTCGTACAGCGCTTCGCCGCCGTACAGCTGCCACGCCGCCGAGCGTGACAGCAGAATGCGATCATGGTTAATGTCATTTCCCACGTTCGGCATATCGCGGTAAGCCTTGTAGAACAGCGAATAGTCGCCGCCGACATAAGCAAGCTTGACATTTGACGTGCGTGAGCCCTTCGAGGCAAGCGAAGCGTCAACATACGAGCTGAACGCGTCGGCATACAGTCTTGCACCGTCGTTGGGAGGCGTTATCGACTTTTCGGTCAGCTTTGTTTCAAGCTTATACCGGAAGTACATGATTTTATCGACGGTAAGTCCTGCCGTGTCCGGTGCAAAAACCGTGATCTGCGCAAAGCGCGTGCCGTTCGAGAATTTTTTTGCGACCTGCTCGTGGTCGAACGAATTCATGTACACGTTCATGGCAATGCCGATACCGAGCGCGGCAGCTGCCAAAAGCAGCGTAACAATAAGATGGATAAGGCGTGCCTTAGTTTTCAATCAGCTTCACCTGCTCTCCGCTGTTAATCGGCTTGGAGGATGTAGCAATGACATACGAATAGCTTTGGAAGTCGCCGGAGATGGCCGAACGGGTATCGTCGCTTGCAAGAACGTTGACAGCCACGCGTTTTGCCTTATAGCGTGTCGAGATCGGCGTTGCCTGGGATTCGACGATAAGGATATACTTGCCGTCGCTGTCCTCGCGGATGGCCGTGTTCGGGACGGTGCTGTCGTAGCTTGCGTTCTTGTCGCCGACGGCAACCGAAATGGTATCGCCCGGCGTAACGTCGCCTTCTATGCTGAATTCGAGAATCTTCTGCCGACTGCCGGGGTTGGCGGTATCGTTCTTGATAGCGGCAAGCGTAGCCGTCATGGTTGAGCCGTAAGGAATGTAGCTGGTGATTTCCGCAGCCGAACCCATACGGAGCTTTGCTGCCTGCTCTTGCGTGACCGTCATGGTCATCTTATAGCCTTTTTCGGCAAGAGAAATTTCGCACAGCGTCGAATCCGGCTGCGTTTTCTGACCGGTCGTGACACTTATCGAATCAATCACGCCGGAAACGGGCGCAAGCACCTCGGTAGACGTGTATTTTTGTTCCAGCTTGGTGATTTCCTTGGCAGCCTTGTTGATTTCTTTCTTCTTCTTTTCAAGCTCCAACGCCTTTTCTTTGCTCTTTTCACCGGCATCGGCAATGCTCTGTTCAAGCTCACTCGTCGAGGTGATGATCTGCCGTTCCAACGACTTAATGCGCTCTTTCAGAGAATCCTCACTGTCGGTTCCCTGCGCCTGCAGGTCGGAAAGCTTTTCTTTGGCGTTCTCAAGCTCGTTATTTAAGGTATCGAGTTCGGTTTTCGCCGTATCAATGCGTTTTTCGTAATCCTTGACTTTGACGTACTTATAGCCGTTGCGCACCTTTTCCAAGCTCTTGGAAAGCGTTTCCTTGTCGGCGACGGCGTTGTCATAGGTGGTTTGAGCGACATTCACCTTGTCGGTTGCGTTGTTATAGGTGGTTTCCACCTTGTCAAGCTCAATTTTCTTGTTCTTTAACCGGGTATCGAGAGCTTTGGTTTCTTCGAGCTTTGCCTTTAGGTCGGTGTTGTCTTTAAGCGCGTATTTCAGCTCGGTTTCCTTGGCGGCAAGGCTCTTTTCGATGGCTTCGGTGTTGTTTTTCTCGTTGGTCAGAATGCCTTCATAGACATCGTAGGCACTTTCCAAACGTTCCATGGCCGCCTGATATTCTCTTTGTGCGGCAGCAATTTCCGCTTCGGTTGCCGTGCCGCTCGAACGGAGGTTGTCGAGCTTTCTCTTGGCCTTGCGGTATTTTTCCTTCTCATCCTTATAATCGTCATACGCTTTTTCCAGCGCTTTGTTGGAGGTGGTGTTGTAGAAATCCTGCTTCAGATATTTCAAATCGTTATCAAGCGATTCAATGTTGCGGTCGGAGGTTTCGATCTCCTTTTCCAGCGTTGCAAGCGGCGTTTCAATTTTAGCGTTTATTTCATCGTATTCGCGTTTGGTCTTGTCGTAAGCGTTTTTTGCGGTGCTTTGATCGGCCTGCATCTTCGTCAGGTTGGCTTTGGCGGTGTCGATCTTTTTCTCGGCTTCATCCAGCTGCTTGGTGGCGCTTGCATATTGTTCATACGATACACTGCTGTCTTTGCCGGTCAGCACCTCGTCTTCGGTCGGCGTATAACCGATGGCGGTCTTTTCGCTCTCTAATTCGGAAATCTCGTTCTGCTTTTGGGTAACAGCCTTTTCGGCGGCACGAACGTCAAGCTTTGCCTTCTCGATGGCACTTTGCGTGGAGGAAAGGTTCGCAAGCTTTGTCTTGGCGTCGTTCAAATCCTCTTGCTGCTGCTCAATGGCAAGGCGCTTGTCGGCAAAATCAGAGCTGCCGGAAGCGTCAAGAAGCATCTTGGCATATTCAAAGTTTAAGTTGTCATAATTGGTTTTTGCCGCTTCCAATTCGTCACTGTCGCCCTCGGCAAGGAAGAACAGCACATCGCCCTTTTTGACCTGCATGCCCTTGCTGACGGCAACCTTTAAGATCTCGCGCGTAGTCGGGATGGTAACGCTGTAATTGTCGGAGGCGGTGATGGTGCCGGAGCCGCGCACCTGCGTTTTGATGGTTCCGTACTGGATGTATTCAGTCGAAACCTCCGGCAGGGTCATATTCATAATCGTATTGGAAAAGAAGGTCAGCACCAACAGTATTGCCAAGAAGATAATGGCAAAGGTTTTGACCCATTCGCGTTTAATCTTTTTTTCTCCCATGGTATCCTCCTACGGCGGTCCTGTGAAAAATCCGCCGGTTTCATAAATTCGTTTATCCCTTTACGCTTCCGGAGTTGGCGATGCCTTCCACCAAATACTGTTCTCCGTAAAGGAAGATGAGAAGCGTCGGTATCATATAAATAACCGCCACGGCAAAAGCAATGCCGACCTCTCCGCCGTTGATTTTGGAGAGGAAGATTGAAAGCGGATACAAATCCTCGTGTTCGCTGCCCAAAAGGATGAGCGGCTGTTCCACCATGTTCCAATAATCGATAAAGACCAAGATCATGACAGAATAAACGATGTTTTTACAGAGCGGCAGGTAGATCTTGAAGAAAATCTGCCATTCGCTGCAGCCGTCGAGCCGCGCCGCTTCAATGACCGCCATCGGCACACGCCGCATGGCTTTGGTGAGAAGAAACACAGCAAACGGCGAGAAAATGCCGGGCAGAATCACGGCCCAAGACGTTCCGTAAATATGTAACCATTCAGCCACCAAACGGTTTGGCACAAGCGTTACCTGATACGGCATTAACATAAGAATGATGTAGGTAAATAAGACAAATTCCCGTCCCTTGGAGCGGTAGCGCGTAAGGCCATACGCGGCAAGGCAGGCAACGATGGTCTGAAAGGCCATAATCGGCACGGTGTATTTCACCGAGTTCCAGAATTTGAACAGGTATTCGGGACTCAAAAGCAAGACCGTTGCATACTGCTTGAACGAGACCTTATCCGGAATAAATTTCAAGGTCGTCTGTTCGGCGATATACGAATTGCCGCTGCCGGCACCCGAGAAAATCTTACCGTAGTTTGAGCTTAACTCCGCCTGCGTGAAAAACGAACCGGAAATGGTCAGAATCGTCGGCGCAAGGAACGCAAAGGCCGCAAGCAGCAGCAACAGTGCCGCAAGCCACGCGGTAAGCTTCTTGCGAAGCATATGCTTTCTCTCGCTCATTCCTCCACATCCTTTCCGTATTTGTCGTCCGCGAAAAACAGGATGCCGATGATAAGCACCATGACAATGGCCATGATGATGGCGGCAGCGGACAGCTTTTGATAATCCAGGCTTGCGAAGGTGTTGTTCATGTAATGCTGAAGCATATATAAGCTTTCATACGGCACATCGCCGGATAATAAGTACACTTCGCGGAAGATTTTGAACGAGTTGATGAGCGACATGATCGCCACAAACAAAATGGTCGAGGACAGATATCGCAGCTTGATGCTGAAAAACTGCCGAATCGGCCCGGCTCCCTCCACACGCGCAACCTCTAAGATGTCATTCGGAATGTTGTTGAGAGCCGCCAAAAACAAAATCATGTTGTAGCCCAGGTTTTTCCACAAAAACAGCAGCACAACCACCCAAATGCCCTCCGGCGATTTCATCCAGTCGATTTTCTCGATACCGAATTGGGCAAGAAATCCGTTGACCGTGCCGTTGTAGTGGAATAAGACCTGCCAAATGAGGACGATCGACGCAACCGGCACCATCATCGGCGATAAGAAAAACGAGCGAAGCTTGCTTTGCATCGGGATCTTGCAGTTTAAGCCCATCGCCAAAAGCAGGGATAAAATTACGGCAAGCGGCACGCTGACAAGTGAAAAACGCAGCGTATTGTAGGCCGCTGTTTTGAAGGAATAGTTCTGAAAGAGCTTGATGAAATTGTCAAGCCCGACAAATTCTTTCTGTACCGGGTTGTTGATGAGCGAATAATAAATAATGACAATAAACGGCAAAATAAAGAAAACCAAAACGCCGATAAAACTTGGCGCGAGAAAGGCGGCAGAAACGGCTTTGACCTTACGCAGCTCTCTGCGGCCGCGTTTGCTTAGCGTTTTATCCACGCGCGGCATTTTGATTTTCGGTTTCTTTTCTTTTGTTAGGAGTTTATTTTCTTTCATTTTGATAGCAGGCGTACCTCCCGAAGTTCGAACCTAAAAGCTGTCGAATGCGTTTGCTGTTAAGACGAACGATTCAATTGAAATGTTCCACAATAATATTATATATTTCAATTATTAACAAGTAAATACCTTGTTTATAGAAAAACTTATTTTTACCGTTTTCATTTCTTATGATTTTATTAATTTCACACGGAGGTCACACAAAGCAGCGAATGACAGCAAAAAAAGACACCGACACGGAAGTCGGTGTGCTTTTCGTAAGTATCGGGCTTATTTGCCGAGACGGCAAACGCAGCAATGTGAAAAAACAATTACTGAGCAGCCGGAGCCTCTACAGGACATACGCTTGCGCAAGTGCCGCAATCGATGCACTCGTCTGCGTTGATTTCATACTTACCGTCTTTTTCTGCAATGCAGGATACGGGACATTCGTCCGCACAAGCACCGCACGCGATGCACGCGTCGGAAATCTGATATGCCATTGGAAAAACACCTCCATCATTGTTATAACTGAATTATACCATACTTCCCAAAAAATCAAATGTGATTTTGTGTTTGATGCGTAAACAATTTATGAAAATAGGCATGAAGATTCCGGAAAAGCAGCCGCAGCAATACAACCGTCGCAACGGATACAAACAGATCTTTTAACACATTGAACGGGATCACGCCGGCGAGGATGTATTTTTCCGCGCCGCCAAGCTCCGAGAAATTGACAAAAGCGGAATACATCGGAATCATGATGTAATAGTTGACAAGCACGGCTGTCACCAGCTGAATTGCCGAGCCGAGTGCCAAAGAACCGATAAACGACGAGCGTTTTTCGTCTTTGCGGAACAAAAACCGATAAAACGCGCCGACCGCGAAAACAAATGTGCCGCTGATTAAAAAATTGGAAAGCTCGCCGATCATGCCGGTGTGGGTAACAGCCAAATGCAGAACATTTTTGATAAATACCACCGCAAGTCCGGCAAACGGCGAAATCATCATAGAGGCAAACAAAGCGGGAACATCGGAAAAATCGAATTCGAGCCAAGCGAAGCCGGGAATTAACGAAAATTTCGGAAACAGAAACAGAACAAACGCCATTGCCGACATAACACCGACAAAAGCCGTCTTTTTTAAATGATTTTGCATAATAACACCTCAAAAACAGAAAAAACCTGAGATTTTCATCCCAGGACGTGAAACGATAAGCTGTTATCCGGCAAAATCGCTTAAATAACGCTTACCACATCTTCTCTTTATCCAGACTATACTGTCGGTTCCGGAATTGTTTTTTGTCAAACTCACCGGATCTGCGGGTGCGCAAAAGATTTGAAACGCCGCTCCGCTCTCGGACTATACCGCCGGTAGGGAAATGCTCCCTGCCCTGAAAATATGGTTGATTCAATTGTATTTGTCCGACACTCCGCACAAAAAGCACAGAGCAGCCGAACAACACCGAGAGGTGCGAACGGATATCCGTTCGCACCTCCGGCATCCGACCGGAGTCGGTTAATTTTGAAAATTAGCCAAGGATTTCGCTAACGACGCCGGAACCAACGGTGTGGCCGCCTTCACGAATAGCGAAACGAAGACCCTTTTCCATAGCGATCGGCGTGATGAGCTCAACGTTCATATCTACGTTATCGCCCGGGTTGCACATTTCGGTGCCTTCCGGAAGGGTGATGATACCGGTAACGTCGGTGGTTCTGAAATAGAACTGCGGTCTGTAATTCGAGAAGAAGGGCTTATGACGGCCGCCTTCTTTTTCGGTAAGAACGTAAACGTGACCGATGAACTTGGTGTGCGGAGTGATGGTGCCGGGCTTTGCAAGAACCTGTCCTCTTTCGATTTCGTTCTTTGCAATACCGCGAAGCAGAGCGCCGATGTTATCGCCGGCTTCAGCATAGTCCATCATCTTATGGAACATTTCGATACCGGTAATGGTGGTCTTCTTAGCTTCGGGAACGAGGCCGACGATTTCAACTTCGTCTGCCATCTTGACCTGACCTCTTTCAACACGGCCGGTAGCAACAGTACCACGGCCGGAGATGGAGAACACGTCTTCGACAGGCATAAGGAAGGGCTGGTCAGCAGCACGGTCCGGAGTCGGAATATAGTCATCAACTGCATCCATGAGTTCGAGGATCGGCTTGTAAGCCGGGTCGCTCAAATCGTTGGGAGCGTCGAGAGCTGCTCTTGCGCTGCCGCGGATGATCGGAATATCGTCGCCCGGGAAGTCGTAGGAAGAGAGAAGGTCTCTGGTTTCCATTTCGACGAGGTCGAGAAGTTCGGCATCATCAACGAGGTCGCACTTGTTGAGGAACACAACCATTGCAGGAACGCCAACCTGACGGGCGAGAAGGATGTGTTCACGAGTCTGCTGCATCGGACCGTCGGTACCGGCAACAACGAGGATAGCGCCGTCCATCTGAGCAGCACCGGTGATCATGTTCTTGACGTAGTCAGCATGGCCGGGGCAGTCAACGTGAGCATAGTGACGCTTAGCGGTCTCATACTCAACGTGACGGGTGTTGATCGTGATACCTCTTGCTCTTTCTTCCGGAGCGTTGTCGATCTGATCATAAGCCATGAATTCGTTCGAACCGTTCTGCAAAGAAAGGGTCTTGGTGATAGCTGCGGTAAGAGTGGTCTTGCCATGGTCAACGTGACCGATGGTACCAATGTTAACATGGGGCTTTGTTCTTTCAAATTTTGCCTTTGCCATTGTTATTTCCTCCTGTGTTATAGTAAGTGTTTTAATTACTGGTTCAATTATACTTTGAATCGAACGAAGTGTCAATATACCGCACGGTACATTTTACACTTTGTTCATGATTACTCTTTCTTGCCTCTCTCCGAAACGATGGTTTCCTGAATATTCTTCGGAACCTGTTCGTAGTGGCTCGGCTCCATAACATACGTGCCGCGTCCCTGCGTCTTGGAACGAAGGTCGGTTGCGTAACCGAACATGTTGGACAGCGGAACGAACGCACGGATCTGCTGACCGCCGGCAATCGGATCCATACCCTGGATCTGGCCGCGGCGGCTGTTAAGGTCACCGATAACGTCGCCCATGTAATCATCCGGGACAACGACAACAACCTTCATGATCGGTTCGGTAAGGATGGAGCCTGCCTTGCGCAGAGCTTCCTTGATAGCCATAGAACCGGCGATCTTAAAGGCCATTTCGGAAGAGTCGACTTCGTGGTAAGAACCGTCGTACAGCGTAACCTTGATATCGACCACCTGGTAGCCGGCAAGGACACCGCTCGTGAGAGCACCCTGGATACCGGCATCGACTGCAGGAATATATTCCTTCGGGATGGCGCCGCCGACGACCTTGTTTTCAAAGACGTATCCGGCACCCGGCTCATTGGGTTCAACATGGATCTTAACGTGACCGTACTGACCTTTACCACCGGACTGACGTGCATATTTCATATCCACATCGGTGCTCTTGGTGATTGCTTCTTTGTAGGAAACCTGCGGCTTGCCGACGTTTGCTTCGACCTTGAATTCGCGAAGCAGTCTGTCAACGATGATTTCGAGGTGAAGCTCACCCATACCGGCGATGATGGTCTGACCGGTTTCTTCATCGGTATAAGCCTTGAAGGTCGGGTCTTCTTCAGCAAGCTTGGAGAGTGCGATACCCATTTTTTCCTGACCGGCCTTGGTCTTGGGTTCAATGGCAACGCGGATAACCGGTTCCGGGAACACCATGGATTCAAGGATAACAGGATGGTTTTCATCGCAGAGCGTGTCGCCCGTAGTGGTGTTCTTTACACCGATAACGGCTGCGATGTCGCCGGCATAGATCTGGTCGACATCTTCGCGGTGGTTAGCGTGCATAAGAACGATACGGCCGAAGCGTTCCTTACCGCGCTTGCTGGAGTTGTACACGGTAGAACCTGCGGTGATGGTACCCGAATAAACGCGGATAAAGCAGAGACGGCCGATGAACGGGTCGGTCGCGATCTTGAACGCGAGAGCCGAGAAAGGCTCGTCGTCGGAAGAATGGCGAACGGTCTCGTTTTCACCTTCGGGAAGCTCCGGATCAATACCCTTGATCGGAGGAATGTCAAGCGGCGAAGGCATATAGTCGACGATGGCGTCAAGCAGCTTCTGCACGCCCTTGTTTCTGTAGGAAGTACCGCAAACCACGGGAACCATGGTATTTGCGATGGTAGACTTGCGGATGGCACCCTTGATTTCTTCGACGGTGAGTTCTTCACCGCTGAGATATTTTTCAAGCAGTGCCTCGTCCGTTTCAGCAACGTGTTCAAGGAGAGCTGCATGATATTCTTCAGCCTTATCCTTCATATCCGCAGGGATATCTTCAACCTTAATATCGGTACCGAGGTCGTTCGTGAAGACAAAAGCCTTCATAAGAACGAGGTCGATAATACCGACAAAGGAATCTTCAGCACCGATCGGGAGCTGAATCGGCACGGCGTTTGCATGGAGTCTCTCGTGCATCATATCGATAACACGGTAGAAGTTTGCGCCCATGATGTCCATTTTGTTGATATACGCCATGCGCGGCACATGGTACTCATCTGCCTGACGCCACACGGTCTCAGACTGCGGTTCAACGCCGCCCTTGGCGCAGAACACGGTTACAGAGCCATCGAGGACCTTAAGGGAACGCTGCACTTCAACGGTGAAGTCAACGTGGCCGGGGGTATCGATGATATTGATTCTGTGCGGTGCATACTGCTTTTCCTCACCGGACCAATAACACGTGGTAGCAGCGGAGGTAATGGTGATACCTCTTTCCTGCTCCTGTTCCATCCAGTCCATGGTGGCACTGCCCTCATGGGTTTCGCCGATTTTATGGTTTTTACCGGTATAGAACAGAATGCGCTCGGTCGTCGTCGTTTTACCGGCGTCGATATGAGCCATGATACCAATATTTCTTGTGTTTTCAAGTGAACAACTTCTCGGCATTTGTTTTCTCCTTCAATTTATTCGCGATCTTTGCAAAAGCAAAAATTAATATCTGTAATGAGCAAAAGCCTTGTTTGCTTCTGCCATCTTGTGGGTATCCTCGCGCTTCTTGACAGCGGAACCGAGTCCGTTGACAGCGTCGATGATTTCACCGGCAAGACGTTCAGACATATTCTTTTCGCTTCTGGCGCGCGAATAAACCGTGAGCCAACGTAAACCGAGCGTCTGTCTTCTCTCAGGTCTGACTTCGATCGGAACCTGATAAGTCGAGCCGCCTACACGGCGAGCTTTAACTTCGAGAACAGGCATGATGTTTTCAAGCGCCTTCTGGAAATTTTCCAGCGGATCGCCTACTTTTTGATTGATGATCTCAAATGCGTCATATACGATTTTCTGAGCGACACCCTTTTTTCCGTCGTACATAATGTTATTGATAAGCTTTGTTACGAGCTTAGAATTGTACAGCGGATCGGGGAGTACGTCTCTCTTGGGTACAGAACCTCTTCTTGGCACTATACTTCCCTCCTTCACTAAAAAATGAATTCACAGGTACTCGAAATGATTACCTTTCGTCAGCACTTTGCGAGTTCCGCACCGCAAAACCGTATATGGCTTCATATATGTTGTGCGGTTTAGCCTCTCAAAATACCTTTAAGCAAGCGCATTACGCGCTTTTACGGCAGCGTGCGGAGAATTACTTCTTCTTTTCGCGCTTTGCACCGTACTTGGAACGGGACTGATTTCTCTTTGCAACGCCCTGCGTATCAAGCGTACCGCGAATGATGTGATAACGCACACCAGGAAGGTCCTTGACTCTTCCGCCGCGGATAAGCACAACGCTGTGTTCCTGCAAGTTGTGACCGATACCCGGAATATACGAAGTAACTTCGATACCGTTGGTAAGTCTGACTCTTGCGATCTTTCTCAAAGCAGAGTTCGGCTTCTTCGGGGTCTTGGTGGACACCTTCGTGCAAACGCCTCTCTTCTGAGGAGCAGCAAGATCTGTCTGCTGCTTGGTAAGCGTGTTGAAGCCGTGCAAAAGAGCGGAAGACTTGGATTTCTTAGCGTCCTCGCGTCCTTTTCTTACTAATTGGTTAAAGGTTGGCATACCGCACCTCCTCTTCATAAAAAATTACGGTCTTGCGCCGACATGACGCAATCAGCGCATACGAACCGACTTATATATTATACGTACTTTTTTGTTTTTTGTCAAGAATTTTCGGATTTCACCCAAAATTTCTCCGTTTTGACGGATATATCCTTGTTTTTCGGCATATATTGGTGCAACTTACACATAGCATTGGGCTGTTTTTCCGAAAATATGCGTGCATCTAATTCTTTAACGCCCCGCTTTGATTCAAAACGAGCGTGCTGTATAAGAAAAGCACGTCCGCGCCGTCAAAGCTTACGAAATTCCCGACCAGTTTCGGCGCGATATAGCGCGTATCGACAAGCGTCACCTTGCGGTAATCGCTCACAAGCAGCGGCGCCATGCTGCTGCCGAAGGAATCGCGGAACACGACAAGCTCTTTGTCGGTTTCGGCATTCGGATTCTCGATAACGATAAGCGGCGAAGCACCGGAAAGGAACATCTCATACGGGTCTTTGCCGTTCTCCTTTTCAAAATCGACCGTGCCGGTATAGCTTTTGCCGGTTTCGAGGTTGGTCACGGTACAGCCGTCCAAAACATCGTTTGTTACATAATATAATGTTTCCGGCGGAAGCGGCAAAGCCGCCTGACCGTAATACACACCGTAAAACGGCACGTCCGCCTTGCCGAGCGTGCAGTCGCCGATGCCTTTTCCGCCCATAGCCGATGCAAGCACGCGCGATGCGTCAATAATCTTCTCCTGCCGCCAATGCGTGTCGGTCTTGTAGTAGTCCTCAAGCGACAGAAGGGAAAACAGGTCGATATATTCGGCAAACGGCATGTTCTCGCGCACAAGCGACAGCATTTTTTCATAGTCGAGTGCCGGATAGCCGTTCTTTTCAGCCAAAAAGCAGCCCTTATCCGGCGCGACAGCCAAATACACCTTTCCGCCGCTATCCTTGATATAGGTATCGTACAAAGCCGTAAACTTCTTTGCCGCCGCCGTGACCGAGTTTTCATCGAGCGGATATTCCAGCTTTGCCGCATAGCCGTCCGCAAGGTAAATGCCGTTGTTGTCCTTTTTGCCGAGCGCATAGAAGGAGGTCACGGCTTTGAGCGTGCGGAAAGAATCGCGAAGCGGAAACTGATCGAGCGAATAGGTTTCGAAATCGGTCATGAATTTCCCGGAGAGAAGCGTTTGCGCGTTGGTTTCGGGAAACGACGCCAGCTTCCGGCGTTCAGAAAGGCTGGCTTCGGTCTGCGGCTTCAGAATACACGCCGCCGTCAGCGCACACCACACGCCGCCGACAACCATAAGACCGAGAGTCTGTTTGTTGAATTTCATAGGGTTCACCTCTGTCAAAACGCCTTAAAAGCGGAAATACAAGAACGGATTGAACGATCCGTCCACCAAAAATGCCGTACATACAAGAAGAAGACCGACAAGAGCAATCACCTCAAGCACACGGAACACACCTGCCGTTTTGGCGCCTCCTGCAAGCCGTTTTGCAATGCTTGCCGGAAGCGGTGTACAGCCGACAATGCCGAGTGCGAAAACGACGGCATAGCTGCGCAGATAATACAGTGTTTCCGCTGTTGCAAGCGGAAGACCGCCAATGCCGAACATTCCGGCCATATCGCTTCCGGCTTCTGCAAGACTCGACGCATTGAACAACACAAAGCTGAGAATGATAACCGTCATGACAACTAAATGCGTAAGCACCGACGGCAGCTTTTCAAGCCATTTTTTCAAGAACAGCTTTTCAAGCACCAACAGTACCGCAAACACAAGCCCCCACAGCACAAAATTCCATGCCGCGCCATGCCACAACCCCGTTAAAAACCACACAACGGCGATATTAAAAATCCATCTGCCGAACGGAACGCGGTTGCCGCCGAGCGGAATATACACATAGTCGCGGAACCATGTGCCCAGCGTCATATGCCAGCGCCGCCAAAATTCGGTCACGCTGCCGGACAAGTACGGATAATTGAAATTTTCCGGAAAACGGAAGCCCATGATCTTGCCAAGGCCGATGGCCATGTCGCTGTAGCCGGAAAAGTCGAAATAGATGAGCATGGTAAAACCGACGGCATACAGCCAATGAAACAGCACCGATTTTTCGTCCGACGCGCGGAACGCATCGCAAAGCTCGGCAAAAAGGTTGGCAAGAAGGATTTTTTTGGATAACCCAATCAAAAACCGCCGCACGCCCTCATACGCAAGGCTCACCGAATGCGTGCGCGTTTCAAGCTCGCGTTCCACATCGGTATACCGTACGATGGGACCGGCAATGAGCTGCGGAAACATACTGACATAGGCAGCAAAGGTGATAAGATTCTTTTGCGCCGGCGTATCACCGCAGTAAACGTCTATCACATAGCTTAAGATCTGGAACGTGTAGAAGCTGATGCCGATCGGCAGCGTTACGCGCAGCAGCGGCACGGAAAGTCCGGTAAGCGCATTGAAATTGGCGATAAAGAAGTCCGCGTATTTGAAATAGCCCAAAAGGCCGGCAAGAAGCACGACCGAAAGCGTCAGAAATGCGCGTTTTGTTCCCTTTTTTTTCGCATGACCCGTAAGAAGACCGCCGCCATAGCCGATAAGAATCGAAGCCGACATGAGAATCAGGTATTTCGGCTCGCCGCAGCCGTAGAAAAACAGGCTTGCCATGAGAAGCACAAAGTTTTTGAAGCCTTTCGGCACGGCAAAATAGACGAGAAACACGATCGGGAGAAAATAATATAAAAACGGAATACTCGAAAACAGCATAGGTATCTCCTGAACAACAAGAGACTGCCCGACCGCCTTTTGCAGCGCCTGACAGTCTCTCGTTTTTTATTGGAATCAGATTTCGGAATCGAGCGAGCCGCCGCAGACCGATTTGAAGGCTTCCATGATTTCGGAAGCGGTCACCGTATCGGCAAACTCCGAATCCACCATGAAGAAGAGCGCAAGATCGCCCTTGGAGGCAGCCTTGATGTCGTCAGCCTCCACGCAGATCCACTTTCTCGGATTGATGTTATCCTTCATGGTCTGTGCGACCGACGCGGCGTTTGCGCTGTCGGACACGCGCACAAGCACCATGGAATACGCCTGCGAGCCCATCATCGGCTCAGAGACCGCGATTTCCTTAATGCCGTCGGTGCTCGAAAGTCCGGCGATAAGCTTAACGGCGTCCGCGTCGGAAAGATCGAGTGTGTCGGTTTCGAGATCCAGATCCACCGGCTTTTTCTCGTAGATCATCGAGATGATTTCAGCTGCCGTTTTGCCGGAAAGATCCACCGACGCGTCGTTCGAACCGGCGTTGTCCGGCTTTGTTTCCGGCTTGGCTTCGGGCTTTGTGTCCGGAAGACCTGCGTCGGGAGCCGGAACCTCGGGAATTTCCGGCTGTTCGGTGTCAGAAGGTTTATTCGGTTTTGTTTCCGGCTTGACTTCGGGCTTTGTGTCGTCCTTTTTGCCATCGTCCGTTGTGGGCTTATCGTCTTTTTCCGCTTCGTCCGTCTTTCCGTCCGTCTTTCCGTCGGATTCATTCTTGCCGTTCTCTTGGTTCTGGTCGTTTTTCCCGTCCTCAGAGGGCGATGTAATATTGGTATCCGGATTCGGATCGGGTGTGTCCTTCTTGGCGCAGCCGTAAGCGGCGGCAGACGTGATTAAGAGAGCGGCAAGCAAGAGTGCAAGTTTCTTTTTCATGATATGTAGTTCCTTTCTTATGTGAAATTTATTCTTTATTCATTCTTTTTCGGTTGTATCTTCGGTTTGATTCAAGCGGATAAACCACGTGTCGGTTTCTTCGTCCTTTGCAACGGCGTATTCCGAACAGATTTCTCCGGTTTCGGCGTTTTTCACGGTCAGATACGCGGTTTCATCGGGTGAGATATCCTCGATATCCCAAAAGAGCTTGGCATCCTCGGAAAACGTGAGCGTTTGTTCCGGTTCGCCGGTCAGCATATCGGAAACAAAGCCGTGTGACACGGAAATTTCGGTTTCGCTATCGGTTTCCAGCGTTAAAACAAGGCTCACCGTTTCAGTTTCGGGCACGTCGAGCGAATAGACGCTGATTCCGGCGCGGCCGAGCGTTCCGTTTTCGACGGCAACGGCGGCAAGTGCCGGATTTTCGTCTCCCACAAGCACCACCGGCGCATGGGGCAGTTGTCTGTGTGACGCGAAAAAAATCGTCACCGCGGCGGCACAGGCGGCAAGCGTGTAGACGGCAGGAAGCAGCTTTTTTTGCCAAAGCGAACGCACCGTTTCTTTCGGCGGATTCTGCCGTGCGGCTTTATCACAAGCCTCACACGCCATCTCCTCCACGCGTTTTTTCAGACTTTCCGGTGCTTTGACGGTTTTATATGCATTCTTGGCGGACGGTTCGAACATAGCTTTTCCCTCCTTTACTGTGCAAGTACGGTCTTTAACATTTCTCTTGCGCGCGAAAGCCGCATTTTCACGGCAGAAACGGATGTTTTCAACGCTTTTGCCGTTTCCTCCACGCTGAAATCTTCAAAATAGTACAACAGCACGCACATGCGGTATTTTTCCGGCAGCTCATACACGCTTTCGAGCACACTCTTGTCCTTTTCCTCGGCAGCAAGCACTTCGGAAAACTCCTCGATCGGCGTATAGGCACGCACCGTTCTTCGGCGCGCAAGGTCATTGCAGGTGTTGATGCACACGCGCAAAAACCATGCTTTCTCATGCGACGCATCGCGGAATTCCGGCATTTTGCGCAAGTATTTCGCAAAGGTTTCGGCAACCGCATCTTCGGCATCCGCCGCATTCAAAAGACGGGCATGGGCTAAGCGATACAGCCTGTCTGCCTGCCTCTCATACAGCTCTGCCGTTTCGGTCCGAATGTCCCGCATTCTCTTTCCTCCTCACCCTTAACACGCATAAGCTCCGTCATCGGTCACAAATTTGCGGAAAAAATTTTTTGCGTGCTTTTTCTCTATTATACGACAAACGCGTGAATTTATCAAGCCACCACGCGTTTACCGTCAGATTGCACAAATCGTTTGTATGTTTTATACAAATTTTGCCGTTTGGGGTTGCACCGGCGTTTTAGTTCCTCTATAATGCAGTTGACGTAAAAAACGTCAGAAATGTTTCGGGAAATGCCGAAAAAAGCGGCATAAAAACATTCCCGAATTCCGAAAGGAGTGTGTTTTTTATGATAAAAGACACGCGTGTCGTAAAAGACGCCGTCTACCTGATAGACGATAAGACCATGAGCTCGCGCGGCTATGCGCAGAGCGGCTGGGATTTTGACGATCGCGGCAGGAAAACCGCCCGCGGCGAAGAGATCCGCGGAATTTATCTTTGCTCGGATGAAACGGGTGATTTTGACCCGTATCTTTCGCGCCGTTTCGTTCCGGTCAAAACCGGAAAAGCCGGATTCTTCCACAGCTTCCGCCTGCGCTACGGCGAAGATTTTTATTTACGCTTTTTGAGCGACGACAAAAAAGAAGCCGTCGCACTTGAAATTTCCGCAAAAGACGGCCTTTTCTGTGTCGGCGGCACAAAAATTCCCGTTGCCGTCGAAAACAAAACCTACTATCTCGGCATCGAATTTGACCTTGACCGCAAAATAGCCGCCGTTTCCTTCGACGATGTCAATTACGGCACGTTCAAGCTGACGGCAAAGAGCCTTTCGCGCCTTATTATCGGCGTGCTTGCGGGCGTTCAAACGTGCTTTATTCCCCTGACGACCCGTCTTTGGATCAACTATCTTATCTGCGACCGCGCCTACGTTTCCGCACCCGGAAGCATGAGCGACGCGTGGCGCTTGACGGCAAAAGGCACGGCTCTTGCCGACCGGCGTCCCTACACCGAGGGACAGAATCTCACCACCTATGCGTTGATCACCGCCGATGGCAAAACGGCCGTGCTTGAGCGCAAATTCGACGCAGTCAAAACCAAAATCTGCTTTGAGATCAAATACCTGCCCAAGACCGCTTCCGACGACATTGCCCTCAGCCTTACAAGCGGCAGGAAAACGGTGCTTACACTCCGCGACAGCGGAAAAGCGCTGCTTCACGGAGAACAGTGCTTGCGCGAACACCACGTCAACGTCTGGCAGACCCTGCGCATGGAAGCAAGTCTTGCCTCCGGAAAAGCACTTATCAAGCTAAACGGTAAAAAATGCGGCGAGGTGCCGCTTGCGGAGGATATCAAAAAAGCCGACGGCATCCGCCTTGCTTTCACCGCGCCGAACGGCGGCGTGCTGAAGTTCACCGATATTTTCGTCTTTGAAATGCAGCCCGAACCTGCCGACTACGTACCCGAACCGATTTTGCCGAAAAAGAAGGATTACTATGTCGGCATGAACATCTGCTCGCTGTGGCGCAACGGCGACCACTGGGGCTGGGATACCATTTCGCCGTATCTTGAAAATAAGCCCTACATGGGCTACTACGACGAAGGACTTCCGGAGGTTGCAGACTGGGAAATCAAGTGGATGGCAGAGCACGGGCTGGATTTTGAGCTGTACTGCTGGTACAACAGCCAAGTGAACGCGCCCATCTGCACCACAGGTCTCTCCTCGGCCATTCACGGCGGCCACTTCAACGCCAAATACGGCGATTACATGAAATTTGCTCTTCTTTGGGAGGCCATGAACTGCGCGCATCCGTCGGTTGAGGCGTTCCGCAAGCATATTGTTCCGTACTGGATGGATTATTTCTTCTCCGATCCGCGCTACTTCACCATCGACAACAAGGTGTTGATTGCCGTGTTCGGCTCCGGAAATCTCATCAAGGATTTCGGCTCGGTCGAAGCGGTCAAGGAACAGCTTGACTATGTCCGCGAAGAGGTCAAAAAGCTCGGCTTTGACGGTGCGATCTTCCTCTCCTGCGGCGGACCGACCGAACAGGTGCGCGATTGCGGCTTTGACGGCGTTTACGCTTACAACTGGGGTACACAGGGCTATGACCCGAATTACACCAAGGCACAGATTACCGCCCAGCGTGAAAAGAAGCTTGTTCACGTCGTTCCCACCGTCTCCACCGGGTTCAATTCGATCGGTTGGGATCGTCCGCGCACGCCGCAGATGACCTGCGAAGACATGGGCGCGTGCTTACGCTGGTTCAAAGAGAACGTTCTGCCGGCGAGCGAGGGCGAGGACTGGAAAAAGAAGCTTGTCATGTTCTCGACCTGGAACGAATACGGCGAAGGCACGTATATCTGCCCGTCCAATCTGCACGGCTTCGGCTATCTCGACGAAATGCGCAAGGCCTTTACCAACGAGACCGAAGCACACATCGATGTGCGTCCCGACGAGCATCAGCTTGACCGCCTGGGCTATCTGTATCCGAAAGGACGAAGCCTCGTCCGCTGCGAACAATATCTCGAAAAGAACAAGCCGACCGAACACGTTGCCGACATTTCGACCGACACTGCCGACTGGCACCCGGAAAACGGTCTTGTCATCGAAAACCGCGGCGGAAAGCTTTGCGGCACAAGCGAAAAATTCGATCCGCAGATCCTTCGCACCGACCTTGCGATCGACACAAACGCCGTCAAGGGCGTACACGTCCGCTTAAAAGCCATTGCCGGCGGCGGTGCCAACACCTGCGTCTACTTCATCACCGACACCGATGAGGTTTGGTCGGAATCCAAGGGCGTACACGTCTTTATCGGAGGCGATGCGATGACCGATGTGTATTACGACATGGCTGCCCTTCCCACCTGGACGGGCACGGTAACCGGGCTTCGCCTCGACCCGACCGACATTGCCGGAAGCTTTGAAATCGAATCCATTGAGCTAACCACCGACACCACCTCGCCGATTCTCACGGTCAACGGCAAAGAGCATCCTTGCTCCGTGCTGCCGCAGGTCACCGAAAAGGGCGTGTTTATCCCGTTTGAGCAAAACCGCCCGTACACCGATATGAAATTCTACTATGAATGGTATCGCGACGAGCAGACGCTCTATCTGCTTCACGGAACCGATGCCATGTATTTCACGGTCGGCAAGGACTATGTGCTTGTCAACGGCAAAAAGCATAAACTTCCGGCACCGCTTGCCCTGTGCGATGCGCTGCCGATGCTGAGCTTGGATGTTTTGTGCGAGATCTGCGGCTTCTCCTATACCAAGGACGGCCGTTATATCCGCATTGTCACCGAATAAAACACTTTGAGAAGAATTTGGAGAAAGTACTTGACTTTTTCAAAAAAAGTGCTATAATATAGGTAAAAGAAATTTGTGTTTTTGTGCATTGTGCAAAAACCGTAAAGGAGTGCTTTCTATGAAAAAGAATATTTACAAGCTTCTCTGCGTTCTTGCATTATCCGCGGCTCTTGCCGTTTCGGCTTTTGCTGCCGAAAACGAGGTCGATATTTGGGTCTCCAAGCTGTTTACGCTCCCGGCACCGACTGTAACAAACGAACAGGCAAGCCTTGTTGTCAAGGTCGAAAATCCAGGCATTCCGTATGGCCTCGATTGTCAGATCGGCACGGCTCTTTACGATGCTGACGGACGCTTGCTCGATACAAAATTCGTTGCAGCGGATTCTTCGGAAAGCTACACCTTTACGTTTGCCGCCAACGACAAAGCTGCCAAAGTAAAGCTGTTTGTGTTCGAAGCCTCCTCCGGCTTCAAACCGATTTACCAAGCGTCACAGACGCTTCTCCCGTAAGCTCGGCGACAAAAATTCATAAAGCCAAAAGCGGTTTCGGTTTTCCGAAGCCGCTTTTTTCTGCTATAAAAGTCCGTATTAAAATAACAATCCTTCCGTCTCACTTCGTGCGCCGCCTTCTCTTGCACAGGAAAGGCAAATCCTGCTGCAGCTTCTATCAGCGCACAAAGCTTCGGCTAACTCCCTAATTTTCAACTTTCAATTGTCAATTTTCAACTCTCAATTCGTCTCTCCGTACTGCTCCGCCGTCCGGTGCAAATATTCCGCAAACCCATCCTTAACGCTTTGCGGCGAAAGTATCCGTGCGTCCTCGCCGAACGAAAAAAGCCAACCGTAAAACTGGGGGCTGACCACGATTTCGGCTTCAAACGCAAAACCGTTTTCGGTCGGGATCAAAAACACCTCTTTGCCAAAACGGTCAAGCACCACGCCTGCCAAACGGTCGGCAAATTCCAGCCGCACCTTTTGACCGACGCCGCCAAACATACTGAACACCTTGCTCGCATAGGCCGACACATCCACCTTGCGAAAAGCCTCCTCGCCCTCACGGCGCACATCGGTCATTTCCTGCAAATCATCCATTTTGTCCACGCGGTAATGCCGTATCTGCTCATGTGCGGCATCATATGCCACAAGATAATAATTTTCGTTGTCCCAGCATAACGCAAACGGACTCACTTCATACCGTGCGCCGTCATGCCGATAGACCTTTTCCTTTTTGGCATTGTATTCGAAATAGCGAAAGGAAATGCGCGTATTGTCCCGAATAGCCGCGTGGATCTTATCAACATTATAATATATGCTCTCGTTCATGGCCTTGATGCGCCCTGCCACCGTCAGCTGCCGGTCAAGCGCATAGGCCTCATACCGGCTGCATAAGCTCTCAATCTTTCGAATAAGCTCTGCCGATTTGCGCTCGGTAATAAACCGTGAGCCAAGAACCGCATCCACAAGCAGCTTTAATTCCGATATCTCGAAATCGCGCGATGCCACATAATACCACGTGTTCCGATCACGCTTCTCGGCAAGGATATCCATGCCGCTTTCCGCAAGAGTCGCCAAATCGTCGTACAGGCTCTTGCGTTCGGCGGCAACGCCGCAGCTTTCAAGATAGCCGATCATGTCTTTCACGGTCACAGCATGTGTTTCATCGGTGTTTTTGAGCAAATAGTCCTTCAAATACAAGAGCTTGAGCTTTTGGCGGGAGTTGCGCGGCATACGACCACATCCTTTTTCTGATTGCTTTTATTATACACTGGTTTTCCTCATTTTGCAAGCCTTGCTTTTTTTGCGGTTTTGTGCTACACTGATAGTACGATTCTGCAAAACAAAGGACGTTTTTCATGCAAACCGCTCTGACACACGGAAAAATCACCGTCAACATGCTGCTTTTTGCACTGCCGCTCATGGCCGGCAACCTCTTGCAGCAGCTGTACAACATCGCCGACACCTGGGTGGTCGGGCATTATATCGGCACGGAGGCCTTGGGTGCGGTCGGCGCGGCGTATGCACTCATGACCTTTCTCACATCCATCCTTTCCGGCTTATGCATGGGCAGCGGTGCGGCAATATCCGTCCGATACGGCGCCGGAAAAAAGAACGATATGCGAAACTGCATTTTCCTGTCGTTTGCGTTTATCGCAGCGCTCGCCGTGCTGTTAAATGCAGGCGTTTATCTGCTCGGCGACGCAATTCTCGTATTTCTTCGTGTTCCTGCCGAAACACGGCCGCTCATGCAAGAATATCTTGTCATCATTTACGCCGGGATCCTCGCAACCTTTCTTTACAACTACTTTGCCTCGGTGTTGCGTGCCGTCGGCAATTCAACCGTTCCGCTCATTTTTCTTGCCGTTTCAGCCGTCCTCAACGTGGTGCTTGATCTTCTTTGGGTCGCTGTTTTCCCGTTCGGTGTAAAGGGTGCGGCCTTTGCGACGGTTCTTTCGCAATTCCTATCGGGAATCGGAATTCTTCTCTACACGCTCAAACACTTTCCGGAGCTTGTCCCCAAGAAAGCGGAACGCACCTGGAATAAGGGAAACTTCCGTGCGGTGCTTGATCTGTCGCTCATGACCTCGCTGCAGCAGTCCATCATGAATTTCGGCATTTTGTTGGTGCAGGGGCTTGTCAACAGCTTCGGCACGACCGTCATGGCCGCCTTTGCGGCCGCCGTCAAGATCGATTCTACCGCCTATCTGCCGGTACAGGATTTCGGCAACGCCTTTTCGGTGTTTGTCGCGCAGAACCATGGCGCGGATAACCGGGAGCGTATCCGCAAAGGTGTAAAAAGCGCGGTGCTTGTCTGCGCGGCATTCTGCATTGTCATCAGTCTTGGCGTATGCAGCTTTGCCGAACCGCTCATGAAAATTTTCATCGATGCCGAAGAAACAGCCGTCATTGCCGTCGGCGCGGAATACTTGAAAATTGAGGGCGCGTTTTACCTTGGGATCGGGATTTTATTCTTGTTATACGGTTATTTCCGCGCGGTTGAAAAGCCGGGCATTTCGGTCATACTCACAGCTGCATCGCTCGGAACGCGCGTGGTGCTTGCCTATACACTGTCGGCGGTTCCGATGCTCGGCGTGCGCGGCATTTGGATGTCGGTACCGATCGGTTGGGTCTTTGCCGACCTGATCGGGATCTTCTTATACTGCAAAACCCGAAAAAAAGCATAATAACAGCCGTGAAAGCTCTGTTTTGGCAGGTTTCACGGCTATCTTTTATCCGAAGAATCGCTCCTCCGTCACGGCGCACAGATAGTGATACACCGGCAAGTGGAGTTCTTGAACTTTATACGTTTCGGTTTCCGGCACCTTGATGACCACGTCGCTGAGTGCATCCAGTTCGGCCGGCTTTGCGCCGGTCATAGAAACCACCGTCATACCGCGCGCTTTGGCGGCAAGTGCGGCATTGACAACGTTTTTGGAATTGCCCGAAGTGGATAAGCAAAACGCCGTATCACGTGCGGTTCCGTAGCCATACATGAGTTGGGCAAAGACGGCCTGTGGGTCAACATCGTTGTCAAACGCCGTGAAAACGGCGCTGTGTGCGCACAGAGAAATCGCCGGCAGCGCACGCTGCAGCGCGTTTGCCAAGCGTTCCGAACGTGCCGAGGCTTCCACGGCGGCAAAGCGTTCTTTTTCGTTTTCCGGTAACGGACGGCGCGACAAAAAGCCTTTCATCAATTCGCCTACGATGTGGTCGCAGTCGGCGGCACTTCCGCCGTTGCCGCAAAGAAGAATCTTGCCGCCGGCGGCAAGACTGGTATGCCAAAGTTCTGCCGCGTGTTCAATGGCATCGGAACAAGTCGAAAGCTTCGGGTAGCGTGCGATCAAATCAGACAGGTTCATTTTCATTCTCCTTAATCATGGCGGTTTTACCGCCGGAAATAGCCGCCGAGGGCGGCGGAAAAATGTTGCGGCAGCGACATAATGACACCGCCGCAGGCGAAAAAAAGCACGCAGGGGCGTGCTGCCCGGCAGGGCGAGCTTTCCGCAAGGAAAGCTTCAAAAGGATTAAGTGTGTTTGTGCGAAATTGTTATTTGTGGGCGCTGATTCGAGGTTTGCAGAACCTTGAAGCTCCCTTGAAAGGTTTTAATTGTTGCGGTGCGAAGCTGCGGCTGCGGTATGCTGAATCGAGGTTTGCAGAACCTCGGAACTCCCTTAAAAAGGTTTTAATTGTTGCGGTGCGAAGCTGCAGCTGCGGTGTGCTGATTCGAGGTTTGAAAAACCTCGAAACTTCCTGCGAAAGGAACGTTTTTCGTACTTTTCGCGTGTACGAAAAGTACCAAAAGTACACCAGAGGTTTGCGAACC
>CAKSCV010000013.1 GCA_934444645.1 uncultured Eubacteriales bacterium | reverse complement strand
CGCCCCTTAACCTACTGTTTGCAAAGAATACAGCTGTTCTTTTGCTGTTCGCTCTAATTTTGTGCTGTAAAGCCGGAACCTCGCACCGATTCAAATCATTGCCGGCGATACCCGGAAAACTACTGTTTTCTGCGTTGCCAGTTACCTGATGAAAGCCGGTCACTTTAACAACAACCATGTATCGACCGGCGATTTGAATCGTCCCCGGAGTCCAGAGGTTCGCAAACCTCTGGTGTGCTTTTTGGTTCTTTTTGCACAACGCAAAAAGAACGTAAAAACGTCTCCTTTGCAGGGAGCTCCGAGGTTCGCAAACCTCGAATCAGCACACCGCAATGGCGGCTTCGCACAAACAAAATTAAAACCTTTTGCGGCTTCGCCGCTTTTTCCTACTTTTTGTAAAGTACAAAAAGTAGGGCAAAAAACTTTGAAACTTTCCTTTTGGGGAAAGTTTCGCCCTGCCGGGCAGCACGCCCTGCGTGCTTTTTTCCGCCTTACGGCGGTGTCCCTGCTGGGACGGCACACTCCGTGTGCTTTTCCTTGCTTTTTGACGCAAAAAGCAGAACCTCAAACAGGCTCGCCGCAGTCGCGGCAAACCTACATTAGCGGCGCAATCAACTTTAACAGACCGCCGTACAGCCGCCTTAAGAACGTGTTCTTCTTCAGATCTGCCGCACGGATCTCCCGGCAGACCGCAAATGTCTCATCAAAATCCGCGCGAATCTCATCAATGACCGGCAAATCGGCAAAATAGGCCGCACATTCGAAATGCAGATACAAGCTGCGGTAATCTAAATTGACCGTGCCGACAGCCGCTCGTCTGCCATCGCTCTCAAATACCTTGGAGTGCACAAAGCCGGGCGTGTACGTGTAGATCCGCACGCCGCTCGGAATGAGCTCGGAGGCGTGAATTTTGGCAAGTGCAAACGCAATTTTATGATCCGGCACACTTGGAAGAACAATGCGCACATCCACGCCGCGCTTGGCAGCATTTTGTAGAGCCGTCGTCATTTCGTTGTCCAAAATGAGATACGGCGTGAAAATGTATATATGGCCGCATGCGGTGTTTATCATGTCCATGTAAACCGTTTCGCCGACCTTTTCGCCGTCAAGCGGACTGTCGGCATACGGAATCACATAGCCGTGCCGGTTTTTGCCTGCGGTGTCCGCACCGGAAGCCGAAAGATATTTTTCATAGTTTTCCTCGTCCGTTTTCTGCGGAATGTTCCACATTTGCAAAAACATGAGCGTGAAGCTGCGCACGGCGCATCCGTCGATCCGCACGGCGGCATCCTTCCAATGTCCGAAACGGTTTTTGCGGTTGATGTATTCATCGGCGAGATTGGCGCCGCCCGTGTAGGCGGTTTTTCCGTCAATTACGGCAATTTTGCGGTGATCGCGGTTGTTGTAGTGGGTGGATACGAACGGACGAAGCGGAGCAAACATCCGGCATTGGATGCCAAGCTTTGCAAGCGTTTTCGGATAATCGTACGGCAAAAGCGTGATGGCGCACGTGCCGTCATACAGCACGCGAACCTCGACACCGTGCGCGGCCTTGCGTTTCAGGATATCCAAAATCCGTCCCCACATTTCGCCTTCTTCAAGGATAAAATATTCCAAAAAGATGAAATGCTCCGCTTTTTCAAGCGTGTCCAACAGATCCAGCCAAAATGCTTCGCCCTCCGGAAAATAGTGCGCATATTCGGCACGGTAGATCGGATATCCGGCCTTTTCGCCGGCATAGCGTGCCATGTTGGCGAGCGCTTTGTCGCTTGCTTCAAGCTCTGCAACCAGGTTCGGGTCGGAAGCGGTGAACCGGCGCGTGTTGTCCAAAACCCGCTGTAAGCGGCGGTGCATAAAATGATGACCGAATTCCTTATCGACAAAAAGGTATAACAGTGTTCCGAATACCGGAAATGTCATGATAAGCACGATCCACGACAGCTTGACGGCAGGATTGGCGCGTGAGCTTGTCACATAAATCGCCATGATAAGCGCAATGACCGCAAAGCCGCCGTAAGCCAACGACACATACCGCTCGAAATAGGCAAAAATGCCGAAAAGCCCGGCAAATTGCAGCACGAGCAGCAGAATAATGACCGTCGTTCGTCCGAACAGCACATGAAAAAAGCCACGCTTGCTCTTTTTCCACAGCTCGCTGTCGGCAAGCTTTTCGGTTTTTCCGTCTTTGATTTTTTTGTTTGTTTCCATTAACTCAAAAAATTGTTGTTATCGTTGTCGATAAACCAGCTCTCAATGGGATAGCTTTCTTTGATGTGCTTTTTGACGCAGGCATAGGCGATAAAGTTTTCAATACCGTCCACCATGAGGGCGATGCCGTAGAAAATCATGAGAAAGGCAGCACCTTCAAACGGATCGATGACAAGCAAAACGCCGAAAACAACGCCGACGACCGCTGTCAACAGCACGATCCACCACGAAGAAAGCCCCGAACGCTTGGCATCAAACGCCATCTGCAATTTGATAAGGCTGTCTGCCACAAGCAGAAAGCCCAGAATAAACGGAAAAATCGATGCGGCAACACCCGGACGGGCAAGAAGGACACCGCCCAAAACCACGTCCAGCACGCCGAAAGTCAGCTCTCCCGGCAGCGGAAAGCCGAAATATTCGCCGCGGAAATAGAATACGATCTTCAAAAGTCCCCAAATAACCATCAGCACACCGAACAGCACGCCGAACAGCATTGCGGAGCCTTCCGGAAACAGCACAAAGCAAAGACCGAGAAGAATGCATACGGCTGAAAGAATAAAAAAGCTCCATTTTGCCTGTTTTGACAATTTCATTAGAATGTTCCTTTCATTATACAGAGTGCGAAAGCGAGTATGCCGCTTCCTTATGCGCAGTATAGCACATTTTCCCGCCCTTGTCAATCGAGAAAACCGTCAAACCTTACAAACCGGGGAAATTGATGAACAAAAATGCCATTCGGGTGAAAAAGTTGAATTTTCGGATGAAAAAGTTGTAGAAATAAACGGATTTCTGTTTTATAATAAACACAAAAACGGATGTTTATGCGGAGGAACAGCCATGCATTTTAACGTAAAGGAAGAAATCATTGCGCTTACGCCCCAATGGAAAGGCGAGCGCTTCGATGACGGCAGGCCGAGGGTTGCCGATAAGTATCTGAAGGCACTTCGAAGCCTGACGCTTGAAGAGGTCTGGAAGCCCATCTTCGTCAAGGGCTATGAAAGCCAGTTTGAAGGACGCCTGCAAACGCTGCACGACGACGGCAGAAAGCTCATCGGCCGCGCCGTAACGGCGACCTTTGCGCCGACGCGCCCCGATCTTCACGAGACCATGTTCGCCGTCGGCATGGGGGAGGGCCGCAAGGGAAACTACAACCAATGGGTCATCGACAGTCTGGTCGAGGGCGACGTGGTGGTTGCGGATATGTATGATAAAATCTATAAAGGCACGTTTTTGGGCGGCAACCTGACCACAGCCATCAAGACCAAAACCAAAACGGGAGGCGGCGTCATCTGGGGCGGCGTGCGCGACGTGGAGCAGATGAAAAAGGTCGAGGGCGTGCAGGTATACTACCGCGGCATCGACCCGACACCCATCCGCGATTTCGTTATGACCGGCTTCAACACCGCCACCCGTATCGGAAATGCCATTGTGCTGCCGGGTGATATCGTATTCGGCGCAGGCGGCGGCGTACTGTTCATTCCGGCGCATTTGGTGGCTGAGGTCGTGGACGGCGCGTCCAAAACGCAGGTCAAGGACTTATTCGGCTTTGAGATGATCGCCCAAAATAAGTTTACCACCGCGCAGATCGACAAGAACACCTGGACAAAGGATATGCTTGACTTACTCATGGATTTTATCGAAAAGGACGACCGCGCCAAGGAATATCGAGGCCTTGATTGGTCGGTCGAATATGACCTTGCGATCCACGGCGACCCGAACGATACGCAGACGGCTCTTTAAGAGCTTTAAGGACTTATATTTTAAGAAAGGAATTGTTTTCATGACACAGAATTTTGCGCAAACCACGATTTATCAGCTGTTTCCGCGTGCCTTTACGCGTGAGGGCACACTTGCGGCGGCAAGTGCCCACCTTGCGGATATCGCGTCGCTCGGTGTGGACTATGTTTATCTTTGCCCGGTTTTTCTGTCGGATGACGGCATGGATAAAACCTATTGGAGCGAACGGCAGATCGCTTCCGGCTTTGAGAATCCGAAAAATCCGTATCGCATGAAGGATTATTTTGCGGTCGATCCGGAATACGGCACCAAAGAAGATTTAATCAACTTTGTAAAACGTGCGCATGAGCTTGGGTTAAAGGTTTTATTCGACCTTGTGTACTACCACTGCGGACCGAACGCCGTGTTTCTAAAGGAACATCCGGATTTCATTCAAAGGAACCCGGACGGTTCGCCGTTTACCGGCGAATGGGCGTTTCCGCGCTTAAATTTTGAAAATCCAGCGCTTCGCGAATATCTGTATGATAATATGCTATATTGGATTCAAGTCTGCGACGTGGACGGTTATCGGTGTGATGTCGGTTCGCTGTGTCCGATGGACTTTTGGAAAGAAGGCATTCGGCGGTGCAGAGAATTAAAAAAAGACTTTTTCATGGTGGACGAGTGCCCTCCGGACGGCGACGAGCATACCGGCTTTGACGCTTTTTACAATTTCGACTGGTCAACCGACACGCAAGCGGTTCTGCGCGGCAAAAAGAACGCCGATGCGCTTCCGGCACGGTATCAGAGCGATATCGACGGCGCGCCGTATCATCCGCTGTTATTACGTGCGCTCGACAATCATGATTACGCCAACGACTGCATGGAAACACGCTATGAAGTGAATCCCGGAACGGAGGGCGTGAACGCGGCACTGGTGCTTGACGCGCTCATGGATGGCGTATTTTTCCTTTATGGCGGCGTAGAGGCCTGCGATGTTCACCGCAACAGCATTTTTTACAGCCGTGAGCATTCAGCCGGGCGCGACTGCACCGTCACCTGGGATACCTATTTAACGGAAAACGCCGTGCGGCACCGTGCGCTTATCCGTGCGCTCATTTCTCTGCGCAAGACCGAGCCGGCATTAGCCGGAAAGGACACCGCATTCATACATGTCGGTGAAAAGACGCTTGTGTTTACGCGCGGCACGGGAAAATACAGGCTCACAGTCGGCGTAAATCTGTCGGACAAGGCGGAGGACATACCGGCCACATTTGTCGGAAAGCAAATTCTTTTAGAGCATAACGCCGTGCTCGGTGAGAAAACAACGCTCGGAGATTACGGATATTTTGTCTGCAAAGGTTGATTCGGAACAAACCGAAAACTCTAAATACAATGGGAAACAAAGGAGATTTTTCATGGAAACAACAGCCAAGGAACGCCGCGAAAAGGTGTTCGCGACCTATTACCGCCACAAAGATTATGCCGAGGATTACATCAAAAACGGTATCGAAACCAACCGCAAGGGCTTCGGCCGCATAAGCGTCAAGGACGCCGACGGCAAGCCGGTCAAGGGCGCGACGGTAAAGCTTGTCCAGAAATCGCACACCTTCAAATTCGGCTGCAACATTTTCATGCTCGACGAATTCGAAACCGAGGAAAAGAACGCGAAGTATCGCGAAATCTTCCACAAATATTTCAACTATGCCACCGTTCCGTTTTATTGGAGCGACCTTGAGCCGGTCTACGGCAAGCCGCGCTATGCCAAGGATTCGCCTAAAGTCTACCGCCGTCCCGCGCCCGACCTTTGCGTCGAATATTGCAGAGAACACGGTATGCGCATGAAAGGACATTGCCTTGCCTACGACACGTCGAAATTCCATCCGGATTATCTGCCGCGCGACGCGCGTGAAGCAAAAATTATGTACGACAAGCATTTTGCCGAGATCGGCGCACGCTATGCCGACGTCATCGAGGATTTCGATGTGACAAACGAGCTGCTCTGCCGCCGCTTTTTCAACAAGGAGCAGCCGGCGCTTATCAATGAATACGACTATCTCGAATGGGTGTTTGAGGTTGCGAAAAAATATTTCCCGTACAACGGACGCATTATCAACGAAGCGGCTTTGCTTGGCGACGGTGATCTCAACGTCAACCGCACGCCGTACTATATGATGATTGAGCGGATGCTGAAAAACGGCGCACCCTGCAACAAGGTAAGTTTCCAGGCGCACTCGTTCTGGCGGCGCGCGGATGAGCCGAACTGTGCTTCCTTCCGTTACAACCCGATTTTCACCATCGAGCAGATGCGTTTATACCACGATTTCGGCCTGCCCATGCAGGTTTCCGAGGTCACACTTCCGGCATACAGCCTTGACGCGGGCGACGAGGAAATTCAGGCGGAAATACTTCATCTTATGTACCGCCTGTGGTTCGCCGCACCCGGCATGGAGGGTATCGTATACTGGAATTTTGTGGACGGCTATGCTGCTTGGGCGCCGCAGGGAACGCTGGAGGGCGAAAACTACTTTTGCGGCGGCATGCTCCGCTATGATATGACCGAAAAACCGATTTTGAAAGCCTATAAATCCCTCATCGACAGCTGGCACACCGAAACGACCGTTACCACCGACTGCGGCGGCGAAGCCGTGTTCAAGGGCTTTTACGGCGATTATGACGCGATCGTTACCACCGAAAAGGGCGAAAGCACGCATTCATTTAAGCTCGATACGCATTACGAACGCCCGTATGACATCAAACTGTAAGAACCGAGGTTGCAGAAAACCATGAAAAAAGCACTGATCACCGGCGCAGGGCGCGGCATCGGCCGTGCGACAGCCATCGCGCTTTCCGGAATGGGCTATGAAATTTACGCAAACTATGTCGGAAACACGAAAGCCGCCGAAGAAACCAAGACGTTAATCGAACAAAACGGCGGCGTATGCACGCTTGTGAAGTACGACCTGTGCAAGGCCGACTGCGCCGAAAAGCTGTACGAAATGACGGGCAACGTGGACGCACTTGTGCTCAACGCGTCGATTCAGTTTCGCAAAAAGTGGAACGAGATCACGCCCGAAGAATACGAAACGCAGATGAACTGCAATTTCCGCGCCAATCTGTTTCTTATGCAGACCTATGCGCCCGGCATGGTGAAAAAGGGATTCGGCCGCATTGTGACGGTCGGCAGCGTGCAGGAAGCCAAGCCCCATCCGGATATGCTTGTGTATTCGTCGAGCAAGGCGGCACTGACGCTGATGGCGCGTTCCTTGTCGCTTCAGCTTGCCGGTACGGGTGTGACGGTCAACAGCGTTGCGCCCGGCGTGGTGGCGACCGACCGCAACGCTGTGGCTCTTGCCGACGAGGAATACCGCAAAACGGTGCTTTCCAAGATCCCGGTCGGCTTTTGCGCGTCGCCCGACAAAATTGCCGGTGCGATCGCCTTCCTTTGCTCGGAGGACGCGTCCTACATCACGGGGCAGAATTTGTTTGTCGATGGCGGCATGTCGGTCAAATAAAACGCATAAAAACAGAATTCTATGTACAAAATAACGGTGAGAAGGTTTTGTTCTCACCGTTATTTTATGTGCTTTATGCAAATTTCACGGTTTCGCGCCGTCAGACAGCTTTTAGATATTACACATAAATAAGGCAGTTCGTTTTTGTGCAACATGTGCAAATTTAACATTTTTTAGGTGCAAACAGAATAAAAAACTTTACAATTTCAACAAAAATTACTATTTTCTTTTTTGTGCTTATACCATATAATAAAAACAGAGACAAGAGCTTGAACTGTTGTTTCAAAAAAATTTTGGAGGTAAAATGATAATGAAAAAACTCTTAGCGCTCATTCTTGCCCTTGTGTGCATTGTAACCCTTGCCGCCTGCGGCAACAAAGACTCTTCGGATTCGTCCGACGGAGAAGTTTCCGTTTTCTATTACACCTTCAGCGACACCTACATTTCCAGCGTTCGTTCCGCCATGGACAAGCTGCTCGGGGACAGCGGCATTAAGTACAACAACTATGACGCCAACGGCAACCAGACCACCCAGACCGAACAGATCACCACCGCCATCACCAAAGGCTCTAAGCTTTTGATCGTCAATGTCGTTGACACCGGCTCGAACGACACCGCCCAAAACATTGTCGATATGGCAAAGGCAAAGAACATTCCGGTTATCTTCTTCAACCGTTCGGTAGACGAATCGGTCGTCAGCAGCTATGATAAATGCGTTTTCGTCGGCACCGACTATGAAATGGCCGGTCATATGCAGGGCGAAATGGTCGGCGAATATGTGCTTGCCAACTACGGCAGCCTTGACCTGAATAACGACGGCAAGATCAGCTACGTTATGTTCAAGGGTCAGGAGGGCAACATGGAAGCGATTGCCCGCACCCAGTACGGCGTGGAGGACTGCAACAAGATTCTCACCGCGGCAGGAAAGCCGGAAATCGAGTTCTATGACGCAAACAACGCCAACAAGTATCTTGTTGACCAAAACGGAACCTGGTCCTCGCAGGCTGCTACCGAATATATGACCACCATTCTTGCCCAGTACAGTGAAGCCGGCAACAACATGATCGAGCTTGTCATCGCCAACAACGACGAAATGGCACTCGGCGCGATCTCCGGTCTTCAAAGCTCCGGCTACAACGACGGCAACGGCAAGACCATTCCGGTATTCGGCGTTGATGCAACCGATGCCGCCAAAGCGGCTATCAATGCCGGCACCATGATCGGTACCATTAAGCAGGATGCGGACGGTATGGCAAGCACCATTACCACCATCACCGGAAACTACCTGAACGGCAAAAACGCTTTCGAAGGCGTTGCTGCCGATTCGGTCGTCGGCACCTGGCGTGTAAACATTCCTTACGCCACCTATATCGGCGAATAACGGAAATACGCGTTTCTTTTACGCATTTCTTTTTCAGAGCAGTCGGAAATGAAACAACCGACTGCTCTTTCCGGAAAAAACTCTTAACCGACAGCATAAAAAGGACAGGTGTTTATGCAGCAACAATCACCGGTTCTCTTGCAAATGGAGAACATTGAAAAGAACTTTCCGGGCGTGAAGGCTCTTGACGGTGCACGTCTTTCGGTCAAGGCCGGCACGGTGCACGCGCTCATGGGCGAAAACGGTGCCGGAAAGTCCACATTAATGAAGTGCCTTTTCGGCGTTTATCATAAAGACAGCGGCAGAATCGTTCTCGACGGAAAAGAGATCGAATTCAAGAATTCCAAGGAAGCGTTGGAAAACGGCGTTGCCATGGTGCACCAAGAGCTTAATCAGGCGCTCAAGCGGAACGTGATGGACAATATGTTCCTCGGGCGTTTTCCGACTGTTGCCAAAGGGCTGCCGTTCACCAGCGAAAAAAAGATGTATCGGGCGACTAAGGCACTGTTTGAGGAGCTGGATATCGATATTGACCCGAAAATGCGCATGGGTGACCTGCCGGTTGCCAAGCGGCAGCTTGCGGAAATTGCCAAAGCTGTTTCCTACCATTCCAAGATCATTGTGTTTGACGAGCCGACCTCGTCGTTAACCGAAGAGGAAGTGGAACATCTTTTCCGCATCATCCGGATGTTGCGCGGCCGAGGCTGCGGCATTATCTATATTTCCCATAAGATGTCGGAAATTTTACGTATTTCCGATGAAGTGACCATTATGCGCGACGGCAAGTGGATTGCAACGCGTGACGCGGAAGACCTCACCACCGACGAGATCATCCGGCTTATGGTCGGACGTGAACTAACCAACCGCTATCCGCCTAAAAATACGGTCATCGGCGACGAGCTTTTGCGCGTTGAGCACCTGACCGGCGAATACGTCAAATTAAAGGACGTGTCGTTTACGGCGCGAAAGGGCGAAATCTTAGGCATTGCGGGTCTTGACGGCTCCGGACGAACCTCTCTGCTTTCGGTCTTGTTCGGTACAGCCACCAAAAGAAGCGGCGACGTGTATTTGAACGGCAAAAAGGTGCTGAACCGCCGACCCGGCGAATCCATTAAAAACGGTTTTGCGTATCTTACCGAGGAACGCCGTGCAACCGGCATTTTCGGGATTCTCGATATCTGCGAAAACACCACCGTTTCCAGCCTGGATAAGGACAAGATCGGGCCGTTTTTGAGCAAGAAAAAAATGAGAGAAAGCACCGATTGGTGTATAAAGTCCATGCGCGTCAAAACGCCGAGCCAAAAAACAAAAATCCGCTCGCTTTCGGGCGGCAACCAACAGAAGGTCATTTTAGGACGCTGGCTGCTCACCGACCCGACGGTTCTTCTTCTCGACGAACCGACCAGAGGCATCGACGTTGGCGCAAAATACGAAATTTACCAGCTTATCATCGACCTTGCAAGCAAAGGAAAGACCGTGCTTATGGTCTCCTCCGAAATGCCGGAGTTACTTGGCGTATGTGACCGGATCTTGGTCATGAGCGGCGGAAAGCTTTCGGGTGAAGTGGACGCTGCCAATACCACACAAGAGGAAATCATGGCGCTTGCGGCAAAATTTGCTTAAAGCGGAAATTTCGCTGTAAAAACAGCTTTTTTAGAATCAAAGGAAGGATCTTATGTCAGAGAATAATGCAAAAAAGAGTACGGGACTTTCCGGACGTTTTGCCGCCTTTTCCGCTCTGAGCGGCAAGGACAAAGCGCGAAAGATCAGCGACCTTCTCTTTAACAATGCGATGTTTATCATCATTTTCATTGCCGTTATCTATATTGCCGTCAAAGTTCCGGCATTTCTGTCGGTTCCCTCGATTGTCAATATTATTTCACTTACGGCGGCAAAGCTGCCGATTGCGCTCGGTATCGGCGGCGCGATCGTGCTCACCGGCACGGATATTTCCGCAGGCCGTGCGGTAGGTCTTACCGCGTGTATTGCCGGTTCGCTGCTGCAGGCGGCGAATTATCCGAACAAGCTGTTTCCGAATCTCGGCGTTCTGCCGCTTTGGGTAGTGCTTTTGGCTGTCATCGCGGTCGGTGCGATTCTCGGCTTTGTCAACGGCTTCTTTGTGGCAAAATTCAAGCTGCATCCGTTTATCGTCACGCTTTCGACCCAGCTTATCACATTCGGTTTGATTCTCATGTACCTCAAGATCGGAACCAACAATGGTCAGACGCTTTCGGGTCTCGACGCATCGTATACCGATTTCATCAAAGGCACGCTTTTTAAGATCGGCGACACGGCTGTGCCGAAATATGTGCTGTACGCTGTCATTTTAACCGCTATCATGTGGGTTATCTGGAATAAAACCAAATTCGGCAAGAATATGTTTGCCGTCGGTTCAAACGAGGAAGCCGCCAATGTTTCGGGCGTTAACGTATTCTGGACGATCGTCGGCGTGTTTATCTTAGCCGGCGTGATGTACGGCATCACCGGTTTCATCGAGGGCGCGCGCATTGCGTCCTGCTCGGCCAATACCGGTCTTAACTACGAGAGCGACGCGATTGCAGCGTGCGTTATCGGCGGCGTTTCGTTTGTCGGCGGTACCGGTAAGATCAGCGGCATCGTGCTCGGCGTATTTCTTCTTCAGATCATTTTCGCCGGCCTTAACTTCCTGTCGGTCGATGCGAACATGTTATATGTCATCAAAGGTCTTATCATTTTGATTGCCTGTGCCATCGATATGCGCAAATATTTGGCGCGCAAATAAAAAAGCCGCTGCGGCGGACTGCGCTTTCCCCCAAAACGGGCAAATGTTCTGTGAGCATAAAAAAGTTCCCGAAATGGGAACTTTTGGCAAGACAGTAAAATTCAAATTTTATGGAACAGGCATGATTTTGGTCATGCCTGTTCCGCTTTTAATGAGAGTTAATCCGTTTTTGACCAGCTCGTTTTCAAAAGCATTCCACGATACCATTCTGCAGGATGTGCCTGCAACCAGCATCTTGCCGGATTCGCGATTTATCTCCTGTAATGTAAATGCAGTACAACATCCTTTTTCGAAACATATCAGTCTTGCGTCTGCACGACAGCAACCCTTTCGCACCGATTCAAAGCCTCTTCGACGCCGTTTTGTGCCAAAAACCGGGTTCGGCTCGTGTCGTCGGAAGCTTTGCTAAAATTTTCTTCGACAGAGTTTTGAATCGTCCCTTTCGCAGGGAGATTCGAGGTTCTGCAAACCTCGAATCAGCGCACAAAACTACAACTTCGCACAAACCAAATTAAATTCTTTGCCGCCTTGCGGCTTTATACCGGAACACCGATCCGGTGCTCGTTGCCCTCCTTGCGGTATTGCTCACGGTATTCGCTGGGCGATACGCTCATTTTTCGCTTAAATGCGCGTGAAAAATAATAGATGTCCGGAAATCCGGTCTTTGCGGCAATGTCGGCAATGCTTTTGTTGGTATAACGCAATAACTGCGTGGCGTGCTGCATACGAATGTCCAAAATATAGCTGTTTATGGATAGGCCGGTCTCCTTGCGGAAAATATACGAGGCATAGGATTTGCTGATGTGGGCGCTTTTGGCAACCTTCTCCAAGCATATCTTCTCGGAAAACGACGCGCAGATATAGCGCTGCATATTGTCCACATACCGGTTTTTCCGGTTTTTTTCATTTGCGCTGGCAAGGGAATAAATCAGATACTGAAAGAGCGTGTCGGCAAGCTCGTTGGCAAACGGAACCGGCGAAACGTATAATTCGGTCAACCGGTCAATACAGTATTTAATATCATAGCTGTCCGCATTCCGAATGAGAAACGGTAGCTCTACCGGCAGCGGCGTATCGCCGGGGAGAATGATGGAGGTATATACGGCGCGCTCTGTCCCGGCAAATCGCTCACGCGTGTGACCGCGCGGCACAAATAATGCTTCGCCGGCACCTACCGAAAACGGTTCGCTGTCATCAATGCTGTATTCCAAATGCCCGCTGTATACAAACGTAAAATCCGTATCCGGCATAAGAATCCGTTTCAAAGCGAACGGAATCCGGTCACGGTGGGATAGATAGGGCGAACGGAATTTTTCCGGCTTTTGGCTCATGTTTACCTCCTCTTTCGGCGGAAGACGGAATAATCTTCTGCGGATTATCGTTTGAAAAGACAAATGCGGCAGGCTTTATCGTAGTATTTTGCATTGCCGCCAACGTCTGTATTTATTATAATATTAATTGTAGTAAATGTCAATTGCAAATAGATACAGACAACATTTTTCGTCCAATTTTACAAGAAAAGGAGCAAAAACATGAAAAAAACTCTGTGGCAGCTGTCGGCAGTCATGCTTGCGCTCGGCGCTGCGATTGCGGCAGCTTTTTCGGTAAGTGCCTTTACGGTGGAAGCAGTTGAGAAAGCCGACGAATGGATGCAAACCCGGACCGCGCATCTTTCCTCGGAAGAATCAAATCGTTCGGAATACGATTTTAATGCCGGCTGGAAATTCAAATTCGGCGCAGGAGACGGCTATGGCGCAGGCGTTGACGATACCTCTTGGGAAAGCGTGACCCTGCCGCATACATGGAATGCCGCGGATGGCACCAACGGCGGCTATGATTATAAACGCGGCAAGGGTATGTACCGCAAAAGTGCGGTGATACCGGCTTCCTTTGCCGGAAAGCGGATCTTTATTGAGTTCGGCGGTGTCAATGTTGTTTCTTCACTGTACATAGACGGTTCGCTTGTACCGTTTGTGTATGAGGATGGCCGGACGAGTGATATTCATAACGGCGGCTATACCAAATTCCGCTTTGATATTACTGATAAGGTCACGGCAGGAAGCACACATACCTTTGCCGTGTGTGCCGACAATACAAAATATGCGTGGGCCGCACCGCTTGAAGGCGATTTCACGTTTTACGGCGGTATATACCGCGATGTGAAGCTGATCGCCGTGCCGGACGTTCACTTCGATTGTTTGGATAACGGCTCGGACGGTCTGTATGTCACAGCCTTGAAAAAGAGCGATACGGAAAGCACCGGCGTTTGGGAGCTTACCGTGAAAGCGACGCTTGTCAACGACGGGGATCAGCCGAAAACGGTCAATATCTCGACGCTTGTGCGTGAGCCGGAAGCCTTTGACGCGCTTTCCACCGTACCGGAAACGCTGACGCCCTTTGATGAAAGCACCATGACCGGCACGGCCGTGCTTGCGGACGACACAAGCGAAATCGCCCTTGCTGCCGGTGAAAAATACGTATTTACCAAGACTTATGCGGTCACCGACCCGAAGCTTTGGAACGGAAAGACTTCTCCTTTCCGCTACGACGTGAACGTGTCGCTTTCGTATGGCGGTGAAACGCTTGACGCAGTCAGCGACAAGATCGGTTTTCGCACGTTTTCGGTTGATCCGGAAAAGGGATTTTTCCTAAACGGTGTGTCCTATCCGCTTCGCGGTGTGTCCAAGCACCAGGATTTTGACGGCGTCGGCAACGCCATAACGACGGCTATGCAGGATACCGATTTCGGCATTCTCTATGAGATCGGTGCCAACACGGTGCGGCTGGCGCACTATCCGTATGTCGATTATTTCTATGACCTGTGCGATCAGTATGGGCTTGTGGTCTGGGCGGAGGTTCCGTTCATCACCGATATCGGCGGCAGCGGCGAATACGGTGAATTTGACGAGGATCGCACAAAATTTGTCGGAACGGTCAAGGATCAGCTTGTAGAGCTTATCCGTTCGCAGTACAATCATCCGTCCATTGTTTTTTGGAGTATGCAGAACGAGGTTGACCGGTATTATTATTCGGTCATGCGCGAGTTGATGGAAAAGGAAATCTATCCGCTTACGAAAAAAGAAGACCCGAACCGGATTGCCACCTTTGCCACCTACCATGAACAGGGCTTCGACTGGAAGGCCGATGTGGTTGGACTCAATTTCTATCCGTCTTGGTATGGCTACGAAACGTATCACTTTACGACCGTTTTGCAGGATTATCATAAAAAATACCCGAATATGTCTCTCGGTATTTCGGAATACGGTGCGGGCGGCAGCGAGGTTCAGCACGCGGAAAACCCCAAACGTCCCGAACCGTTCGGCGACAGATTCCATCCGGAGGAATACCAGACCTTTGTGCATGAAGAGATCGCAAAGCAGATCTATTCCGGCGATTTGGACTTTCTTTGGGCGACCTATATTTGGAATCTGTTTGATTTCGGGTCGGACAAGCGTGCCGAGGGTTCGCGAAGCGGCATTAACGACAAGGGCTTAGTCACATATGACCGCACGGTCAAAAAGGACTCTTTCTATGTTTATAAAGCGCTTTGGAGCGACGAAGCATTTGTACATTTGCAGAGAAAACGCTTTACGGTGCGTGATACGGCTAAGATCACCGTCAAAGCCTCCTCCAACTGCGAGAGCCTTTCGCTTACCGTTAATGGCAAAGCCTTCGGCGAGACGCTTACGAATGACGGCTTCGGCCAGTTCTCATGGACAAATGTGCCGCTTGACCTTGGCGAGAACACGGTCGTACTCACCGGCACAAAGGACGGAAAGACCTATACAGACACAGTCGTGTGGACGCGCACAAAGAGCAAGAACACCGATATTTCCTCGACTGTCCTCACGGTGGACGCGTCCCAAAAGACCATTGTTCTTCGCACTGCCTTTACAGCCGACAAGGTGACGGATTACATTAAGCCGGACGATGAAAAAGCCGTGCTTTCGGTCTTGTCCGCCGATAAAACGACGGTCATGACCACACAAGCCGTTGAACCGCGTATGTATTTGCGTGTCACGGCGGAGGACGGCGAAACGACCGCCGATTATCGCTTCTTGGAAAACAATATCGGCTTCGGCAAGAGCGTCACAAGCGGCACGACCTCGTATGCGGCTTTGGTCAACGGTAAGTATGACGACACGGTGTACTTAGACGGGTTGAGCCTTACCAAAGAGCTGGTGATCGATTTGCAGGAGGTTTACCATGTCGGCTATCTGAAGCTGTATCCGGCAAATGCCGATTGCAGCTATGCGCTTTCCATCAGCCGCGACGGCAAGACCTATGCTCCGGTGACGGTGACAAGTGCCGCCGCTGCGGACTATACGACACTTTCGGCAGGTGATAAGAGCGCGCGTTATCTGAAGCTTGCCATCACTTCGTCCTCCAGTCGGCTGACTATGTCCGAAATCGAAGTCTATGGCTGGCGTTTTGCAGGCTCTGCCTATGCAGTGGACGAAACCAAACGCATCATTGTCACAAATTCTGCCGGCGAACAGCTTGCAGACAGCGTCTTTCTTGAAACGCTTGACATTTCCGGCAACTGCACCTATGAGATCGTCCGTTCTTCCTCCGTCTTTTACATTTCGGACGGCGATACCTTAAAAATCACCGACGACCTCGGCAAGGTGACACTTTACACCATCTGCACCGACGCGGACTGCCCCAACCGCCATAACACCAACGTCGCCTTAGGCAAGCCTGTCGCGGCAAGCGATCTCGGTCAGCCCGGACGGCTGCCGTTCTATATCAACGACGGCGTTATCGGCACAACCGATGCCGATCCGCGCTGGCAAGCCGCCAACTCCACTTATCCGCAGACGATCGTCATCGACTTGGAGGATTATTACAGCATCGATTCCTATGAGCTTGTTACCTTTGCCGCCATCTATAACGACCGCGCCTATGGCTATAAGCTATCCGGAAGTCTTGACGGCGAAAACTATACGGTTCTCGATGACCGCTCCGGAAATACGGACAGAAGCGGCGTGCATTCCGGCACGTTTGCCGCAGAGGTGCGCTATATCAAGCTTGAGATCACAAGCAGTACCAAAGGCACTGCCGGCGTTATCGAGCTTTCGGTTTACGGAAGCCCTGCCGATAAGACCGTTAAAGGGCTTGCGGTCAAATACCCGAAAATGCTTCTTGCCGTCGGAAGCAGCGAAACGGTTTCGTTAAGCTTTACACCGCACTTTGCCGAAAGACCGGACGACCTTGCTTTTGAGAGTGCCGATGAGAGCATTGCCTCTGTCAGCGCCGCCGGAACGGTCACCGGAAAAAGCGCAGGCAGCACGACAGTCACGGTTTCGAGTGCATCGCTCAGCCTTTCTGCCGAAATTTCGGTCACGGTCTCCGATAAGCATGTGCTTTCGTTAGGCCGTCCGATATCTTTGCAAAACAATGCGGATCAAGCCGCCGATACGCTGCTTGCCAATGTCAACGACGGCGATATTTCAACCCGTTGGCAGGGCATGGAGGCAGCTTCTGCCGGTGTGCCGACCTATATTACCATAGATCTGGAAAAACTCTGTGCGGTCGACAGCTTCGACATATCCTTCTTCAGTCCGTCAAGCCGTGCACATTACTACGAGATTTCGGTAAGCACTGACGGAGAGAGCTTCACGCAGGTTGTCGACAATTTGCAGAACAGCCGCTATAACGTAACGACCTTTTCGCATACCCTGACCCAAAGCGTGATGGCAAGATATGTGCGTTTAGGCATTACCGGTCAGACGGCAGGCGCAACGCCCGGCGTTTACGAATTTACCGTTTACGGCGAGCCGGCCGAAAACGGTGTTGAAGCGCTGACCTTTGACAAAGAGTACCTTCATTTGGGTGTGGGTGAAGTTGAAGCACTTGCATACCGTGTCGAACCGGCGGGAGCGGACGGTGCTTCGCTTATCTGGAAAAGCTCCAACGAAAAGGCAGCTACGGTTGCTCGCGGCGTTGTGACGGCGGTCGGCATCGGCGGTACGCAGATAACGGTTTATACGGCGGACGGAACACTGCTTTCAAGCATCGATGTGTTTGTTGAACGCTTAAGAAACATTTCCGTCGGCAAAAAAGTCATCGATTACGACGATTACGGCGTGGGGCTTGAGTACGGAACCAATTTCAGAAATACGGTGGAAAATCTGACGGACGGTCTGATACCGTCCTCGAACCTCAACTTCCCGCGCTGGCACGTTCAAGATCGCGATACGCATTATGCCGTTATCGATTTGGAGGGTGTTTACGCCGTAGAAGAGATCGATCTGTACTTCTTCTATTACAGCTCGCGCGCCTACGGCTATAAGCTTTCCGCAAGCCTTGACAGAGAGACCTTTACCGTGATGGCAGACCGCTTGGAGAACACCCGAAACGGCGTGCGCACAGAGGTCTTTGAAAGTCCGGTCTATGCAAGATATATCCGTCTTGACGTTACCGCGCCCATCAGTCCTGCTACCTCCACAACCGGCGTGTATGAAATCAGCGTTTACGGCAAGCCGGCAGACTTTGCGGTGGAGACCTCCGAAAAGAACTCAATCCGTATAAACGGAAACAGCGGCATCCGCTTCGGCGGCTTTGTGCGTGCCGAAACGCTTATGAACGCCGATGAGTGCGGTTTTATCGTCGCACGCGGCGATATCTTAAACGCAAAAGGGCTTGTTCCGGAGGAAAAAGTGAAAATTGCTTCCGTTACCAAAGAAAAAGAAGACGGCTCGTTTACGGCGGTCACGGAGAACGGCTTGAAGCTTGTCGGCGCGCGCAATTACCGCAAAGGCGACTTCAACAAGCTCACAGCCTCCGATGACGGTGCAACACCCTTTGGCGAAACCTATGGCTCACAGGGCTTTTGGTTTACCGGCGTGCTTATTAACTTGGAAAACGGCTATACCAACGCGTACGACGGCAAAACCTATGCTCACCGCTACAACGCGCCTTTTGCGGCACGTGCCTATGTGAAGATTGGATCGAGCCGGTATTACGGCTCCTGCCGCACGGCAAGCCTTGCCGAAGCCGCACAGAGAATCAAGCAAACCGGCGGCGATGCCTATACGCAGCATCAAGTGTATATCGACAACATCCTTGCACAGGCGGATGCCGTGCCGGAGGCGTGAGGAGAGAGAATAAATGAAAAAGTACTGCACACCCGAATGGGATTTTCTTCCGTTTTCTTCTGCCGAAACGATTCTCCGTTCCGGTGAAAGCCCCTTCGACGATTCCGAAATGGATGCGGAGGATCTGTTTGACGGCGATTAAAGCGGAATAACGGCGAAAAAGCTGTGCGCTCAAATGGGCGTACAGCTTTTTTGCCGTTATCGGTCGGAAACAAAACACTTGCGGCAAAGCCGCGAAATATCTTTTAACCGAAGAATTCTCCATGTGTCGTGCGGTCAAGCCCTAAGCCGAAGCTGACGGTGATGGCATCATTGACGCGATCCATTACGGCGTCGTCCAAATGCCCCATCTTTTCTTTTAAGCGCGTTTTGTCGATGGTGCGTATCTGCTCGAGTAAGATGACCGAATCCTTGGCAAGCCCATACCGATCGGCAAAAACCTCAATGTGTGTGGGCAGCTTGCTTTTGGAGGTCTTGCTGGTGATGGCGGCGGCAATGACGGTCGGACTGTATTTGTTTCCCACGTCGTTTTGCACAATGAGCACCGGACGCATACCGCCTTGCTCCGACCCGACAACCGGACTTAAATCAGCGTAATAAATATCTCCTCTTCTGACGTTCAACTTCTTCACTCTCCGCTGTTTTTATGTTTGTGGTTTCCTTGTCTTTCCGTCTTTATTCTTAACGTAAAGCGAAGGACTTATGCGGTCAAAGGAAAAACTTTTTTCGTATAAAGCCATACCGCTCTGTTAAAGTATATTCCGCCCACCGTACCTTTGGCAAAAAAACGCCCGCAGAGAATTTGACTAAAGCCGTAAAAAAGCGGAAACACCGTTCGTTTTTCGTTCGATGCGCCCGCCTTTTTGCCTATTCCGCCGTTTTGTCGGCTTCCGTCCGTTCACAGCGCGTCATAGTAGTCTTTGACGACCTGACGCTCATCAAACGGATATTTGATGTTCCCGATTTCCTCATACTTCTGCTGCCCTTTGCCGACGAGTAAAACAATGTCGCCGCGCGACGCGTGCTCAAGCGCATAGCGAATGGCGTCCGCACGGTTTTTGATGACAGCATATGCACCCTCCGTTTTGGCAATGCCTGTCAGAATGTCGGCAAAAATGGCATCCAAATCTTCAAACCGCGGATTGTCGGAGGTGATGACCGACAGATCGGCATTTTTTCCGGCAATTTCGCCCATATCGAACCGCCGCACGCGCGAACGGTTGCCGCCGCAGCCGAATACACACACAACGTGCCGCGGCTTGTATGCCCGCACCGCGTCGAATAAGCTCTGTAAGCTCAGAGCGTTGTGCGCATAGTCGATCATCACCGGAAACGGACATTTCGGATGCTTGACAAGCTCGTTTCGTCCGATGACATGAACGGCTTCGAGTGCCGGCAACATATCTTCGCACGGAATCCCAAACAGCGACGAAACGCCGACGGCGCACAGCGAATTGTATACCGAAAACCGTCCGGGTACGCCCACGGTGACACGCTGCCGCTTACCTTTGTGTACGAGCGTGTATTCGGTCTTCATAGCGCCGTTTTCCATATAGAATTTTTCATCCGAACCGTAAAAATCGGCCGTCTGGTCTTGGGTGGAATAGGTGATAAACGGCGTGTGTTCTTTTATCAGAATTTCCTCGATTTCAGCGATACGATCGCTGTCGGCGTTCAAAACCGCTCTTCCGCACATGGAAAACAGCTTCTTTTTGCAGGCAAAATATTCTTCAAAATCGGCATGTTCACCCTTTCCGATATGATCCTTGGAAAGGTTGGTGAACACCGCCGTGTCAAATCGCAGGCCGTATACGCGGTCAAGCTTTAAGCTTTGCGACGAAACCTCCATGACGCAGTACCGGATGCCGCTTTGCACCATAGCGGCAAAAATCCGGTGCAGTTCAAAGCTCTCCGGCGTGGAGTTATCGATGTACTCATACTGTGTGCCGTAATAGATGCCGGTCGTGCCGATAAGCCCTGTCGGAAGTCCTGCCGCCTCCAAAAGGCTTTTTATCATAAACGATGTGCTGGTCTTGCCTTTGGTGCCGGTAAGGCCGATGAGCGTTAATTTTTCTGCCGGATAGCCGAAAAATGCTGCCGACGCAAGCGCCAACGCCCGGCGCGAGCTTTCCACAAGCACAAAGCACCGTTCGGGATAGGCCGCCTTGTATACCTCATACGCGTCCCGTTTTTCGCAAAGCACAAGCGATGCACCTTTTTTTAAGGCTTCGGGAATGAAATCGTGACCGTCGGCCATGGCGCCGCGCGCCGCCGCAAAGACGGCGTTTTTTTCCACCTTGCCCGATTCGTAGGCAATGCCGGCAAGCGCTTCGTCCGACACCTTGCCCGAAAGCTCGACAAGCTCTCCGGCTTTTTCCAATACCGCAAACAATTCGCCCGGTTTCATGCGCCAAACACCTCCTTATCCAAGCGGACCGTGCCGTCAAACACGTGTACCGACGGTGCGGTGAGAAACACGTTTCCGCTGTCGTTCCATTCCACAAGCGTCTCACCGCCGGTCTGACGCACCACAGCACGCCGTTCGCACCGGCCGGTCATCACGCCGCTGACCACGCATGCCGCGCTTCCCGTCGCACAGGCAAGCGTTTCGCCTGTACCGCGTTCCCAGGTGCGTAACGAAAGCGTGTTCCGGTCGATCACCTGACAAAACTCGGCGTTGACACGCTTTGGAAACAATGCATGATGCTCAAGCAGCGTGCCGTAGCGCGCCAAATCGAATGTTTCAACCGGTTCGTTTTCCAAAAAGCATACCGCGTGCGGATTGCCGAACGACAGTGCCGTCACGAAAAAGCGGCGGCCGTCGAGAAAAAACGGAAAATCGATGCACCGCGAAAGACCACACAGCGCCGGCAGCTTTTCCGCCTCCATGACCGGCTTTCCGATATCCGCCGTAACCGACGCCGTCTTTCCGTCCCGTAAATCTAAATAAACCGTCTTGATGCCGCCGAGTGTTTCGACGGTAAAGACGGTTTTTTTCGTGAATCCTTTGTCATAAACATATTTGCCGACACTGCGCAAGCCGTTGCCGCACATCTCGGCCTCCGTGCCGTCCGGATCGAACACACGCATCCGGAAATCGGCGCACTCCGACGGGCAGATGAGGATCATGCCGTCGCTGCCGACGCCGAAATGCCGGTCGGACAGACGCACGGCAAGCGTTTCGGGGTTTTTGACGGTCTGCGTGAGCGTTTCGACATAAACGTAGTCGTTGCCGAGTGCCTGCATTTTGGAAAAGTGCAAATCGAACGTCATACCGCATTCTCTCCCAACATCCGTGCAAGGTCTGCCAAAATATCCTCTGCCGGTTCAATGCCGACCGACAGCCGCAAAAGCTTTTCGGTAATGCCGAGCTTTTCGCGCACCTCTTTCGGCACGGAGGCGTGTGTTTGGGTGAGCGGATAGGTGATGAGCGTATCCGCGCCGCCGAGACTTTCGGCAAAGCGGATGAGCTTTCCGCCGCAAAGCACCTTTTCGGCAAGACGCGCATCGCGCAGCGTAAACGAGATCATGCCGCCGAAGCCGTCGCATTGCCGCTTTGTGACCGCATACGACGGATGATCGGGAAGACCGATAAAATGCACGGCCTCCACGTTTTTGTTGTTTTTTAACCAAGCAGCGACTGCCATGGCGTTTTCCTCGTGTCGCTTCATACGCAGCTCAAGCGTTTTCATGCCGCGTAACACCAAAAAGCAGTCGAACGGCGCAAGGCCGGTGCCTTGAGTACGCTTGATAAGCTCCAGACGGTCGATGACGGCTTTGTCGTTTGCCGTGGCAAGCCCGGCAAGCGTGTCGTGATGCCCTGACAGGTATTTGGTGGCACTGTGCAGCACAATGTCCGCACCGAGTGAAAGCGGCCGTTGGAAAATCGGCGTTAAAAACGTGTTGTCAACGGCAAGAAGGGCACCGTTTTGGTGCGCGATGTCCGCAAGCGCGGCAATGTCCGCCACCTTCATCATGGGATTGGTCGGCGTTTCGGCATAGATCAAACGTGTATTCGGAAGAACGTGCGCACGCACGTCTTGGATGTTTCCGATGTCCGCCGTGTCAAAGGCGATGCCGAGATGCTTCCAAAGCTCGTTTATCTGGCGGTACGTGCCGCCGTATACATCATCGGAAACAATCACATGGTCGCCGCTTTTGAGTAAGGAAAACACCGCAAGCACGGCGGCAAGACCCGATGAAAAGGCAAAGCCGGCGCGGCCGCCCTCCAAGAGGGCAATTGTGTCCTCCAAGCAGGTGCGCGTCGGGTTGTCGCAGCGCGAATAGGAATAGCGGATGTCCGAGCCGAGAGCGGGATTGACAAAGGTCGAGGTCTGATAAATGGGGCAGGCGACCGAGCGGTACAGCGTGTCGGACGGCGCATACCCGTGAATCGCTTTGGAGGCAAGCGAAAGTTCGGAAAAACGATGCGGATCGATCATGGTACGGCAAATCCTTTCAGAAAAAATATGCCGCGCCGGTACAAAGTGTTTTTACGTATGTATGAGTGTTTGCATGGCGTCCGAAAGTGCCTTTACGAATGCGTCGCATTCCGCGGTCGTGTTGTAAGCCGAAAAGCTTAACCGCAGCGTGCTGTCTGCAATTTTGTCGGGAAGACCGAAAGCACTTAGCACACGGTTGTCGGCGTGCTTTGCCGAGCAGGCGGAACCGGCGGAAACGTAAATGCCGCGTTCGGATAAAAAGCGTAAAAGGATCTCACTTCGCAGACCGGGTACGGCTATACTCAGTATATGCGGCAGAAAGCCGTCCGGTTCGGTGTTGATGCACACGCCGTCAAGCAAACAAAGACGCTCGCGCAGATAGGTGTTGATTTGTTTTACCTGTGTGTCAAGCGCGGCAAAATCGGCTGTTGCTTCTTTTGCCGCCGCTGCCATGGCGCAGATGCCCGGCATTGCCTCGGTCCCCGAGCGAAGTCCGTTTTCCTGGCCGCCGCCGGTGATGCACGGCACAAGCCGCACGCCCTTGCGTACAAACAGCGCGCCGACGCCTTTTGGCGCATGAATCTTGTGTGCGCTGATGCTCACAAGATCCGCTTTTTTCCAAGCACCTGCCGAAATTTTGGTGAACGCCTGCACCGCGTCGGTGTGAAAGAGCGCATGCGGGCAGAGAGCCTTGACAAGCGACGCAAGCGAAGGGATGTCGTAAATCGCGCCGGTCTCGTTGTTGACCGCCATGCAGGATACCAAAATCGTGTCGGACGTCAAAACCGCCCGTGCCTCGTCGAGATCCAGCTTGCCGCCCCCGGTGGATATGCGTGAGACGGTAAAGCCTTCTTTTTCGAGATCCTTCGCCGTGTTTTCGACTGCCGGATGCTCCGAATCGGAAAGCACGATGTGTTTGCCGCGCCGTGCAAGCGCGTGCGCCGCGCCGCGCAAAGCCAAATTGTCTGCCTCCGAGCCGCTTCCGGTGAAAACGAGCGAACCCTCCGACGGCGTAAAGCCGAGGGCGGCGAGGACTGCGGCACGTGCAGCACGCAGTGCCTTTTCGGCTTCAAAGCCGAACGCGTGCGCCGACGACGGGTTGGCGTACAGCTCGGTCATAGCACTGAGAGCCGCTTTTGCGGCTGTGTCGCTTACACGTGTGGTGGCCGCATTGTCAAAATAAATCATGGTGTTTCAAAATCCTTTTACAAAATCAAAAATAGCTTTCGTCGGGCGTGTAGCAGGAAAGCCCTTTGCAGGTGTCGGTCAAAACATCGCCCGTATCGTCAAACGTCACGTCGTAATAGTAGGTTTTGCCGTCTGTTTCCACGGCGTTCCACATATGCGTGCGGTTGGCGACGGCAAAGGCTTGGATGCCGGCGGCTTTGCAGAGTAAGTTGAATGCGCCGCTGTAGCCCTGACAGACGGCTTTGCCCTCCAAAAGCGCACCATAGGCGGTGTATGCCTGCGGCGAAAAGGTGTAGTCGTAGGTTACATGAAGAGCCAAATAGTCGTGGATCGCACCGGCCTTGGCGAGGTCGTCCGGCGCGTCTTTGATGACCGACGGTATCACGTCTTCCGCAAAGCGTTCGGCTTCCTTTCGGTTTTCGCACAGCTCCTCATACGTAAAGGCCTTTTGCGCGGAGGAAAAATCGAGCCGCAGAACACTTGTCACGCCGTTTTCGTCTGTTTCCCCCTTCGTGACCGACGGGTTTACCAAAACGTGTGTGCCAAGCTCCGGATGCTGTTCGGCGGCACTTAAAAACCCGCATAGCATTCTTCGAGAATTTCGCGCATTTCTTCGCCGTGAGCGGCATACGGGTAGGTATACATCAGAAATGCTTGGGAGGATTCCCAAGCATTTGTGAATTCGTTATAAAACTCGTCTTTTGCAAGCGGCGTATATAACAGCTTCAGATCCGGCACATCGTGCGTTTCCTTGAAGCTTTTGATGTATTCATCCTGCAGAGTGACAAGCTTGAAGATACGCAAAATGACTGCCGCCGTTTCGGCACGGGTGATTTCGGTATCCGGATAGAATAACCGCTCGCCGGTTGCCGGATCAAAGCTGCCCTGCATGAGGCAGAGCCCGTAAAGCGCGACAATGTTCTGGTCAGCCGTGTCGGCATACGGCGTCTGGTATTTGCCGGATTCGACCTGCAGGGCGCGCGTGACGATCTTGGCAACCTCGCGGCGCGTGATGGCATCATCCGGACCGAACGTTTCGCCGTAGTCCTTTATATCGACAAAGCCGTAAACAATGGCGGAGGCAACGTATTTTGTGTACCATTCGTCACCCGGTACATCCTTGAACATGGCGCCGTCCGGCGTAAACATTTCATCGCATAACAGCGTGACGAGAAGCTTCAGAAATTCCGCACGCGTGACGGCGTTTTCCGGCTTGTAGGAGCCGTCCTCGTAGCCGTTGATGACCTTCATGCCCGAAAGCTCACGCACGTCGCCGTAGAACCAGTCGGCTTCGTTGACATCCGTAAAGGTCGGATAAACGATCTCTTGCTTCGGCTCGTCGGTCTTGGCGTCGTCCTTCACGGTTTCATCGGTTTTTGTGTCCTCCGGCTTGGTTTCGTCTGCTTTGGAGTCCTCTTTTTTGGTGTCATCCGTTTTCGTGCCGGACGAACCGGTGCTTCCCGAAGAACCCGAACTGCCGGACGAACCGCCGCCGGACGGACGGGAGCTGCCGCCGGTTGAACCTCCGGAAGAACCTCCTGTTGAACCGCCGGTTGAACCTCCTGTCGAACCGCCCGTTGAGCCGGAACCGTCTTCTTTATTATCGTCTTTGGAATCATCTCCGGTATTATCTCCGGTGTTGTCCTTTTTATCGTCGTCTTGACCAAAAAGACCGCCGACATCAACATTAACATTTTTGTCCGCATAAGCTGCCGGAGCGGCTGTGCCGACCAAAAGCGCCGCACAGAGCATAACGGCGATCATCTTTCCGAGTTTTTTCATATGTAGAATCCTCACTTTCCCGTTTTTTCAAACGAATCGGTTCTTTGATACACTTTTTTCCGCAAGTCCGGATATTCTCTTATATTATACCATCTTCTTTCCGGTATTTCAATAGCAACTTTTGCGGTAACGTGTAAAAATTCCCGCGGAAAACTTGGGCAACTTTCACAAAAACCGAAAGCGTTTTTAGCATTTATACCAAAATGTAAAATATTGCGGCTGTGATTGACAAATCGCATTTTCTTTGCTATAATTACAATAATAGGGGATAGCTTCGTCTGTTTTGGCGCAAAGCGTGTTCCTTACGAGTTTCAATATCACGGAGGAAGCAGCGTGTCACAGCTTATTTTGGTGACCTCGTTCAAGGGCGGCGTCGGCAAGACAACTTTATCGGCAAATCTTGCGGCAAGCCTTGCGGCGCGTTCGAAAAACGTGCTTGTGTGCGATTGCGACCTCGAATCCCGCTGCCTTGACTTGGTGCTCGGTGTGGAAAATCAGCCGCTCTTCAACATCTGCGACGCGGTCGACGGCCGCTGTGAAGCGGCGGATGCCATTTGTAAGCATGAGCGTGTGCCGCATCTGTATTTTATGCCGGCTCCGGCGTTCTATCCCGAAGCGGTCGGCAGCAAGCAGACCGATGAGGTGTTTACGCCCGGCGCAGTCAAAGCGTTTCTCGGCGCCATCGCCGCCCTGCCGATAAAAATCGATACGGTTGTGTGCGACCTGCCGGCACGTCCGGACGGTTTATACCGCTCGCTTGTGCCGTCAGCCGACAAGATCCTCGTTGTTTCCATGCATAACGCGGTTTCGATTCGTGCCGCCGAAAAAACGGGCATTGCTCTGCATGAGCTGTGTACCGGCACGAAAAAGCCGGAGGTGTTCCTCGCAGTTAACGGCTTTGTGCCGCAGCGTGCGGCACGCGGCGAAAATGCCGGGTTATATGACATTCTTATGCAGACAAAGCTGCCGCTTATCGGCGTTCTGCCCTATGACGAAGCCATGGCGGCGGCGCAGAATCGAGGCTTGCTTGCCTATGAAATTTCACGCGCAGAAACGCCGTTCGGGCGCGCCGTCGAAAATCTGACGCGCCGCCTAGAGGGCGAAAACGTGCGCTTATTGGAAGGCATCCGCACGGGCGTTCCGCGCCGGAAGCTGTATTAAGTGCGACATTTAGGTCTTACCGATACATCGGTTTACTTTTATCAGAAAGGAAAACGTTTATGGAAATCGCAATCATTGCATCAGACAGAAAAAAAGAACTCATGACGGAATTCTGCATGGCATATCAGGGCATTTTGTGCAAACACAATCTGTATGCTACGGAATCGACCGGAAAATATATTTCCGACGCAACCGGGCTAACCATCGAATGTATGCTTCCCGGCGGCAGCGGCGGCATCGAACAGCTTTCTTCGCGCATATCGTATAATGAGATCGACCTGCTTCTCTATTTCCGCAATCCGTTGGGTGCGCCGCAATATAATGAAGCGGAACACAACCTGCTTCGCCTTTGCGATATCTATAATGTGCCGGTGGCCACCAATATCGCCACAGCCGAAGCACTTATCCTGGCGCTTGACCAAGGCTCGCTCGATTGGCGTGAGCTTGTCAATCCGCGTTCGCAGGCCAAAGGTGCGCACGGAAAACTGTATTAAGCGAAAAATAATTTCGACCCGAACGCGCTTGCAAAACAGCGCGTTTTTTGTGCTTTAACGGAAAAATCCGTTTTTTTGCAAAAAACTCTTGCTTTTTTTCAGAGAATGTGATACAATATGCGAAACTGGACATATTGTCCGGCGTATACTTATTCATCACTATTTTTTAAGGAGTTGATTTTTTTCATGGATCCTGCCAGTAGTATGCAGATAGCGGCGCTCATTGTTTTAGTGCTGTTATCCGCTTTTTTCTCAGGAACCGAAACAGCCTTTACGAGTTTCAACAAAACCCGTATGAAAACCCTTGCCGGAGACGGCAACAAAAAAGCCAAAGCCGTTATGAAGGTGGAGGAGAATTACGAAAAATTCTTGTCTACCATGCTTGTCGGCAACAACATCGTAAACATTTCCGCATCCACCATTGCAACGCTTCTCTTTGCGTCCTTTATCAAGGGCAACGCAAGTCTTGCCGCAACGGTATCGACGGCCGTCATGACGGTCATCATCCTCATTTTCGGCGAAATCACACCGAAATTTCTCGGTAAAGATTTTGCGGACAGCTACACCATGCGTGTGGTCGGCATCATCCGCTTCCTTATGGTGATTCTCACGCCCCTCACCGCGCTGTTTTCTCTTTGGAGAAAGCTCATTTCCAAGATCTTCAAGCATGATGCTACGCTTTCGATTACGGAAGACGAGATCATGACCATGGTCGAAGAAGCGCAGAACGAAGGCGGTATCGACGAGCACGAGGGCGACCTCATCAAGAGCGCTATCGAGTTCAACGACCTTGAAGTCGCTGCTATTTTAACGCCGCGTGTGGACATTGTCGCCATCTCTGTGGATACGCCCATTCCGGAAATTATGGAAATTTTCCGCACGAGCGGTTTTTCCAGACTGCCGGTCTACCGCGATACCATCGACAGCGTTGTCGGCGTTATCCATGAAAAGGATTTCAACCGGCTGGTCTATGACGGCGGCACGGATTTTTCGCCGATCGTACATGAAGTCTTATGCATCACCGAGGGCATGAAAATATCCAAGCTTCTTCGCGAGTTCCAAGAAGCCAAGACGCACATGGCGATCGTCGTGGATGAATACGGCGGTACGGCCGGGCTTGTCACCATGGAGGATGTGCTTGAGGGTCTTGTCGGTGAAATTTGGGACGAACATGATGAAGTTATTGAGAATATCAAGGAACTGGAAGATCATGTGTACTTAGTCAATTGCAGCACACCGATGAACGACCTTGCCGATATCTATCCGTTTTCGGATGAGGTGCTCGACGATAACGCCACCGTCAACGGCTGGGTGCTCGATAACCTCGGAAAGATTCCGGAGGTCGGCGATACGTTTGACTTTGATAATCTGTCGGTTGAGGTGTTAAAGATCGACGGCAGACGCGCGTCCGAAATCAAGCTTGTGGTGCATCCCGAAGAGGACGAGGACGACAAGAATAAAGATAAAGATAAAGATAAGGATAAGGAGTCTGACAGCGACACCGACGAGGAGCCGCGCGCCAAACTTCATTTGTCCAAAAAGAACGATTGATAAATAACTGTTGAATATCTGTATTTTCCGACATTTCGGCGCTTGTGTGAAGAACATGAGCGCCTTTTTTGTGTGAACGAGGCTTTGCCTGCCAAAACCGCCGGCCAATGTGCGGCATATACTGTAAACGGAGAGCCTCAGAAACAACATCCGAGCTGAATTCGGCTCTTTCGGTGAACTCTATGAAACTCTCAGAAATTCAAGATCATACGGCTGCCTGCGTGAACGGTCTGGAGCTTGACGGAGCAATGCGCCGTCGGCTGCAGGATATCGGCTTTGTTCCGGGCGCACGGATATGCTTTGCATATCGAAGCCCGCTCGGCGATCCGAACGCCTATTTTATCGGCGGCGCACTCATCGCTCTTCGCCGGTCGGAGACGGAAAAAATCGATGTGACGCAGATACGCTGAAAAAAATTGCACCGCAATCAAACGGCATTTTCGTACCTCTCAAAACGCATTCCTTTGGAAAAAACGCTTGACAATACCGGTTTTCTGTGATATGATAAATAAAGAAATGGTATAATAAGTCATTTGGGAGGTTTTGCCATGAAAGTATTCAATATTCGTCTTTCTACCATTGAAGAAGTGCGCAATTTCGTTAACATCGTTTCCAAATATGATTATGAGATCGATCTCAAAAGCGGCCGCTACGTTGTGGATGCCAAAAGCATTATGGGCATTTTCAGCCTCGATTTGTTAAACAAAATCGAAGTGACCGTGCATTCGGACGACTGCGACGCTTTGATGGAAGAATTGAAGCCGTTTATTGTGGATTAACCGCACCCGATCCGCAAAAAGCAAAAAGACGGAAAGCTTAGAAAAGAAGCTTTCCGTCTTTTTAATGCAGTGCAAACGTATGCCTTTCATAGCCAACAGCCCTTCCGACGCACTCCGTGCGCCGCCATCCCTTGCACAGGGAAGTGCCTGTTGCCGCAACTGTGGGGATAAAACGCCGGTTGCCGCGCGTTTTCCGGCTCTGTTGACTGAGGGATTGTCAAAATCATCAACGACAACCCTTCCGACGCACTTCGTGCGCCACCTTCCCTTACACAGGGACGGCAACTGCCAAGCGGCTGCAGGGACACGCCGGTAACGACACCGCATTTTGATTCCCGGCATTCCTGCAATGCTCCATTTCTCTGCGTGTCCTCATATAAAAATTGAAAAAGCGGAAAGTCCGCCGTATGCCCACGTACTCTCCGCCTTGTGCCTTCAATCCCTAATTTTCAACTTTCAATTGTCAATTTTCAATTCTCAACTTAATCGCCCGGTTGATACGTTCACGCAGCTCCACGCAAAAGCCCTCGCGCCGCGGATATTCCTTGAACGTGATCTCACCGCCGGCGAAGCTTTCGATCAAGGAAACCGCCTCCTCCTTGGAGGTGAGCGACGCATATAGCTCAAGCGCACGCAAATCGGATAACCCTTGCGTGAACGCCGCCATGTGCAGCGATTCATACGGCTTTCCGCCGGGACCCGGATAAACCGAGAACGCGTCTCCGGCCGGCACCCAGTTGAAGCAGCCGTCGTTGCAGAGATACGGATCGATCGGGAACAGCGAATACTGCGAATAATAGAAGTTGTAGCCCCATTGCAGGAAGCCTTGAATGTCGTATTTGAATAACTGCAAACCGATCACGCGCGTGCGGTTCATGCTGTGCGCGATAAAACGGTTGGAAACCTTGTCGCTCTGCGAGCAGCAGTAGTAACACCATAAATTCGGCACCTTCGCCTCGAGGAACGGCTCAATGTGATCCGTTCCGACGATCGGACGGTCCACCGCTCCGGTGGTGTAAAAATCAAAGTTTGACAACGCATCGCCGAAGGTGCAGTCGGTAAATAAGTCGTCAAGCTTTTCGCGCAGCTTTTTGTAGCGCGCCAAATGCTCGCCGACCGGCTCGTCGGACAAGTGGAACATGACGTTTTGGAAAACGCCCTTTTCTTTTAAGTAGTTTTTGAATTTTGCAAGGAACGCCCGTAAAAAGCCGATGTATTCGTCGGACAGCGAATCGGTGTCCCAGCCGAAAAGCTGCACATAGCTTCCGTTCACATTTGCCATGATCTTCGGTGCGTGTTCGGCGCCCCATTGCGTGAATAAATGTGAAATCTCGTGATATTTCACGCCGCATTTTTCGCACATATCAAGCCAACGGCTGACAAGTGAAAAATCGAATTCATAGCCGTCCGCCGTTTTGGTTACGCCTACAAGCTGCGCCGTCGGACGTTCGCCGCCTACTTTCGTGTCAAGCGGCAGCGTGAATATCGGCATGAGAAGCATATTGATCCCATTGTCCACCGCGGTTTTGACAAAGCTTTCGATGATACGCCAATGCGCTTCGCTGAACACATCCACACCGTAATAGGTGGCAAGGCAATCGCTGTGGAACCATTCGGTGTACATGAGCTTTTGAGCAGGCAATACCGCGTCGAGGATCTCGAGCTCCACGGTCTCGCTTGCAAGCGTTTTGCCGTCGGCATTGCTTACCGAAAGCGTGATCGGATAAAGTCCGGCTTGCGCATCTTTCGGAATTTTCGCTTCGATCCAAAAGGAAACCGTGCGGTTTTCGCACAGCGTCACGCGTCCGTTCTGACCGAGAGGAAGAAAAAGATCGGGATAGCGTCCCGGTTTTTTACCGTTCAGGTAATCGGGATCGGTCACGTGCGCAAAGCAAGGCTGCGCAACATCGACATATTCGATTTTGCGCACCGTGATGAAATCCGAAAGCTCGGATTCCAGCGTCACAAACACATTGCGGCTTTCGGTCGAGGAAAGTGCGGCTTCGAAAGCAAAACGGTCGTTTTTGAGAGCTGTCGCATCGTATAGCGGCGAAAGCGAGGAAACGACGGTGTCCTCAAAGCATTTGTTGGCCGAGGAAATCAGCCGGAAAGAAAGGTTGTTCATGATTTTCCTCCGATTTCTTACAGATATTTTTTCACAATGGCTTCGGCTTCCGTGCGTTTGGCAACCATGTCCTTGACAAGTGCATACTGGTTTCTGGCGCGGTCAAGATTGTGGTTGGCATAGGCGGTCTTAAAGTAAACGTCGCCGTCGATATAGTCGGTCAAAAAGCGCGTGCCGCATTCATAGGTCATGAGAATGACCGAGGTGAAGAGCAGCTCTTTTTCGCGGTCGGTTAACACAGCCTTCGCGCTTTCAAGATAGCCTTTTGTGAAGGCCTCAAACAGGGAAAGGTCGAAAAAGACCTTGTCGAGCTCGGTACAGTCCTCGGCTGCCGAGGAAGCGCCGAAACGCATCGCGTCGCCGAAATCATATAAATACGAACCGCTCATAACGGTGTCAAGGTCAATTAAGCAGATGCCTTTGTTGGTCTTGCTGTCAAATAAGACGTTGTTGAGCTTAGTGTCGTTGTGGCTGACGCGAAGCGGTGCAGAACCGTCGGCAATGGAAGTTGTGATTGCACCGGCTGTGTTTTCGAACGAGAGGGCAAATTCGATTTCAGGCGAAACAAACCGCACGCGGTCGGCGGTATTTTTTTCGATGGCTTTCTTTAAGTTGTCTAACCGTTTGGGCGTGTCGTGAAAATCCGGAATGACGGTGAACAGCTTTTCCGCGTCAAAGTCGGATAACAGGTTCTGGAATTTGCCGATGGCAAGCGCCGCCTGATAGAGAACCTCCGGCGTTTTTTCGTCGTTTACGGTGTAAGCGTCGTCAATGTACGCATACGCCCGATATGCGCCCTCTTCGCCTTCATACAGACCGGAGCCGTCTTTGGTGCGCAGAAAGTGCAGTGTCTGGCGGGACGGGTCTTCGCCGCGTTCGGCGAGCTTTTTGGTGATATGCTCGGTAACGGCGCAGACATTGTCCATCACGCCGCGCGGATTGGTGAAAACGTCGGTATTGATGCGCTGAACCACATAGCCGCCGACGCGGAAGGTGGAATTGATGTGACCTTCGCCGAGCGGTTCGGGTGTTCCGGTGATGCCGAATTGTTCCAGAATGTTTTCTAACATAGTGCTTCCTCCGATCAATCCTTTGGCGGATTGTGCTTTCATGCAGGTATAGTATTTTCATTATACTATATTCCGGAAAAAATTTCAATAGCCTTTTCCGGCATTTTCGCGGCGAGACTTATAAAATCAGGCCGAATTTTATCAAAATCGGGACAAAGAGCGGTTGACTTTGCACGGAAAATATGCTACAATGAAAAAAATCGCAAAAACAGAAGGGAAGAATCAGTATGGGAACGGAAAATACCGTTATCGGCTGCACAGGCTTCCATCACGTGGCCTTACACAGCTCGGATTTTGAAAAATCGTATAAATTCTACACGGAGGGACTCGGCGCGAAGGAATTCCGGCGCTGGACGTCGGGAGAGCGCACGATCGCGCTTCTCGACATGGGCGGCGGCGTCTGCATCGAGCTGTTTTCAAACGGAAAACCGCGCACCTGCTTTGAGGAACAGGCAGGCCACTATGTGCATTTGGCGTTGAACGTCAAGGACAGCAAGGCGGCTTTTGACCGTGCGATCGCCTATGGCGCAAAGGAAAAAATGGAGCCCAAGAGCATGGAATTACCCAGTGAGCCGCCGTTTCCGGCCGTGATCTCGTTTGTCTACGGTCCGGATGGCGAAGAGCTCGAATTTTTCCAAGTGAGATAATAAAAACACGGACTGAACTTGCTCATGCCCGGCAAGCCGCAGGATTTTCTGCGGCTTGTTTTGCGTTTAGAGGATGTTTAGAGGATTATAATCATCTTAGGCGACTCTTGAAAGCTGCAGTAACCCGAAACTGCATGAAAACATCCTATGAAAAGCTTGAAAGAGTGAGATAAAATGTGCAAAAAGTGAAAATTTGGCGAAAAAGACTTGACAAATGAAAGATACCGTGCTATACTATGAAACTGTTGAAGCCGATAAGTCTCACAGGAAAACGGGTTTTACCCTGCCGAAGGAGTAACACTCTCAGGCGTCGCAAGACAAGGACTGTGCGCACGTTGGTTCTCCGGAGAAACTCATTCGATTGAGTGCCGAAGGGGCAAGGCGATTATGATTCGCTCAATCTCTCAGGCAAAAGGACGGAGCGTCTTAAAATGCGGTTCCCGGCAATCGCCGGGGATTGTATCCCGTTTATTATCGCCGGCAGGTGCGCGTTTCGCGTATTCTCCGGCAACTCGTTTTTTCGCCGTATTTGCAGCTTGCAGATACGGCTTTTTTGTGTTTTCTGGTCTTGCAGAGCCGATTGCCTCATATAGTGTGGTAAAACGCTTAATGAGGTGTGTTATGACAGCTGCCGTGCTTTGGAATCAAATCCTGTCGTTGGCAGAAAAAGCGGTGTGGGGCTTTCCCACGCTGCTTCTTTTGGTGGGGATCGGGCTGTATTTCACCGTGCGCACACGCTTTTTCCAGCTCCGCGCCTTTGTGCCCATGTTAAAGCACGTGCTTAGCGGGATTGTTTCGCCGAAAGCCGCACAAAAAACCGAACCGAACCGTTCCGAGCCGTGTCCGAACGGCTCGGTAACGCCGTTTCAATCGCTTTGCACCGCCCTTTCGGCAACCATCGGCACGGGCAATATTGCCGGTGTGGCGTATGCCATGCTCATGGGCGGAGCGGGCGCGGTGTTTTGGATGTGGGTGGCTGCGTTTATCGGCATGATCTTAAAATATGCCGAATGCGTGCTTGCCGTACAGTTTCGCACAGCCACGCCGGACGGCGTGCGCGGCGGTGCAATGTACTATTTGGAAAAGGGCGTGCCGGCTGCCTTTCAGAAGCTCGGACGTGCGGCGGCGGTCGTTTTCAGCGTTTCGGCACTGGCGGCATCGTTCGGCATGGGAAACATGAGTCAGGTGGCAGCCATGAAGGAATGCTTGGAAAGTGCTTTTGCGACCGGCAGACGGCCGTTGTTTGCCGTGCTTTTGGGCGGGCTTGTCTGCGGTGCGACCGCGCTTGTGCTTTGCGGAGGCATGAAGCGCATTGCCGCCGTAAGCGAGCGTCTTGTGCCGTTTATGGCGGTGTTTTACACGGCAGGAACAGTTATCATTCTTGTGTGCCGCGCCGACCGGCTGCTTCCGGCACTTGCGCTGATATTTAAGGAGGCGTTTTCGCCGACCGGCGTTTTCGGCGGCTTTACGGGCTGTGCGCTTTTGCGTACAATGTCGTGGGGCTTCCGGCGCGGCATTTTTTCGAACGAAGCCGGTCTCGGCTCTTCGACGGTAATCCACGCCGAATCGGCGGAAAAGGTGCCGTATAAACAGGGCTATTGGGGTATTTTCGAGGTCTTTTTCGATACGTGCGTGATCTGTACGCTTACGGCACTTGTGCTGTTGGTGAGCGGCGTGCTTGACGGTGTGCCGGGCGGAAGCCTTGCGGAGGATGCCGGCTTTGCGCTTGCCGGAAAGGCCTTTGCAAGCGTTTTCGGCCGGTTCGGCAATGCTTTTGTAGCGCTTGCTGTGACAATTTTTGCCTTTTCGAGCCTTTTGGGCTGGTCGTTTTACGGGATGCGCGCCTGGGAGTATCTGTTCGGCAAAAAAAGCCTGCCGCTTTATAAGCTTCTGTTTGCCGCGGCGGCTTTTCCGGGTGCTTTGTGGGGTGTGGAAACGGTGCTTCGCGTATCGGATGTGTTTAACGGCTGTATGGTGCTTCCGAATCTGCTCGGCCTTGTCGTTTTGTCCGAAACGGTCATCCGCCTGACGCCGAAAATAAAAAAGAATTGATTTTTTCCAGGTGCTGTGGTATACTGAAAACGGAATTCAAAAACGAACCGAGGAAGTCATATGAACAAGAGCCTTGCGGATATTCTTCACGACTATCGCCGGCGCACGGGACTTACCCAAAAAGCACTTGCCGAAGAATTGGCGGTCGATGTGCATACCGTTGCCGGCTGGGAAACGGGAAAATCGCTGCCGTGTGCCGCGCATCTGATGAAAATCCTTGAGCTGTGCGGTGTATGCCGCGTGTGTCCGATAAAACCGGAACGCCGCACACCGACCGGGATGCCGTCGGTTGCGCAGATTTTCAAGATCGGCCGCGGTCCGTCCAGCTCCCATACCATCGGGCCGGAACGCGCCTGTCTTGCCTTCAAAAAACGTTTTCCGGATGCCGATTTCTTTCGCGTGACGCTGTTCGGCTCTCTTGCCAAAACCGGCAAAGGCCACGGCACGGATACAGTGATCCGCAAAACGCTTGCACCGAAAACCGCTGAAGTGCTTTTTGATCCGGTCAAGACCGATCTTCCGCATCCCAATACGATGACGTTTACCGCTTTCAAAGACGGAAAAGTGCTCGGGTCGGCCACTGTGCTCAGTGTTGGCGGCGGTGATATCGTTTTCGAGAATGAGCCGTGGGACAAGCCGAAGGAGCTGTATCCCGAAACCACCTTTGAAAGCATTGCCGCCGTGTGCAAAGAGAAAAACATCCGGCTGTGGCAATACGTCGAAGCCTGCGAGGATGCCGATTTTCCGGGTTATATGGCGTCTGTCTGGGAAGCCATGAAAGCAGCCATCGCGCGCGGTCTTGCCGACAGCGGTACACTTCCGGGCGGTCTTGAGGTGAACAAAAAGGCCAAGACTCTCTATAATGGCCGCTATATCGGCGAGCCGGACGACGTGCGTGAAAACCGTGTGGTATGTGCTTATGCCTATGCCGTCAGCGAACAGAACGCCTCGGGTGAAACGGTGGTCACCGCACCGACCTGCGGCGCAAGCGGCGTGCTGCCGGCGGTTATGTATTATTATCAGCTCAAAAACGGCTATACCGACGCGCAGATCCTTCATGCGCTCGAAACGGCAGGCCTTGTCGGCAATCTTATCAAAACGAACGCCTCCATTTCGGGTGCGGAGTGCGGCTGTCAGGCGGAGATTGGCAGTGCCTGCACCATGGCGGCTGCGGCTTTGGCGGAGCTGTTTGAGCTTGAAACCGAAAAAATTGAATGTGCGGCGGAAATTGCCATGGAGCATCATTTGGGCTTGACCTGCGACCCGATCGGCGGTCTTGTGCAGATTCCGTGTATTGAGCGAAATGCCGTTGCCGCCATGCGTGCCATCAATGCTGTCAACATTTCCGGTTTTTTGTGGAACACGCGCAAGATATCGCTTGACCGTGTGATCGAGACCATGCGCGAGACAGGGCTTGATTTGTCCGAGCCGTACAAGGAGACCTCGCAGGGCGGACTTGCCAAAATAAAGCTATAGGGGATAGGGGAGCGGTAAAAATGTTTTTACCGCTCCCTTTGTCCCGACAGGGACAAGCTTTCTGCGAAGCAGAAAGAATGGCCGCTGGGGCGGCGGAAGGATTTAATTGGATTGTGCGAATTTGTTGCTTTTGTGTGCTGATTCGAGGTTTGGAAAACCTCGGAACTCCCTTGAAAGGTTTTAATTGTTGCGGTGCGAAGTTGTTATCTTTGTGTGCTGATTCGAGGTTTGCGTGACCTCGAAGCTCCCTGCAAAGGGAACGGATTTATTCTTTTTGCGTTGTGCAAAAAGAACCAAAAAGCACACCAGAGGTTTGCGAACCTCTGGACTCCGGGGACGATTCAAAGCTCTGCCGGAAGTGATTTTGCAAAGTTTTCCGGCGGCTCGTATCGAAACCGGTTTTGCCCACAAAACGCCGGCGAAAAGGCTTTGAATCGGTGCGAAAGGGTTACCGTAGTGCAGACGCAAGACTGATGTTTTTTCGAAAAAGGATTATTGTACTGCAAGCTCACAGTAGGCTGTCGTGGATAAAATTTGCAGTTGCTCGTTAGTTTTGGTGCGGTGGGAAGCTGCCATTGCGGTGCGCTGATTCGAGGTTTGGAAAACCTCGAATCTCCCTGAAAAAGGTTTTAATTGTTGCGGTGCGAAGTTGTTATCTTTGTGTGCTGATTCGAGGTTTGCGTGACCTCGAAGCTCCCTGCAAAGGGAACGGATTTATTCTTTTTGCGTTGTGCAAAAAGAACCAAAAAGCACACCAGAGGTTTGCGAACCTCTGGACTCCGGGGACGATTCAAAGCTCTGCCGGAAGTGATTTTGCAAAGTTTTCCGGCGGCTCGTATCGAAACCGGTTTTGCCCACAAAACGCTGGCGAAAAGGCTTTGAATCGGTGCGAAAGGGTTACCGTAGTGCAGACGCAAGACCGATGTTTTTCGAAAAAGAGTTATTGTACTGCAAGCTCACAGTAGGTTATCGCGGATAAAATTTGCAGTTGCGCGTTAGCTTTGGTGCAGTGCAAATTTGAAATTTTAGTATGCTGAAAAAAGCTTTTCTTTATCGGATTGCTTTGCATGAGTTGAAAATGCTGTTCTTTTCCGCAAAACAAAAGGTTTTCGTTTACAGAAAGCTTTACGCTTTACCCTCAAAAGCCTCTCGTTTTCGCAACCAAAACACCGCTTGTTTGAACAACTTTTTACTGTTCGCAAAAACCGCCTTTTTATGTGCAAAAAATCTTTATTCGCACAAACCTTTCCTTATTCTCACCCAAGTTACTCTTTTCCACCCTCCACCTCCCGTTTGTACCACCCTTAACCTACTGTCTGCAAAGAATACAGCCGTTCTTTTGCTCTTCGCTCTAATTTTGTGCTGTAAAGCCGGAGCGTCGCACCGATTCAAATCATTGCCGGCGATACCCGGCGAAGTTGCAGCTTTTCGCAAAACCGGTTACTTGATGAATGCCGGTCATTTCAGAAAAAATCACGTATCGACCGGCGATTTGAATCGTCCCCGGAGTCCAGAGGTTCGCAAACCTCTGGCGTGCTTTTTGGTTCTTTTTGCACGACGCAAAAAGAACGTAAAAACGTCCCCTTTCGCAGGGAGCTCCGAGGTTCTGCAAACCTCGATTCAGCCCACCGCAGTGACATCTTCACACCGCAACAATTAAAACCTTTTTAAGGGAGCTCCGAGGATCGCAAACCTCGAATCAGCGCACAAAGATAACACATTCGTACAAACCAAATTAAATACTTTTGGAACTTTTCGTTTGCACGAAAAGTTTTGCCCCATTCGGGGCAGCACAAAACGACCGTGCCGCAAGACATAGCCCTGCGATATGGTCGTTTTGTGCGAATATGGTCGGTACTTCCTCTTTACAAACGTCTGAAAAGAGTGTATGATTGTTATGAAATCAACCGAACCCCAAAAGGAGTGATTTGTCATGAAGCATACCCGAAAACCGCGTATCGGTATTATCGGCATGGGACACTTCCTCTATTGGCCGCAATTTGACGGCTTAAAGGAAACCCTCATGCAAAAGCAGCAAACCTTCAAAACCTATTTTTCCGGCGCAAGCGACCTTGTTGAGCTCGGCTTTGTCGATGATATCGATACGTCCTTTGAAGCGCTGAAGCGCGCCGAGAGCGCCGATCTCGACGCACTTTTCATCATCATGTCCACCTATGTCACCTCGGCTGTTGTGTTCCCGTTTGCCAAATATTTGCACGTGCCGCAGATTTTGGTAGCTATCCAGCCGCTCGACCGGCTTGATTACGCCAAAACCACCACCTATATGCAGCTTTGCAACGACGATATCTGCTCACTTCCCGAATTTTCCGGCGTGTATGAACGCCTCGGCGCACCGGCTCCGTTTTTCCTTGTCGAGGCAGAAAGCCGCACCGAGGAAATCCGCCGCCGCGTCGGCATCTATGAACGCGCCGTCACCGCGCTTGCCGCTTTCAAATATGCCAAATTCGGCTATCTCGGCCATACCTACGACGGGATGTACGACATGAACACCGATCCGACTGCCTTTTCACGTACCTTCGGTGCTCATGTCAAAATGCTCGAAATGTGCGAGCTTGCCGACTATGTGCATGGCGCGACCGACGCCGAGGTCAAGGCTAAGGTCGAGGAGATCAAGAGCATTTTTGATATCCGCGAGCCGTCCAATGATCCCCTCACCGACCATGTCGGGGAGAGCGATCTTGCTGGGGCGGCACGCAACGCCGTTGCGCTGGATAAGCTCGTGACGAACAATGGCCTTTCCGCGCTTGCCTACTTCTATAAAGGCGAACACGGCAACGAATACGAAGATATCGCCGCCAATCTTATCATCGGCAATACCCTGCTTACCAGCCGCGGCATTCCGCTTGCCGGCGAAGCCGACCTCAAAACCGCCGCTGCCATGATGATCTTAAAAAGCGTGGGAGCCGGCGGCTCGTTTGCCGAGCTGCATCCGTTTGATATCCATGACGATATCGTGCTTGTGGGACATGATGGGCCGCATAACATCAATATCAGCAACGAAAAGCCGATCTTGCGCAAGCTCAAAAAGTTCCACGGAAAGAGCGGTTCGGGCGTTTCGGTCGAATTCAAGCTCAAAACCGGCGACGTTACGCTGCTATCGTGTTCGGTTGACCGAACCGGGTCGCTGAAGCTGATTTCTGCGGTCGGCGAATCACTGCCCGGCGCCATTCCGCAGACCGGCAACACCAACACCAAATGCCGTTTTTCGATTCCGGCCTGCCGCTTTGTCGAAAAATGGTGTGCCGCCGCACCGACCCATCATTTGGCGCTCGGCGTGGGAAATCACACCGAAGAAATCGAGATTTTTGCGCGTATGGCGGATATTCCGCTTACCAAAGTTCTGGAGGATTAGACCATGTTTAACTACGAATACCGTTCGACTACCGACGCCGGACGCGTCTGTCTTGAGCTCAGCTTAAAGCCGTTCGGCTACGACAAAAGCCTTGCCGGTATCGAAAAGGTCTGCCGCGACTACTATAAAAAATGGGCAGCCTTGCTTGAATATGCCTCCGGCTGCTCGGTGCTGCTGTGGACAAGCGACGGCAGCGAAATTTTCGAATTCACCGGCGACCTTGACAGGCCGTTCGAATGGTGCAAATACATCGGCATCGGCAACTGGGACAGAAGCATCAAGGGCGAGGAAGCCAAAAAGGCGCGTTCGCTCCATCAGCTTCCCATTTACTATATGGAAAATCCGCCGGAAATGACCTATCGGGATTTGAAAAACATCATCGATACCTTAAAGCGCGTCGGCAAGGAAATGACCGGCATGGAGATTCAGGTCGGCGAAACCTTTGATCCCGGCCCGGAATTTGCGTATTCGGCGTTCAAATATGAGCGTCATCCGGAAATCGCCAAGGGCGACATCATGGGCAAAAACCAGTGGCTGCACTGCGCGGCACGCCTGCACGCCGAAAAACGCGCCTACGCCGCCTATCCGGACGGCATTCCGGAGGACACGCACATCGGCGAATTTTTGGGCAGACAGTTTATGGCATTGAAAAAGGCGGTCGGCTTTGACTACCTGTGGCTGTCCAACGGCTTCGGCTTTTCGCTTGCGTCGTGGAACTGGGTCGGTGAGCTGTTCGACGGCGAAAAATTCGATTTTTCGGGTGCTAAGCGCATCCGCGAAGCCATTGCCGAATTCTGGGACTATTTCAACGCCGAGATCGGCGATACCGTCATCGAAACGCGCGGCAGCAACCTGTCAACCGGCATGGACATTGCCGCACACGGCTGCCCGATCGATGTCATCTACAAGCAGAATATCGTCGCGCCTCCCAATTCGCCTTGGGCGGCTATGGACTATCGGTTCGGTCTTGAGCTTTCCGGCTTTATGAGCCATATCGCCGTTCTTCCGAAAAACGGCTATGCCTTCCGCTACTATTCGCATGACCCATGGTGGCTCAATTCGCCGTGGTTCGACCGCTACGACCGCAGTCCGCACGACATTTATCTGCCGCTTGCCGTGACGCGTCTGGATGAAAATCTTAATGTCACGCATCCGTATGCGCTCGACTTTTTGACGGCGGACGATTCCTTCGGGCGGATTCCGGCACGCGGCGCGAACGAAATGACGCCGCATATGCTGACCGCCTTCAACGATTTTCCGGATGAACCTGGTCTTGTGACGTGGGTCTACCCGTTTGACGCCTATTGCAGGCTCGGTCTTGCCGACGGCCATATGGAGCGGATGTTTATGGACGATTGGTATATCGAGAGTGCCATCGACCACGGGTTCCCGGTCAACACCGTCCTTTCCGACGGCAATTTCATCCCGGCCGACAAAACTGGGCTGTTAAACACGCTGCTTCTCCTGCCGGTTCCCGAAGCGGACAGTGCGCTTGAACACGCTTTGTTCGAAGCGTTGGATGCCGGCGCACGCGTTATGCTGTATGGCTCGACACGGTATGCTTCGGAACGGCTTCGTGCCGCTCTCGGTCTTGCACTTGCCGAAGAGCCGCTTGAAGGCGTTTTGAACATCGAAACCTCTCTGCCGCTTGATACCGCCGAGGTCGGCACGCGTGCGCAAACGCTCATGCACGACGCGCTTGTGTCGAACGGCGGCGCTTATGAGGTGACGGATGGCGAAGGCACGTCAGAGGTCGTCTGCACGGCTTCAGCCGGCGAAAACACACGTGTGTATGCGGTTTTTTCCGACAAATGCGGCAAAAACGGAAACGGAAAAGTGTTCTGGGTGCGCGGCTCGTTCCCGCACAAGCGCAAGATCGAAGGGCATCTGCCGCCGCTTTACAAGCAGACCGAAAACTTCCCGTCGGCGCTTTTGCTTCGTGCCGGAATGGCACTTTTTGGCTATCCGATGCGCTTTGAATGCTATGACGTCAACGACAAGCTGCCGCTCTTCCTGTTCTCAAAATGCCGCGGCGCACTGTGGTTCAATCTGTTTTCCAAGGACGCGACCGTGCGGCTGCATATGTCCACGCCCGACGGTGCGCCCGTGCCGGACAACATGGAATTTATCATCGAAAACAGCGTTGGCACGTATCCGCTAAGCCGTTGGAACCACACCGACTGCCGCATTTTTGTCAAGCAAGCAGCCAAATCCAAAATCACGCTCAAAAAGGGCAGCCCCGAAACGCATTTCGATAACGACGAACGGCTCGATATGCACGGGCTTATCGATGCCGAAGTCACGTTTTATCCGACACACGGCGGCTCGGCGTTTATGCGGTGCGTGGACGAGGACAAGGACGATTGGGCAGTCCGCACCTATGCCGGACAGAATATCGAAACGGAATACGACAAAGAGCGCGGCTGCTATATCGCACGCCATGTGACCGGCAGACTTACCATATGCTGGCAGGAAAAAGAAAATTTCGGCGATTACAAGAGGCTGGAATTTTTACGTCCGCAGGACTAAAAGGCATACAAAATCATACAAAAAACGGTTTGTCCGCGCGGCAGACCGTTTTTTCTTGCTTTTCGGAAAACTTTGTGATACAATAGTCGTATCTTAAAAACACGAGAGGAGAATCTCTATGCGATCGGTATTTATGCGCTATCCGGACGGCAAAGCCAAGGCCGTCACTTTCAGCTACGACGACGGCATCCCGCAGGATGAACGGCTTGCAGGTATTTTCGATAAATACGGAGTCAAAGGAACCTTTAACTTCAACTGCGATGCTGCACGCGGAAGAACCGTCTATGACAAAGAGCAGATCAAGCGAATTTTTCTCGACAAAGGCCACGAAATTGCCATCCATGGCGCAAATCACCGCCCGACCGGCAATCTTCGGCCGATCGAATGTGTGCGCGAAGTGCTTGACTGCCGGCTGGCGCTTGAGGAAAAATGCGGCCGTATTATCCGCGGCATGGCCTATCCTGACAGCGGCATCACCCTGTTCGGCAATTTCGGAAGCTATGAAGCGGTCAAGCAGGTTTTGACCGAGCTGGATATTGCCTATTCCCGCTCCCTTGCCGGGGACAACAATGCGTTTATGCTTCCGTCGGATTTTCATGCCTGGATTCCGACGGCGCACCACAACAACCCCAAAATCATGGAGTGGATCGACGAGTTTTTGAAGCTGGATATTTCCACGAAGGCCTACCATGCCAGAAGAAACTGCCGTCTTTTCTACATTTGGGGACACAGCTACGAATTCGATAATAACAACAATTGGAATCTCATCGAAGAAATCTGCCAAAAATTTGCGGCGAGTGACGAGATTTGGTTTGCCACCAACATCGAGATCTACGACTATGTCACCGCCTATAAACGGCTGCTTTACAGTGCCGACGGCCATACCGTTTACAACCCGTCCCTGCTTTCGGTCTTTTTGGATGCCGACGGCGTGCTGTATCGGATCGATCCGGGCGAGACCGTGCATTTGGCATAGCGTTCGGTGCATATAAACGGTCAACGCCTGTAACAAGTGAACAGTCAGAAAAAAACACGAAAGGTCGGGTGATCTTTCGTGTTTTTTTGCGTTTTAAGACTTTGCATCTTGATTTTTCATATATTTTGTGCTATGATATACTGTAAATATATTTTTTGCTGCCGAAACGGACGTTTTTATGTGCACCGTTCGGAAACCTGAAAATCGGAAAGGACTGTTTCTTATGAAAAAACTGCTACTTGCTCTTATCGCTGCGGCGACCGCCGTTACGTTTGCCGCGTGCGGCTCCTCTGGGCCCGTGAAAGATGCTGTCAACGACGCGACAAACGAAACAATTGAAAACATGACGGCTGAAGCCGCCGCAGGCACGTATACCTTGCGCGCCGTAAAGAACACCAACAAGGAGACAAAGCTCTCTCTCGAATCGTTTGACACCAATGAGCTGACGCTGCAAAGCGACGGCACGTTTGTTTTGACGGTCGCTGCGGTCGGTGAAGAACCGACCGAATGCAAGGGAACGTTTGACGTGACCGCAAACGGCGTTCTTACCTTTACCGAGGAAGATGAAGCCGGCAGCGTCTATCTGATCGCCAAAGGCGAAAAGGTTAACTGCGACGGGGAGCGCATTACGGTCTCCGGTCTTCTCGGCAACGATACCGTCACCATGGAATATACCAAGGACGGCGTGAAATCGTTCTTAAGCGGCGAAACCGAAAGCGCCGATGACAAAGCCGCTTCGGATGTGTCCGATGACAAAGCTGCCGATGATAATGCCCAAAAGGCCGATACGGCTGACAACGGTGAAGCGGCTGACAATGCCGAAAATACCGATAACACGGAAAATACTGAGAGCACCGAAAATACGGAAGACCTCGACAAGCCCGAAAAATAAGCATTCGGCTTCTGCTTGCTGCGAAGAAAGGATTCGAGAAGAATGGATACAATGACCAAACGCAAGGTTTTGGAGCTGTTGGAAAACGATGCACGGCTTTCGGCAGACACCATTGCCATTATGTTAGATGAGAAACCCGAAGATATCAAAAAACTGATTGAAGAATTTGAGTCAGACGGCACACTGCTTGGCTATAAAGCCATCGTTGACTGGGAAAAAACCGAAAAAGAGAGCGTCACGGCTTTTATTGAATTGCGCGTAACACCGCAGGCCGACCGCGGCTTTGAAAAGATCGCCGAGCGCATTTATCATTTCCCGGAGGTGCGCGATATGCACCTCATGAGCGGCGCCTTCGACTTCTTGCTGCTCATCGAAGGCAAAAGCTTAAAGGAAGTGGCACTGTTTGTCGCCGAAAAGCTTGCTCCCATCGAGGGTGTGCTGTCGACCGGAACCCATTTTGTGCTTCGCACCTATAAGGATAAAGGCGTGATCTTCGGTCATGCTCCCGAAAAAGACGAAAGGGAAGGCATACTCTGATGATCGATTACTCCAAAGTCCTTTCCGGAAAAGCGACCGCACTCAAACCGTCGGGCATCCGCAAGTTTTTTGACATTCTCGACGAAATGGACGATGTGGTTTCGCTTACGGTCGGCCAGCCGGACTTTGTCACGCCGTGGCATATCCGCGACGCCGCCATCGATTCCTTGGAAAAGGGCAAGACCTATTATACCTCCAATTCCGGCCTTTTGTCATTCCGTGAAGCCATTGCCGCCTATCTCGAACGCCGCTTCAACGTGAAATACAACCCGAAGGACGAGATGATCGTCACGGTCGGCGGCAGCGAAGCCATCGACCTTGCCATCCGCGCCATCGTCGAGCCGGGCGACGAGGTTTTGGTGGTCGAGCCGTCGTATGTCAGCTATGCGCCCATCACCGAGCTTGTCGGCGGCGTTGCTGTGCCGCTGCCGACGCGTGCTGAGGATAAATTCAAGCTCACACCGGAGCTTCTCAAAGAGCACATCACGCCCAAAACGAAAATGCTTGTGCTGCCGTACCCCAATAACCCGACCGGCGCTATTATGACCGCCGAAGAACTGCAGCGCATTGCGGATGTGCTTCGGAATACGGATATCGTGGTGCTTACCGATGAAATTTACGGGGAATTGACCTATGGCCGCAAGCACACCTCCTTCGCCTCGATTCCGTCCATGTGGGATCGGACGATTTTTGTCGGCGGTTTTTCCAAGACGTATGCCATGACCGGCTGGCGTCTCGGCTATGTCTGCGCACCCAAAGAAATCACAAAGCAGATGTTAAAGATTCACCAATACTGCATTATGTGCGCACCGACCATGGCACAGTATGCCGGCATCAAGGCCGCCTGCGACGGCGATGCGGACATCGAATATATGCGTGAGCACTATGACCAGCGCCGCAAGCTGCTGTTAAAGGGGCTTAGCGACATCGGTCTTGAGTGCTTTGAGCCGGAGGGCGCGTTCTACGTATTCCCGAATATCGGCAAGTACGGCCTTACGTCGGAAGACTTCTGCGAGAAGCTGCTATATTCCAAACACTGCGCCATCGTTCCCGGAACGGCGTTCGGCGCTAGCGGCGAAGGCTTTGCCCGCATTTCCTATGCTTATTCGGTGGATCATATCTGCAAGGCACTCGAACGCATGGAAGCGTTTTTGAAAGAGATCCGATAACGAATCAAACGCTTTGCAAACGAAAAGAGGAACAAAAATGTTGAAAACAGGTCTTATCGGCCGGGAACAGGCCATTGTGAGCTTAAGCAAAAGTGCCAAGGAAATGGGCAGCGGCAGCTTGGAAATCTTCGCTACGCCTGCTTTGTGCGCCCTGATGGAGGCGGCGTGCGTCGCAAGCCTCGAAGGACAGCTCGAACCGGGACAAACCACCGTCGGCGTGTCCATGAACTTAAAGCATACCGCTCCCACCGCACTCGGCATGACGGTCGGCGCGGAGAGCGAGCTTGTCGAAATCGACGGCAGACGCTTGGTGTTCAAGATCACCGCCTATGATAAAGCCGGTGTCATCGGCACGGCGGAGCATGAACGCATGATCGTAAACGGCGACCGGATGCTTGAAAAGGCTGCCGCACGCTTCAATGCATAAAAAGGCTTATGAAAAACGAATATAAAAAAACACACACCTCGAGCCGCACCGCAAAGCCCAAACCGACGGCAGCAAAAAAACGTAAAAACGCCTTGAAAAAAGGCGTTCTTGCCGTTTGTACGGCATTCGTCGTTTTAGGCATACTGTGCGGAGCGCTTGCCGGGATCCAGCACGCGTTGCGGAAGGATAAGACCGAACCGGCACCCAAAACGCCTGCGCTCGCCGGGAAAAATTATATCAACTTCTATGAGCCGGACTACGACACCGATATTTTCACGGACAAGGATTACCTTGCGAAAAACCGCACCATCCGGTATGTCATTCCGCACCAAAGCGGCAATTCTTCCTTGGTGCTTGACGAGTACAAAACCGAAGAGCTGACCGAAGGGCAGCGCTTTTTCGTCCGCTATTTCGATGCGCTCTCACATGGCGATACCGATACCTATCACACGTTTTTCGCCGATGAATACGTGGAAAGCCCGACCGGCTTTGAAACGCATCCGGCTGACCGCGTGTTTCCCATGCAGCGCGTGTACGATATCACCGTCACCGAGCTTGGACGCACAAGTCCGACCGACACAAGCTATACCTATAACGGTGTTCCGGCGGTGTTCGGCGTGTATGAGGTGCGCTATAAGATTTTGAAAAACGACGGCGAACTGCGCTATGATTTGCCGGAGGACGGCGAAAATCCGCTCGTTTTCGAGTTGGTCAGCACCGGCGTTGGCACGGCGGACGAAAAAACCGTCATCAAGGCGCAGTATAAATATACGGATATTGCCGCTTCGTAACGCAAAGGAGAGGGAAAGAGAGGTTTATATGTCAAAGCAAAAGAATTCCGTCCGCTTCGGCATGGTTTTTGCCGGACTTGTCTTTTTTTTCAATCCGAATGTCGCCCTTTTCGACCTTCTGCCGGACGTCGTCGGCGCACTGCTCATCTATTTTGGGCTGAAAAATGCCTCCGAAGCCGGCGCCTATTTTGACGACGCGCGAAGCGTCAGCTTTGTCATGATCTGGCTGTATGCCGCCAAAAGCGTCTTTGCCGTTTCACTGCTTCGCTATCCGGCAAATGCTCTGCCGTATACCTTCCTCTCGGGCGTGCTGGAAACCATCATCCTCTTGCGCTTTTTCGCACGATTGTACGATGGCTTTGAATATTCCGCCATGCGTTCCGGAAACGGAGAAACGGCTGCCTATGTCAAAAATGTCCGTGCACTTTCGTATATTTTCGCCGTTTGCCGGTCGGTTTTTGCCTTTTTGCCGGAAATATTGGAGCTGTTGCAGCAAAACGATGACCTTGACCTTTCGGCAAACGCCGCATACCGGATGCCGATCATCCGGTTGAAGCCGTATGTGCTGTTATTCTGCATGACGGTCACGCTGCTTTTGGGAATTCTGTACCTGATACGCACCCGTGCGTTTTTTGCCCGTGTGAAAAAAGATACGGCGTTAACGGATTATTTGACGGATCTGTATCGTGACGCACGCCAAAACGACCGCGCACGGTACGCCTCCGGCGCGTTCGGTACGTCGCTCGTGCTTTTGGCAGCGGCGGCGGTGTTCGCGGCTGATTTCACCTTGGACGGACTCGATTATCTGCCGGATATTTTCGGCGTTTTCTGCGTGGCGGCAGCCTTTTTCGTGCTGACGCGCTTTGACGGCGGGAAAATGCCGGTTTTGCCGCTTCTTTTGTATGCGGCGGCAGGGCTTTGCGGAACGGTGATCGGCTCTGTTTTCCGTCCGAAAGCCTTTACCGTGTTAAGTGCGGCCGGCTTTGGCAACCGCCAAATGTCCCCGCTTGCCCGCTTTTTCGAAAGTGCCGCCGCACCGCTTTGGGCGTGTGCCGCCGGGATTCTTTATACGGCCTTCACGGTGTATCTGCTTGCGGCTTGGACAAAACGGGCAAAGGGCTTTTGTGCTTCCGAAAAAATCGGTACCTATGACACCAAATTTCTTTCCTGCACCGTGCTGTATGGGCTTGCGGTGTTGTTCAAATCACTATCTTGGATATTGGAGGCGGCACGTGCGCATTTGGCGTGTAACGATGAGGTCGCCAAGCATCTGGCGGCGCGTTCGCATATGAGCGCGGCACGTTTGTCCGAGGCCGTCGCACAAAGCGATACGGTTGCACTGTTTGAAACTTTAGACAGCCTTGCGCCGGCAGTCACCGCCGCTTCGCTTGCGTTTGCGTTCTTTGCCGTGCTGGCGTTTGTGTCGTTCAAGGCAGCGTCTTCCCGTGCATTTGACCCGAATGCCGAAGAATAGATCTAGATCACGGAGGTTGTTTTCATGCCGCAAATCAAAGTGTTTCATGCAGGCGATACCCTGCACATGAAAAAGCCGCACGCCTGCTCCAAAAGTGCTGCCGAATTCCTTGTGCTGTATGTCGGCAGCGATGTGAAGGTAAAATGTCTTTCCTGCGGCAGAGAAATGCTCCTTGCCCGTGTCAAGCTTGAAAAAAGCATCAAAACGATCCTTCCCAAAGACCTGAATAAGAAAGAGGAAACCTAAATGTTTGAAAATCTGCGCGAAGCGGAAAAACACTATGAAGAGATTGCCGAACAGCTGATGAATCCCGATGTGGTGAGCGATACCGAAAAGTTCAAATCGCTCATGAAGGAGCATAAAAACCTCACACCCATCATCGAAACCTACCGTTCCTACCGCGCGGCAGAGGATAACCTTGCCGGAGCCAAAGAGCTTCTCGATGAAGGCGGCCTTGACCCGGATATGAAGGAGCTTGCCGAAGAGGAGATCAAAACCGCCAAAGGCGACATGGAAAAATTGGCTGAAGAGCTGAAAATTCTCTTGTTGCCGCGCGACGAAAACGACGACCGCAACGTCATCGTCGAGATCCGCGCCGGAACGGGCGGCGAAGAAGCGGCGTTGTTTGCGCACAGCCTGTTCCGTATGTACAGTATGTACGCCGAAAGCAAGGGCTTTAAGACCGAAATCTTAAACAGCAACGAAACCGAGCTCGGCGGCGTCAAGGAAATTTCGTTCATGGTCGAGGGCGACGGCGCATATTCGCGCTTTAAGTTTGAAAGCGGCGTTCACCGCGTCCAACGCGTTCCCGAGACCGAAACCCAAGGCCGTATCCATACCTCCGCCGTTACCGTTGCCGTGCTGCCCGAAGCTGAGGACGTCGAAGTGGAAATCAACCCGGCAGACCTTGAAATCGATACCTACCGCAGCGGCGGTGCCGGCGGCCAGCACGTCAACAAGACCGATTCGGCTATCCGTATCACCCACAAGCCGACCGGCGTTGTGGTGGAATGCCAGGACGAGCGCAGCCAGTTCAAAAACCGCGATAAGGCCATGAAAATGCTCAAAACAAAGCTTCTCGATATGGAGCGCGAAAAGCAGCAGAGTGCCATTGCTTCCGAACGCCGCAGCCAGGTCGGCTCGGGTGACAGAAGCGAACGTATCCGCACCTACAACTATCCGCAGGGACGGCTGACCGACCATCGGATCGGTTTAACGCTCTATTCGCTCGAAAGCATTCTCGACGGACGGCTCGACGAGGTCATCGACGCGCTTATCACCGCCGACCGTGCCGAAAAGCTGCAAAATTCGCAGAATAATCTGTAATTTCACGCATAACAGAGGCTTTTTCTATGTTACTCTCAAAAACGCTTGTGCGGCCGGTTTCGCCTGACGCCGATACACCCGACGACCGTGCGGCTCTTCAAACGGCGGCTGATCTTATCCGCCGCGGCGGTCTTGTCGTATTTCCGACCGAAACGGTATACGGACTCGGCGCCAACGGACTTGACGAAAACGCCGCGCGCGCCATCTATGCCGCCAAAGGCCGTCCGCAGAACAATCCGCTCATCCTGCACTTGTCCGACGCGGCGGAAATTCCGCTCTATTGCGATGTCCCCGCGAAGACAAAGCCGCTTCTCGACAAACTAACCGCCCTCATGCCGGCACCTTTGACAGTGATTCTCCCGGCAAAACCCATCGTGCCGCACACCATCACAGCAGGACTGCCGAATGTGGCGGTGCGTGTGCCGACCTCAAAAATTGCGCGTGAGCTCATCCGCCTTTCGGGCGTACCGATTGCCGCGCCCTCCGCGAACCTTTCCGGCAAGCCCAGTCCTACCTGTGCAAGGCATGTACTCGAGGATATGGACGGCCGGGCGGATATGGTGCTTGACGGCGGCGATTGCAGCTATGGCGTGGAATCGACTATCGTCACGCTGTGCGAGGAGATTCCGACGCTGTTAAGGCCGGGCGGCGTGACGTTTGAAAAATTAAACGAGCTTTTGGGAGAGGTGCATATGTCGCACGCGGTGCTCGAAAGCTTAAAACCCGGCGAAGCCGTGCTTTCGCCCGGCATGATGTATAAGCATTATGCACCGGCACGTCCGGTGGAGCTTATTTCCGGTGATCGTGCCAAGGGCATTGCCTATGTCAATGCGTGCGCCGAGAAAGAAAAATGCGCCGTGCTGTGCTACGACGCGGACGCACCGCAGATCAAGGCAAAGACCGTGCTTCACGCCGGAAACGATGCCGATACGGCAGCTTATGCCGCACGTATTTTCACGATGTTGCGTGATACCGATGCGCTTGATGTGGACAAGGTGTATGCCTTTCTGCCCAAAGATACCGCCGGCATCTCGCTTGCGGTATATAACCGGCTGTTGCGTGCGGCCGGATTTCATGTAAAACGGTTTTAGACCGTTCCGGAGGATGTTTGGATACGATGGCTTGGCTTATGCGGCTTGATTTTTCAATTTTATATTGGATACAGCACTCATGGCGGTGCGGCTTTTTGGACTTTTTGATGCCGAAAATCACGTTTCTCGGCGAGGTCGGCTGGATTTGGCTGGCATTTGCGGTGATATTGCTTTTTATGCCGAAATACCGCCGTGTCGGGATTTTGGTGCTTGCGGGACTTTTGACCGGTGTGCTTGTCGGAAACGTGGCACTAAAACATTTGTTTATGCGCGCACGTCCCTGTTGGTTAGATCCGACCGTGCAGATGCTCATTTCGGTGCCGCGGGATTATTCGTTCCCGTCCGGGCATACGCTTGCCTCCGTGATTGCCGCCACGGTGCTTACGGCGGCTGACCGGCGGTTCGGCTATGCGGTGATTCCGCTTGCGGTGTTGATTGCCGCGTCACGGCTGTATTTGTTCGTTCATTTTTCCACCGATGTGCTGGCGTCAACGGTGCTTGGCCTTGTCATCGGCATACTCGTTTGGAAATTCGGCAGCAGACTGCTTGATAAAATTATGCCGCAGAAAGAAGCTGTATGAAAAAACGCAGGATTCGCTTTGGATCCTGCGTTTTGCCTTGCTTATACCCGAAAAATGTCGTTTAACAGCCGTGTGCCGGTTTCCGTCTTAAAAAACGTATCGCGGAAATTCCGGATATTTTCCGCCGAATAGCTGCTTTCGTCGGCATTGACGAGATAGTCCGCTTCAATGAGAATCTGATAATCCGCGCCGGAAACATCCGACAGCGTGTGGTGATGCCCGACAAGGTAGGAGACACGGTCGATCTGCTTTTCATCAAGACCGGTATCCGCCAAAAAGTCACGTACCAAGACAGCACCTTCGGTTTCCTGGTACTTGCCGTTCGTGTTTCCGTATTTTTCGCGGCAGAGCGGACAGGCAATGTCGTGCGTGATGGCTGCCGTTTCCAAAAGAAACAGCGTGTCTGCGTCGAGCTGTTCCGCCTCCCCGATGGTTTTGGCGAAGCCCCATACCTTTAACAAATGGCGGATGTCGTGTCGGTTGCCGTTTGAAAAGGCAATCATTTTCTGCATGATTTCCGAAATGGTCATGGTTTTTTCTCCTTATTCAAAACAGAGTGCCGTCCCTTTTTTCGGGACGGTAAAGGCGGTCATGTCACAGCCTTCAAGCTTTAATAAAGCAATTTTGTTGCGTATACCGCCGCCGTAGCCGGTAAGGCTTCCGCTTGCGCCGACCACACGGTGACACGGAACGATGAGGCAGATCGGATTAAAGCCGACCGCGCCGCCCACCGCCTGCGCCGACATACGCGCAAGACCCCGTTCGGCGGCAAGCTCGGCAGCGATTGACCCATAGGTAACGGTTTGTCCGTAAGGAATGCGAAGCATCCGCTCGATGACGGCTTGACGGAACGGCGTGGCGTCGATTTTATAGGCAGGTGTGAAATCCGGCTGTTTTCCGGAAAAGTAGATGTCAAGCCAGCGAACGGTTTGCTCGAAGATGGCTAAGTCCTTTGGCTCACCGTGTTCGATTTTGCGCACATCGCGCGAGTGCTCAAAGCACAGTGCCGTTAAAAACGCGCCGTCGCTGCCCAAAAGCATATCGTCAAAACCGACCGGGGTTTTGTAGGTATATATGTAATTCATTTTTCCCCTCTATTCGAGCTTTTTTCTATTGTACCACACAATGTCGTATTTTTCAAGCAGAAGCTGCTTTTTGTTGCCGTCAGATTGCACAAATCGTTTGTGCAATCTGACAGAAAGACCGAAAACACGTTGTCAAACCGTGTCGCCTATGCTACAATGGCAATGGCTTAAAAAAGGTGTTTTTTAAGCGTAAAAAAACAGAAAAATACTTTCAGACAAGGATGAAGCTTTATGGAAAAGAAGCTCTTGGAAGCCTATTATCTCGCCGACGACGGCGATTACGGCAGAAACTGGTATCCGGCTCCCGGCTCGGCCTGGTGGTACGACGGCCGCGGCGCCAAAAAGCTCGAACGCAACTATGCGCCCTATTCGATCAGCAACGTAAACGGCGAAGCACCCACCGGCATGACGCGCGAGCTGCGCAAGACTGCGCACGGCGTGGTCACCGTGAACGCAAGCGTGACGATCAAAAGCGGCTTTGACGGGTTGTTTGTCCGCCTGTTTGACCTCGACGGAAACGACGCGGCTGTGCTTTATACCAAAAACGGCGGCTATTACGCGCTCGGCAAAAATCAAAAGGAGACGCTGTTATTCGAAGAAGAACATCAAACGGGCACACACGTTTTCAAGATCATTCTGAATTTTGAGACAAAAAAAGTGCGCTATTATGTGGACGATCTGTTCGGTGCAGAGCTTCCGCTCACGGCAAAATACATCAAGTTTTACCGCATCGGCACCTTTGCCGGTTCGGTCATCGATGTCGCCATGGGCGAAACGCGCATTCATGCAAATTATATCTTGAACGAGACGTTTTCGTTATACGCACCGCATACCACTCCGCATGAATGGATAAAAGAATGCGCCGAAGACGCGGAAATCGCCGTCGAGGACGGAAACCTTTCGCTTACATCCGCGAACAACAGCGAAGGCAGCTTTGCCAAAACCTTTGAAGCACTTTGCGGCAAATATGCGTTGGAAAGCTTTTTCTTCATGCCGAAATTCAAGGCCGGCGCACACATTAAGCTTCTTGCCGGCAAGAAGACCGCGCTTGATTTCTATACGGCCGACGGCAATTTCTGCGCTGACAAAAAGACCATCCGCTACGCACTCGACGAAATGTGGTATCGTCTGCGTTTTGAGATCGATACGGTCAAAAAACAGATTCTCATCAAAATTAACGGCAAAAACATTGAAACCTTCAAAATTCCGGTCGGTGCTTCGGCTATCGACACCGTATGCTTCGAAATCTGCGGCGAGAATGTCACGCTGCTTGTTGACCGCATCAAGCTGTTCCCGCTCATCGATTATCCCGACTATTGCCCGAAGCCGAAGCTGCCCAAAGGCAAAGACGATTACGTCATCGGCATGAATATGTGTTCGCTGTGGCATACCGGTTCGCATATCGGCTGGGACTGCATCACGCCGTATCCCGAAATCAGACCGGTGCTCGGCTATTACGACGAGGGCCTGCCGGAGGTTGCCGACTGGGAAATCAAATTTATGCTCGAAAACGGCGTTGATTTCCAGTTATACTGCTGGTATTCCAGCCAAAGCAACGCGCCCATCAAGGTCACCGGCCTTTCCGAAGCCATTCACGACGGCTATTTCAACTGCAGGTACAGCGATATGAGCCGCTTTGCCCTTCTTTGGGAGGCTGCCAACGCCGCACATCCCGCCGGCAGTGAAGCGTTCCGCCGCTATTTCGTGCCGTATTGGATCGAACAGTTCTTCAGCGACAAGCGGTATATGACCATCGATAACAAAGCCGTCATGGCGGTGTTCGGCACATGGCAGCTCATGCAGGATTTCGGCGGTCCGGAGGGCGTGAAGGCCGAATTCGACTATCTGCGCGGCGAGGTCAAAAAGCTTGGCTATGACGACCTTATCATCATGAGCTGCGGCGGTCCGGGCGCGGATGTGCGCGACTGCGGCTTTGACGCGGCGTATGCCTATAACTGGGGCAAGGACGGCTGTGATGCGGATTTCACGGCAAGCATGATCCGCAGCCAACAGGAGCAGAAGTTTGTTCATGTCGTGCCGACCGCTTCCACCGGCTTTAATAACGTGGCTTGGGCGGAAACGCGCAGCCCCAACATGACCGCCGAGGATTTCAAAAAGCTGCATACCGTGTTCCGTGACGAAATGCTGCCGTCGTTCGCGAAAGACCCGAAAAAGCCGAATTGGACGCATCGGTTCATCATGATGAGCAACTGGAACGAATACGGCGAAGGCACCTATATCATGCCGTGCAAGGGCTTAAACGGCTTCGGTTACTTAAATGCCGTGCGCGACGTGTATACCAAGGAAAAGCCGCATGAGGACGATGTTCCCACACCGAATCAGCTCTCGCGCCTTTCCTATTTATATCCGCAGGAACGCAAAATGATCCGTGTGCAGTCCCGGCTTCCAAAGCCCGTGCCGGACACGGTGCTCAAAACTCTGTCTTTCGGAAAAGGTGCTTTTGATGCCAACTGGACGGTAAACGGCTGTGACGCGGCTTATACGCCGAACGGCACAATCACCGGTGTGACGCACATTTCCGATTCCAACTTCACCTCCGCAAAGCCGCTCTCGATCTCGATGAAGGGCGTAACGCACGTGCGCATTCGGGCGCATGTGTCGACAGCGACCACCGTGGAGGTGTTCTATGTGACCGAATCCGGCTCGACCTTTGTACAAAATCAGTCGTTCGGCGTAATGCTGACGCCGGAAACGGATAGTGCCATCTGCACGCTGCGCGGTCAGCCGCATCTCGATGAACCCATTACCGCCCTGCGCATCGACCCGGCCAACACCACGAACGTTTCGTTTGAGATTTTGGGCATCGATTTGATGAAGGATTCCAAAAAGCCGGAGTTCCTGCTTGACGGCGAACCGCAGCCCATCAACTTCGGCTGTGAAGAACGCGATGGCTATACGCTGTTCCCGTTCAACCCGTATCATGTGCTTGTCTACCGTCTCGGCCTTTACTATGAATACATCGCGTCGGAAAACAAGCTTTCGTTCTTCTCGAAAAACGCAAGCCTTGTCTTTACGCTCGGTTCGCGCCGCGTGATTGTCAATGGCGAACAAAGACTGCTGCCGATTCCGGTCGAGTGCAAGGACGGACTTCCCATGCTGCCGCTGGAGCTTATGAGCGACGTGTTCGGCTTCAAGTTTAAGTACAAAGCACCTAAGCTTACCATTACAACCAAATAAAATTTTGCCGGGGTCTTACATCGGAAGACCCCGGTATTTTCTTTTATGTACAAGAAAAAAGCCCTTGAACAAACGTTCAAGGGCTTTTTGGTGCTCCTGCGGAGAATCGAACTCCGGACACCATGATTAAAAGTCATGTGCTCTACCGGCTGAGCTACAGGGGCGACCGAAAAAAACGTGTGATTCGTTTCACAGCCTTAATATATTACCATAAAGTGCGGCTCTTGTCAAGAGGTTTTCGCAAAAAACTTGTTTTTGTCGAAAAATGGGCTGTTGTTTTTGGCAAGGCTTCCGGGAAACAGCTTGCCGCCGTTTCCCGGAAACGCCGGGCTATTTGGATTCGCGGTTTTCGATATCCATGATCATGTCCACACGCTTCTGATGTCTGCCGCCCTCAAACGGCGTGGTCAGAAACGCTTCCACGATCATTTTCGCGGTTTCGGGGCCGATGACGCGCGCACCGATGCAAACCATGTTGGCGTCGTTGTGCTGACGCGTCAGCTTCGCGCTGTACACCTCGCTGACTGCCGCCGCACGGATGCCGTGCACCTTGTTGGCGGCAAGCGACATACCGATGCCTGTGCCGCAGATCAATACGCCGAGCGAGCATTGGTCGGCAAGCACGGCTTTTGCTGCTTTTTCGGCATATTCCGGATAGTTGACGCTTGTCTTTTCATCCGTGCCGAGGTTGATGACATGAAAGCCGAGGCTTTCGATGTACTCACACAGCTCGTTTTTCAGATCGACCGCCGCATGGTCGTTGGCGATATAGACGTTTTTCATAATCTTTCTTCCTTAAACTGTCGAAACTTTCGGGCTTTTCGGCTTCCCAGATTATTCCTCCTCCGGAACGGCACGGTGTTCTTCTTCGTGTGCACCGCAGCAGGCGCAACAGCCGCCGCATTCTTTTTCAAGCTCGGTCGTATCGCGGCCGGTCTTTTTATAATAATCCAAAATTGCCGCCTTGACGGCTTCTTCGGCAAGTACCGAACAGTGAATCTTTGCCGGCGGCAGTCCGTCGAGCGCCTCCACAACGGCGGCGTTGGAAAGCTCAAGTGCCTTGGAGATCGGCTGCCCCTTGATTAACTCGGTCGCCATGGACGAGGTGGCAATGGCCGAAGCACAGCCGAAGGTTTCGAACTTTGCGTCGGTGATGATGTCGTTCTCGTCGATTTTCAGATAGATCTTCATGATATCGCCGCATTTGGCGTTGCCGACTTCACCGGTTGCCGTTGCATCCGGCATTTCGCCGACATTGCGCGGATGGGTGAAATGATCCATAACTTTTGCGGAATATAACATAGGAAACTCCCTCCTTTATTGGGATAGCAAACACATGCTTAATGTTCTTTTAACTCTTTCGGGCAGATCGGCGAGAAGTTGCGAAGCGTCTGTACGACGTATTTTACCTTTTCGACGATGTAATCGATGTCCTCTTTGGTGGTCTCATGCGAAAGCGTCAAACGCAGCGAGCCGTGGGCAATCTCGTGCGGAAGTCCGATGGCAAGCAGCACGTGCGACGGTTCGAGCGATTTGGACGAGCAGGCCGAGCCGGTGGAAGCGCAGATTCCTTCTGCATCAAGCAGCAAAAGGAGCGATTCGCCTTCAATATATTTGAAGACAAAGCTTGCCGTGCCGGGAAGCCGCTTGGTCGGATGACCGGTAAGCTGTGCCTCCGGAATTTCAGTGGTCAGACGGTAGATAAGCTCATCGCGCAGCATGGCAAGACGTGCATTGTCGTCCTTCATTTCTTCGCTTGCAATTTCAAGTGCCTTGGCAAGGCCCATGATGGACGCCACGTTTTCCGTGCCGCCGCGCTTGCCGCGTTCCTGTCCGCCGCCGTCGATAAGGCTCTTGATGACCACGCCGCTCTTGATATACAGCGCACCCACGCCCTTAGGAGCACGGAACTTGTGACCGGACAGCGAGAGCATGTCCGCATGGAGCGTTTTGATATCGATCGGAACGTGTCCGACAGCCTGCACCGCATCGGTAAAGAACAGAACCTTTTTCTTGTTCTTTTCGTTGTACTCCTTGATTTTTTCACCGATTTCGGCAATCGGCTCGATGGTGCCGATCTCGTTGTTGGCGTACATGACAGCGACGATACAGGTGTCGTCGCGCAGGCTCTTAATAACATCCTCCGGGTTCACCTTGCCGTCGTGATCGACGTCGAGATAGGTCACGGCAATGCCTTTCTTTTCGAGTGCCTTGCAGGTGTTGAGAACGGCATGATGCTCGATCTTGGTGGTGATGACGTGGCAGGTCGACACCTTGTTTTTTTGCAAATAAGCGTCGACGGCGCCTTTGATGGCCCAGTTGTCGCCCTCCGAACCGCAGCCGGTGAAATAGATCTCACGCGCTTCACACCCTAAGATCGCCGCGATGCGCGCACGCGCACCCTCTAAGAGCGTGAAAACCTGCTGGCCTTTGGAATATAAGCTGGACGGATTTCCGTAGAATTCGCCGAGATACGGCAGCATTTCCGCAAGCACGCGCGGATGAACGCTGGTAGTTGCCGCATTGTCGGCATAAACAAACCGTTTTTCACTCATGGATTTTTAACAATCCCTTTCTTGCTTGCGTGCCGCATTGGTATAAGACACGCATTTATATTTAAGCGCACCGCCAAAGCCGTGCGCGTGTGACGGCGAAACAAACCGAGAGCATTACGCCTTCCTTATTTTACAGCATAATGCTCCCGATTTATACCTTTACTTGTAAAAATACAGGCAGCACATACCTGTTGGTAAAAAGGAAGAAGGACATTTGTCTCAACTTACATCTTTTTTTCTTCGATGAAATCCGCAACATCCTTTACTGTTTTGAGCGTAAGTGCTTCTTCATCGGAAACCGTTATGCCGAAATTCTCTTCGATAGCCATCAGCATATCGACGATTTCAAGGGAATCGGCGCCAAGATCCTCGACAATATTGGTGTCGGCGTCAATTGTGGCTGGATCGATACGGAACTGCTTGGCAAGTAAGTCGATGATCGTTTCTACCATGGGTCAAACCTCTTTTCTGCATGGAATTCATAGATAATGTCACGAAACCGGAGGAAAACAGCGGTTTTTCCGGTTCACCACACATAATTATATGCAAACAAGTGCATCTTGTCAAGTATTATTTTATTAACGGCGTCAAAAGCCTGTCACGACGGGCAAAACCGGCGGTTATTTTCTATTCGCGATCCTTCAGAATGTCGCTTAGGCGGATCTTGCCCAAATAGCGCGCAAGCAAGGCACGTGTTGTGAAAAAGCAGGCAAATACGATAAGCACGATGCTGACATAATGCATCGGCAGAATCACAGCCGGAAAACCGCCGTTGACATTGGACACGCAAAACGGATACAGCACATTGACGGCTAATTTGCAGAGCGGCATACCGAAAACAAGCGACGCGGCCGTCACATAAAAGCAGCCGGACAAATAAAAGCTGTTGACCGTCTTTTCCCTGTAGCCGAGTGCCTTGAGGAGCGATATCGAAAAGCGGCTGCGGTCGATCTCAAGTTTCATCAAAAGGTACATTACTGCTACAAAGATGATCACCGACACGCCGACAAGCATATAGATCATATCGCCCATCAGCGTCATAAACTTGTTTGCACCGCGCTGCAGGTCGCTTTTGACGATCTGTGAAACCATCATGTTGTGCCGGAAGGTGACAGGCTTGTCCGAATAGACCGTGTTGTAGTAAAAGTTGCTCGCTTTCGGCATTCGTTCGCCTTTTTTGAGGTCATCCTTGTCGAAATAGTCAAGCCCGAAGGCTTCGCGCATGGCGTCAAGGTTCATGAAGAAATATAAGCCGCTGCCATAGGTCACTTCACCGGCAATTTTGAAGGCATACCGCTTGTCGGCGGCGCTGTCATGAAACACCACCGTCTGTCCGACCTTGTAGCCGAATTTGATGCGTGCGGCACTTGACATATAGACCTCGCCCGGCTCGTCGGACAATTCTGCGGCAAAGTCAAAGTATGGATTGCCTCGGTCAATGCCCGAAAGCGTCACCTCCATTTCGCCGCCGGTCATGGCGTAATCCACGTTGAAGCCGGCCGTGTAGCCGACCACCGCGTTTTTTGGCAAATCCTCCACCGGGTTGCGCAGCACATACAGATATTCGTAATGCACATCGTCCGCAATGCTGCCGATATACGACGAAATGCTGCCGAAGCAGGAGAACGAAAACATCATGAGCAGCACCGACAAAATCACGCCGGCAAACAGTGTCAAATTGCCCTTTATCTCACGGCAGAACTGGCGGATGCGGTATTTTGCCGAAAAGCTCATGCCGTGCAGCTCAAAGTTCATGCGGCCGATGCCGGTCACCTTTTCATGCATCATCTGCAGCGGCGTTTCGTCAAGCTTTTTCTTTAAGACGTGCCGGTTGATAAAATAGGCAAGCGTAAGCGGCATTCCGACAGCATAGGCTTCCACATAAAACGGATAAATATGCACAAGCTCCGGAAATGAATACATCGCCGCATACGAAGCCGCCAAAAAATCCACTAAGGCAAAGCCGCCGAACAGCCCGACAAGCGAGCCGATAAGCGTTATGGCAAGCGGAATTTTCATGTAGTGCGACAGAATCTCCTTTTTGCTGTAGCCGAGCGCATATAACGTTCCGATGATGGCGCGTTCCTTTTCGATTGTGCCGCCGGCAAAAATGGCTAACATATAGGTTAACAGCATGAGTAGGATCACACCGACCGCAAGGCCTGCCTGCTTGCCGAGCTTGGAGTCGTTTAACGGGTCGTTTATCCGAATGCTGTACCGAGTCTCAGAAAAACCGGAAAGGTTGACAAATTCCACCTTGGTGTTTTCGGCAAGATAAGCACCAAACTGCTCCTTGAATAAAATCGCCGCATTGGAAAGCGACATCGCACCGCTATATAACTCCTTGGTCGCACGCTCGCCGTCATAGGCGGCATAGGCGCGTCCGACCGCATGAATGCCGCGCGCAAGGCTTTCCGAGCCGTAACGGACGGCATCGGTAAAGGCGTTAAACTCGTTGTTTAACATGTCTGCTTCGGCAATCAAACCGCGAATATAGGTGTCCTTGACGGAATTCGGGTCGAAATCCATTTTTACTAACTTTTTCTTTAAGTCTTTTGCCGTACAGGACTCACCGAGCTTATACGCATAGTTGTAAACGACCTTGTTGGAGCCTTTGACGGCGTTAAACGCGCCTGCGGTTACCAAAACCACCGAAAATTCGTCATTCTGCGCTACATCCGACGTGTTTTGCTTGACATAGCCGTAATCGGGAATGCAGCCGATGCCGCAGATGACAAACGGATACGAGCCAACATAAAACGTGTCGCCCACCGAAAGGCCGTGGTTCTTTGCGTACAGCTTTTCCATGAACAGCTCATTGTCGTTTTGCGGCGTGCGGCCCCACTCCACAAAGGCAAGGTCGATTTTTTTGCGGTTGACGAAAAAGCGTAACACCGACACTTCGTTTACCGGCACATCGGTGTAAAACATTTTTTCGATGGTTACGTCTAAGTCCGCAAGGTCAAGCATGTTCCGCTTGGATAGCGGCACATACGTTTCAAAGCTGCCGTCCTCGACGTTGCATTTCTCCCATTCGTTGTGAATGACAGCGTTTAAGCATTCAGTGTTGGTGCATAAGGCCGTTACCAACGCAATGGAAAGAGCCACAATGAGGATCATGGCAAGGTTGCGCACCAGATTGTCCAGAAAATCCCGAAATAAGCGTCTGTTAAGAATCATGACGCGTCACCATTCCAGTTCGCGTGCGGGCGTGCGTTTTTCTGTCACGGCAATGCGGCTTACGGCACCGTCCTTGAGATACACGGTCTTGTGTGTCATGGCACTGATGGTCTCGTTGTGTGTGACCATCAGGATGGTAGTGTTGTAGGCGGCATTGATGCGCTCGATGAGGGCTAAAATGTCCTTGGAGGTCTTGTAGTCGAGCGCACCGGTCGGCTCGTCGCAGAGAAGAAGCTTGGGGTTTTTGATGAGCGCGCGCCCGATGGAGCAGCGCTGCTGTTGACCGCCCGAAAGCTCATGCGGAAAGCGGTTTTTGAGCTCCTCCAAACCGAGGACGCTTAAGATTTCCTCCATATCGAGAGGGTCGTCCGAAAGATATTCGCCGACCTCGATGTTTTCAAGCACCGTTAAGTTGGGAACAAGGTTGTAAAACTGAAAGACAAAACCGAGATAATCGCGCCGGAACGCCGACAGCTCGTCCGCATCCAAACCCACAAGATTGTTGCCGTCAATGAGGATTTTCCCGCCGTCGGCACCGTCAAGACCGCCGATAACATTCAAAAGCGTGGATTTTCCGCTGCCGGACGGGCCTAAAATGGTGCACATCTCGCCTTTTTCCACCGTCATAGAGACGCCGCGCAAAACCTCCACCTTGCCGCTCCCTTCGCCGAAGCTTTTGGTTAAACCGGAAACCTCCAAATATGCCATGAATGTCACCAGCCTTTCCGGATCCGAAACATACGGTTAGTTTGCATTAACTAACTCCATGGGATTATTATACACCAAAATCACGATTTGTCAAGAGTGTTTTCGACAAAAAAATACCGGCATAACCACCGGTATTTTTAGCGGATTTGACCGAATCATCGGAATTCTTTGAAGGCCTCGGACGGGGAATAGCCGAAATGTGCCCGAAACACGCGGCCGAAATAGTTGGCATCGTCAAAACCGACGGCACGCGCCGTTTCAGCTACGGTATATTCGCCCGAAAGAAGTAAATCCTTGGCTTTTTGCAGCCGCTTCTGCAAGCGGTAATGTCCCGGCGAACAGCCGAAAAGGCGTGCAAACAGCCGCCGGAAATGCGTTTGACTGAGCCGGCACATGGCGGCAAGCTCCGCGATGGAGCAGTCTTCGGTATATTTGGTGTCCAAAAAGCTTTTTGCCGGCAGGATCTTGCGGTAATCGTCACCGGAACCGGTGGAGCGGACCGCATCGGCAAAGTAAAAATACAACGCTTCATACAAAATCGACCGCGCAAGCACCGCATACCCATACGCTTTGTTCTGCCAAACCGCAAGCAGCCGTTCGAGAAGCTCCTCGACCGCGGCGGCGTTTTTGACATCCGACATATGGTGCAGCCGGTTGTGTAAGATCGCGTCAAAGGCGGTATCCGGCTCCGCGTGCGTTTGGGAAAGCGTAAAATTGGCTGTGATGTGGCAAAACGGCTCTTTTCCGGCACTTGTCACGACATAGCGGCTGTCGGTCGGTAAAAACAGCATCTGACCGGGCGCAAGCAGCTGTTCGCTCTTGCCGCAGGCGTCCTCAAATACATATCTTCCTTTTCCCGAAAGGCATAAGACAAGCCCTGCCACGCCGCGTCCTTCGCGGTAATCGCTGGTATTGATGCCGTACGCAAAGGTACAGCGGTGAACAAGGACGATGGATTCGACCGTAAGATCGAAATCGCCCATTTTGTAGGTATGCGGCATGAGGCACCTCCGTTCGGTGTGGTTGGCGTTACGTTTTGGGGAACAGCTCGTCCGTACCCGGTTCGAGCGTGAGAAACGTCATGTTTCCGGCATAGCCTTCGATGCGGTCAAAGCCGACAAAGACGATTTTTCCGTTCCACAGTGCCATTTTCGGCACGCTTTTGCAGGGAATATGCGGATTTTCCGGCTTCTGCCAATCGGTGAACGGCTTTTTGGAATACAGATACTGTCCATAGCCGCCGTGGCTGAACACAAGATAATAGGTGTCATGGTACTTGAAATAATCCGGGCATTCGGGTTGGTCGCCGTCGGCGGCTGTGTAGATCGGCGTCGGCTCTTCGTGCCACGTGTCGCCGTCGGACGAGGTCAAGTGCGCAAGACAGCCTTTCTTTTCGGAAAGCAGCGTTGTCGTCACAAACATATGCAGGATACCATCCTCGGCCAAAACGACCTTCGGATCGCGTGCCGACACCTTGCAGTACGCGTCGCTTAAAACAACGCGGAACGCACGGTCTTTTTCATAATGATAGCCATCCTGCGAAATGCTGCGGCAGATGGGTGCAGGTGAGCCGTCGCAGGCGCGGACCGTATAATACAGATAGTGCTTGCCCTTGTATTCGATGTGCGAGCCGGTGCAGATAGAACCCTCCCATTGCTCATCGATTTCCACAACATCCGGATGGATCTGCCAGGTATCGAAATCGGCGGTGGAGATGTGTGACCATTGGTGCGCACCCGAGCCGTATTTGCTGTGATGGTGATGGCGGTCCTTCAGATAGATGACATGAAACCGCTTGTCGTCGGCATACGGCATACAGTCGCCGACAAAAACGGCTTGTTCCGGCCGCCAGCCCTCGGCGTTCCGAAACGTTCCGAGAACGGCCGGAGGCGGCGTCGGATCCTCTGTATACGGCTTCACTTCGACCGGCGCATTCCACACGGCATCGGCCACACCGAATGCACCGATCGGCCACTCTTCGTCGCACAGCACACCGTCCGCCCAAAGCTCCACGCGGTACGGACGCACGCGAAGCAAAATGTTTTCGCCGGTCGCGTGCGGAGCGGTGAGCACAAGCGGCCAGGTACGGAAAGAGGTGTAGAACTTTACGGCAAGACCGTTTTCATCCAAAACCGCCTCAAAAGCCGGTTTCCCGTCCGGCGTTTGAGCGGTTAGGGGATGCGTAGGGGAGACAGAGAAGCAAAGGTCATACTTATCAAAAGAGATTTTTGTAACTGTCGGTTCCATGCTTTTTCATCCTTTCTTATGCTCATCCGGCATATCCGGATGGTACGGAATGCAGCTTTTGACTTCGTTTAACGGGACGGAAAGCGCAATATGTGCTGCCGCAAGTGCCGCGCCGAACGCAGCCTCCTCACGCAAGGCCGGCAAAACGGTCGGCAGGCGGAAGGTCTGCGCAAGCAGTTTGCGCAGCACCGGATTTTTTTGAACGGCATTGCCTGAAGCGATAAGCCGTCCGTGTAATTCCACACCGCTTTGCCGGTACAGCGCATACAGCTCATTGACCATGCCCTGCAAAACGCCGCACGCAAGAGCCTCCGGCGTAAAATTGTCTTCACCGATCTGTTCGATGCTTCCGCGCAAGGCCGGATCCTTGCGCGAGCCGCAGAACGTGGTGCGAACCTCTAAAGGCTTTTCCGCCGATAAGCCCTTTTCGGCAAGTGCGTTTAGAAAATCGTATTGCTCGGTATCGGTCTCACGTACGGCGCGGATGAATTTCTCCAAAAGCGCATACGCGCGTCCGCCGCATAACGCCGAGCCGTTTAATAAGGCGCGCCCTTCAATATACGGCCTCCGTTCGAGCGGCAGATGCGGTGTCGGAAAATCCGCGTTCACGCAGAGCGAGATCTGACTGCCCGTGCCGTAGTTGACCGACAGGTCGTTTTGCTCATCGCGCACCGACCCGAAAAAGGCAGCCTGATTATCGCCGATAGCGACCGTGACCGGAATGCCGTGATAAAGCCCGGCAACCGGCTCGCCGACAGCCACTTCAGGCAGAAAATCGGCCGACAGACCCATCTTTTCGAGTGCCGCACGGTCAAACGAGCCGGCCTTTTGGTCGAAGAAGCCGAGACTTGCGGCATTTGACGCGTGAAGGAGCGGGTGCGTTTTTCCGGTCGTGCGCATGACGGCATAATCGCCGATGGTGCAAAGGCTGACGGCGGTTTCGGGAACAAGTCCGTTTCTGACATTATAATAATGCGTGGCAAAACCATAGCCGGGCATGACGGTATAGCCGGTTTTGTCCAAAATGCGCTGCGAATAGGATACATTGTCCGCTTCGATTTGCGCCGCACGCGTGTCTTGCCAAGTATAAAGCGGCGAAACGGCGTTTCCGTCCACGGCAGTGTAGACGATCCCGTGCATTTGCCCGGTCATACCGATCGAACAGATTCCGGGAAATGCGCCGATGACCGATTCTAAAAATTTCGAAAGCTTATCGGCGATCCATGCGGCATCCTGCTCATGGCGGTACGATTCGTTTGTCTTGACGGTGCTTTTGTTCGGCAAGGTGTAGCAGGCGATTTGACAGTGTGCATCCATGTCGGCAACGGCGGCACTGATGGTGGTCGTGCCGATGTCGATGCCGAGCGACAGACGGTGCTTACTTGATTCGTCGGCAGGACGCAAAAGCTCCGGATCGTCAAACAGTGCTTCCTCAGCCGTACAATCCGGAAATGCCGGCTGTTTTAAGTACGCAAAGCACAATTTTTCCTGCTCTTTGTTTTTGCCGCTTTCCTCGGAAAGCTCCTGCAGCCGCTTTTGAAACAGCGTTTCGGCATCCAATAAGCCATCTGCCCAAAGACGGATATCGGCAAGCGAAATGCCGACTGACCGAAAACGCCGGATGGCCGAAAGCCGTTCGATCTGCTCGTCGGTGTAGTCGCGGTAGTCGTTGGCGGCGCGTCTGGCAGAAACAAGACCCTTGGATTCATACAGACGAATCGCTTTCGCAGAAAGTCCGGTCAAAATGCATACTTCTTTTATCTGCATTGTACTTCTCCTTTATCAAGATACTTTCAAGCATTCTTTACAGTGCCGAAAGGAATCCGTATAATCTTTCCGCAACTCTTCTTGCTCCTTTGTCCGACGGATGCAGGCCATCTGGCATATAGTTCTCTCTTATAACAGCAACTTTCGGCTGCAAGCCGCTCTCATAAAACAGATCCAACACGGGCAAGCCGTAATATCCGGCAACCTCTTTTATGACCGACACATATCCCGAAAGCGGCAGCTCGGCAGGAATTCCGATTTCCTTTATCTTGGAATCCTCAGTCACTCTGTGAAGCGGCGTCATAAAAACGATTTCCGCTTCCGGATATTTGTTTAAAAGTCTTTCGCATAAAAGGTGTACAGCACCGTAGAATGTACATTCGTTTCTTGAATTAAAATCACCGATTTTTGCATTTCCGTTTGCAAAATCATTAGTTCCCCCAAACACGATCACGACATCCGCATTTGCGTCCATCTCAGCGACACGTTCTAAAAAGCTCCTGTCACACAGTACTTCTCCGGTTTTTCCGGTTTGTCTTGCAATTCTTGTTCCGCTGATCCCATAATTTTTTACCTTTGCTCCGGAAAGCTCTGCAAATACGGATACATAATTTTTGTCGTTTGAAGATGTTCCCATGCCTTCCGTTATACTATCGCCTAAAAATAATATTTCTTTTCCTGTTAAGTTCATCTTGCACAGTCCTTTCGTAAAGCCGTATGTTAAATCGTCTCAATCAACTCATAATTGACAGCATTACTATAAACCATGCCCTAAGGACAATGTCAAGACTTTTTTACACTTTTTTCAGATTTTTTTCCGCTCTTTCAAGCTCCTCCATGAGTTTGTCGATATCTTCAGTCGGCAAAAGGCCTAATATCTCTAATTTTGCCCGATAGGATATCTGTCTTGCGGTGGGCATATCGTCAAACAAGATAAGATTTGTACCTTTCTGCACGTCGGTATCCAAAATCGTACCGAAGCCGAAAATCGCGTGCTTCACGCGCATTCCTCTCTGATACGCGACCGGCTCATCATCGGCTAACCGCTTTTGTCTGCCGGTGATGTATGCCCGCGCATCGGCAATCAGTCCTTCACGCGGCGGCTTTGTAAAATCGAGAAGCGTCTCATCGATATCGAGGAGAAACCGCGACGGATACCGCGGCGAGCCGTCAAAATCCCGCCCGGAGGCCTCCGAAAGATATAATTTCTTTTCGGCACGTGTCATGGCCACAAAGCATAACCGGCGTTCCTCCTCCATCTCCTCTTTGGTGCGGATGCGCCCGGAGGGGAAAATACCCTCATTCATGCCGCATAAAAACACATACGGAAATTCCAAACCTTTGGCAGCGTGTACCGTCATAAAGCGCACCTTGTCGCTGCCCGAACTCATGTCCGCACCGCTGTACAGCGCGGCATTTGTCAAAAATTGCTCTGCCGTGCTTTCTTCGCCGCAGGTCGTTTCAAATTCATGCACCGCCTGCTTCAGTTCGGCGAGATTGTCTAACCGCTCGGAGCTTCCCTCGGTGCGCAGCATGGTTTCGTAGCCGCTTTTGTCAATAAGGTCGCTTAATACCTCCGATGCCGGACGAGCCGCATACGTGCGCGACATTTCTTCCATCAGATGGATAAAGGCTTTCGCACCCGTCCCGGCAAATAGCGGCTCTCCGGCGTCACACGCATCCTGCAAGGCCTTGTACAGCGATACACCGTGCGCTTCGGCATAGGCCTTCAAATATTCCATGCGCCGCGAACCGATATTCCGCTTCGGCACGTTGACAATCCGGGCAAAGGAAAGATCGTCCTTGTAAATCAAAAAACGCAAATACGACAGCGCGTCCTTGATTTCGGCACGCCCGTAAAACGGCACGCCGCTGTACAGCACATACGGAATCTTGCGCTTGAGAAAAACGCTTTCGGGCGTGCGCGTGACGTAATGCGCACGGTACATGACCGTGATGTCCTTATACGGCACACCGCTTTCATGCAGCTTTGTCACCTCGTCGGCGATCCATTCCGCTTCTTTTTCGCTGTCCTCGGCATAGTGGCATAGTACCTTGTCGCCGTCGGGAAGAACGGAAATCAGCTTTTTTTCGGCACGGTTGATGTTTTTGGCAATTAAACTGTTGCAGGCGGCAACAATCTGCGGCGTGCTGCGGTAGTTTTTCAAAAGCGTGATGGTGCGCGTGTGCGGAAATTCTTCGGGAAAATTCAGAATGTAGCGAATGCTCGCACCGCGCCAAGTGTAGATGGTTTGGTCGGGATCGCCCACAATGAATAAGTTTTTGTGGTAATCGCATAACACCTTCATGAGTGTATACTGCGGCTCATCAATGTCCTGAAATTCGTCTACCATGATGTATTCCAAACGCTTCTGCCATTTTAAGCGCACATCGGGATTCGTGTCAAAAATGTGCAAGGACAGGCAGATAAGGTCGTTGTAATCCAATCCAAAGCACTTTTTCTGTTCATACAGATAGCCGTAAAAAATGATGTCGGTCACATTTGTCGCTTGCTCATATTTTTGCTTTAATTCGGCAATCGACAGCCGGATCAAATCCAAATAGTACGCCGGCCGCTCCTTTAGTTTTAACAGTTCGATTTTGTCCCGCGCCGCGGAAAACGTCATGTGCCGCAGCGTTAAGCCGCGCTCCTCGTAAACCGTGGCAAGCATGGCATCAATATCGGCATTGTCGAGCACCAAAAAGCTTTCGGGATATTGAATGCAGTGCGCATCCTCGTGTAAAATGGCGGCACAAAAGCTGTGAAAGGTGCAAATGTAGCCGGTGTCGTCGTCGCCGGTGAGGTTGTGGATACGCGTGCGCATTTCACCGGCGGCCTTGTTGGTAAAGGTGACACAGAGAATATTTCCCGGCAGAATGCCGATCTCGTTCACCAAAAAGGCAAACCGATGGACAAGCGTCCGTGTTTTTCCGCTTCCGGCACCGGCCATGACACGCACAAAACCCTCCGTGGCGGTGACGGCTTCGGTTTGCTCGGCATTTAATTGCGTTTGGTCGTAAAAGCTTTGTGACATGGCGTTTTCCTCGGTTCTTTCGGTTCTTTTGGTTCTCTCGGCTCTTTTTCCGGCGGTTGGCCGTAGGCGGTACTTGTATTGTATCATAGAACGCTTGTTTTTGCAAGCCTTTGCGGAGATGGGAGAAAAATGAACGGAAAGTCGGGCGGTGACAAAAAATCGTAAATTTTATGTAAATTTAGCAAATTGGTTTTGGAAATATTGAGGCAAAATCGACTGTTTTCAAAAATAAGCATTGACAACCGCCGAGGACAACCATATAATGGGATTAAAGTCATATAAAACAAGGAGAAAATAAAAAATGCATAAGAAAATTCTGAAGCACTTAAAACTGCAAATGAGCGTTTTCGGTACTTGTATACGCGCACTTCGTCTGTTGTTCCCCTTGAATATCGCATTAAAATTTGCTTTATCGACAATTCCGCTTGTTGTCATATATGTATTTTCTGTTATACTAAAACTTTTGTCCGCGCCGACCATTGATATTCCAAAAACAGTCATTTATGCGATTTCGTTTGTTGTGTTGACCGCGCTCGGAAAAGCATTGGAGATGTTGAACGGTATTTTAGAAAGCAAAATCAATCTGCGAATCAAACAGCACACCCATATCGAATTCAACCGATTGGTCGCTTCGTTCCCATTATCCTATATCGATTCTCCGAAAGGTCGGAATGATATTCAATTGTTAGCTGTGTCGTATGAATTTTATGGCAATATCTATCACGGAACATTGAATATTCTAAGCCATATATATTCCTTTGCCGCTTCTCTTTGCATTGTTGCAAGCTTTCATTATGTATATGCACTGATTATCGTCGCATTGTCTTTGCCCGTGATTTTGTATTCGTATAAGAATCAAAAAGAAGATAATGATTTGGAAGCACAGATGCAACCGCTGGGTGCTGTAAAGGACAATTATTTGAATATGCTTACCGCCTCACCTTATGCCATGGACGTTCGCCTTTATAACATACAGACTGTATTTAAGGAAAAATACATATCCTTGGCAAGAGAGATCAAACAGCTGTTAAAAGGCAAGTATAAAGCAAGGCTGACGACCGGATGCGTATTTGAAATAGTTCTGCTTTCCGGGCAAGCGGCATTGATCTGCCACCTTATTTTCAGGGCATGGAAAGGATTTCTTTCAATCAGCAAGTTATCGGAATTGACCGGTTATGTGGCGGCAGCCATTACGAATATGGTTTCGTGCGGGGCGGTGATCACCGATGTGATGACAAAGCTTCTGTGGATTGACGAATATTCGGTTTCAAAAAGAGACATGGACGCACGTTCGGAAGCTTCCGATGGCAAGGAATGTATCGAAATGTTAGAATCCATCGAATTTTCCGATGTCTGGTTCAAATACCCGGGGACGGAAACGTATGTATTAAAGGGTGTCTCTTTTTGTCTGAACAAAGGCGAAAAACTATCCATTGTAGGCGTCAACGGAGCCGGAAAAACAACCTGTATCAAACTGCTTTTGGGAATCTACAAACCGGACAAGGGGCAGATTTTACTCAATCATCTTCCGATGGAGAGACTTTCTTCGAAAAGACTGCGCAAGCTGTTTTCGTGCGTCTTTCAGAATTACATCATATATCCGTTTTCTCTGCGTGATAATATCGCGTTCGGCTCCAAGGATGAAAGCGCTGACGGAACAAAACTTAAAGAAGCTGCAAAGCAAAGCGGCTGCTGTAAATTTCTTGATTCCTTTGAACATGGATACGATACCGTTCTTTCGCGGAAATTCGATTCGGACGGCGCCGAGTTATCCAAAGGGCAAAAGCAAAGCGTTGTCATTGCAAGGGCTTTGTATAAAAACGCACAGGTGATGATTTTTGATGAACCATCCTCGGCGCTCGATGCGGAAAATGAACATGAGCTCTTAAAAGTATTTGACAACTTATCTCCCGAACAATTTGGAATACTCATCTCTCACCGCTTATCAAGCACCTCTGTTTCTGACAAAATCATTTTGCTTGACGGTGGCTTTATCAAGGAATCCGGAACGCATAAGGAACTTATGGATATGGGCGGTATATATGCCCAGATGTATACCAAACAGAAAGAACAATTTGAGGTGTGATGTATGGAAAAGAACAGATTTACACTAAGAAATATCCTTGGTTTTTTTAAAATCAGTTTCCAAATATCCGTCTGGTATTCGGTACTTAAATTTATTTTGTCTTTTTTAGGCGTTATGATTCCGATTGCGTCTGCGTATTTTTGGAAGATTATCTTAGACAGTATTGCATTTCCGGCAGAAAATAAATTACTTGGTTTGTTGGTGTCAGTCGGCGCCTATGGCTTGTTATTAGTCGTCGGCGGAGTTTTGCGCTTTTGCCATGAGTATATTGACCGAATCTATTCGGATGAACTGACGTTATATGTCGAAAAGAAAGAAATCGAAGCCTGTTCCGCATACGATATACGCTATTTCGATGACACTGAACGGCAAAATCGCAACAATGAATTATCGAAAGCGTACAAGTCTTCGGCGAATATTTCATGGGAGCTGTTTGATCTTATCTGCAACACGGTTTCGTTGCTGATATCCTTTGTTCTTGTCGGACGGTATAATCTCATTCTTGCCATCACAACTGCTATATTAGTTCTTCCAAAGTATTTTTTTGATGTTTTTTCGGATAAAAAGCAGCGCGCGTTCAATATAAATATTTCTGGCGACCAAAGAAGACTCAGATATTACGGTGACGCGCTGCAAAACAGCGATATTCTGCTCGAAGCGAAACTGAACAATGCAGAGGATTATTTTACGAACCAGTATCTCTGTTTAAGTCGAAAACTAAACGCGTGGATAGGTAGACACAAAGCCAAATACGGTTTGTTGGCACTCTTAATGGATCTTATTGCAAACCTTAGCTTTTTCGCAGTGATACTCTTAACGGTTTTAGATGCCTTATCCGGAAAGATCAGTATCGGAACGATTCAGTACAGCTGGAGCCTTGCAGATAATCTGAAGAATCGGTTTGCGGCAATGTTACATAACATTTCAAAGCTAAAGAGCGATCGGGATTCCATGGTGCTTTTATCCGAATTTATAGAAGAAAATACGGCGATAGAAACAAGTATAGGCGATTTATGCCCGCAAGATAATCTGACAATTGAATTCGAGCATGTTGCTTTTGCCTATCCGGGAACCGACAAAAACGTTTTGAACGACGTGAATTTTACGATTCATTCCGGCGATAAAATCGGGCTTGTCGGATTGAACGGCTCAGGAAAGACCACGATTGTAAAGCTTTTGATGCGGTTTTATGATCCGACTGCCGGAAGTATCCGAATAAACGGCAAGGATATCCGTATATACGATATAAAATCGGTAAGAGCCGTGTTTTCCTCTCTGTTTCAAGAAAACATTCCGTATATTTTTATCCCGTTACGCGACGGTATCGCTTTGTCAAGGTACGACGAGCGAAATAATACCCCAATGCTTGACCAAGCTTGCGAGAGAAGCGGTTTTTCTGCTGTTCTGCAGACCAAGGGCGCGAATTACGACAAAATTTTGAACGACCCGATGTGTATACAACTTGAAAATTCCTTCAATCTTTCCGGAGGGGAATGGCAAAAATTAGCTTTGGCACGGACGTATTTCCGGGATTCGGCGTTTTACATTTTCGATGAGCCGTCCGCTTCTTTGGATGTGTTTGCGGAAGAAAAGATATTCGAGGACTTTTCGCGCTTATCCGAAAGAAAAACCGCTGTCTTAATTTCTCACCGTTTATCCAACATGAGATTCTGCTCTAAGATTCTGGTGCTTGATGAGGGAAAAATCGCCGAGCAGGGTTCGCATGAAGAGCTGTTAGCCATGCACGGTATCTATGCCCGGTTATTTGAGCTTCAGGCGAGTCGTTATCTGGATGCATAATCGACAGCAACTGTCGCTTTATCCACACAGCCGCACAGACATTTTTCGTTTGTGCGGCTTTGCTGTGTCCGGAAATGCGAAGGGCTTTGCTGCCGAAAACACACAAAGAAAACCAAGAAGAAATTTCGTCAGGTAAGCAGACACAAAAAGTACAGCTTTTAGAAACCGTTTGAAGCGGGTTAGCAGGATATGCACCGACAAACGCATAAAAACAAGCCCGTCAAAAGCTTCGGATCATTCGATTCCTTCAAATTTGACGGGCGAGAGAGAAAAAACAATGCCGTAAGCCATGTGGAAACGGCTTACGGCAAGGACTTTGGCGTTCCCGAGGTGATTCGAACACCCGACCTATCGCTTAGGAGTATGGCTTACCATGTGATACACGGTTCGGATGTAACTTCCAATATCATCCCTTACGCAGAATGACT